>NZ_JBVJKE010000005.1:0-480818 GCF_055585405.1 Streptomyces sp. NPDC053426 | reverse complement strand
ACCCTCGCCGAGGCCCGGCTGAAGACCGCCGACCTCGACGCGCGGGCCAAGCTGCGGCTGGCCGAGGGCGTCCAGGCCGAGGCCGCGGCCGAGGGGCTGGCCGTCGTGCAGGTCCGCGACAAGGAGGCCGAGGTCATCGAGAAGGCGGGCCGCGCCGAGGCCGAGGCCACCCAGGCCCGGCTGCGCGCGGAGGCCGAGGGGGCGCGGGCCAAGGCCCTCGCCGACGCGGAGGCCATCAGCGGCAGGCTCCGCGCGGAGGCGGCCGGCCTCACCGAGAAGGCGGCGGCGATGGCCGCCCTCGACGAGGCGTCCCGCGGCCACGAGGAGTACCGGCTGCGGCTGGAGGCCGAGAAGGACATCCGGCTCGCCGGGCTGGACGTGCAGCGGCAGGTGGCCGAGGCGCAGGCCACGGTCCTCGCCACCGGACTGGAGAACGCGGACATCAACATCGTCGGCGGCGAGTCGGTGTTCTTCGACCGTCTGATGTCCTCCATCGCGCTCGGCAAGGGCGTGGACGGCTTCGTCAAGAGCTCCGAGACCGCGCAGGCCCTCGCCGGCCCCTGGCTGGACGGCTCGGCGAGCTTCACCGACGACCTGAGCCGGATGCTGGGCTCCGTCTCCACCGCCGACGTGCAGAACCTCACGGTGTCCGCGCTGCTGATGCGACTGATGCAGCAGGGCGGTGAGAACACCGGCCGGTTCAAGGAACTGATCGAAAAAGCCGGTGAGTTGGGCCTCTCGGACACACCGCTGGCCGAGCTGAACGGCCACGCCAGGGCCTGACCACCCTCCGGTCGGGAGCCGCCGCGCAGGGGACGGCGGCTCCCGACCGCACCTTCCGAGAGGCAGCCAGCCATGACCACCGGCACCCACGAGCCCATGAACACGGCCCCGCGCGAAGCGCCGGGCCCGGGCACACCCGGAACCGGCACCGCTCCCGCGCCCGGTGCCCTCCACGGCACGTCCGGAGCGGGCGGCTCCGAGGGGATGCCCGGCGCGGACCGCCCCCGGGGGACTTCCGGCGCGGACCGAACGCAAGGCACGCCCGACGGGGGCCGGTCCCGGGCGGCCTCCGGCCCGGGCGGGCGCGACGGGGACTCCGGGCAGGGCGGAGCCCCCGGGAGGTCCGAGCCGAGCGGATCCCGCGGGGCGTCCGGCGCGGACGCCGCGCGTGAGCGGGCCGGTGCCGGCGGGGCCCAGGAGCCGTCCCGCACGCCCGCGCCGGGCGGGGCCGCCGCGGCGGTCGACGGCGGCGCCTACCAGGTGCTGCGCGACCGCCTCGCCGCCCAGGCCGCCGAACTCGCCCGCCGCGCCGAGGCGTTGAACCACCGCCGGGCCGAGGAGTTCGGCGCCCCCGAACTGCGCCTCACCGGCACCGAGCGGCTGCGCACCGACCGCACCGCCGTGCCCCGCGACATCGTCGCCATCGGCGACGTGCTCCTCTTCGGATACGAAGCCCGGCCCCGGCCCGAACGGGACACCACGGTCGCCGACGTCCTCGCCCCGCACGACCGCGACCTGGGCCGCCTCCCCGACGACGCCGTCCCCGGACTCCTCGACGACCCCGACTTCGTCCGCGAGTTCGCCGCCCTGCACCGCTACTACCGCCAGGCCCGCCTGCTGCGGCTGCGCCGCGTCGACGGCAAGCTGCTCGCCGTCTTCCAGACCGGCGAGAAGGCCGGCGACATCCGCGTCCTGCGCTGGACGATCCCGGAGGACGGCCGCTCGGCGGTCTTCCTGGACGCGCGCGGCGACCGCGACCACGCCCGCACCCCGCCCGCCGACATCGAGTGGACGCCCACCACCCGCGAGGACCACGTCCTCGGCCGCCACTCGCACGTCTCCGTCCAGGGCGAGGTCTTCGTCGACACCCTCGGCGGCACCCTCACCGTCAAGACCGAGAACGACACCGCCACCCCCGACGGCATCCACAGCGAACCGGTCGACGAGCCCCTGCAGTCCCTCGCCGACGCCGAGATCGCCCACGCCCGCGTCGGCCCGCTGATCCTGCTGCGGATCCTCCCCTACAAGGAGACCGCCCACCGCCACCTGGTCTTCAACACCCTCACCCGGTCCGTCGTCCGCCTCGACGGCATCGGACAGGGCGCCCGCCGGCTCCCCGACGACCAGGGCATCGTCTTCCCCGGCGGCTACTGCCTCGCCGCCGGTCCCCACAAGACGTACGAACTCGACACCACCGGCATGGAGTTCGCACACGAGGTGCGCTCGCCGCACGGCGAGGACGTGCTGTACGTCTTCCACGCGCCCGGACACGGACGCGCGCTGCTGCTGTCGTACAACCTCATCCGCGAGGCGGTCGCCACCCCGATGGCCTGCCACGGCTGGGCGCTGTTCGACGACGGACTCCTCGCCCTGCTGCGCCCCGACGGCGACGAACCCGCCCGCGTCCACCCCGTGCAGTTGTGGCACTCGCCCTACGTCTCCGACACCCACGCCGCCGCACAGCCCGTCGGCGAGGGCCCGCTGGCCCGGGTCGGCAACGCCGACCTCGTACGCGGCATCTCCGACTGTCTGTCCCTGGCCCGTTCCGTCGCCGAGACCACCCCCACCACCGAGGTGTACACGGCCCTGGTGGCCGCCTGCGTCCGCGCCCTGGACACCCACCACTGGCTGGGCGACGGCGAACTCGGCGACCTGCGCGCCCCGTTGACGGAGATGCGCGCCACCGCCGACCAGGTACTGGCCGAGTTCGAGACCGTACGCGACCTCACCCGCCGGGCGGCCGAAGCGCTCGACGAGGCCGCGGACCGGATCTCCTCGGTGGTGCGCCGGCTGCGCGGCGAGCAGCCCCGCGAGGCCGCCGCCTGGGTCACCGGACTGACCGAACTCCGCCATGCCCAGGGCCATCTGCTGACCCTGAAGGACATGCGGTACGCGGACCACGCCCGCATCGACGCACTCGCCGACGGGGCCGAGGGCGACCTCGCCTCCTTCGGGCAGCGCGCGATCGCCTTCCTGGCCCGCGAGGACGCCTTCGCCGCCCATCACGCGGACGTCGAACGACTGGTCGCCGACGCCGAGTCGGTCACCACCGCCGCCGGGGCCGCCCCGGTCGCCGCCCGCCTGGAGGAACTGGCCGACGGCCTGCGCACGGTGACCGAGGTGGTCGCCGGGCTCGACATCGCCGACGCCACCGTCCGTACGGTCGTCCTGGAGCGGGTCGCCGAGGCGATGGGCGGCGTCAACCGCGCCCGCGCCACCCTCGAAGCCCGCCGCCGGTCCCTCCTCGACCGGGAGGCGCGCGCCGGTTTCGCCGCCGAACTCTCCCTCCTCGGCCAGACGGTCACCGGCGCCCTCGCGGCGGCGGACACCCCGGAGAGCTGCGACGAGCAACTGACGCGGGTGCTCGCCCAGTTGGAGGCCCTGGAGTCCCGGTTCGCCGAGTTCGACGACGTCCTCGGCGAACTCGCCGACCGGCGCACCGAACTCTACGAGGCGTTCTCCGCCCGCAAGCAGAGCCTCTCCGACGCCCGCGCCCGCCGCGCCGAACAGCTCGCCTCCGCCGCCGACCGCGTACTGGAGACGATCGCCCGGCGCTGTGCCACGCTCCCCGACACCGACGCGGTGAGCACCTACTTCGCCTCCGACCCGCTCGTCACCAAGGTCCGCCGCACCGCCGACGAACTGCGCGGACTCGGCGACCGCGTCCGCGCCGAGGAACTCGACGGCCGGCTGCGCTCCGCCCGCCAGGAGGCCACTCGCGCCCTGCGCGACCGCACCGACCTCTACGCGGACGGCGGACGCGCCATCCGGCTGGGCGGCCACCGGTTCGCCGTCTCCACCCAGCCCCTCGACCTCACCGTCGTCCCGCACGGCGACGGCCTCGCGCTCGCCCTCACCGGCACCGACTACCGCGCCCCCGTCACCGACCCCGCCCTCCTCGCCGACCGCCCGCTGTGGAACCGGCACCTGTCGTCCGAGTCGCCCGAGGTCTACCGCGCCGAGCACCTCGCCGCCCGCCTGCTGCACGAGCCCGGCCCTGCCGCCCTGGCCGGCGCCGACGACCTCGCCGCCCTGGTCCGCCGGGCCGCCGAGGAGGCGTACGACGAAGGGTACGAGCGGGGCGTCCACGACCATGACGCCACCGCGATCCTCACCGCCGTACTGCCCCTGTACGACGGCGCGGGCCTGCTGCGCCACGAGCCCGCTGCCCGCGCCCACGCCCTGCTGTACTGGACGCACGGCACCACGGCACAGGAGCGCGCCGACCTCACCCGCCGCGCCCGCTCCCTGGCCCGCGTCCGCGACGCCTTCGGGCCGCCGCCCGCCCTCGACGCGCTGCGGAAGGAACTCACCCGGGCCATGGGGGTCCGGGACGCCGCGGCCCCCGCCCGCCCGGAGGCCTGCGCCGCGTACCTCTTCGAGGAACTGACCACCGGCCCCGAGGGCTTCGTCATCAGCGCGCGCACCCGCACGCTCCTCGACAGGTTCCGCCGCGAGGTCACCACCGAGGCCTACGACGACGACCTCCCCGCCCTCGCCGACCTCCCCGCCCGCCGCCAACTGGTCGAGGCCTGGCTGACCGCGTACGCCGCGACCACCGGGGACGAGCTGTCCGCCGGCGACCTCGCCGAGGCCGTGGCCGCCGAACTCTGCCCGGACACGCCCCGCCACACCTCGGACGCGCCCCTGGCCGTCACCGTGGACGGCCTGCTCGGCATCCACCCCCGGATCACCGACCGCCGCCTCACCCTCCGCCTGGACGAATTCCTCGCCCGCACCGAGGAGTTCAGGGAGCGTGACGTACCCGTCTTCCGTGCCTTCCAGCGCCGCCGCACCGCCCTGGTGGCCGCCGAGCGCACCCGGCTGCGCCTGGACGACCACCGGCCGCGCGTGATGTCGTCGTTCGTCCGCAACCGGCTGGTCGACGAGGTCTACCTCCCGCTGGTCGGCGACAGCCTCGCCAAACAGCTCGGCACCACGGGCGAGTCCGGCCGCACCGGTACCGGCGGCCTGCTGCTGCTCGTCTCCCCGCCCGGCTACGGCAAGACGACCCTCATGGAGTACGTCGCCGACCGCCTCGGCCTGGTCCTGGTGAAGATCAGCGGCCCCGCGCTCGGCCACGCGGTCACCTCGCTCGACCCGGCCGAGGCACCGAACGCCACCGCCCGCCAGGAGATCGAGAAGATCAACTTCGCGCTGGCCGCCGGCAACAACACCCTGCTCTACCTCGACGACATCCAGCACACCTCGCCCGAACTGCTCCAGAAGTTCATCCCGTTGTGCGACGCCACGCGCCGGATGGAGGGCGTGCGGGAGGGCGAGCCGCGCACCTACGACCTGCGCGGGAAGCGGTTCGCCGTCTGCATGGCCGGCAACCCCTACACCGAGTCCGGCGAGGCATTCCGGGTCCCGGACATGCTGGCCAACCGCGCCGACGTGTGGAACCTCGGCGACGTCCTCACCGGCAAGGAGGACGTGTTCGCGCTCAGTTTCGTGGAGAACGCCCTCACCGCCAACCCGGTGCTCGCCCCGCTCGCCGGCCGCGACCGCGCCGACCTCGACCTGCTGATCCGCCTCGCCGAGAACGACCCCACCGCCCGCGCCGACCGCCTCACCCACCCCTACGCCCCCACCGAACTGGACCGCGTCCTGGCGGTGTTGCGCCACCTGCTCACCGCCCGCCGGACCGTCCTCACCGTCAACGCGGCGTACATCGCCTCCGCCGCCCAGTCCGACGACGCCCGCACCGAGCCGCCGTTCCGCCTCCAGGGCTCCTACCGCAACATGAACAAGATCGCCCAGCGGATCCAGCCCGTCATGAACGCCGCCGAACTGACCGCCGTCATCGACGACCACTACACGGCCGAGGCCCAGACCCTCACCACGGGCGCCGAGTCCAACCTCCTGAAACTCGCCGAACTGCGCGGGACACTCACCCCTGATCTGTCTCGGCGCTGGGCGGAGGTGAAGGCCGCCCATGTCCGCACCCTGACCCCGGTCGGCCCCGACGAGGACGCGCTGACCCGGGCGGTGGCCGCACTCGCCCTCCTCGGCGACCGCATCGCCGCCGTCGAGTCGGCCATCACCCGCGCGGCGGACCCCCGTCACCTGGTGGCCCGCCCCGACGGCCCGGCGGCCCGCCGGAGGGAGGACACGAACCCCTGAAGCACCCCTGAATTTCACTCCGTCGAGGGCCGATCGAAGGTTTATCTACGCGCGGAGCCGACAGGGGTGAACGATCATTCGGGCATTACGGATGACTTCTTTCCCGGGTGTTACCGAGCGGTATACGGGCCTGCTACAACCGTGGTTGCTCCATCAACCATCCATGTGACCCTCACCTGTGAAGGGCGGACTGTCACGTGTCAGTACGTTCTCTTCCGGCATCCCTGGCGACCCTCGCGATGGGTGCCGTGACCGTGCTCGGTATGGCTCAGCCGGCCTCGGCCGCCGGCGACAACTACGTGGCCCTCGGTGACTCCTACTCCTCCGGTGCGGGCGCCGGGAGCTACACCTCGGAAAGCGGTGACTGCAAGCGCAGCACCAAGGCGTACCCGCACCTGTGGGCGAACGCCAACTCCCCGTCCTCGTTCCGCTTCGTGGCCTGCTCGGGCGCCACGACGTCCACCGTGTCCTCCGGCCAACTGGGCGCGCTGTCCTCGTCCACCACGCTGGTCAGCGTCACCGCGGGCGGCAACGACGTCGGCTTCGCGGACGTCATGACGACCTGTGTGCTGCAGAGCGAGGCCGCCTGCGTCTCCCGGGTGAACACCGCGATCTCGCAGATGCAGAGCTCCCTGCCGGGCAAGCTCGACACGCTGTACTCCGGCATCCGGTCCCGCTCCCCGCGGGCGCACGTGGTGGTGCTCGGCTACCCGCGTTTCTACAAGCTGTCGGGCAGCTGCATCGCGGGACTCAGTGAGACCGAACGCGGCGCGATCAACAACGCCGCGGACGTGCTGAACGGCGTGACGGCGAAGCGGGCGGCCGACGCGGGCTTCACCTTCTCGTCGGTGGTGGACGAGTTCACCGGACACGAGCTCTGCTCGGGCGACGCCTGGCTGCACAGCGTGACGCTCCCGGTCGTCAACTCCTACCACCCGAAGGCCGCCGGTCAGTCGGGCGGCTATCTGCCCGCCTTCCGCTCCGTGGCCTAGACACCACGAGCGGGCGAGGGCGCCGTCCGGCGGACGGTGCCCTCGCGGGCCGACGGGCTCATCCGTCCGTCAGGGCGGCCACCAGTTCCTCCGCCGTGCGGGGACCGGCGTCGGTGTCCGCCAACCGCCCGTACGCGCGCAGCAGCCGGGCCGCCGCGACGCCCCAGGGCAGCCGCAGCCCCGCCGCCGCGAGGAGTTCCGTGCGGGCCAGCACGCCGGCCGCCGGGCCGGTGTGCGCGCCGGTCGGGGTGAGCAGGGCCGCGTCGTCGGCCCAGCGCAGGGCGAGGTCCACGTCGTGGGTGGCCATGACGACCGTCGTGCCGTTCTCGCGCAGGCCGTCGAGGGTCGAGAGGAGGCGTTCCTGGCCGTCGGGGTCCAGGCCCGCCGTCGGTTCGTCGAGGATCAGGACGCGGGGCCGCATGGCGACCGCGCCCGCGATGGCCGTCCGCTTGCGCTGCCCGTAGGACAGCAGGTGGGTGGGACGGTCGGCGAGGGCGGTGATGTCCAGCGCGGCGAGCGACTCCGCCACCCGGGCGCGTACCTCCGCGTCGGGCAGGCCGAGGTTGAGCGGCCCGAACGACACGTCCTGGCCGACCGACGCCGCGAACAACTGGTCGTCGGGGTCCTGCACCACCAGTTGCACGGTGGTGCGCAGCGCCGTCAGGCCCTTGCGGTCGTAGCGGACCGGCCGCCCCCCGACGGTCAACTCGCCCCCGTCCGGGCGCAGTCCGCCGCTGAGCAGCCGCATCAGCGTCGTCTTCCCGCTGCCGTTGCGCCCCAGCAGCGCCAACGCGCGCCCCTCGCGCACCTCGAAGTCCAGGCCGCTGAGCACGGGCGGGCCGTCCTCGTACGCGAACGACGCGCCCCGCAGGGCGACCAGCACGGACTCGTTCACGACAGTGGCCTTTCCAGTACGAAGGTGAGGGCGGCCAGCGCCGCGAGGAGCGCCACGCTCAGCGTCGTGAACCGGGCGGAGACGCGGGCCTCGGGCACCAGCACGCGCAGGGTGCCGTCGTAGCCGCGTCCGGCGAGCCCGGTCTGCAGGCGCGCCGCCCGGTCGAAGGAGCGGACGAACGCGGTCGCGCCGAGTCCGCCGAGGGACCGCCAGGTCGCCGCGCGGGTGGTGTGCCCGAGCCGGGCCGCCTGCGCCTGTCCGACGCGGCGCACCGAGTCCAGCAGCAGGAAGCTCATCCGGTACGTCACCAGCGCCACGTCCACGAGCGGCGCCGGCACCCCGGCCCGCACCAGACGCGGCAGCAGATCCGACATGGGCGTGGTGAAGGCGAACAGCAGCACGCCCAGCGAGGCCGCCGAGGTGCGCAGCATCAACTCCCCGGCACGCAGCGGCCCGTCCTCGGCCCAGGACAGGAACCCGCCCGGTCCGCCCACCCGCACCAGCAGCGTCAGCGCCCCGGTGACGCAGAAGCCCAGCGGCACCCGGTACGCCCGCCACAGCCGCCGCGCCGGCACCCCCGCCGGGCCGAGCAGCACCACGAGCGCCGTCACCAGCACCAGGACCGCGCCCGGCCACGGCGGCAGCGAGACGGCGAGCAGGGTGAGCCCCAGCCCCAGTACGGCCTTGTCCACGGGATGGCGGCGGCGCCAGCGACTGCTGTGCGCCGCCGCGTCGATCGGCAGCACGGGCCGTCAGACCCGTCGTCGTTCGGAAGCGGCCTCGTCACCGGCGGCCTCGTCACCGGCGTCCGCGCCCGCCTCGGCCCGCAGTCGCGCCAGCGCCCGCGCCTCCCCCTGCCGCCGCCCGCGCCGCAGCCCGAAGTAGTACGTGAGGACGCCCGCGCCGATCGCCGCCTGGAGGGCGAACAGCGCCGACTCGATCTCGCCGGACGGCGGTTCGTACAGCGGGGAGAACCACGGTTCGTAGTCCGGGTCGATCTCGGTGATCGCCGTCTCGGCCTCGGCGTCCGCGCCGGTGAACGGCTCCTCCTTGTGGTCGCCGAGCCCGAACACCAGCGGGAGCACGGCGAGTGCGGCCACCAGCACCAGCAGCAGCGTGTTGATCTTCGCGTTGCGGCTCATCGGGCCACCGCCTCCGCCGAGTCGGACGACTTCGCCGTCTTCCGCCCGGCCGCCGACGTCACCAGCACCCCGAGCCGCGTCAGTTCCCCCTTGCTCGACTGCACCAGCATGCGCATCACCAGCACGGTCAGCAGCCCCTCGCTCACCGCGAGCGGGATCTGCGTCACGGCGAAGATGGAGCCGAACTTGCCCAGCGCGCCCGCGAATCCGCTCCCCGGGTCGGGGAAGGCGAGCGCCAGCTGCACGCTCGTCACGCAGTACGTCGACAGGTCGGCGACGAACGCGCCGGAGAACACCGCCACCATCAGCGGCACGTCGTACCGGCGCAGCAGCCGGTAGACGCCGTACCCGGCCCAGGGGCCGACGACCGCCATCGAGAAGACGTTGGCGCCCAGTGTGGTCAGCCCGCCGTGGGCGAGCAGCAGCGCCTGGAACAGCAGGGTGATGGTGCCCAGCACCGCCATGACCGGCGGCCGGAACAGGATCGCGCCGAGTCCCGTGCCGGTGGGGTGGGAGCAACTTCCGGTGACCGACGGCAGTTTCAGCGCGGACAGGACGAACGTGAACGCTCCCGACGCGCCGAGCAGCAGCGTGCTCTCGGGATGTTCCCGTACCTCACGGATGAGCGACCGGGCTCCGTGGACGACGAACGGCGCCGACGCGACGCCCCAGGCGACCGCGTGCGCCGGTGGCAGAAAACCCTCGGCTATGTGCATGGCTCAGCAGACCCTCTCCAGCACCTCGTGGATGGTTGACGTGCCTTGGCCGGTCTCCTGGCTGACGGGTACCACCGCCCGTGCTCCGCCTTCCCGGGTCCCGAAGAACCCAGTGGCTGCCCGTGAGGGCCGGAGCCGGACTTCCCGATCACAGTGGCGAGGGCCGCACCGGTATCGCACCGATTTCCCGTCACCAAGGCGTGGTGACAGTAGTGCCCGTTCCGGTCCGGTGACAAGCGGCCACAGGGGGCGCGCGGACGGCGCCCGATGGCTCGCACCCCGGCGCACACCTGCGCACTTGACACGAGCGGCGCCGTCCGTCGGGGCGGGGGAGTGGGGGGCCGCCGTCCTGGGCAGTACCTTGCTGCAATTAATATGCAACAACGATTTCCAGGCAACAGGGATGTGAGGTTCGATGACGACCCGACGAATACGGGGTACCGCCGCCGTGGTCGCGATGGCCGGTGCGGTCGCCGCCTGCTCGGCGCCGGGCGACGGCGGCGCGGACGGCGGAGCGTCCGCCGGATCCGTCGTGATCGGGGTCCCGTCCGAACCGGACACGCTCAGCCCCCTGCTCGGCTACGGCAAGGACGGCAACTCCAAGATCTTCGACGGACTCCTCGCCCGCGACGCCGACATGAAGCTGAAGCCCGCCCTGGCGAAGGCGCTCCCCGAGGTCACCGACGGCGGCCGCACCTACACGTACACCCTGCGCGACGGCGTGAAGTTCAGCGACGGCGAGCCGCTGACCGCCGACGACGTGGTCTTCACGTACGACACCGTGCTGGACGAGAAGACCAACAACACCGCCAAGAGCGAACTGGACGCCGTCAAGGAGGTCCGGGCCGACGGCGACGACAAGGTCGTCTTCACCCTCGACTACCCCTACGCGGCCTTCGCCGCCCGCACGGTGCTGCCCGTCGTCCCCGAGCACGTCGCGGGCGGACAGGACCCCAACACCGGCTCCTTCAACACCGAGCCGATCGGCACCGGACCGTACGTCCTCACCGGCTGGAGCAAGGGCGAAAAGCTCACCTTCAAGGCCAATCCGGACTACTGGGGCGGCGCTCCGAAGGTGAAAAAGCTCACCATGGCGATCATCGCCGACGACGACGTCCGCGCCACCCGGCTGCGCTCCGGCGACCTCGACGGCGCGACCCTCCCGCCCAACCTCGCCGCCACCTTCAAGAACGACGACGGCAAGAAGACGTACCGGGCGACGTCGTACGACTTCCGCGCCGTCAGCCTCCCCACCGGCAACCCCGTCGCCGGGGACACCGCGATCCGCCGCGCCCTCGACCTGGCCGTGGACCGCCGGGCCATGGTCGACAAGATCCTCGACGGCGCCGGCCGCCCCGCCTACGGCCCGCTGCCCATCGACGACCCCTGGTACGCCGAGGGCGTCGACCGCCCCCAGGACCTCGACGAGGCCGAGAGCATCCTCGACGAGGTCGGCTGGAAGGCCGGCGAGGACGGCATCCGCGCCAAGGACGGCCGCGCCGCCCGCTTCACCCTCTACTACCCCTCCGGCGACAAGGTCCGCCAGGACCACGCCCTCGCCTACGCCTCCGACGCCAAGAAGGCCGGCATCGACGTCGAGGTGGAGAGCGCCACCTGGGAGGTCATCGAACCCCGGATGAACCAGGACGCCGTCCTCGCCGGATTTGGCAGCACCGGCGACCCCGACTTCGGCCTCTACACGCTCCTGCACTCCTCCCTCGCCGGAGACGGCTTCAACAACATGGCCCTGTACGACAACCCGGCCGTCGACGAGGCCCTCGACGCCGGCCGCCGCAGCCAGGACCCGAAGGACCGCAAGGCCGCCTACGACACCCTCCAGCGCGAACTGGTGAAGGACCCCGGCTACACCTTCCTCACCCACATCGACCACATGTACGTCCTCGCCGACTGCTGGAAGGGCCTCACCACCCAGACCGAACCCCACGAGCACGGCTTCGCCAGCGGCCCCTGGTGGAACGTCGAGGACTGGCAGCCCACGGCATGACCGCCCTTCCCTGGGGAGAGATGACCAGGCTCACGGCACGGCGGGCCCTGTTCGCCGTGCCGGTGCTGCTCGTCGTCACCTTCGGCGTGTTCGCCGTCGCCGCCGCCTCCCCCTTCGACCCCGTCAAGGCGTACGCCGGCACCGCCGCGCTCGGCGCCGACCAGGAGACCCTGGACCGGCTGCGGGAGAACCTCGGCGTGGACCGGCCGTTCACCGCCCGCTGGTGGGACTGGCTGACCTCCGCGTTCGGCGGCGACCTCGGCCAGTCCACCGTGATGCGCCAGCCCGTGGCCGAGGTGATCGGCGAACGCCTGGTCTGGTCGGCCCTGCTGTGCGCCGTCGCGTTCGCCGCCGCCGTCCTGCTCGGCACCGTGCTCGGCGTCCTCGCCGCCCGCCGCCCCGGCTCGCTCCTCGACCGTACGGTCACCTCCCTCGCGTACGCCCTGGAGGCCGCCCCGGTCTTCTGGACCGCCCTGCTCGCCGTCTGGCTGTTCGCCCTCCACCTGGACGTCCTCCCGGCCGGCGGCCTCACCGACACCGGCAGCGAACAGGTCACCTTCGGCCAGGTCGCGAGCCACCTGGTCCTGCCCGCCGGCGTCCTCGCCGTCTCCCAACTGCCCTGGTTCACGCTCTACGTCCGTCAGGGCGTCGGCGACGCCCTCGCGGAGGACCCCGTGCGCGGCGCCCGCGCCCGCGGCCTGAGCGAACGCACCGTCCTGCTCGGCCACGCCCTGCGCTCCGGACTGCTGCCCGTGCTCACCCTGATCGGCTCCCGCGTCCCCGAACTCATCACCGGCGCCCTGCTGGTGGAGACCGTGTTCAGCTGGCCGGGCATCGCCGCGGCCACCGTCGAGGCGGCCACCTCCGTCGACTTCCCGCTGCTGGCCGCGCTGACCACCCTCGCCACCGCCGCCGTCCTCGCCGGAAACCTCCTCTCCGACCTGCTCTACGGACTGATCGACCCGAGGGTGAAGCTGAATGAGATGTGACCCCCATGGCTGACACCACCCCCGCCGTGACGAAGACGGTGTGGCGCGCACACGGCACCGCCCGCCGCTCCACCCACACCCTCCGCCTGCGCGTCTCCGCGACCCTGGTCGCCGTGACGGTCCTCGCGGTGCTCCTCGTACCGCCGCTGGTCCGGCTCGACCAGCAGGCCGTCGACCTCGCCGCCAAACTCCTGCCGCCGTCCTGGTCCCACCCCTTCGGCACCGACGACGTGGGCCGCGACCTGCTGCTGCGCTGCGTCTACGGGCTCAGGGTGTCGCTGCTGGTGGGCGTGGTGGCCGCCCTCGCCGCCACCGTGATCGGCACCGCCGTCGGCGCCACCGCCGGCGCGCTCGGCGGCTGGGTCGACCGCGCGGTCATGCGCCTGGTCGACACCTTCTCCTCCGTGCCGCACCTGCTGCTCGGCGTCTTCATCGTCGCCATGTTCCGGCCGGGCGTCTGGCCGGTGGTGATCTCCGTCGGCCTCACCCACTGGCTGTCCACCGCCCGGATCGTCCGCGCCGAGGTCCTCTCGCTGCGCTCCCGCCCCTACATCGACGCGGCCGTCTCCGGCGGAGCCTCCCGGTGGCGGGTCGTCGTACGGCACCTGCTGCCCGGTGTGCTGCCCCAGGCCGGCCTCGCCGCCGTCCTCATGGTGCCGCACGCCATGTGGCACGAGTCGGCCCTGTCCTTCCTCGGCCTCGGCCTGCCCACCCACACCGCCAGCCTCGGCACCCTCATCCAGGGCGCCCGCGGCTCCCTGCTCGCCGGACAGTGGTGGCCGACCCTCTTCCCCGGCCTGTTCCTGATCATCCCCACCCTCGCCGTCGCCGGCCTCGCCGGTGTCTGGCGGGAGCGGATCAACCCCCGGCGCCGATCGGAGCTGACGCTGTGACGACCGAGCGACCCCCCGTGCTGTCGGTCCGAGGACTGTCCGTGCGCTTCCTGCTGCCGGGCGGGCGCCGGATCGCCGCCGTCACCGACGCCCACTTCGACGTGGCGCCCGGTGAGTGCCTCGCCCTGATCGGCGAGAGCGGCTGCGGCAAGTCCGTCCTCGCCTCCGCCCTCCTCGGCCTGCTCCCCGCCAACGCCCAGACCGCCGGCAGCGCGCTGCTCGGCGAACTGGACCTGCTGACCGCCGACGAACGCACCCTCGCCCGCACCGTGCGGGGCCGCCGCATCGGCCTCATCCCGCAGAGCCCGGCCGCCCACCTCACCCCCGTACGCACCATCCGCTCCCAACTGGAGGAGACGGTCGCCCAGCTCACCGGCGTCCGGGGCCGCACGGCCCTGCGCACCGCGGCCGAACAGGCCGCCGAACGCGCCGGGTTCCCGCCGGGCCACCTCGACCGCCACCCCCACGAACTCTCCGGCGGACTCGCCCAGCGCGCCGCCACCGCCCTCGCCCTGGTGGGCGGGGCACCCCTCCTGCTGGCCGACGAACCCACCACAGGGCTGGACCGCGACCTGGTGGACCGCACCGTCGACGAACTGCGCCGCCACGTCGACGCCGACGGCGACCGGGCGCTGCTGATGATCACCCACGACCTCGCGGCGGCGGAACGCGTCGCCGACCGGGTGGCCGTCATGTACGCGGGCCGTATCGTCGAACTGACCGAAGCGAGCGCCTTCTTCGGCACACCGGGCCCCCGCCACCCCTACAGCCGGGGCCTGTTGGAGGCACTCCCGGACCGGTCCTTCACCCCCGTCCCCGGACTGCCCCCCGAACTCGGAGCCCTCCCCGACGGCTGCGCCTTCGCCCCCCGCTGCGACCGCGCCACGGACACCTGCGCGACCCTCCCGCCCTTCACCGGGTCGGTCGCCTGCCACCACCCGGCCCCGGCACCCACTCCCGAGGACATCCGTGCTTGAACTACGCGCCATCACCGCCGGATACGACCGAGGGGCCCCCGCCGTACGGGACGCCACCCTCACCGTCACCCCCGGCGAGTCCGTCGGCCTGCTCGGCCCCAGCGGCTGCGGCAAGTCCACCCTCGCGAGGGTCGCCGCCCTCCTGCACCGCCCGGACGCCGGGGAAGTCGTCCTCGACGGCGCCCCCGTACGCCGCTGGCGCCACCGCGCACCGCGCGAGCTGCGCACCGCCGTCGGCGTCGTCTTCCAGCAGCCCCGCCTCTCCGCCGACCCGCGTCTGCGCCTGGCCGACCTGATCGCGGAACCCCTGCGCGCCACGGGCCGCCGCCCGTCCGTCCCCGGCCGGGTGGCCGAACTCGCCGAGACCGTCGGCCTGACCCCCGACCTGCTCACCCGCCGCCCCCACGAGGTCAGCGACGGCCAGCTCCAGCGCGCCTGCCTCGCCCGCGCGCTGGTGCTGCGCCCCCGCTGGCTGATCTGCGACGAGATGACGGCCATGCTGGACGCGTCGACCACGGCCGCGCTGGTCGGGGTCGTCGAGGCCTACCGCGCCTCGACCGGCGCGGGCCTGCTGGCCGTGGGCCACGACCGGACCCTCCTGAACCGCTGGTGCGACCGCACGGCCGACTGGGACACGGTGGCGACGTCCCCCGTGCTCACCCCGCGTCCGCGTGCGCGGCGCGCGGCGGGTTGGGGCGCCCCAGCGCGGAGTTGAGCCGGTAGGCACCACCGAGCCCGTGGAAGACGGCCATGACCAGCGCTCCGGCGAGGAGGCCGACGGCACCCGCGAGCGGATGGGCCGGAAGACCGGCCCAGTACCCGAACGCACCCGCCAGTGCGAGGCCCATCGTTCCGGCCACGGCGTTGCGCAGCGGGCCGTTGCCCCACACGTTCGGGAACTCTTCGCCGGTCATGCCTTTGACGAAGTGCGGAACGGCGTTCGCGCCCATGAGTCCGGCGAGCGCGGACAAGAGGAATACGTGCCACATGACGAGCCGCCTCCATTCGGTCAACGTCCGTAGACTGAAAACGGTAGGCGAGCGCGACGGGTTCGGTCAACGGATGTAGACTGAGATCATGACGTCCCGCCCCACCAGCCGGGCCGAGCGGCGCCGGCACACCGAGACCCGCATCCTGGACGCCGCGCGACGCCTGTTCGCCGAGGTCGGTTACGACCGGGCCACCATCCGGGCCATCGCGGCGGCGGCGGACGCCGATCCGGGGCTGGTGATGCGTTACTTCGGATCGAAGGACAAGCTGTTCGCCCGGGTGTCGGGGTTCGAGCGGGAGGAGTGGGTGAGCGGACCTCCGGAGCGGGCCGCCGAACAGCTGCTGGCGGCGCTCGAACAGAAGCTCGCCGAGGAACCCGCCGACGCGCTGGCCGCCCTGCGGTCGATGTTCACCCACCCCGACGCGGCCGGTGACGTCCGTGCCGCCATGGTGTCCCGGCAACAGCAGGCCGCACAGCACCTCGTCGACGACGAGGCGGAGCTGCGCGCCGGACTCATCGGCGCGCTCACCATCGGCACCGTGATCGGACGCCACCTGCTCCACCTGGACGGCCTGCGTGACGCTCCCCCCGAACGCGTCACCGCGCTGCTGCGCCGCGCCTTCCACGACCTCGCCTGCGGTCCGGTTCAGCCGGACGCGGGGCACGGCACCGGGCGGGCGGAGCCGAGGACGTCCCGGTAGCCGCGCGGTCGGCCGGTACGGGCGGCCGGAACCGCCTGTACCGGGTGGGGTCAGAACTCGGTGTCCCCCGTGAACTCCTCCTCGCCGAGCGCACCTGCCGTGAGGCCGCCGAAGAGGCCCTCCATGATGTCGTCGATGCGCACCTCGGTGGCGCCCGCCGGAGCCGTCGTCTTCTCGCCCTTGCCGATGCGCAGCACCAGCGCGAACTTCTTGACCTTCGCCTTCTCCGCCAGCTTGGCGAGGTCCACGGACACCTCGGTCAGCTCGTCGTTCTTCAGCGTGAAGTCGGCGGTGACCTTCTTGTTCGGCGCGTCCTTGAAATCCTTGGCGGTGGGCAGCTCGGCGCCCCCCGGCAGTTCCTTCTGCAGCGGACGGAGTTCGTCGAACAGCTCGGTGATCAGCGTACGGAACGGCGCCGTGGCCTTGATGTGCTCGGTACCGTCCGATCCGTCGGAGGTCGTGAAGTCGACCTGCTCGGCGATGACCTGCCGCAGTGCCTTCGTCAGCTTCTTCTGGGTCTTGGCGTCGAGGGTGGGCTCCGCCGAGGGCTCCTCGCCCCCGAAGCCCTCCGCCTCCGACATCTCCTTGCGGGTCTCTTCCACCTCCTTCGCCGAGACCTTGATCCACTCACCGGCGAGGAGCTTCTTGAACGCCTCCGCGCTGTCCGGCAGTTCGTCGGCCGACGGCATGGGGGCGCCCGCCATCTTCCCGAGCGCCTCCGCGTCGACGCGGATGTAGAGGTCGTCGCCGATCAGCCGGTACTCGACCAGGGCACCGTCCGGGCCGCTGAACTTCAGCGCCATGGCGGTGATGTCCTTCTCGCCGGACTTCTCGATCGGCTTCTTCGACTCCACGGAGACGGAGATCTGCGCGTCGCTGAGCAGTTCGGCGACCTCGTCGGGCATCTCCTCGCCCGGTTCCGACGACTCGGCGTCCAGCGCCTTCAGCGTCGCGGCGTCCGCGTCCAGGTCCAGCTCGAAGGAGAGCGAGCGCTCCTTGCCGAGCTTCTCGAAGGCCTGGTCGAGCTTCTGTCCCGCGGACAGGTTCTCCACGGTGCCGCAGGCGGCGGAACCCGCCAGGACCGCGGTGGCGACGGCGGTGGCGGTGAGGGTCTTGCGTATGACGGAAATGACGGTCTCCTCGTGAACGCGACCGAAGTGGTCACTGGGAAGACGGGTCAACTTCTCGAAAGGTTGTACGGGCCGGGGGTATGGCTATCATCACATTCTCGAGGAAGGCGGGGGCTGTTCGGTGGCTGCTGGGATCCATGTGGACGAGATCACCCGAATCCTGACGGGCACCGTCGCCCACTCCGTCGGCAGGGCCGTGGACATGGGCGTCGTCGAGTTCCACGGCCCTGACGGCGAGGAGGTCATGGTCCATGTGCAGTGCCCGTTCCGGATCGTGCACGACGCGAAGACCGTCCTGGGCTCCGCGGACATGCGGTATGCGCAGAAGGGCGCCGGACCACGGGCGTTCGACGAGTTCCGCATGATCTACGACGCCCGGACCGCCACGCTCAACCGAGTGCTCGGCGAACTCCGCCCCTCCGTCGGCGGCGTGACCGTCGGCGAGGCGGGTGAACTCACCGTGAGCTGGGAGCACGCGTTCCGGCTGGAGGCGTTCCCCGACTGCTCGGGGCGGATCGAGGCCTGGCGGGTCCTCGTCCGCGGGGGAGCCCACCACGTCTTCCCGCCGGGCCTCGACTGATCACCGCGTACTGCACACCGTCTTCGGGGCCCTCCTGCCGCCGGCCCCCGGAGCGGACTGCGCGTCCTGCACCCGCTGCACGTCCTGGAGGAGGCCCGGAACGTCGGGGTCCCGGCCGGCGGCGGCCCGCGCGATGGTCAGCAGTACGGCCTCGTAGAAGGCGTCCCGCACGGCGGGTGCCATGACGTCCGAGGCGTCCAGGCAGCGGGGCCCTTCACGGAGCCGCCGGGCGATCTCGCCCTTGACCGCGTCGCCCCGAGGCTTCACCTGACGGTTCGCCGAGAAGACGCCCGCCCGGTCGGCCCATGCCTGCTGGCCCTCCTTCGAAGCCAGCTTCTCGATCAGCTCCCGTGCCTCGGGGCGGTCGCTGAACAGCGCCGCGAAGTCGCCGGTCACCTCGCGGCCCCGGACCCGGCCGCCGCCGTCGGGCAGGAGCGGAGCGGAGTCCGTCAGGCGCGCGTGCTTCGCCTCGGACCGGTAGAAGGAGAGCGCGAAGGAACCCTGGTGCTCCAGGGAGCACCCGTCCCGGGGGCCGTCGAACAGCAGGCCGTGGCCGTCCGGGTCGCCGCGGTGGTCGGTGAGCAGGGCCTCCTCGGCCGCGCGCTCGTCCTGCCGCAGCAGACCGGCCCAGGCCTCCCAGGCGGTGCGCACCGGATCGCTGCGCCACCACTTCACCCCGCCCGTGCCCAGCGCCCACTTCTCGTAGACCCCGGGGCCCTCCCGTTGCAGCACGAGGTCCTCGATCCAGTCGGTGCCGGGCCAGCCGGAGGCGCCGTCGTCCCCCATGCCGATGCACCAACTCTCCAGCGGGGCGGGTGAGTCACCCGGCTCCTCACCCTCGCGGTACCAGACGATGCTCTTCAGGTCCGCCTTGACCGGCACCCAGTACGCATGTCCGGAGGACGAACCGGCCGGCATCCAGGGAGCGCCGTACTCCTGCCGCTCGTAGAGCTCGTCCAGCGGCTCCAGGAGGCCGCTCTCGGCGTACTCGGCGAGTTCGCCGAGGCCCGGCATGATCACGATGTCCGGGGGCTCACCCGACTGCACCGTGGAGAGCAGCACCTCCCGCTGGGCCGCGGTGCCCTGGTAGCGGAAGGGGACGCCGAAACCCCGCAGCACGTCCTCGAACTGCTCCTCCTGCTCGGCCGTCCACGTCCCGAGGATGGTCACCGGCTCCTCGTCGTCGTGCTGCGCCCAGACCACCACCATGCCGCCGGCCGCGATCAGCAGCATGACCACCACGAACACCAGCATCCTGAACCGCCGGGTCACCGTCGCCTCCAGTAGTCCTCGTCGAGCCGGAGACCGAGCCCCAGCGCGGGCAGGACGACGGCCAGCAGGCTCCCGACGAGAGCGCCCCGGTGCACCGGTTCGGCCCACGCGCCGTCGGCCAGTCGCAGCCGGACCTCCTCCGACATCTCCGTGACCTTCCGCTGCGCCTCGTCCGGCGGGCCGCTCCGCCAGGACTCCTCGGTGAGCAGCCGCAGATCCGCGAGCGCCCCGGCGAGATCGTCCTGGGTGGAGTACGCCGTCATCAGCGGGACCACCGCGAGCAGCACGGTGAGGACGAAGGCCACGAGCAGATACGGATTCCAGTCACGGCCGCAGCGGTCGCGCAGCACGAACAGCGCCGAGAGCAGGGTCAGCGCCACCGCGGCCAGGGCGAGTTCGGTGATCCACCATCCGGCGCGCTGCCACCATCCCATGGCGGCCGTGGCCTCGGCGTGCTCCAACTGGGTGCGCTGCAGGACCTTCAGGCGCGGTGCGACTCCCACCGTGTCGCGGGTGAGCAGCGACTCGGCCTCCCGGATCCTCAGTTCCCGCATGAGGGGCTGGTCACGGTAGAGGGACGTGCCGAGAGCGAGGGAGTCGCTGTAGGTGGCGAGCAGACCCTTGACCGTGCCGAGGTCCTGGTCCGTGCGGTCGGCGATCCGGGACAGGCCCTGGTCGGCGGCCGAGAGCTGGGACCGGTAGGCCTCGCCCGAACCCACGACGCCGATGAGGTTCCTCTCCACCAGGTAGTCGACCTCCTCCTGGGCGCGCAGGGCCGCGAGCCTGCTGGCGGCGAGCCCCTGCACGGCCGGCGCCTCGCGGGACGCCAGTGCCTCGGCGCCGTGCTGGACCTGACGGCTGGAGAGGAACAGGGCGGTCGACGCCACGGCCGTGAGCAGGAACAGCACCAGCAGATGCGCCTCCAGCAGCCGGCGGGTCCGCCAGGAGCCCAGGCGCCCGCGCCAGAACGCGGCGGGGGAGCACCGGCGCCGGGAGGCGGCGGGTCCGGCCGTCACAGCAGTCTCTCCCCGCACGCGATGCAGTAGCGGGCCTCGCTCCCCGCCGGGGCGCCGCAGTTGCCGCAGCCCGGACCCGGCCGGGCGCCGACGGCGTCGGCCAGGGGGCCGCCGGGACGGGACCCGGCGCGCAGGATCATCGGGCCGAGGGTGCCGGTGTCGACGGCGCGCAGCCGGACCCGTCCTTCGGCCGCGTCCTCGATGTGGGCGACCGCGCGGATCTCGTCCAGCACCCAGTCCGTGCCGAACCGCACCGCCAGCCGGGCGGCCTGTCCCAGGCGGTCCTCCGCGGTGTCGCGCCGGTGTTCCCGGAGGGCGACGAGCCCCTGGCGCAGGGCGCTCCGCATCCGGGCGGTGGCGTTGAGGGTGCGCACGCTGTCGGCGCCCGCCGGGGCGTGCGGCGGGGACTGCTCGGGGAGGTGCCAGCGGGCGGTGACGGGCGCGTGGACGTCGCCGATGGAGACCATGGCGAACTGCAGTTCGGTCTCCAGCGGGTCGCCGTCGGAGTCGGCGACCAGGGTGAGCAGGTAGTCGCGTCCGCCCTGCTCCCACTGGTAGGTCGGGAAGCTCCAGCGGTGCGGCCGGCCGGGCTCGGGCAGGCCGCCGAGCCGGTGCGGCCGGGGCGCCTTCTCGTTGAGTGAGACCTGGCGCACGGAGGGCCGTACGGTCACCTCGATCGGCAGCTGGGGAGTGTGCACCCGGCGCAGCCGCTGGATGGCGGCGGTGATCGCACGGCCGAGCCCGTCGTCCACGAACTCGGCCGTGCCGTGCAGCCGTTCGGCGAGGGCGAGCAGCGGGTCGGGCGCCCAGTCCGAGCCCACGGCGAACACATCGCAGGTGAACCGCCCCGCACAGGCCTCCAGTTCCTCCTCCAGCCGGTGCCCGTCGGTGGCGGCGGCACTGCTGCCGTCGGTGATCAGCACCAGATGGCGTACGGACACCGGCCGGCCGGCGAGCAGGGAGCGCGCCCCGGCCACCCAGGCGGCGTACCCCGCGGGACGCGGCCCCTCCCGGTGCAGCGGGAGGGAACCCGCGACGAAGGCGGCCCGGCGCCTCGCGCCCTGGTCGGCGACGGCCCACTCGTCGTCGCCCCGCGGATAGCAGCGGACCGGTTCGGGGCCGCTGCCGAGCACGGCGAAGGAGATCCGGTCGGGCAGGGCGCGCAGCGCCGCCGGCAGGGCGTGCCGGACGGCCGCCCGGTTGGACTCGGCGACGTCCACCGCGATGATCACCGCGAGCTGGACCGCGGGCAGGTCGGTGGGGGCGCCGTCGGCGGCCACGTCGACCCGCAGATGCGCCTCGATCTTCGCGCTGCGGTGCGGGCGCGGATCACCGCCGAGGTCGACGTGGAGTCGGATGCCCGGCTGCGGTTGCCGGGTGGGGCCGCTCATGTCGTACGTCACCGCTCCTCTCCTTCGCCTTCGTCGCCGGGTGCCGTTCCGTTCCGTCGTGCCGTGCGGTTCAGAACACGGTCTGCGGCCGTACCGCGTGCATGAGGTCCACCAGGTGCTCGTGGGCGGCGGCCGGCTCGTGGTGGTGTGCCGCCAGCCGCCGGTAGAGCGACTCCAGCCGCTCGCGCGACGCGCGCTCCGGCGCGCTCAGCCGGCGCAGGGCGTGGGCGGTGAGCCGTCCGGAACCCCCTCCCGGAGCGCCGGGACGGTCGCTGAGGCTGTGCACCGCGTCCAGTTTCCACTCGTGGAGTTCGGTGCTCAGGCGCAGCGCCTCGTCCTCGGACAGGCTCGGTTCCCCGTCGCCCGGACGCCGGCCCACCAGGCCGGGCAGTTCGGTCAGCGCCGCGTCGACCTCGGCGGGCAGGGGCAGCGGATCGCCGTCTCCGGGCAGCCGGGCCGCGCGGATGCGCAAGGCGGCGATCCGGGCGACGGTGTGGTCCAGCGTGCCCTGCCCGACCCGGCCGAGCACGTCGATGGCGGTCCGGCGGTCGCGCGCGCGGAGCGCGAGCCGGGCCAGGCCGAGGGCGGCGCCGCCGTGCGCGGGGTTGCGGGCGAACACCGCCTCGTACAGTTCCTTGGCCGTGGGTTCGGCGGTGTCGTCGCCGAGCCACTCCGCGCAGTGGGCGAGGGCCAGTTTGGGCGCGTACTCGCCGGGCAGTTCGAGGTGGACCTGGGTGAAGTGGTGGCGGGCCTCGGCGACCTGCCGGGGGTCGCCGTCGAGGTCGGCGCTGCACAGCGCGAGCAGGGCGCGGTGCCACTCCAGCCGCCACCGGCGCACGGCGGACGGCCCGGGGACGGAGTCGGCCGTGTCGAGTTCCTCCTGGGCCCGCCGCAGGTCGTCGCGGGTGTTCCGGCCCAGCAGGACGCGCACGTTGTGCAGGCGGATCTCCACCGAACGCGGCTTCTCCTCCTCCTGCTCCAGGAGCCGGCCCGGGTCGTAGCCGCTGCTCACCTCGAACCGCGTGGCCTGCGGATCGCCCGGATAGGGCCTGGGCACCGGCAGACAGGCGGCGATCTCGGCGGGGGTGGGCGTGCCGAGGTCGAGGACCGGTGCCACGGGCGGCTGGTAGCGGTCGCGGCGGGGCCTCTCCAGCCAGTGCCCGATGTCCGGCACCGTGCCGAGCCGGGCGCCGGGCAGTCTGCTGGACGGCCGGAAGTGGTCGGAGGGCTCCGGTGGATCGCTCTTGCCGCGCAGCGCGCGGATCTCCCGCAGGGCGCCGCGCAGTTGGCCGACCATCTCGCGGGCGTCGGCGAAGCGGCGGCCCGGGTCGGTGCGTACGGCACGGTCGACGACCCGGTCGAAGGAGGCGGTGCCGAGACCGGGCACGTCGGTGACGGCCCAGCGGGCGAGTTCCCGCAGGGTGACGCCGACGGTGTGCAGGTCGTGGGCGACGGTGGGCACGGCCGACGTCACGGTCTCGGGCGCCATGTAGTCGGGCGTGACGTGGGCGGGCGGCAGGACCTGGCCCTGTTCGCGCATGCCGCCGAGGTCGATGACCTTGATGCCGTCCCGGTGGTGCACGACGTTGGAGGGCTTCATGTCCCCGTACACGAAGACCCGTTCGCCGTCGGCGTGCAGATGGACGAAGGCTTCGAGGATCTGGCAGCCGTACGTTGCGACGTGCTCGATGTCGAGGACGGACTCCCCGCGCCGGACCTCCTCGGCGACCTTCGCGAGGGTGCCGTCACCGACGTCGTCCATGACGATGTAGCCGCCGGTGACCTGACCGGTGTCGTCCCGGCGGGCCACGAAGTCGCGGATCTGGACGATGCGGGGGTGGCGGATGGCGACGAGGTTGCGGCGTTCGACGTCGGCGAGGCGGGCGCCGTCGTGCTCGTACCGGTTGAGCAGTCCCTTGACGGCGACGACGTCACCGAGATGGGTGTCCTCGGCGAGGTAGACCCAGCCCTGGCCGCCGTGCGCGATGGGCCCCATGACGCGGTACTGGTCGCGCAGCAGGTCGCCCTCGGTGAGTTCGGGCCGGTACGAGTAGCGCTCGCCGCACGCCGGGCAGAACCCCTCGATCGGCACCGGGCCCTCGGTGTAGGGCGGGGCGAAGGTGATGCCGCAGTCGGCGGACGAGCAGCTCATGCGGATGCGCGGCGGTGCCTCGGGCCGGACGAGGCGTTCCCCGGCGGGGCGCGGCTCGCGTTCGGGGAGCGCGAGGAGTTCGCGGGGGCCGAGTTCGCGGGGGTCCTCGGGCAGGGCGGGCAGTCCGGGGCCGTCCTGTGCGCGACCGCAGACGGCGCAGTAGCCGGTGGGCAGTACGGCGCCGCCGCAGGGAGCTCCGGTGAAGCGCCGGTGCGGGCAGATCGTCATCCTCGCGTGCTCCTCCTTCCCCGCCCGGCCCGGACGGTGCACGGCGTCACCGGTCCCCGCAGCGTCTCAGGTCGGCGCGCAGGGCCCTGATCAGCGCGCGCAGCCGGGTGAGTTGCTGCTGCGGGTCCCGTACGTCGTCGAGCAGGCGGCGGGTGGCGCGGTGCCGGTCGGCGGTCTCGGTCACGGAGCCGAGGGAGGCGCTGTCGACGATGTCGCGGCGTATCGCCCGGCTGAACTCCGCGCGCTGCAGACGGTCGAGCAGGGTGTCCGCGTGGTGGAGGAGCGCGGGCCGCAGGAGGAGGTCGCGGGACGCGGCCCAGCCGGGCCCGCCCTCGTGGCGGAAGACGAGCAGCAGCCGGAAGCCGAACGCCCGTAATCGGGCGAGGACGTCGATGAGAGGACCCGGCTGCGGCTCCTCGTCGAGCCCGTCGACGAGGACCGTGACCGGCCGTACGGGCGCCCGGTCGGCAGCCCGCTCCGGCCGGGCCTTGGCACCGCGCAGCCAGTCCCAGTACGCCAGGTACTCACCGGCCGGGAAGGTGACCTGGTCCAGCGCGTGGTCGATGAGGTCCGGCCTGCTGGCGCCGCCACGGTGGACGACATGGGCGCGGTGCGTCAGATGGCGCAGTGACCGGTCCTTGCCACTGCCCGGGGTCACCACGGTGATCTTCACCGGGTCCTCGTCCGGATCGTCGAACCACCGGGACAACCGCTCCTCGAAACCGTGGTCCCAGGCGCCCGGACTGCTCAACTCCTTGATGACCGGTGAGAGTTCGGCGATGCGTCCGATGGGGATCAGATACGAGAAGGAGAGCCGGTTGTCCTCGGGCAGGGCCGCGCCCAGGTCCCCGCGCCAGCTCACGACGAGCCCCACCACCCGGGCGGGCCGGTCCTCCCGGGGCCGGGTGCACACACCGGCGCCGCTGAACCCGGCGCGCACCACCTCCGACCTGGTGACGGCGTCGAGCTGCACCCGCTCACCGCTGGCGCCGCCGATCCGCCCCCACAGGCTCATGCCGTCGTCGAAGCCCTCCGCGTAACCGGTCGCGTACACCTCCATGCCGCCCCACAGCCCGGTCTCCAGCGGAGCACGGCGCGCCTGCGGGCGGGGGCTGTCCAGCCGCAGCACGGCGACGTCCTCGCCGCCGGCGCCCTCCGCCAGCCAGCCGCCGGGCGCGACCCGCGCCGAGACCGGTTCGAGCCCGCCGTTCTCGGCGAACTCCAGCCACATGACGGCGTCCGGCCGACGCACCACGTGCGCGCAGGTCAGCGCCGTGTACTGGTCGACGAGCACGCCGGCGCCGCAGACGGGGCCGTGCGCGTCCTCGCGTCGCAGCCTGAGTCTCCAGTCCGCACGCAGTTCCCCCATGCCGTCTCACACTACGTGCAAAGCGTGGGGCGTCCCTAGACTTGTGAGCAGGGTGGATCGGTCAATCAGCCGAAAGTGGCGGTGTGTTGATATGGCGAATGCGGAACCGATCGGTCTGGCGGAGGCCATCGGCACGGTGCGCGCGGAGCTGGCGCGGGCCCAGGCGGAAGGCGCGGAGAGCGACTGGCGGTTCCACGTGGAGCAGGTCAGCCTGGAGTTCTCGGTCCAGTTCCACCGGGCCGGCGAGGGCGGCGCGGGCCTGCGCCTGGGCGTCGTCGAGGCCCGCCTGGGCGGCTCGGTGAGCCACGACTCCACCCACCGCATCGAGGTGGCCCTCAAACCCCTTCCCCGCCCCGACGGCCGCCACCACGAGGTCGGGCGCGAGGTGCGCTGACCCGCGGGGTGGTGGAGACCGCGCCGACGAGCCGGATGCCGGCGTCGACGGCCATCCGGTGACGGGTGGGGCAACGACATGCGACGCACGCCTCGCTCATGATCGGGCGCGCGTCGCCCCCTCCGGCGCCGTGGTGTCGTCCCGGCACCGCGCGGCGAAGCGGGAACCGTCCCCGCCCACGAGGGCGAGGACGTCAAGGACGAGGTACCGCGTCCCAGGTGGGACGGCAGGCCGCGCGGTGGGCGCGGCGTGGACCGGAGACGCTCATTCCTCCTCGGAGGAGTCGGACATTCCCTCCAGCGTGGCCAGCGTCTGTGACGACAGCTGGGGATCCCCCCGGAACGACCCCGCGCCACCGGGCTTCGCCATCGGGAAATTCTCGTAGAACTCTTCCACGGAGTAGCTTCCGCCGTTCTTCCTCAACGCCGCGCGCAAGGCCTTGCTCGCTCCGGGGAACCGGAGCTCCTCGGAGTTGTGTGCCACGCCGTATATGACGGCGGCGGCACGCTTCGCCTTGACGTCGTCCTTGAAGAGGTGCTCGTCGTCGGCGGCCAGCGAGCCCTTCCCCACCGCGTTCGCGAGGGCCACTCTCTGCGCGGGGCTCAGCTGCGGCAGGAGGTGGGCGTACCTCTCCCAGTCCCGCCCCTCCGTCCCGGGGTAGTCGTCCTTTTTGCTCTTGACCACGGTCCCCAGGTCTCCCTGGTATCCCTGGTTCAGGGAAACCGCTCCGAACGGCGTCTCCGGCTTGCTCCCGACGAGGTCGCCCTTCGCCGGCACTCCGCGCTTCGTGCGGCGTGCGTTGGCGCGCTTCAGGCGGGACGCGCCGTCCGTGGGCTTCTCGACGGGATTCTCGGCGGGTTCCTCCGCCGTCACGGTGCCGGGAGGGGCGAAACGCAACGCATCGTCGAACGCGAATTCGTAATCCATTTCTTCGTCCGATGCGTCGATGTCCCTTTCGTTCATCAGTTCGTCGAAATCCTCGTCCCTCATCCGCTGGATCGTGGTGGACGGTGCGAGGGGTTGGTCGACGATCCGCTGGACGGGGGCGTGGTCCGCCAGCACCCGGTGAGCGTTCGCTTCGGCTTCCCGTTCGAAGGAATCGGAAGGGTCGGAGATTCTCAGGCCGCTGCCGTTGTCGGTGCCGGCGACCGGGCCCTGCCGCTGCTGGATGACGTGGGTGAGCTCGTGGGCCAGGGTGTGTTTGTCGGCGCCGCCTTCGCCGATGACGATGTGGTGCCCGGAGGTGTAGGCGCGGGCGCCGACCTCGGCGGCGGAGGCACGGGCCGCGGTGTCGTCGTGGACGCGGACACCGGAGAAGTCCGCACCCATCCGGGGCTCCAACTCGGCCCGGACGGCTGGGTCCAGGGGGCGGCCCGGAGCGTTCAGCACGTCGTGCACGCTCGAGCGCTGCACCACCGGTGACGGCTGCCCGCCGTCCGAGCCGGCACGCCGTTCCTCGAGCATGCGGCGGACGGCGGCGTTCCCGGCGGAGCGCTGAAGGGCCTGCAGCGACGCCGGGTTCACGGCGGAGAGCGGACCGCCGGGCAGGGCCGCTGCGGCGGAGGCCGGCCGCCGCACGTTCCCGTGGGCGGAACGGAGCATCTCGTCGTCAGTCTGCTGGGCGGTTCGCTGAGCGCGCATGACATCCTCCGGTGACCTGCTGTGCCGGGCGTCCACTCTCGTGCACGGCCGGACCTACGTACAGAGCCGGGCGGACGGAAACGAGGGCACGAACCGCTGCCCGAACGGACACATCCCGGCATCGCGCCCGGATCCTGCTCGCAGGTCGAGCACGTACACTCCGCGACGCCCGGTACGGGAATCCGGTGACACCACCGTAACCGACCCGTTCCGGCCCGCCGTTCAAGGCGTGCGGGGCGGCACCGGGGAGCTCCGGGGCGTCCACGAGCGCGCCGTCCGCCCGGAGTTCCGCCCGGAACCGGCGGGCGTGGCGGCCGAGCCCCGGCGTGGACGACCAGGGCGGCACGTTCCGCGCCCGGGTCGGTCGAGCGGTTCGGCGGTCGGCGGGAAGCCTTCGCGGTCGGTTGAGCGTGGACCCCGATCGAGGCGGCGGGAGACTGTCGGTGGCTGGTGGCAGGATCACCGGCATGGTTTCCGTACGGACTACTCCGCCTCGGCCCGTCGAGGTGACCGCGGTCTTTCCCGAGTTGGCTCCACTGGCGCGTCCTGCGATCCGGCTGCATCCCCGCCCGGGAGCGCCTTCGGTCGGGGACAGCTCGGTCGGGGGCCCGTTGCTGTGGCCGGCCGAGGAACCCTGGCCGCACTGTGAGGACTCGCACCTGCACGGTGACAGTGGGTTTCGCCAGTCACCGGCGGAAGTGCGGCTCGACAGGCACGGTCTGGCCCAGCGGCATGAGGACCCCTATGGTCCCTCGTTCACGCCCGAAGAGCAGGCGGCCATGGAACAGAAGGCCGCGAGGCTCGCGGAGCGACTCGACGCCGGCCCTCCCTGGCCCGCGGAGTGCCCGGTCCCCCTGTTGCCCGTGGCTCAGCTGTACGTGCGCGACGTCCCCCTGTTGCGGCCGCCCGGAGAGGCCGATCTGCTCCAGGTCCTCTGGTGCCCCTACGACCACGAGCCGGACTGGAAGCCGGCGACCGCGGTGTTCTGGCGGTCCGCCGCCTCGGTCGTCGACGTCCTCGCCGCGCCACCGGAACCGTACGAGGCCAACTACCCGGGCTACGTGCCGGAGCCGTGTCTGCTGGCACCGGAAGCGATCACCGAGTATCCCGACAGCCTCGACCTGAGCCCGGAGCTGCGGCAGGTGGTGGGGGACTGGAGCAGATGGCAGGCAGCCGGTGCGGAGGTGGACGACTCGTACGCGGACTACCCGGCGGAGTTCTACGACGGCAATCTGGCCGACGCCCCCGGCTGGAAGGCCGGTGGCTGGCCGCCGTGGGGCCGCACCGACCCGGTTCTCCGGTTCTGCGCCGTCTGCGACGCCCGGATGGTCCCGCTGCTGACCATCGCCTCCTTCGAATGGGACGGCGGTACGCGCGGCTGGGCGCCGTCCGAGGACCGGGCCGCCGCCTACGCCGCCGGTCACCGCGCCGGTCTGTCCCCCGCACAGCCGACGAGGGTGGAAGTGGGCAGCACCGACAACATGCAGCTCTACGTCTGCCCGACCTCCCCCGAGCACCCGCACACCGACCTGATCCAGTGAACCGCCGGCTCCGGGGCGGGCGGGCACGGAAGTGCCGGTGACGGAGATGTCCAGGCGCGCGGCAGCACGCCCGGGAGCGCCGAGGCGAAGGAGACGTTCGCCGCCCGAGCCGCGTGCGGTCAAGGCGGGGGTGAGTGCCGGGTCCGCTCTACGCGCAGGGGCAGGACAGTTCGGGCATCGTACGGTTCGGGGAGCACGTGACCACGGCCAGGGTGAGGTACGAGGGGCGTTCGAGGTAGTGGCCGTACGACACGTCGGCGCCCGCGCGCAGGCGTTCGGCGGCGGCGTCCACCAGCCGGGCCAGGCGCGCGGTGTCCCGGTCGCCCTCCGCCGCGAACCGGGGCGTGTACTCGGCCAGCCGCTCACCGAGCCAGGCCGCCGCCTCCTTCGCCTCGTCCCAGGTGCCCCGCACCAGTGAGCGGGGCTTGACGAGCCAGTACGCCGTCTCCAGGGGCGGGAGGTCCGACGTGCGGAACTCCGCGGCGACCTGGCGGTAGCGGTCGATCAGTTCCGGCCTGCTTCCGGGCGGAGGCGGATCGGGGTGCGGGGGCCGCCGCAGGGCCTCGTCGTCGAAGCGTGCCTTCGGGCCGGTCCAGAGGTAGGCGTGGTGGTGCACGTGCTGCTCCCGTTTCGAGGAACGCCGGCGGCCGGACGCGGGGAGGAACCCGGTCCGGCCGGCGGCGGGGAGGGGAGGGGAGGGGGAAGGGTCAGGCGCCGAGGCCGAAGCGCGCCGGGTCGATACCGGCGGCGTCCAGCTCCTCGGTGGTGAACCGCAGCGGCTGCGCGTCCGGCCGCTTGCTGTCGCCCAGCGCCCAGGCGTCCTCACCGATCCGGGCCAGGGTCACGCACCCCTCGGTGCAGGGGCCGCCGCACGCCTTCGTGAACGAGGCCCCGCTGATGTCGAGCGCGTAGAGGTCGGTTCCGTTCCGCATGACTGCACCTTCCAGCTCGTCTGACGCGGCCAGGTCCGGCCGCCGCCGCCCGTGGTGGGCGGGAGTGCACGGGAGGGGAGACGGTCGCCCGCGCGTTTCCGCAGGTGAGCGGTGGACGCGGACGGTTTCTCCCGGCTCTTCGTGATCTCAGGGTGGCGGTCGGGCGGGGGCGGGGACGAGTGTGGCACCCCGTACGGTGAGTCAGCGTACGGACACGAAGAGTGGACGGTACGTCTGATGATCCGTCAGGCTGGAGGTGGACGCGGGCGGCGCGAGGAGCCGTCGTGGTGCGCGGTGCGGAGGAGAGGAAAGGGGCGGCGGATGGACGTGGTCGGGGTCGAGGGGGAGGCGGCCGGGAGCGCCGGCGGTGCGCGGGCGGTTCCGGCGGGGGAGTGGGAGCGGGAGCCGCATCCGTCGGACAGCCTCCGGACGTTCGGGGCCGTCGTCCAGGCGTTGCGCGAGCACGCGGGGCTGAGCCGGGTCGACCTGGGCGCCCGGGTCCAGTACTCCAAGCACACGGTGGAGTCGGTGGAGCTGGGGCGCCGGATGCCGGACGAGGCGTTCGTGGAGCGGGCGGAGGAGGCCCTCGGCAACACCGGTGCGCTGCGGAAGGCGGCACGGCATCTGACGCGGGGGGAGGCGGGCGGCGGCGAGTGCCGCGTCCCGTACGCGGAGTGAGCGTACGGATGTGAAGAGTGAACGGTGCGCCGGATCTTCCGCAGGGCTGGGCGGGGAGCGCGGGTGTGGTGGCGGCCGGGGGATCGGTCCTTCCGGTCCGTGGGCGGCCATCGCCCCGTCGTGGCCGCCCGGTGCGGGGCCGGGAGTCCGCAGGAGGCCCGGCCGTCCGTCCCTGCTCGGTGACCCACGTCACATCCGGATGCTGTCAGCAATCGGGGAGCCGTCTCGTTCAAGGGGCACGCGAACGAGACAGGCAGGAGCATCGCCATGAAGCACCGCATCGTCGTCCTCGGCGCCGGATACGCCGGGGCCTTCGCCGCCGGGAACCTGGCCCGTCGGCTCTCTCCCGCGGACGCCGAGATCACCGTCGTCAACGCCGCGCCCGACTTCGTCGAGCGGATGCGGCTCCACCAGCTCGCGAGCGGCCAGGACATCACGTCCCGCAAGCTCGCCGACGTGTTCGAGGGCACCGGGGTGCGGCTGCGCGTGGCGCGCGTCACCGGCGTCGACCCCGACCGCGGGACCGTCGCCGTGACCGGCGAGGACGGCGACGGCGAACTCGCGTACGACACGCTCCTCTACACGCTCGGCAGCTCCGTCGCCCACCACGGCGTCCCCGGTGCGGCCGAGCACGCCTACGACGTGACCGGCGCGTCCTCGGCGCTGCGGCTGCGCGAGCGCCTGGCCGGTCTGGGCGAGGGCGGCACCGTGCTGGTCGTCGGCGAGGGGCTGACCGGCATCGAGACCGTCACCGAGCTGGCCGAGTCCCGCCCCGACCTCTCGGTCGCGCTCGCCGCCCGCGGCGAGCCGGGCGCCTGGCTCTCGCCCAAGGCCCGCCGCCACCTGCGCCGGGCCTTCGACCGGCTCGGCGTCACCGTCCACGCGCACACCGCCGTCGAAGCCGTCGAGCCGACGCGCGCGATCGCCGCCGACGGCACGTCCGTCCCGGCCGACGTGACCGTGTGGTCGGCCGGGTTCGCCGTGCACCCCCTCGCCGCCGCAAGCGGCCTGGAGGTCGCCGGAACCGGCCAGATCGTCGTCGACGGCACCATGCGCTCGGTCTCGCACCCGGACGTCTACGCCGCCGGTGACTGCGCCTACGCGATCGGCGAGAACGGCCGGCCGCTGCCGATGTCCTGCGCCTCGGCCGGCATCACCAACATGCAGGCGACCGCCGCGATCATCGCGCGCCTGACGGGCGGCGAGGCCCCGACCACCGCGCTGAAGTACTACGGCAACCACATCAGCCTCGGCCGGCGGGACGCGATCGTCCAGATGGTGGACGGGGACGTCCGGCCGAAGTCCTGGTACCTGGGCGGCCGGACCGCCGCACGGTTCAAGTCGGGCGTGCTCAAGGGGGCCGGGTGGGGCATCGCCCACCCGACCTTCGGCATGCCGAAGCGCAAGCGCCGCCTGACCACCGCGCCCGGCCCGGCCGGTGCACCCGACCGGGCCGGCGCGAGGGCCGCCGCATAGGCTGCTCCGCATGGACAGCGCAGCCGTCGAACGCTTCGAGGCCGGCCGGGGCCGGCTGGCCTCGCTGGCGTACCGCCTGCTCGGCTCGGCCGCCGACGCCGAGGACGCCGTGCAGGACGCGTTCCTGCGCTGGCAGGCCGCGGACCGCGAACGGATCGAGGTGCCGGAGGCGTGGCTGACCAAGGTCGTCACCCACCTCTGCCTCGACCGGCTCCGCTCGGCGCAGGCGCGCCACGAGCGCGCGGCCGGCGCCTGGCTGCCCGAGCCGCTCCTCGAGGGCGACCCGATGCTCGGCCCCGCCGACACCTTCGAGCAGCGCGAATCGGTGTCCCTGGCCGTACTGACCCTCATGGAGCGCCTCTCACCGGTCGAGCGGGCCGTCTACGTCCTGCGCGAAGCCTTCTCGTACAGCCACGCCGAGATCGCCCGGATCCTCGACGTCACCGAGTCCGCGAGCCAGCAGCACGCCCACCGGGCCCGGGTCCGGGTCGCCGCCGAGCGCCGCCGCGGCAGCGAGGAGGTGGACCCCGCCTCCGCGCGCCGGGTCGTCGAGGAGTTCCTCGCCGCCGCCACGTCGGGACGCACCGAACGGCTGGTCGAGCTGCTCACCGACGACGTGACGGCGGTCTCGGACGGTGCCGGACGGGCCAAGCGGCTGCTGCGGTTCACGACGCGTGAGCGCGTCGCCTCCTTCGTGCGGGCGGGGTTCAGGCCCACGCCAGCGAAGCGGCGGCTGGCCGGCGGCTCGCCCGTGTTCCACATCGCGCCGGTCAACGGCTCCCCGGCCCTCCTCGCCGTGATCGGCGACCGGGTCGCGGGCGCCGTCGCCTTCGAAGTCGACGGCGGCAAGGTCGCGTCCCTGCGCGGCATCGCCGCCCCGGACCGGCTCGCGCGCCTCAACCAGGCCTGGCGGCGGCACGAACCCGACGCCCCGGTCCTCACCGCTTGGTGACCGACGCCAACGGGATCCGGTGACGCCTCCGGACCACCACGGTCACGGCCACGGGGCCGTGACCAGGCCGGGCCGCCGCCTCCTTCGCCTCGTCGCCGAAGCGTTCCTCCGGGCCGGTCCGGCGGGGTGGGGACGAGCACGGCACTCCGTACGCCGAGTCGGCGTACGGACGCGAAGAGGGGACGGCCCGTCAGCCTGGAGGCGGGCGCGGGACGGTGTGAGGGGCCGTCCGCGGTACGGAGGAAAAGGGCGCCGGATGCCGGACGAGGCGTTCGTGGAGCCACCTGCGTCGGCTTCGGTCCGGAGGTCCGGTCGGAGAGGGCTCTTCGACGGCTCCCTCCTACTCCCGCCGGCCGACCAGTGTCTTGTAGAGCTCCCGCTTCTCCTCCGAGGTCCTGGCCGCCCGGACCCGGTCCGCCCAGTCGCTCTTGATCTCGTCGAGGAAGGCGTGCCAGCTCTTGCCGTCGCCGCCCATCTTCGCCAGTTCCACCAGCCGCTGGTTGTTCTTCATCTTGCCGTCGCCGATCTTGTCCGGCTTGTGGCCGTGCAACGCGGACTCGGGATTGGCGGTCGTCTCCGTGGACTTGACGCCGTGGTGGTAGCCGACCGGGCTGGAGGCGCCCGGCGCGATCGTCTCGATGCCGACGAGCAGGGAGCCGTCCGCGGACGTGGTCGGTGCGGTGAACACCAGGAGCATGTGGCCGTAGGAGCCGTTGGGGAGGATGACGTCGCCGTTCCAGTCCTTGGTGCCGATGCCGCCGATCGCCTGGTCGATCCCCAGCAGCTTCGGGGTGGTCACGCCCGGGACGGCCTTCGACGCCACATTCGTCAGTGACGCCCCGAGGCCGCCCTTCTCCACGAAACGGCCGGACGTCCCGCCCTTGTTCGGGCCGATGGAGGAGCGGTGCGTGGCGAAGCCGCGTTCCTTGACGTGCTCGTCCTGCTTGCCGTCCTCGGTGACGCCGAGGAATTCGAGCAACTGATGGGGGTCGTCGCCGTCCTGGAGGGCGGGGATGCGGATGTTCACGCGTCCGCCGTGCGCGAGGGCCCGGATGACGTCGCCTTCCCGGTAGTCGACGTGCTTCTTGTCCTTGGTGTACTGCAGGCCGTGCCGCAGGATCAGCAGGACGTTGGTGAGGATCTTCCGGGCGAAGGCGTCCTGCGACTCGTGCTCCGGCGCGAGTTCGTTCGCCCCGGGGTGCTTCCGGTCCTCCGGCACGCTCTCCGGGACCAGGGTGTCGAGGGCCGTCTCCCGGATCTGCGCGTCCCGCTCCGCCTCCAGCTCCCGGCGCTCCTCACTGTCCTCGGCGAGCCCTTGGGTCCGCATGAAACGGCCCAGGGTGTAGGCGGGGTTGACCGGGACGGGGGCGCCGGGGGCGGGTCGCTGGGTCCGGAAGGCGAGCGTCGCGGCGAGGATGCGCCGGCCCGGAGAGAGCTTCAGCCAGTCCGAGTAGTCGGGCTTCTCCTCCGTGGCCTTGTCCTTGCCCTTGTCCTCGGACGTGCTTGCCTTCGCCGCGGCGGACCTCCGACCCTCGGCGATCCTGAGGCCCTCCGCCATGGTGCCGATGCCCACACGGTTCAGCCACCCCGGCCGCTTCTCCGACAGCAACTCGATGTCCTTGAGCTCTTTTTCCTGGAAGACCTCGCCGAGGACCAGCCGCCGTTCCAGGACCCACCGCAGTTTGGCGTCGGGAAGCAGCCAGTCCTCCGGCCACTTCTTGTGCGGCTCCCAGACGTTGAACTTCCGCTTCTTCTGACGCGCGTGCTCCTCGCTCGACCGGGCCAGCCGCACGATCGCCGCGTCCGGGTCGGTGGACGTCTCCAGGGACGCCTCGTCGGCAGGAGGGGCCGCCTCGGTCTCCTCCTGCCGCACCCGCTGGACCGCTGTGGTCACGGCCCGGTTCCCGGCGGTGTGCTGGAGCGCCAGCAGGCCGGTGGGGTCGTCCACCGTCCGCGACGGGAAGCCCGATCGTCTCTGCCGCGCGTCCCGGTCCTGCTGCCGCTCCTGTCGCTGCTGCTGCCGTGTACGCATCCCTCAGACTGACCTGTCGCCGGTCCCGCCGGAAGGGTGGATGGGGCATCTGCCGGGGCAGAGCGTTGCCCTTTCGTTCGCTCGGCGTATGCGAGGAGTTCCGCTCCCGGCGGGAGCCCGTACCCGCGTGGGCGGACAGGCGCCCCGACGGGCGTGGAGCCAGGTCGCCTTCCGGCCCGCCGGAGGCCCGGGCGGTGTGGATCATCTGTGGATCGAATGTGGATCGGGGCCCATGAGGATGCCCGTGACGTCTGGTCACGGACGGCTACGGCAAGAGGAAAGGCATACTCATGGGATACAGCAGAACCGGTCTGTGGGCCGCGGGTTCGGCCCTGACCGCGGCGATGGCGCTCGTCGGCGCCCTCGCCCCGGGAGCCGGCGCCGAGCAGCAGCACGACGGTGACGGCGAGAAGGCCGTCCCGATCTCACAGGCCGTCGGCGCCGACCACCTGCGGAAGATGAACGAGCAGCGCCCCCTCGTCGCCGCTGCGAGCATCCTGGCCAAGGCCCAGGAGCGGGGCCACCACGAGGGTTACACCGGCATCGGCCTCCAGGAGGACCACGTCACCCTGTGGTGGAAGGGCGATCTGCCCGAGCCCGTACGGCGGACCGTGGAGCGGGCCCGCGAGACCGCCCCCGTGCGCATCGTCGCCGCGGACCACTCACTGGCCGAACTCAAGGACGCCTCCGAGCTCTTACAAGCCCGACTGGAGAAGGACCCCTCACTCGGCCACAGCGTCAAGATCCCCACTGACGGCAGCGGACTGGTACTGACACGGGACACCACCCGCGCGGCACGCACCGCCTCGGCCGCGCAGGACCACGGCACGGTCGGCCCGATCGCCGGCGTGCCCGTGAGGACGATCAGCGAGGAGCCCCTCCAGGAACGCTCCCGTGTGAACGACGGCGCGCCGTGGTCGGGCGGAGCGCAGATAAACTTCAACGGCGGTGCGTGCACGGCCGGGTTCGGTGTGCGTGACGTGAACACGACCTACCTGCTCACCGCCGAGCACTGCGGCCGGAGCGGCAATCGGTTCACCAACCCGCAGGGCGCCTACATCGGCACCTCCACCAAGTCCAGTGACGCCCACGACGTGATGCTCATCCCCACGAACTCCGACAACTTCATGTACACCGGAGGACCCGACAGCAACGCGGGCGTGCGGGTCGACGGCTGGGACCACGTCTTCCCGGGCGAGTACCTGTGCCAGTCCGGGATCACCAGCGCCCGGGTCACGGGCGGCCCGGTCTGCAACATCAAGGTCCTCTTCTTCTACAACGACTCCGAGGACCTGGTGGAGGCGGAGCAGATGAACGGCCAGGACGTGGCCCGCAGCGGTGACAGCGGCGGTCCGGTCTACACCGCATCGGCCGGCGGCGGCGCGATCGCCAAGGGCACGGTGACCCGCAGTGCGGGGGCGCGCCTGGGCTTCCAGGACTTCTACACGGCCACGCGGGACTTCGGCATCTGGATCAACAGGTAGATCCGTCCTCGCGGCCCGTGCCGCGGAGCGCTCGGGCGGCGTGCGTCTTCGTCACAGGCGCCGCCCGACGTGGACCGTGACGTACGCGTAGGACTCGCCCTCCCGCGGCGCGCGGTTCCAGGACCGTGTGGTCAGGTGCGGCAGGATGCCCTCGGCCAGGGCGTGCCGGGGCAGGGAGAGACCGAACTCGTCCTGTACGGCGGTCAGCAGGCACCGTTCGCGGTCCGCCTCGTCGACGCCGCGCAGGACTTGTTCCGGGTCGAGGGCGCCGGGCACCGGTCCCGAGCGTTCGACGTCCGCGCCGCGCAGCGTGTACGCGTACAGCTCCTCGCCCCGTTCGGCGACCGACAGGTGGAACACCGTGAGGCCCTCGTCGCGGGTGCGGCGCGCCCACAGCACCACCGCGCGTCCGTCGCGCGAGGCGGCGGCGGCCGGGGAGACGAAGAAGTTCCCGGGCGTCGACGTCCGCGGGGCCGTGTCGTGGCCGAACGCCCACCCGGAGCCCGTCCGGCCCACCGCCAGCACGGCCCGGTCCTCCCACGGCGCCGAGTCGTCCCGCTGCTGCCAGGAGTCGTAGGGGAACCACCCGTCGGGGCGGACGGGCGGCGGGGTCAGGCCCTCGCCCCCGTCCTCCCCGATCAGGCCGGGCAGCGCCTCCGGCTCCGCGCCCTCCACCCACACGCACCGGTAGGAGCCGTGCGGGGCGTTCCACCGCTGAGTCTCCGCCAGCCAGCGCAGTCCCGGCGGATCCTGGTCCGGCACCGGATCGGGCACCGGGCCCTCCCGGCCGGCCCGAGGCGTGGCCAGCAGCTCCAGGCCGCGCTCCCGCGTCACCACCGGACCCAGTACGGGGTCCCCCAGCAGACCGAGCGGTGCCAGCAGGTCAGGACCCGGCGGCGACCACGACGGCAGCGCGGCACGGATCACCCGCCACGCCGTGTCCGTGTCCCCCCGTCTCGCCGACTCCCACGCCTCGGCCACCGCCTGCCCGAAGGCACCGCCCGGCGCGTAGCGGTAGGACCGGTCACGCACTTGGGCGAGGATCACGTCCGCGGCAGCGGTGACGTCGTCGTCGGTCCCGGTGCCCAGCACGAAACGGTGGGGAACGGAGCCGGGGCGGTGGTCCCGCAGGTGCGCGGCGGCCAGCACGGGCACCAGCTCGCCCGTGTAGCGCGGATCGGCGACGAGTTCACCGAATCCGTGGTGTCCGCCGCCGTTCGACAGCGCCGCCAGCTGTTGCGCCATGCCCCGGGCGCGGGGCCGTCCGTGGCGCTCCGCCCCGGTGAGCAGCTCCCGGGCGGTCTCCCACCTGCCGCTCAGGGCCTCCTCCCGCGCACGCTCCACGTCGGCGTCCAGGGCGCGGGTGGTGTCGTTCACGAAGCCGGGGAGGCCCGCCCGGTCGGAGTGGAAGTCCTGGTACATCCGCTGCATATAGGCGTGGAACGACGGATACCGGTCCGGGTGTTCGCCGCTCCACCCCTTGTAGACGTACAGGGCCCACTCGCCGTCCTCGTCGGTGTCGCCCGGGTCCAGCAGGGCGTAGGACATGTCCGAGTCGGTCTCCAGTTGCAGTGCCCGCCGCCACATCCCGGCCAGCAGCACCTCCTGCTCGGTCGAGCGCTCGGTCAGCCCCTCCTGGTAGGCCGGGGTCATGCCGAACGGATCCCCGAACCAGTCGATCTCGTGGGCCGCGCCCAGCCGGTAGACGGATCCCCCGTCGAGCCGCCAGCCGTTGCTGGCCCCGAGGAACCGCCGGTAGGACGGAGGGAGCCGGGTGCCCAGGCGCTCCTCGGCGGCGGCTATCTCCGCCTCGGCCGCGGGCGGGGCGGCGAGCGCCAGGTCGGCGAGGGTCACGCCGCCCTCCGCCATGTCCTCCACGTCGTCCTCGGCCGGGACCCATTCCTCCTGCCAGCGACGGAGGAACTGCTGCCAGTCGAAGCGGTTCTCGGTCTTCTCGATCACGTGCCGATTGTGGCAGCCGCCACTGACAACGACGCGGGTCCCCGGATTCCGGTGGTCAGGAGAGGACGAGCCGGCCGGGTGACTCACCGGGGACGGCGGGAAGGACGACGGGGATGCCGCACGCACACGGGACGGAGCGGATCGGGTCCTCTCGCGGTGGCCCGCACCGCTGACGGGCTTCGTCGACGAGGAGGCCGTGTCGCACCACCCCATCGGCGGGGCCGTCCGGGCGGTGTCCGCCGGGCACGCCGTCGAAGGGAACCGCTGAACCGGTGTCGTACGACCGTGCCCCGGTGCTCCGTTCGAGGCCGGGACACGTCCTTCGTCCCCGAGAGGGCCGAACGTCCCAGGACCAGCGGGGTCCTGATCACATACGGTGCCGGAGTGCTCTCCACCCCACTGCCCCCGTCACCCCGGCTGGCCGGCCTGGCACCGGCGCGTCTGTCCCCCGGGTACTTCGCCCTCGTCATGGCCACGGGCATCCTCTCCGTCGGCTGTCAGCTGCGCGGCTGGACCCTGACGGCCCGGTCCCTCCTCGTCCTCACCGCCGTCGCGTACGGCCTGCTGGTCGTCCTCACCGTCTGGCGCTTCGTCGCGCACCGCCGTGAACTCGCCGCGGACGCCCACGACACCCGCAAGGCGTTCCTCTTCTTCACCTTCGTGGCGGGCACCGACGTGCTCGCCGTCGGCCTGGCCGGCCAGGGCCACTTCGTCCCCGCCGCCGTCCTCCTCGTGATCGCCGCGCTCACCTGGGTGGTCCTCGGCTACACCATCCCCTGGGCGGCGGTCCTGGGCCGCAGCGAACGCCCGGTCGTGGCGGCCGCCAACGGGACCTGGTTCGTCTGGGTGGTCGCCAGCCAGTCGGTCGCCGTGGCCGCCGCGACCCTGGAGCCCCACTACGAGGCCGCACGCCACGGCCTGGCCGTCGTCGCGGTCTTCTCCTGGTCGGTCGGCTGCGTCCTCTACGCCGCCTCCGCGATCTTCGTCTCGCTCCGCCTGATGCTCTACCCCCTCGAACCGCGCGAACTCGACCCGCCCTACTGGGTCTCCATGGGCGCGGTCGCCATCACCGTGGTCGCGGGAGCGCGCATCGTGGAGATGGAGAGCGCCCCCATGGTCGACGCGGTGCGCGGACTGGTGGCCGGCATGTCGGTCGTCTTCTGGTGCTTCGCCACCTGGCTCATCCCCGTACTGATCGCCGTCGGCGTCTGGCGCCACTACGTCCACCGGGTACCGCTCACCTACGAGCCCACCTGGTGGAGCATCGTCTTCCCCCTCGGCATGTACGCCGTCGCCGGCATGTACCTCGGCCGCGCCGACGACCTCCCCATCGTGGAATGGATCGGCCGGACCTGGCTCTGGGTCGCCCTCACCGCCTGGACCCTGGTCCTCCTCGCCATGCTCCACGCCCTGTTCACCACCAGGTCGCGGGAGCCGGAACGGACCTGATCGGCTGTCGGCCGTCACCTTGCCGTCCGGATCCGTGACCGCCGGGAAGCCGACGAGAGCGAAGGCGGTGACAGGGGGTTCGGTGTCCGACCGGACCTCTTTCGGTGTCAGTCCGGACCTATTGACGCATTGGTCCAGACCTTCTACGTTGTGGGCGCCCGACCAGAGGCGGCTCCCGCCGCGATCAGGCCGGCCTCCGTCAGGGCATACGCACGCGCACGGTTCGTCTCACCCCTGTACCACCCCACCATGACAGGGAGAGCCATGTTCCACAGGCGCAGACCACTTTCGGGAAGAAGTCCGCGGCGGGGAAGAGGACCACTTCCCGTCGCGGGCGCGCGGCGCCCCTCCGGCACGCACGGCACCGCACGACCGCGGCGGCTGATCGCCGCCCTGGCCGCCGCACTGCTCCTGCCCTTCGCGGCCCTCACCACCCTCGCCTCACCCGCCCACGCGGCCGGGACGCTGACGGCCACCTTCACCACCCAGGACAACGGCTCCTGGTGGAAGGGAACGTACGTCGTCCACAACAGCGGCACGGCCGCGGTCAGCGGCTGGACCCTGGAGTTCGACCTGCCCGCCGGGATGACCGTCACCGGGAACTACCACGGCGACGTCACCGTCTCCGGGCGCCATGTGACCGTCGAGAACGCCTTCTACAACGCGAACGTCCCGGCCGGCGGCAGCACCGAGCCGTACAGCTACTGGTTCACGGCGACCGGGACGGCGGGGACCCCGACCAACTGCACCGTCAACGGCGACAAGTGCGACGGCACCCCCGACGTCCCGCCGACGGCCCCCGGCACACCGGAGGCGACCGCGGTCACCGCGCACTCCGTCGCGCTGGGCTGGGGCGCCGCCCGGCCCGGAGACCACCCCGTCACCTCCTACGAGGTGCTGAACGGTTCGGACACCGTCGCCACCACGAGCGGCACCTCCGCGACCGTCACCGGCCTGACCCCCGCGACGCGTTACACCTTCACCGTCCGGGCCAAGGACAAGCGCGGGAACACCGGACCGGCCAGTGAACCGCTCACCGTCGAGACGGTGGACCCGTCGACCGACCCGACCCCGCCGACGGCGCCGGGCAACCTGCGCTCCACCGGCGAGACCGCCTCCAGCGTCGGTCTGGCCTGGGACAGGTCCACCGACAACGTGGCCGTGGCCGCCTACGACGTCTACCGCGGTGACACGCTGGCGAAGACCGTCGGCGCGGACACCACCACGGCCACGGTGGACGGACTCTCCCCGGCCACCGCCTACACCTTCACCGTCCGGGCCCGGGACACCGCCGACAACTCCTCGGCGGCCTCCGAAGCCGTGCGGGTGACCACCGACGACGTGGCCGGCGAGGGCAAGCAGCTCAAGGTGGGGTACTTCGTGCAGTGGGGCATCTACGGGCGCCAGTACTTCGTGAAGAACCTCGACACCTCCGGCGCCGCGGCCCGGCTCGACGTCATCAACTACGCCTTCGAGAACCTCGACCCGACCGACCTCACCTGCCAGGCGGGCGTGACCAAGGGCACCTCCGGCAACCCGCAGGACCCCGACGAGGGCACCGGCGCGGGCGACGCGGACGCCGACTACGCACGCCCCATGTCCGCCGCCCAGTCGGTCGACGGGGTCGCCGACGACGGCTGGGGCAAACTGCGCGGAAACTTCAACCAGTTGAAGAAGCTCAAGGCCAAGTACCCGCACCTGAAGGTCGTGGTGTCGCTCGGCGGCTGGACGTACTCGAAGTTCTTCTCGGACGCCGCCGCCACGCCGGAATCCCGGAAGAAGTTCGTCGAGTCCTGCATCGACGTGTGGATCAAGGGCAATCTGCCCGTCTACAACGGCGCGGGCGGCCCGGGCACCGGGGCGGGCATCTTCGACGGCATCGACATCGACTGGGAGTGGCCGGGCTCGGAAGGCCACCCGGGCAACCACTACGGCGCCCAGGACAAGGACAACCTGACCGCCCTGCTCGCCGAGTTCCGCAAGCAGCTCGACGCGCTCGGCGGCGAGCACAAGCTGCTCACCGCGTTCACCCCCGCCGACCCGGCGAAGATCGAGGCCGGCTGGGACCTGAGCCGGATCTTCGACTCCCTCGACTACGCCAACGTGCAGGGATACGACTTCCACGGCGCGGGCAGCGACAACTCCTGGGAGCCGAACCGCACCGGGCACGCGTCCAACCTCCACGCCGACGCGGAGGACCCCTACCCCTTCCACTTCAGCATCGAGAACGCGATCCGGACGTATCTCGACGCCGGAGTCAACCCACGCAAACTGACGGTGGGCTTCCCCTTCTACGGGCGCGGCTGGCAGGGCGTCACCGACGGCGGTGCCGACGGCGAGTGGCAGGACGCGAACGGCGCCGCACCCGGCCAGTTCGACACCGAGGCCGGGGTCCGCGGCTACGACAACCTGATCACCAGCTTCCCGAACATGACCGTCCACCACGACGAGGAGTCGGTGTCGACGTTCGGCTACACCGGCCCGAACGGCCAGTGGTGGTCCTTCGACGACGTGTGGTCGATCGAGAGGAAGACGGCCTGGACCAAGTCCAAGGGCCTGCTGGGCGGTTTCGTCTGGGAGATGTCCGGCGACACCCCGGACGGCCGGCTGATGACCGCGCTGGACAACGGGCTGAAGTGACGCAGCGGTCCCGGAACTCCCGGGGCCGCGAGGAATCCCCGGGCGGACGGCCGGCGTGTCGTCCGCCCGGGCCGGCGTCCCGCCAGGAGCCGCGTGCGCGGCTCCGGCGCGCCGGCACCGGTACGAGAACCGGCTCACTCCCCGAGCGTGGTGACGGCCTCCTCGTAACCGCCCGTCGGCGGCGCGGTGTCGGGTCCGTACACGAGGTTCAGCACGCCCGTCGTGAACGTCTGGGACTTCAGCAGCTTCAGCGGGATCGACGGCTCGCCCTCGTCGAAGAGGCGCATGCCCTTGCGCACGGCGATGGGGTGGACGAGGAGGTGCAGTTCGTCGAGGAGGCCCGCGGCCAGCAACTGCCGGACGACGGAGACCGAGCCGCTCAGCGAGACGTCACCGCCCGGCTCGCCCTTCAGCGCGGCGGCGACCTCGGCGACGTCGCCCTGCGCCTGCTCGGAGTTCCGCCACCGCAGGTCGAGCCGGCTGCGTGAGAACACGATCTTCCGCATGTCGCCGAGCTGCTTGGCGAAGCCCGCGTCCTCGCCGCCCGCCGCCTCCCGCTCGGGCCAGGCGCCGGCGAAGCTGTCGTACGTCCTGCGGCCGAAGAGCAGGACCTCCGTGGTGTTCATGCTCGCGCCGACGGCGGCTCCCATCTCGTCGTTGAAGTACGGGAAGTGCCACTGATCGGGCGCCTCGACGACGCCGTCGAGCGAGATGAACAGGCTGGCGGTGATCTTCCGCGGCATGGTGTCCTCCGAATCCGGTGCGTGTACCGGGTACGACCGTGCCACCCACCGAAAGTCATCGGTAGGCGGCACGCGGATCGTTCAGACGGTGTCCATCTGCCTGCGGCGCTGCGGCCCCGGCACGTCGCCCGCCGCCCGGCGCGGATCCGTGACGCTGCCCAGCCAGCCCAGCAGGAACCCGGCCGGCACCGTCACCAGGCCCGGGATCGTCACGTCCCAGACCCTGAAGTCGTACTCCGGGAAGATCGACCCGGGTGCGCCGGACACGTACGGCGACAGCGCGAGCGCCACGATGCTCAGCGCCGTGGCCCCCCACAGGCACCACAGCGCACCGCGGGCGGTGAACCCGGGCCAGTACAGGGCGTACAGCAGGACGGGAGCCAGGGCGGCGCCGCAGACGGCGAGCCAGAGCGTCGAGACGACCACCAGGTTCCAGTCGGCGGCGACGACCGCCACGAGCGCGGAGAGGGCGCCCGTCAGCGCCGCCGACCACCGCGACGCGGCACCGTCCGCCTTGCCCGCCGGGAGCCTGCCGGAGAGCCTGCCGGACGCACCCAGCACGTCCCGCCCCAGGGCGATGCCGGCGGCGAGGGTCACGTCCACCACGGCCGCGAGCGCGGTGAGGAAGAGGACGCAGGCCAGGGCCGCGACCAGGACACCGCCGCCGTCGAGCGCCCGCCCGAGCAGCAGCGGCGTGAACACCTGCGCCGCCGGACCGGCCTCGCGCAGCGCCTCGCCGACGAGGGCCGCCGCGCCGACACCGACGACGGCGAGCGCGCCGTACAGCAGGGTGAGTTCGCCGAGCATCCAGCGGCCGCCGGACCGGGCGCCGCGCGGGCTCTTCGCCGAGATCGCCCGCATCAGCACGGCGGGCATCGCCAGCGTGGCCATCGACATGCCGAAGGTCTGCCCGATCCGGTTCACGGCCCCCACCCACCCCTCACCGGTGTAGCCGCCCGGACGCAAGTACGCCCCGCCCGTCCCCGAGCCGCGAGCGGCGGCGTCGAGCAGCCGCCCCGGATCCCCGCCGAAGCGGTGGAGCACGAGCACGGCGGCGACCACCAGCACGGGCAGGGCGATCGCCGACTTCGCGATCATCACCACGCCCGTGCCCCGGATCCCGCCGCTGACGGCCAGCGCCGTCATCACGCAGCCGATCACCACGATGCAGCCGGTCCGCGCACCGGGCTGCCCGATCAGCGCCGCGGCGACGTTGCCGACCACCACCAACTGCACGACCAGCAGCGGGAAACAGACGAGCAGGGTCACCACGCCCCACGAGACGCGTACGGCGGGCCCGCCGCTGCCGCGCGCGTCCAGCATGTCCGCGGCCGTCAGCGAGGCGTGCCCGCGCAGCGGCTCGACGATCAGCACGAGGAGCAGCATGACCCCGATCAGGCTGCCCAGCATGACGCCGAGGCCGTCGAAGCCGGACGTGGCGACCATGCCCACCAGTACGGTGACCGTCGCGACCGTGGTGGTGTCGCCGCCCATCGCGATGCCCTGCTGCCAGGAGCGCAGCTGGCGGCTGTCGGACCGTACGAGGGCTCGGTCGTCCTCGTCGGCGCCGGTGACGACGCACAGCATCAGGCAGATCACGACGAACACCGAGAACACGGCGAGGACGAGGGACCGGGACGAGGGATCGAGCAGCGCGGTCACGACCACCTCCGGACGTCCGGCCGCGGTTCGAGCCGGTCGACCCGTCGCCCGTACACCACCAGCGCGTGCACACCGACGGCGAGGGGCGCCACGGCCAGGAGCGCGCCGAGGCTCACCGGCCCGGCGATCCGCGTGCCGTACACGGCCGGTACGAGGGCGGCGGGCAGCACGTAGAGCAGCCAGGCGACGGCGATCCGGACGCCGAGCCGTAGCCCGACGGCCAGCCGCGCCGCCTCCCCGTCGTCGTGTCGCTCGTGCTCCGCCGGAGGACGGGCGCCGGCCGCGGGCTCGTCATGGTGCGGCGGCCCGTGCCGGGGCTGCGGTCCGAAGGACATGTGGGCGGCTCCGCTCACGTCGATCCGGCACCCCGGAAGGGGCGCGGGTACGGGTGTGGGGGTGGGCGCACGGAGTCAACCAGACCTCCGCACGCCTCCGTGCGCCGCGGAGGCGGAATTGTTCTCCCGCCCAATCCGGAGCCGTGCGGACGGTGAACGGGCACTGCGCGGGCGGGAACGCGAAGGCACCCGGATGCCTCGGAGGTCCCGGAGAAGTGCCGGAGGACTCCCCGGGACACCGCGCCGGCGCCGGCCGAGGTCAGGCGGCCAGCTGCCGCAGCAGGTCGGACGAGTCGTGCAGCGCCGTCATCTGCACGAAGCGGCCGTTCTCGACCTTGTAGATGGCGTACTCGACGATCTCGAAGGAGGCGCCGGAGGGGGGAACGCCGAGCCACTCCTTCACCGGGGTGCCGGTGTTGACCGCGCGCACGGCGATCCGGTCCCGGTCGAACAGCAGCTCCTCGACCTCCCAGTGGAGGTCCGGAACGGCGTCGATGTCCTGCTTCTGGACCGTGATGACGTCGTCGCGGACGCCCGGTTCGCCGTTCAGCACGACGTCGTCGGCGATGAACTCGTCCATGCCGTCGAACTCGTGGGCGTTGAGCGCCGCCACGTAGCGCAGGTACCAGTCCTTGAGGCCGGAGTCGGTCATCGGTTTCTCCTTCTGGGGTGTCGGTCCCTGTGCGGGGACCGAATCGATGGGGAGCGGCGGGGATCGGTGCCCCGCTCGACTCACCACCGAGGTTAGGAACGGCGACGTTGGCGGCCCAGAGCCCTCCCGAGCCTGGGGACCGGGAGTACCACGTTCGCCGCGCCGTACGAGGTCGCCCGTGCCGGGCCGAAGACGCGTGCGCCCCTCCCCGTCCGGCTCAGTGCCTGCCGGACGGGGAAGGGCGCGCCGCACACGACGGGGCAGCAATTGGCTCCCGCGTGTCCGGTCGAGGTCGCGTACGACGGTCAGGTCCCGCTCCGCTTCACCAGGTGAGGGGGCCGTAACGGTCGATGATCCGGCCGGTTCCGGCGCTGGGGTTCTCGGTGGCCAGCGTCACGATGGCGTCGGTTCCCTCGGTCACGGTCTGGGTGCCGGTGTGGCCGTTGAGGTCGGTCGCGGTGTAGCCGGGGTCGACGGCGTTGAACCGGATGTCGCCGAACGCCTTCGCGTACTGCGTGGTCAGCATCGTGACGGCGGCCTTGGAGGCCGCGTAGACGGGGGCGATCACCTTCGACTCGACCCGCTCGGGGTCGTGGGTGAGCGCGACGGACCCCAGGCCGCTGGTGACGTTGACGACGGCCGGAGCGCCGGACGCGCGCAGGAGCGGCAGGAAGGCCGCGGTGACCCGCACGACGCCGGCCACGTTGGTGTCGAACACCACCGTGGCCTCCGCGCCGGTCAGCCCCTCGGCGGACACGACGCCGCCGGTGATGCCGGCGTTGTTGATCAGGACGTCGACCCGGCCCTCGTTGGCCGCGACGTCGGCGGCCGCGGCCGCGACCGAGGCGTCGTCGGTGACGTCGATCCGTACGAAGCGGGCGCCGAGCTCGGCCGCGGCACGGCGGCCGCGGTCGACGTCGCGGGCACCGAGGAGCACGGTGTGGCCGAGTTCGGTGAGGCGGCGGGCGGTCTCGAAACCGAGGCCCTTGTTGGCGCCGGTGATGAACGTGGTCTTGGACATGCCCCAAGCCTTCGCCGGGCCTGCCGGACCAGCCAGGGAACGGTTTTCGGTAGGAACAGCAGTACCACCCGGGCGAGCACCGGGACGGACATGAGCTGCTTACGATGCGGTGGTGAACAAGGGACACGCCGTCGACAACCAGCTGGGAGCGACACTTCGGGCCTGGCGGGACCGGCTCTCGCCCAAAGCCGTCGGACTGCCGGTGGACAGGGCGCGCCGGTCGCCGGGCCTGCGACGTGAGGAACTCGCCGAGCTGGCCGGTCTCTCCGTCGACTACCTGGTGCGGCTCGAGCAGGGCCGGGCCGTCAGCCCCTCCGAGCAGATCGTCGTCTCGTTGGCCCGCGCGCTGCGGCTCTCCCAGGACGAGCGGGACCACCTCCACCGGCTCGCCGGATTCCGGCCGCCGCAGGACCAGCGGGTCGTCCACGACATTCCGCCGAGCATGCGACGGCTGCTGGCCCTGCTCGACTCCACTCCGGTCGCGGTCTTCGCCGCGGACTGGCAGCTGGTCTGGTGGAACCCCAGGTGGGCGGCGCTGTTCGGCGACCCCACGCGGATCGGGACCGAGGAGCGCAACCTGGTGCGGCTGCGCTTCCCGGTCGCCTCGGACCGCGGCCGTCTGACGAGCTGGCCGGTCATCCCGGTCAACGCCGAGGCCGCCGACCGGGCACTCGTGGCCGACCTGCGCCGGGCCGCGGCCCGGTTCCCCGACGATCCGCGCGTGACCGAGCTGGTGGCCGGCAGGGTCGCCGGCAACCCCCGGTTCGCCGCGTTCTGGGCCGACGCCGCCGTGGGCCGGCACGCCGAGGACCGCAAGACCATCCGGCACCCCGACATCGGGGAAGTGAACGTCGACTGTGACGTCCTGACGGACGGGGACACCGACCTCAAGGTCGTCGCCTACACGGCGGTCCCCGGCAGCGAGGACGAGTCCAGGCTCGAGAGCGCCGGCATCATCTCACCCCCGAGGAGCGACGCGTGAGGACGATCGGAATCATCGGAGCGGGCGAGGTGGGCAGCCAGCTCGCCCGCGCGGCCGTCGCCCACGGCTACCAGGTGGTCATCGCCAATTCACGGGGACCGGAGACGCTGACGCGCCTCGTCGACGAACTCGGCCCCTCGGCCCGGGCCGCGACAGCGGCCGACGCCGCCGAAGCGGGCGACTTCGTGATCATCGCCGTCCCCCTCAAACCGGTCAACGACATGCCGGTGGAGCAGCTGGCCGGCAAGATCGTGCTCGACACCAACAACTACATGCCCTGGCGCGACGGCCACTTCCCGGCCGTCGACTCGGGGGAGAAGACCGTGCACGAGCTGCGGCAGGAACAGTTGCCCGCCTCGAAGGTCGCCAAGGCGTTCACCCACATCCAGGCTCCGCGCCTCTTCCTCTCCGCCGGCCCTCCGGGCACCCCCGGCCGGCACGCGCTCTCGGTCTCCAGCGACCACCCCGAGGCGGTGGAGCTCGTCACGCGCCTGTACGACGAGTTCGGATTCGACACCGTCGACAACAGTCCGCTCAGCGAGTCCTGGCGCAGCGGACCGGGCCAGCCCGCCTGGCAGTCGCACGCCCACCAGACGCGCGAGCGGCTCGCCGCCAACCTGGCCAACGCGCGCAGGATCAAATACCCCGTCCGAGGCTGAGCCCGGCGTCGGACGGCCCCGGGCGCCGGGCCGGCTCGCGACAGGGTTCCCTCGCGCGCACCGCCCGCCGGTGAGATACTTTCCGGCCATGTGCGCAGCGGGCCGTTCGACCGCTTCGCGCGGCAGGAGGAGCGGCACGGCGGATGCCAGGCGGGCGGGAACAGTGACAGGCGTGGACTTCGATCCGACCGGGCTGGTCGGCCGGGACCGCGAGCTCGGCGAGCTCGCGATGTTCCTGGACAAGGCCGCGTCGGACGGAGCCACCGTCCTGCTCACCGGTGAGCCGGGAGTGGGGAAGACGGCGCTCCTCGACACGACCGCCGAGCTGGCACTCGCGAAGGGAACCCGGGTCGTCCGCGGGAGCGGCGTCGAGTACGAGACGGACATCAGCTTCGCGGGGCTCCACCAGCTCGTCGCCGCACTGCCGTACGAACTCGGGCGTCTGCCGCCTTCCATGCGGGAGGCCCTCGAGGTCGCCCTCGGTCTCGGCCTCGGTCCCGCGCCGAGCCGGATCACCGTCCTGAACGCGGCACTGTCGCTTTTCGAAGAGGCCGCGAAGGAGCAGCCGCTGCTCCTCGTGGTCGACGATCTCCATGTCGTCGACCACGCGAGCCGGTCCGCGGTGGGATTCGTCGCCAGGAGACTGGGCGGTCGCCGCATCGGGCTGATCGGGGCCCAGCGCGCGGAGTCCGGCGAACCCCTCCGGGCCACCGGCCTGACGGAGGTCGAGATCGGGCCGCTGAACGACGCGGACGCACTGCGACTGCTGTCCCGACGCTTCGCCCACCTCCCCCCTCGGGTCCTTTCGACCGTGGCGCGAGAAGCGCAGGGAAACCCCCTCGCCCTGCTCGAGTTCGCCGGGTCCACCAGTGTGTCCGGAGACCGGAACGGCAGCGGGGCGGGGTGGGCGAGCGGCCCGGGGCGAGACGTCCGTGCCCTGTACGGCGCCCGCGTCGAACGGCTGCCGCAGAGAACGCGCGACCTGCTGCTGCTCGCGGTGCTCGAAGGCTCCGGCGACATCGGCGTCCTCGAGGTGGCCGGTGGGCCGGACGGGCTCGGGTCGCTCGCTCCGGCGGAGCGCGACCACCTGGTCATGGTCGCGGAGAACGGCCGTACCGTGCGCTTCCGGCATCCGCTGGTCAGGTCCGCGGTGGTCGACGGCTCCACCGGCGAGCAGCGGCGCAGCGCCCACCGACGGCTGGCCGACGCGCTGGCGGACCAGCCCGAGCGGCGCGGCGATCACCTCGCGAGAGCCACGACGGTGCCCGACGAGGCGGTCGCCGCCGTGATCGAGTCGGCGGCCCGAAGCAGCCTGCGGCGCGGCGACGCCGACGGCGCGGTCGTGAGGATGCGGCGCGCGGCCGAGCTGAGTCCCGACCGGGCGGACCGCAGGCGCCGGATGTCGCAGGCCGCGTACATCGCCGTCTGGATCACGGGCCACCTGGAGACCTCGCACGAGATCATGCGCGAGGTGCGGGGCGATCCGGCGGCCCGGTCGCTCTCGGCGGCCGCGGCCGCCGGCTACCTGGTGCTCGTCACGGAGGGTGACGCCGACACGGCCCACGCGCTCCTGATGAAGGCGATCGAGCAGGCCCCGGCCCCGTCCGGCCCGCCGCACGGCGAGCTGGAGACCGCGCTCTTCACCCTCACGATCGTCAGCGAGTTCTCGGGCCGGCGGGAGCACTGGCAACCTCTGGTCGACGTGCTCGCCCGGTTCCCCGAGGCATCGCCCGCCGCCGCGATGTCACTGGGGCGCATCCACCACGACCTCGGCTCCGTCACCGACGACACGCTGCGCCGCCTGGACGAGGAGATCTCGCGGCTGAAGGGCCAGACCGACGCCGACGTGGTCGTCCGCACCGCCCTGGCCGCCTCGTACTTCGACCGGCTCCCGGGCTGTCGCGAGGCCGTGTCCCGGGTGATACGCGACGGCGGCGCGGTGGGGGCGAGCATGCCGGCCCTGGTCTTCGCCGCCCTCGACGACCTGTACGCCGGCCGGTTGCAGGCGTCGGCCGACGCCGCGGCCGAACTCATCGCGCTGTGCGAGGAGACGGGGTACCACCTGTTCGCCCAAGGGGGGCACTACGTCGCCGCGATGGCCGCAGCGCAGCGCGGCGACCTCGACGCGTGCCATGAGCACTGCGGGAACCTCCGGGACTGGTCGGGGCCCAGGCGCCTGCGGCGGCTGGAGAACCATGCCCACCAGGCGTTGGCCCGGGCGGCCCTCGGCGCCGCGGACTTCGAGACGGCCTACCGGCACGCCACGGCGATCTGCGCCCCCGGCACACTGCCGCCCTTCAACCACGAGGCGGTGCTGTCCGCACCGGACCTCGTCGAGGCCGCCGTGGGCTCCGGGCGGCACACGGAGGCGCTGCGGCACGCGGACGCGATACGCGACGCCGGTGTCGGCCGCCTGTCGTCGCGGCTGGCGCTCTGCGCGGCCACGATCACGGCGATGACATCGGCTCCCGAGGCCATGGCCGAGCGCTTCGAGGAAGCCCTCGCACTGCCGGGCATCGAACAGTGGCCCTTCGAGGCCGGCCGCGCTCATCTGGCATACGGCGAGCGGCTGCGCCGTCAGGGACTCAACCGCGACGCCCGGACGCAGCTCACCGCCGCCCGCAGGCTCTTCGAGGAGCTCGGGGCCCACCCGTGGGAGGACCGGGCAGCGGCGGAACTGAGGGCCACCGGAATGACGCGGACGTCCCGGGGCAAGGCGGGAGAGGCCCTCACCCCGCAGGAGCTGGAGGTCGCCAGGCTGGCGGCGACGGGGCTGTCGAACCCGCGGATCGCGTCGCGCCTGTTCCTGTCGCCGCGGACGGTGTCGTCCCACCTCTACCGCGTGTTCCCGAAGCTGGGCATCACCTCACGCGCCGAGCTCCGCGACGCTCTGGAGGCGTTGCCCCCCGAACCGCCGGCCGGGCTGTAGTACTGCTCCGGCCCCGACGTAAGCAATCCGTCGGCCGGATGTCAGTCAGCTGACGGAGGCTGTCGGCACGGCGGCCGAGCCACTCTCGTGGAGACAGCGAAACCGCCCGGCACCCCGGGCCGGACCACGAGGAGCAGACCATGCCGTACGTCACCACCGGCGACGGAACCGAGATCTTCTACAAGGACTGGGGTTCGGGCCGGCCCGTCATGTTCCACCACGGCTGGCCGCTGAGCTCGGACGACTGGGACGCCCAGATGCTGTTCCTCGTCCAGCGGGGCTACCGCGTCATCGCCCACGACCGCCGGGGGCACGGGCGCTCCGCACAGGTCGGCCACGGGCACGACATGGACCACTACGCGGCGGACGCCGCCGCCGTGGTGGCGCACCTCGGCCTGCGCGACGTCGTCCACGTCGGCCACTCCACCGGTGGTGGAGAGGTCGCCCGGTACGTCGCCGGGCACGGTGCCGGGCGGGTCGCCAAGGCCGTCCTCATCGGAGCGGTCCCGCCGCTCATGGTCCGGACCGAAGCCAATCCGGGAGGGCTGCCGGTCGAGGTCTTCGACGGCTTCCGCGAGGCCGTGGCCACCAACCGCTCCCAGTTCTACCTCGACATCGCCTCCGGGCCGTTCTACGGGTTCAACCGCCCGGGCGCGGATGTGTCCCAGGGGGTCATCCGGAACTGGTGGCGCCAGGGGATGGCCGGTGGCGCGCAGGCGCACTACGAGGGGATCAAGGCGTTCTCGGAGACCGACTTCACCGACGACCTCCGGGCGATCGACGTGCCCACGCTCTTCATGCACGGCGACGACGATCAGATCGTTCCGATCGCCGCCTCCGCCGAGATGGCGGTCACGCTGGTCAAGAACGCGAGCCTGAAGGTCTACCCGGGGCTGTCGCACGGCATGTGCACCGTGAACGCCGCGACCGTCAACGCCGACCTCCTCGACTTCATCGAGAGCTGACACCGGCCCGGTACCGGCGGACGGTTCACCGGCGCGGTACGGAGACTGGCCGCACCGAAGACGCGTACAGGAGAGCAGGACATGACGACCACATTGATCACCGGTGCCAACAGGGGGATCGGTTACGAGACGGCGCGCCGGCTCGTCGAGGCGGGCCAGAGGGTCTGGATCGGAGCCCGGGACGCCGAGAACGGCCGCAAGGCCGCCGACCGGCTCGGCGCCGACTTCGTCCGGTTGGACGTGACCGACGACGCGTCGGTCGACGCGGCGGTCGAGACGCTGCGCGCGCGGGCCGGCCACCTGGACGTCCTCATCAACAACGCCGGAATCCTCGGTGAAGTGACCACACCCGAGGACATGACGGCCGGTCAGCTCCGTCACGTCTACGAGACCAACGTCTTCGGGCTGGTACGCGTCACGCACGCGTTCCTGCCTCTGCTGCGCGCGGCGACCGTTCCCTCCGTCATCAACGTCACCAGCGGGCTCGGGTCGTTCACGCTGGTCCAGGACCCGGAGCGGGTCGAGTCGCAGTATCCGCTCGCCGCCTACGGCTCGTCGAAGAGCGCGGTCACCATGCTGACCGTGCAGTACGCCAAGGCGATCCCCGACGTCCGCTTCAACGCGGTGGACCCCGGCCAGACCGCGACCGAGTTCACCGGCCTCATCGGGCACAGTGTCGAGGAGGGTGCCGAGGCGGCGGTGCGCATCGCCACCCTCGGGCCGGACACGCCCACCGGCACGGTGACCGACCGCGCCGGTGTGCTCCCTTGGTGACACGCGCCGCCGACCGGCCCCCAAGCCGCCATCACCACACTCTGCTCGCCCCGGTTCCGGGGCCCACAGAACCCGCCCCGGTTCCGGGGCGCACAGAAAGGGAAAGACTCATGTCCGACACCGACCTGCGCGACTTCTACCAGCGTTACGTCGACGCGCTCAACGCGCGCGAGTTCGACCGCATGGACGAGTTCGTCCACGAGTCCATCGTCATGCACAGTGAGCCGAGCTCCCGCGAGGCCCTCGTCGCACAGCTGAACAGCATCGTCGACGCGGTCCCCGACTTCCACTGGGAGGTCCAGGAGCTCGCCATCAACGGCGACAACATCGCCGTCCGCGCGATCAACACCGGCACCCCCGCCAAGGAGTGGCTCGGCGCGGCTCCCACCGGCAAGTCGATCGAGATCGTCGAGTACGCCATCTACCGGGTCCGCGACGGGAAGTTCCTGTACATGTCGGCCGTCCACGACGCCGAGGCCCTGCGGAAGCAGCTCGCGGGCTGACCCGGTCGGATCCCGCCGACGCGGAACCCGACACGAGCGGGGTGCCCCGGCCAAAAGGCCGGGGCACCCCGCTCCGTTCGACGCCCGGCACGCCCTCCACACCACCGGGAGCGGTGCCGCGACGCGGTCCGCACCCGAACCGGGCTCAGTCGGTCCTGAACTTGTCGGCGAGCCGGAACTCGAACTCCTCGGGCAGGTCGTAGTGGAAGACCTCGGGGGCGTCGCGCTCGACGTGGGCCTTCCAGTAGAGGTCGGCGATCACGTCCGGCTCCGAGTCCGGCCGGCCACTCCCGATGTGCGCGCCCAGGGCGACGTGCGCGACGTGCACTCCGCGGTCGGCGAGTGACTCGTTCAGTGCGAGGAGCCAGTTGCGCATGGCGGCGTTCGCGACGTTCGCGTTGGCGACCTGCGGGACGACCATCGGGCCCGACCCGGCACCGCTCGTACCGATGATGGTGCCGGCACCACGGTCGATCATGCCGGGAAGCACCTGGCGGACAGCGGCGACCGCGCCGAAGAAGTTGGTCTCGAGCTCGGGCAGAACCGCCTCGACGGTGAGATCGACCGCGGAGACGAGCGGCCGGTCCGCCAGGTCCGACAGGGTCGGGGCGGGTGAGTACTCCAGGACGTCGATGGACCCGAAGTGCTCTTCCGCGGCCACCAGCGCCTTCTCGAGACCCGGGCGGTCAGTGACATCGGCCGCGAAAGCGGCAGCCGACACCCCTGCGCTCCGGAACCTGTCGACCATGGCGGCGAGTTGCGCTTCACGTCGCGCCACGAGCGCCACGTTGAAGCCGCCCTTCTCGGCGAACTTCGCACCGATGGCGAACCCGAGTTGCGGCCCCGCCCCCACGATCGCGATGGTCGACACAGTCCGTCCTCCAACAGCAGATCCGCATGTTCCGGTGCCGGCCGGAACCGGGTCCGGCTCACCGGCCAGCCGATGCCCGACCTCGCCGTCGAGCTCCTGCCGACCATGGTGCCACGGTTTTCTCCCTTCCCCGGAGGACGACCACCACCGGCTCGTGGCGCACCGGACCGACGGACCGGAGCAGCGCTGACGGCGACGAGCACGCGGCTCGGACTCCCGGGCTCACAGGGCTCGCCGCCGACGGCCCGACCTCCCCGGCGTCCGACCGCACGGCGTGTCCACTTCACACGGGTCGGCAGGGGTGCGGCAAGGCACTGCGGTCGGGGGTGCCGAAACCCACGGCGCGCAGGAAGTGGTCCTCGTCATATCCGGTACCGCAGTCCTCCCATGAACGACCGCCCCACGGAGGCGGGTTTGACGATCACCCCTCGACAACCGGCCAGTGACATCGCGAGTTCAGGCTCAATAGCGCCGCGCGGTCGATCCGCCGGCCAATGACAAGAATCGCGCCACGGCAGGTGTCCATCAGTCGGCCCCGGCGCTCGGACCGGCATCGTTCGGCCGAGGTCAGAAAAGGTTGAATCCGCCCACGCAGGACAAGTCTGCGCCGATTTCACGCCACATTATCGGAAGGGGTGAGGAGGTCGGGCCGGTGTGCCGATGGCGCTTCAGGCGGGAAACCGCCCCGCTCGTCCTCGCCGAAAGGGAACTGGAGCGTTGAAAGTTACAATGATGTTTGAGAGGATCTCCTGCAGTCCGTAAACCCACGGGGCCGGCAGGTGAGACCCGGAGACCAACGGGTCAGTAACTTACCAGCCAGTTAGCACTTTGCCCAGTCACTGAGAACCGATAAACGCCGCCCGGCCTCTCCCATATCTTTCGGGAGGCGATATGGCCATGCGGTGAGGGTCTGCCGCGGCATGAAGACAAGTGCCGCAGTGGATATCCGCTGAGGTGATCACTGTCTGTCGCAACAGAAAGAAGCTGAATGCTGAAGAGAACGCGCTCCTGCGCAGAAGCAGCTCCTGCGGAGACGCCCGCCACAGGAGAATCGGTCGTGACCGCATTCGGCTCCGGTACGCGGGGGAGATAGAGCACCCGCGTACCGGGGCCGCACGATCACTTCTTCTGCGTCATGGAGGCGTTCCACCTTGGGATTACCACGCGAGACCCGGACGACCTGGCACGACCTGGAGTTACGGGTCCGGGCCGAGGACCCCGAGGTCCTCGGCTACGTCAGCAGCCAGCACCAGCTCGCCCGTGAGGAACCGGAACGGGCTGCCACGCGGATCGACATCGAAGCCGTCAGCTCCCCGTCGCGACTCGCGGGGCTGACCGCGAGACCGGCGACCGAGCGTCGTGAGTCCTACGCCGGCTGGTGGTACGGCTGCCACCGGAACGAGGACGGAGCGTTCGTCCTCGTCTCGCAGGAGGGGCACGAGTTCTCGCACGCCCTGATCACCACCGACTTCCTCACCTGGGAGATCGTCGCCGCGCACGAGCACGAGCTGGGACTCGTCGTCACCCGCACCATGCGGGAACTGGTGCGCGAGCACTTCGTCGACCGCGGCGCGCTCATGCTGCACGGCGCGGCGGCCGTCCTGCCCGACGGCACCGGGGTGGTCCTCGCCGGTCCCTCCGGCGCCGGCAAGACCTCGGCCTCCGTCCAGCTCGCCCGCGCGGGCGGCCACTGCGTCGCCACCGACCGGTGCCTGCTGCTGGCCGACGGCCCCGGATGGACCGTGGTCGGTCTGCCGCTGTCCACCCGCCTCACCCGGGAAGCGGCGGCCGGTCTCGGTATCGGGCCCGGCGAGAAGGACGGACTGATCAGACACGGTGAGGCGGCCGTCCGCAGGCCGGACCCCAAAGGCAAGATCTCGCTCAGCAACGGGGAGATGCGGCGTCTGGCCGGTGTCGAGTTCCTGGCCTCCACGCGGATCGACACGCTGGTGCTGCTCGAGAACACCGGCGCCCCCCGGCCCCTGTCCGGCCCGGTTGCCGAGGGGGAGGTCGTGGCCGCCCTGGCAGAGCACATCCTCGTACCCGACACGGCGTACCGCGGCCGGTGGCTGTCCGCGGACGCGACCCCCGAACCGGCCGGTGACATCAAGGGCCGGCTCGGCGAACTGGCCGCCGCCGTGCCCGCCCGGCACGGCACGTGGACACCGGCCACCTACAAGAGCGACGTTCTGACGGCCTGGCTCGCCCCGCGCGCCGGTGCCGGGAAGACAGGAGACCCCTCGTGACGACCACCCCACAGATCCGTTACAGCGCCCGGGCCCTGCTGCTGGACGAGGACGACAGACTCCTGCTGTTCTCCAGCGTGGACGACGCCGACGGCGAGACCTTCTGGTACCCGGTGGGCGGTGGCATCAAGGAAGGGGAGTCGCCCGAGGAGGCCCTGCGCCGGGAGGTCGAGGAGGAGACCGGACGTACGGAGTTCGAGATAGGCCCCCAGATCTGGTACCGGAAGGCCGTCGCCTCCTGGGGCGGCAACACCTACGACTGCCGCGAGCGGTTCTACCTCTGCCGCGTCCCCCACTTCTCCGTCGACACCAGCGGCTTCAGCCAGGGGGAGATCGACACGGTCTCCGGTCACCGGTGGTGGACGCTGGACGAGCTGGACGCCGCCACGGACCGGCTGGTGCCCGCCGATCTGGCACCCCGGCTGCGCGCCGTGCTCACCGACGGCGCCCCCGCCGAGCCCGATGTCGTCGGCAGCTGAGCACGGAACCGGAGGGACCAGCACGTGAAGGGACTGCGAGGACGGCCCGCCCTGGTGACCGGCGGCGCCCAGGGTATCGGCAGGGCGGTCGCCGAGCGCCTCGTCGAGGAGGGCGCCCGCGTCATGATCATGGACACGGACGAAGAGTCCGGGAAGTCCGTGGTCGTGGAACTGGCACGGCGCCCGGGCGGTGAGCGCGTCGGCTTCGTACACGGCGACATCTCCGACGAGAGCGACGTGGTGGCCGCGGTGGAGGCGACACGGACCGCGTTCGGCGGTGTCGAACTCCTCGTGAACTGCGCCGCCGCGTTCATCACGCGCGGGATCGAGGCCACCGTGGAGGAGTGGCGGCGCGTCACGGACGTCAACATCATGGGCCACGCCCTGATGGTCAAACACAGTGCGCCCCTGATGGAGGCCGCCGGCGGCGGCAGCGTCGTCAACGTCTCCTCGATCTCCGCGCACATCGCGCAACCCCGGTCCGTCACCTACAGCGCCACCAAGGCCGCCATCATCGGCATGACCCGGTGCATGGCCACCGACCTGGCCGAGGCGGGAATCCGGGTGAACGCGGTGAGCCCGGGAACGGTCTGGAGCGACAACCTCGCGCGCCGCTACAAGGAGAAGTACGGAGTGTCGCGCGAGGAGGCGGACGCCCGTCCGGACATCGGCGGCCGGCACATGCTGCACCGCACCGCCGACCCGGAGGAGATCGCCTCCGCCGTCGCCTTCCTGCTCTCTTCGGAGGCCGGTTTCATCACCGGTGAGAACCTCATGGTCGATGCCGGGCTCACCGTGACGTGATGCCGTCGTGCCGTGCGAGGGCCTTCACAACGCGACGGCACATCGTGATGCGGGGCTGCTCCGTCCGGAAAGGAGCTGCCGCCCCGTTCTCTTGTCCGGCACCGCTCACCCGACGCCGATGATCTCGTGAACCCGCACCCGCCGTAGAACTCTCCTGTTTTTTTACCCGAGGTTTGCGGGCAGCCTGTGGTGCCCATTTTTTCACTCCCTTTCCCTGCGCTTTTTCGGGGGGCGTGCGTGAGACGCTCGAATTCGGCGCGATGCACGATGAAGTGCGTTTGATGATATCGGCGTCACGCGGGGCGGAGAGATGCCCTCAAGGGCTTTTTCGATTCATCCGGTGGATAAATCGAGTTCACTGATATACGTTTGTCGTAACCGGGCGAACATTGCTGGACCAGATCCACTGTTCGCACCGATCCGCGGCCGAGTGAGATGCCTCGACGCCGTGTGAGATGCCTCAGTACGTCGAGTAATCCCTGTCGATCGTCAGGTATACGTCCGGAGGAATACATTGAGTAACAACGTGATCAGGGTCGCGCTGGCCGGCGTCGGTTCCTGCGCCTCCAGTTTCGTGCAGTCCGTGGTCCTGGACCGGGAGCGGCCCGGCCCCTCCAACGGCGTGATGCACGAGTACATCGGCGGACACCGTCTCGGCGACGTGGAGTTCGTCGCGGCCTTCGACGTGGACGCCCTGAAGGTGGGCCGGGACCTCTCGGAGGCCGTGTACGCGGGACGCACCGCCGCCGTCCGCCATGTGGACGTGCCGCACCTGGGCGTCACCGTCCAGGCCGGCCCGCTGCTCGACGGCCTCGACGGCGCGCTCGGCGACGCCGTCGACGCCCATCTCGCCACCGCCGTCGCGACCCCGGAGTCGCTGGCCGCCGCCCTGGCCGCCGCACGGCCCGACGTCGTTGTCTGCCTGCTGCCCACCGGCTCGACCGAGGCCGTCCAGACGTACGCCAGGGCCGCCGCCGAGGCGGGCGCGGGCTTCGTCAACGCCACCCCCGAGCCCGTCGCCAACGACCCCGCGCTGGTAGCCCTGTTCACCGAGCGCGGCGTCCCCCTCCTCGGCGACGACCTGCGCAGCCACCTCGGTGCCACCACCCTGCACACCGCCCTGATCGAGCTCTTCCAGAGCCGCGGTGTCGAGGTCAAGGACAACTACCAGCTCAACGTCGGCGGCAACACCGACTTCCTGAACCTCTCCGACCCGGCCAGGTCCCGCTCGAAGCAGGTCTCCAAGCGCAAGGCCCTCGCCAACGCCGGCATCGACTCCCGCGAGGTCGCCGCGGGCCCCAACGGCTTCGTCAAGCACCTCGGCGACCGCAAGGTGTGCTTCCTGCGCATCGAGGGCGAAAGCATCATCGGCGCCCCCGTGCACATGGAGTTACGCCTGGAGGTGGAGGACAGCCCCAATGCCGCCGCGGTGCTGGCCAACGCCGTCCGCGCCGCGCACAGCGCCTCCCGCCAGGGCATGGTCGGCATCATCGACCCCGTCTGCGCCTTCCTGTTCAAGAGCCCGAGGACGGGGGCCAAGGAGTCCGAGGCACTGCACGACTTCCAGGGCTTCGTGCGCAAGGCCGGCGAGCACCACGCGCTGCAGGCGGTCGACGGGAATGCCTGACCCCGCCTCCTGGCTGCCCGCTCGCGATCCCGCCGTAGCCCGCGTCCTCGACCGGAGCTACGGCCTCGGTACCCACCGGGCGTGGTCACTGAACCGGGAGAGCGTCAACACCGTCTGGCGCGTGACCACTTCGCAGGGGGAGTACGCGCTCAAGCGGCTCGGACGGGACGTCGCCCCGCAGTGGCTGGCCTTCGAGCACGCCGCCCTTCCCCGGCTGACCGCCGCCGGCATCCCGGTCGCGGCTCCCCTGCCGACAGCGGAGGGAGACAGCTCGGCCGTCCACGACGGCTCCGTCTGGCAACTGCGGCCCTGGCGGGAGGGCCGGCCCTTCGACGTGGGCCGGCCGGGCGACATCCGACAGGCCGGTGCCTTCCTGGCGTCACTGCACCGCGTCCCGGTCGACGGACTGCCCGCGGACGGCCGGAGCTCCACCCGCAACCTGGAGTTCTGGCTCACCACCGAGCGGCCCCCGCACGCGGCGCTGGACGAGGTCGACGAGATAGCCGCCCCGTACGTGAGCGCCACCGTGCGCGCCCACGCCAGGCGCGCCTACGCGGCGGTGCTGCGCCGGGCCCGCACCGAACTCGCCGGGTACGGGGACCTCCCCGAGGTCCTCACCCACGGCGAGGTCGCGGGGTCCAACCTGCTGTACTCCGACAGCGGGGAGCTGGCCTGCGTCCTCGACTGGGACGCGCTGCAGCTGCGCTCCCGCGTCTACGACGTGGCGCGGGCGCTGCTGTTCCTGCCCCGCGAGGCCCGCGGCAGCTTCCAGGTCCTGCCGGACCGGGCCCGGGCGGTCCTCGCCGCCGCGACGGCGCGGGAGCCGCTCACACCGGACGAACTCGGCTCCCTCATCCCGGTGCTGGAGCTGAACTTCGTCCCGTCACCCGACTACCTCCGGCAGGTCGCGCGGCGCGCCCCGGGCATCCTGGAGTGGTACCTCGGCTGGCGGGCCGAGGGCGCCGGCGTGGTCCGCGGCATCCTCTCCGAGGTCATCGCCACAGCTCCGCAGGGAACTCCGCGATGACACGGTACGTGTGCCGCACCTCGGGGCACGCGGTGGCGTTGGACGTGAGCCGCGACTCGGCCGCGTACGTCCGGGAACTGCTCGGCCCCTACGTCCGGGTCGCCACCGGGCCCGGCGGTCCCGACGACGCCCGCTGGCGGATCGGGACCGCGGACCGGAAGCGGCCGGCGGGGGAGGAGGTGGTCATCACCAGCGCCACCGAACCCCCCACCCGGCTCTGGTACGACGGAACGGCCCGCGAGGTGCTGTTCGACCCGGCGATGCCCCGCTCCTTCCTGCGGCACAACCTGGTCCGGTTCACCCGCATCCTGCTGCGGCTGATGCACACGGAGGAACCGGAGGTCTTCCTGCACGCCGGGCTGGTCGCCCGGGACGACAGGCACGGCGCGCTCGTGCTGGGCGCGAAACGAGCGGGGAAGACCTCCACCGTCCTGTCCGCCCTGCGTCACGGGCTCCGCTTCGTCGGCAACGACGACGTCTCCGTCCGTACGGACGCCGGCGGCTGGACCGGACGGGGCTGGCCCCGCCGGGTCTCCGTGCGCGGCGACACCTTCGCCGCCGTCGGACTGCCCGGCGACACCGACCGCCTGCTCCACCCGGCGGAACTGCGCGACCTCGCGGGTGGCCCTCCGCTGCTGGCCGAGGCGCCGGTCAGGGTCCTGGTCTTCCCCCGGTTCCACCCCGAACCCGGTGTCGTGCCCCTCGGCCCGGAGGAGATCCTGGCCCGGCTCACGGCCAACGAACTGCCCACCGCGGTCAAGCACGCCGACTTCCTGTTGCCGTTCTTCGGCCCCGTCCCGCCGGCGGTCCGGCAGGACCTCCTCGCCCGCCTGGCGGCACAGGTGCCCGGCGTCGAACTCCGGCAGGACTTCTCCGCCCTGCACGACGGAACCGCCGCGCTGACCCGGCTCCTGGACGGAGACGTCCCCGTACCCCCCGCAAGGGAAGGAAGGCGAAGAACGTGAGCACGACCGGTAGCCGGGTGTGGGTGGTCGGCCCCTCGGGCGCGGGCAAGAGCACCGTCGCCCGCGCCCTCGCCGAGGCTCGGGGACTGCCCCACTACGAGCTGGACGCCATGTTCTGGGCGCCGGGCTGGCAGCGGCGTCCCGAGGACGAGTTCCTCGCCGACGTCGCCGCCCTGGACCGTACCGACGGCTGGATCGCCGACGGGCAGTACGGCGCGGCCCACCCGGTCCTCGAGGAACTCGCCGACACCGTCGTCTGGGTCGACCCGCCCCGCGGCGCCACCACGGCCCGGCTGCTGCGTCGCACCGTACGACGGCTGCGCACGCGGGAGGAGCTGTGGAACGGCAACCGCGAACGCCCCGGCAGCGCCGTGCAGCTCGTGCTCTGGGCCCACCGGGAGTTCCCCGTGGTCCGGCGCACCAACACCGACCTGTTCGCCCGCATGCAGGCCCGCTCCGTGCCCTGCCTGCGGCTGCGGACCCCGCACGACATCCGAGAACTACTCAGTAAGGAACGGGCATGACGCGACTCGCGCTCCTCGGCGGAGAGCCCCTGCTGACCCCGGCCGAGCGGCCCAAGTGGCCGAACATCACCGAGGAGGACATCGGAGCGGTCACCGCGATGCTGCGACGCGGTGAGATCACCTACAACGGCAGCGAAGGCGAGGTCCAGGCCCTGGAGAACGGCTACCGGGAGCGCCTCGGCGCCGCCCACGCCCTCGCCGTCAACTCGGGCACGTCCGCCCTGCACTCGGCCTTCTTCGGCCTGGACCTGCGTCCCGGCGACGAGGTCATCGCCCCGGCCTACACCTTCCTCGCCACCGCCATGCCGGTCATCACCTGCAACGGTGTCCCCGTCCTCGCCGACGTGGACCCCGACACCGGAATCCTCGACCCCGACGGGCTCGCCGCCCACCTCACGCCGCGCACGAAGGCCGTCGTGGTCACCCACCTCATGGGCTTCCCCGCCGACATGGAGCGCATCACCGCCTTCGCCCGCGCACACGGCCTCGCGGTCGTCGAGGACTGTTCCCAGGCGCACGGGGCGGAGTGTTCGGGCCGGCCGGTCGGCCGCCACGGTGATGTCGCCGCCTTCAGCCTCCAGGCCAAGAAGCAGGTCACGGCCGGCGAGGGCGGCGTTCTCGTCACCGACGACCGCAGGATCTACGAGCGCGCGGTGATGCTCGGCCACTGCATCGACCGCGGCGAGGAGGACGTCACCAGCGACGAGTACGGCGCCTACGGCCGGACCGGCTTCGGCCTCAACTACCGCATCCACCCGGTCGGCGCGGCCCTCGCCCGGGGCGCCCTCGCCCGGCTCGACACCGTGCTGACCGGACGCGAGCGGAACTACGGCCGGCTCGGCGCCCTCCTGGACGACATCCCCGGCATCACCCCGCCGGTGCGACAGCGGCACGTCGACCGCGTCGCCCACTACGTCAGCTACCAGCCCCTCTACGTCGCCGAGGAGCTCGGCGGCCTGCCCGTCGACGTCTTCACGGCCGCCGTCAGGGCCGAGGGCGTCCCGCTGACCCGGCCCACCTCGCCTCCGCTGCACCGCGAGGCCGCCTTCCGGAGCCCGTCCTGGCACCCCGGCACGTACCACCCCGGGGACAACACCTACCGCGTGTACCGGGGCGACGAGTTTCCGGGCGCCGACGCCTACATCGCCCGCGTGCTGCGGCTGCCCACGTACTCCGACGAGCGCCCCGACCTGATGGACGCCTGGGCCGAAGGCATCCGCAAGGTCGTCACCCACGCCGAGGAACTGCGCGACCGGCACGCCGCCGGTGCCCTCGCCGCGTAGCGGCTCCCCCTCTCGGAGCCCGCGCCGGCCCGGTACGCCCGGTCGCGTACCGGGCCGGCACCGCACCACCGCTCCGCCCCGACACGGAGGTCATCCTTTTGTCCGTCGATAACAGCTCCCGCTCCATGCTCGCGCGCGGTCTCGGCGTCCTCCGCGCCTTCCGGCCCGGCGAGCCGGAACTCCCGCTCTCCGAGATCGCCCGCCGGGCCGACATGCCCAAGGCGACGGCCCACCGCATCATCACCGAGCTCGTCAAGGAGGGCATGCTGGAGCGCGGGGAGAAAGGACTCAGGCTCGGCATGGGCCTGTTCATGCTGGGGGCCCGGGTGCCCCGTCAGCTCATGCTCCGCGACATCGCCTTCCCGCACGCGGAACAACTGCACCGGCTCACCCACGGCAGCGCGTTCGTCTTCATCGCCGATCCCACCGGTACGGACGCCGCCCTGGTGGACGCCGTACGGCGCACCCACGAACCCGGCCGCGGACTGGGCATGGAGGAGACCCGGGCCTCCGCCCGGGCCGCGACGAGGGTGTTCCGTGCCTTCGGCGCCGAGGACGACACCGTGGCCGGCCGGGGCGCGCGCGTCCGGGAGGTCGAGCCGGCCCGCGTGCGGCATCAGGGCTTCGCGGTCGTCCGCGGCGTGCCCGGCGTGGTCGGTGCCGCCGCCCCGGTGCTGACGGCATCCGGCGCGGCCGCCGGGGCACTGGCCGTCGCGGGGCCGCGGGCCGGTTTCCACGTGGGCCTGGCGGCCGCGCACCTCAAGGCCGCGTGCGCCGCCGTCTCCCGCGCCCTGCGGCGCAACCCCGAACTGCTGACCGCCTCCTGACGGCGTACGACGTCCGCCGGTCTTCCCGGCTACGGCTTCCCGGCCACGAACAGCGTGGGCAGCAGCCTGCCCGCGAGGTACTCCTCCCGGGCCGCGGTCAGGGTGTCCCGGATGAGGTCCGCCGAGGTTCCCCCGTAGATGGCCGCGACGCTCCCGCGGAAGATGCGCACCACCTTCAGCCGGTCGGCGAGCAGTGCCACGGCCCAGTCGGTCAGGTCCTTCCGCTCCACGTCGCCGAAACCGGCCCGGGCCAGCTGGTCCGTCCGGTCGGTCAGCGACGTGGTGAAGAAGACGCCGCGCGGATGGAGCGCGCGGAACGCCTCCGAGGGCTCCTCGCCGTCCGGCGTGAGGCTCACCTCCTCGGTGAGCACCAGCAGCCCGCCGGGCCGCAGCAGCCGTGCCGCCTCGCGCAGTACGGCGCCCGGGTCGGGGAAGTGCGGCATCGAACCCGTGACCAGCACCAGGTCGAGCGAGGCGGTGGGGAGGGGCACGGCAGTGGCCGAGGCGCACAGCTCCGTCATCGTGGTGCGGCCCTGTGCGCGGCTGATCCGGGCGCTGACCTCGCAGTGCTCGGCGACGAGGTCGACACCGTAGGAGCGCCCCACCTCGACGCCCGCGGCGGCGAGCTTGTCCACGGTGTAGCGCAGCGCGCCACCGAAACCGCTGCCCAGCTCGCACAGGTCCACCGCACGGCCGGAGCCCAGGCGGGCGACGACGGCGCCGGCCACGGCGTCGCAGCCCTGTGGGCCGAAGTGACCCATCTGGTCCAGGCCCAGGAGCCCTTCGGGTCCCTGCTCGCCGGTGAACTCCACGATGGCCCGCTCGGTGTTCTCCCAGTCGTGCAGCGCGGGGAACAGGTCGCGGTGGTAGCGGTACTGGACGCCGGTCTGGTCGGGCGTCGCCCGTGTTTCCTGTGCGCTCGGTGTCCCCCGAGTCCTCTGTGTCCCTTGTGCTTCCCGGGTTCCGGCCGGGGCGCCGGGTTCCGTGCTCATCTCGTCCTCCTCGCGTTGTTGCCGGGGCCCGGCCCGGACGGTCGTGGAGCGGGGCGCCGGACGGTCAGGGCCGGGCCGCGGCGGCCGGCGTCCGGAACTCGTCGGGCACCGCCGAGCAGACGGCGTCCAGCAGGGAGAGCGCCTCCTCGGCGTCCTCGTCCGTGGCGACCAGCGGCGGCAGCAGCCGCAGCACCTCCGGCCGGCCCAGACAGGGCGAGACGACCAGACCCCGGCGGCCGAGCTCCATCAGGACCTCGCCGGCGGCGGCCCGCGTCGCGAACTCGACGCCCCACAGGAGGCCCTGTCCGCGCACCGTGGTGACCAGACCGGCGTAGCGCTCCGCCAGCCGGGTCAGGCCGGAGCCGAAGACCTCCGCCAGGCGCGCGCCGCGCGGGGCGAGTTCCTCCACCACCTGCAGCGCCGCCACACCGGCCGCGGCACCGAGCGGGTGCCCGGAGAACGTGGTCGTGTGCACGAAGGGGTCCGCGGCGAGCGGCGCGTACAGCTCCGGCGTCGCCACCACGGCGGACACCGGCTGCACCCCGCCCCCCAGTGCCTTGCCGAGCAGTACGGCGTCCGGCTCGAGACCGAGGCCGGTGCTGACCAGGCGAGGGCCGCAGCGGCGCAGCCCGGTCTGCACCTCGTCGGCGATGACGAACGCACCGTGGGCGCGGGCCGCGCCGGTCAGCGCCTTCAGGAACGCGGGGTCCAGGGGGCGTACGCCGCCCTCGCCCTGCACGGGCTCGAACAGCACGGCGGCGACCTCCTCGCCCCCGAAGGCGCCGGGTACCGCAAGGACGTCCGCGGGAATGTGGGTCACCCCGCCGAGGAGCGGCTCCAGGGACTCGCGGTAGCGGGCGTTCCAGGTCGCGGCCAGCGCGCCCATGGACTTGCCGTGGTAGGCACCCTCGACCGCGATCACCCGTCGGCGGCCGGTGGCCCGGCGGGCCAGTTTCAGCGCCGCCTCCACCGCGTCGCCGCCGTTCAGCCCCAGCCACACCTTCGTCAGGCGGCCCGGGTCGGCCCAGCCGGCCAGCGCCGCGGCGAGCGCCGCGGTGGCCCGGTTGCCCAGGACCCGGCTGGACACCGGCATCGCGTCCAGCTCGTCACGCACCGCCGTCACCACGGCCGGGTGGCGCTGGCCCAGCAGCGTCACCGCGTAACTGCCGAAGTCGAGCACGGTGCGGCCGTCGGACAGGCGCATCCGCGCGCCCTCGCCCCGCGCCTCGACGGCGCCGGAGCCGTTCATGCCGTAGACGAGGGCCAGTTGCGGCGAGAGGTGCCGCCGGATCGCGGCGAGTGCCTCCCGGGCCGTCCCGTCACCGATGTTCGCGGTCATGTGCGCGGCCGTCCTCTTCCGTGGTCCGGCGGATCGCGGACCGCGCGACGCGGTGCCCCTCCGGGAGCGCAGCCGGTCGGCGGGGCGGACGGTCCGCAGCTGTCGGGACACGGTTCTAGCCCCCCGCGCGCGTCCCTGAGAAGCGGTGTTCCGGCTGCCGGAACACGCGTTGAACCCGGACGACGCCCTTGACAGGGTGATCATCCTCGCCGTCCGTATCCGAAAGGTGCACCGACGCATGGAGACCACTTCCCCGGGCGCTGTGGCGTACCCCGAACCGGACGTCCTGGAGAGGCGCCTCGCCGCCTTCCTCGACCTGCGGGGACTGAGCAGGGACGCCGTGCTCAAGGAGGCCGACCAGGGCATGGGGGCGCCGGTCCTCGCGGTGGCCGCCGGATCGGTGCTCGCGGGCTTCGGCAACGTGCGCAGCGACCTGGATCTCCTGGTGCTCGTCGAGAACGAGAACCTCAAGCGCTTCCCCATCCAGTCCCACGAGCACGGCACGCTGATCGACGTCGGCATCCGCCGGGCGAGCACCGTCCGCGAGAGCACCGCCGCGCTGACCGCCGAGCCGTGGCCGCGCTTCGAGAGCGTCACCGAGGACGCCTGGAACCACCGGCGCCGCACCCTCAGCACCGTCTCCCGGCTCGCCCTCGGACTGCCCCTCGCGGTCGTCGAGCCCTGGGACGTCTGGCACGCGGGGCTGCGCGGGCCGTGGCTCGGGGAGGTCCTGCGGGAGTGGTGGGTGGTCGAGGCGCACCGGCTCGCACAGGCCGCCCGCTGGCTGCTCGACGCCAAGCCGCTGACAGCCGCGGTCCGGGCCCGCGAGGCGGTCGTCGCCGCGCTGAACGCCCGTGCGGCCGACGGCGGGGAGCTGTACTTCGCCGCCAAGTGGGCGGGCGAGAAGCTGAAGGTGCTCGGCGACCACGAGAACCTGCGGCTGCTCCGCACCGTCCTGACGCCCGCCGATCCCCGCGAGCGGGTGCCGTTCTGCCTCGACGCCGTCGAACGGCTCGTCGGCCCCGCCGGGACGCTGCACACCGTGCTGCGCTGGGCCACCGGCGCCGGGGCCATGGAACTGGACGACCGCACGGTCGTGGACCGCTGGCAGCTGCGGGCCCTGGAAGTACGGCGGCTCGGCCTGCCGGCCGTCGACAGCGACGGCGTCGTCTGGTCGGGACCGGCCGGCACCTCGCCCCCCGAGGATCTTCTTCCGCTCTTCACGCACAACATGGTGTGGCTCGGTGTCGCCCACCCGGCTCCGGAGGTTCCCGCGTGACACATTCCCCCACGACCGCGACCGGCGACACGGCCACCGGTCCCGCCGACGCGTCCGCCGACCTCCGGCGGCTGCTCACCTTCCGCGGCCACGGCGCCGCCCGTCTCCTCCTGGGCTGCCGGGCACGCCTGGAGGACGTCGAGGGCGCCGTCGCCGCCGGACAGGGCGAGGTCGCCGTCCTCATGGCGTACGACCTGATCCAGCTGTCGCTGTCGATCCGCGGGCTGCGCACCGAGGGCGAGCTGATGTACGGCCACGACGAGGCCGCCTTCGATCCGTTCGCCGGTCTTCCCGCCGAGGAGACGGAGGCCGGGACGGCACTCGCCGCCGAAGGGCTGGACGCGGCCGGTGAACGCGGTGAGGCGTGGCTCCAGCGGCTGCGCGACCACCTCGCGGAGACCGAGGCGCAGCTCGGGTACACCGAACCGCTGCCCGACGTCCGGTCCGGCAGCGGCATGATGAAGGGCTTCAGACTCGCCCGTACCTGGCAGGCTCTGATGGACCGCGTCGGTCTGCCCCCGCTGCTGCCGGACGCCTGGACGCGCCGTGCCGACTGAGCCGGGGCCGGTCCGGGGCACGGACCGGCCACCGGCCCTCTCCGTGCGCGGAGCCGGCAAGAGCTACGGCGGCACGATCGCCCTCGACCACGTCGACCTGGAGATCGCCGAGGGCATGATCGTGGGCCTGCTGGGACACAACGGCGCGGGCAAGACCACGCTGATGTCCCTGGTCGCGGGCCTTCTGCGGCCGGACGCCGGGGAGATCGAGGTGCTGGGTCACTCCGTGACGCGGCACCCGCGCCGGGCTCGCCGCGAACTCGGCCTGGCTCCGCAGGAACTGGGCATCTACCCACCCCTGACGGTACGCCAGAACCTGCAGTTCTTCGCCGAACTGGCCGGTCTGCGCGGCAAGGAGGCCCGGCGGCGCACCGAGGAGGTGGCCGAACCCCTCGCGCTCACCGGGCTGATGGACCGCCCCGCGTCCCGGCTCTCCGGCGGTCAGCAGCGCCGTGTGCACACCGCGATGGCACTGATCCACCGGCCGCGGCTGGTGCTCCTCGACGAGCCCACCGCGGGTGTCGACGTGGAGACCCGGGCCCGCCTCGTCGCCCACGTACGGGAGCTGGCCGCGCAGGGCACCGCCGTCTGCTACTCCACGCACTACCTCCCCGAGATCGAGGACCTCGCCGCGGACGTGGCGGTCCTGCACCGGGGGCGCGTCATCGCCCGCGGCTCCGTCGACGAACTGGTCCGGCGGCACGGCGACAGCGCCGTGGAACTGGTCTTCTCCGGCGCGCCTCCCGAACTCGACCTGCCCTGGCCGGTGGCCCGGCAGGGGGACACGCTCCTCGTCCGGGTGGAACAGCCCCACCTGGTCACGGCCCGGGTGCTGGCCGCCCTGGGCGACGCCGCCGCCCGGCTGTCCGCCCTGCGCGTCGTCCGGCCCAGCCTCGACAACGTCTTCCTGAGGCTCACCGGAGGACAGCACGGCGGCGACGGGGAGGACCACGCGAGCACGCACGGGATCGAGGCGGAGCAGCATGCGTGACGGGGCACCGACACGGATCACCGCCCTCGTCCGGCAGGACGTCCGGCTGCTGCTGCGCGACCCCGCGCCCCTGGTGGTCCGCACGGTCATGCCGCTGCTCATCATGGGCTTCATGCAGCCGCTGTTCCGCGCAGCCCTGCGGGCCGGCGGTGAGACCGCCGACGTCAACGGCGCCGAACAGGGCGTCCCCGGCATGGCGGTGATGTTCCTCTTCTTCCTGGTGAACGTGGTCGGCTTCGCCATGTTCCGCGAGCACGGCTGGAACACCTGGGACCGGCTGCGCGCGAGCACCGCCCGCCCGGTCGAGCTGCTGGCCGCGCGCATCGTCGTGCCGCTGGCCGCCGCGGTGCTCCAGCTCGCCGTCATCTTCGGGGCCGGGGGAGTGCTGTTCGACCTGCGAGTGACGGGTTCCTGCCTCGCCCTGGTGGTGGTGGCGCTGCCGCTGGCGCTCTGCGTGGTCATGGTGGGCATGGCGCTGGTCGCGCTGTGCCGCACGATCTCCCAGCTCAGCGTCATCGCCAACATCCTGGCCCTGGTCTTCGCGGGACTCGGCGGCGCCCTGACCCCCCAGTCGGCGATGCCGGACTGGGCGGGACCCTTCGCTCCCGCCGTGCCCAGCTACTGGGCGATGCGTGGCTTCAACGAGGTCATCCTGCGCGGCGGCGGAGTCGCGGACGTCCTGCTGCCGGCGGGTGTCCTCTGCGCCTTCACGGCCGGCCTCACCGTCGTCACCCTCGCCTTCTTCCGGGCCGACCACCGCAAACTCTCCTGGTCCTGAGCCGTACGCCGCCGGATCCGGTACGCCGTCAGAGAGGGACACCCATGTCCGCGCTCGTCGTCCTCGACTGTTTCGACACCCTGGTCACGTCCCGGCCGCTGCCGGGCCCGGAACGGTTCACCGTCGTCCTCGCCGACGCGCTCGAGCTGGACACCGGGTCCGCCGGCGCCGTCGTGCACACCGTGTACGGCACCCTGTACGAGGCCATGACGGACCCGGGCGCCTCGCAGCCCGCGACCCTCGACCTGATGGAGGGCGCGCTGCGCGCCCAGGGCGCCGTCCGGGAGCGGGCCGCGGTGGAGGGGGCCCTGTGGCGAGCGCTGGGCTGCGCCGACCCCGACGAGTACGTCCTGTGCGCGCCGGTCGCGGAGGCCGCGCTCCGGGCGCACGAGGCGGGTCACACGCTCCGACTCCTGTCCAACTGCTACCTGCCCGGCGACCTGATGTGGGATCTGCTGCGCCGGGCCGGGGCACCCGACATCTTCGACCGGGGACTGTTCACCGCCGACGGCGGCCCGAAGAAGCCCGACGCCCGCGCGTTCCGGCGGATCGGCGAGGGCGACTTCGAACGCCGGGTGATGGTGGGTGACTCGGCCGAACTCGACCTCGTACCCGCCGCGGCCCTCGGCTGGGACACCGTCCGCGTGACGCCCGGTGCTCCCGTGCCGGACGCGTTCTTCACCCTGCTCGGTCTGTGACGACGGGCCGGGCGAGGCCCGTGCCGGACCTGTGACGGCCGGCGGGGCCGCATCCGCGCGATCTCGCGTTCCGCACAAAGAAACACCCGCTGAACCACGGCGTTCGCGCTGCCTAGAGTCGATCCGTCACGGCGAGCCGGGCACGCGGACCACCGGGCCGGCCGGTCCGTGACGGGCGAAGGGAGAACCATGGGCACGGCTGCCGAGAACACGGCAAGACCCCCTGACGACGACGGCGTGCCGCCGCACCGGGCGCTGCTGGACGCCGGCTGGAGCACGGCGTGGACGCCGCCCCGGCTCCGTGAGGGAGTCACCGGCGCCGAACGCATCAAGGACCTCGCCGCGGGCGGATACGCCGCGCTGCCGATCCCCGAGGAACTCGGCGGCGCCGGCGCGAACCTGGCCGAGACGGCCGCGGCGCAGCGCACGCTCGGCAGGCTCGACCCCTCCGCCGCGGTCGCCCTGAACATGCACGCCTTCACGGTCGGCCTGATGGTCGACTACTTCGGACGGCACCGCGACACCACGTGGATGCTGCTGGAGGGCATCGCACGCTCCGGCGCCCTCGTGGCGTCCGCGTTCGCCGAGCCCGGCGGCAGCCCCAACTTCATGACCAGCCGCTCCGAGGCCGTCCGGACCGAGAAGGGCTACCGCGTCAGCGGCGTCAAGTACCCCTGCTCGCTGGCCACCACAGCCACCCTGGTCTGCCTGACGGCCCGCGTCACCGGCACCGACGAGACCATCCTCGCCCTGATCCCGAGCAGTTCGCCCGGACTGGACGCCGAGGGGGAGTGGCCCTCGCTCGGCATGCGGGAGTCCGACACCGCCCGGCTGGTCCTGCGGGACGTCGAGGTCGACGACCGGCTCGTCTTCCACCGCGGCCCCGCCGACGTCATCGACGAGAACGTCACCTCCGGCATGGCCTGGTTCTCGGTGCTGCTGACCGCCACGTACCACGGTGTCCTCAGCGGCCTGCTGGACACGGCGTACCACGGTGTGAACGTCTCGCGGCGTTTCGGCCCGCGCACCGCCCTGCTCGGCCGCGCCACCCGCGAACTGCTGACCCTCGGCGGCGCCTGCCGTCAGCTCGCCGCGGACATCGACAACGGCGCCCTGGACGGAGCGGCGGCCATGGCCGCCGCGGTGGGCCTGCGCGCCACCCTCAGCGACACCCGCGACCGGGTGGTGTCCCTCCTCACCCCGGTCGTCGGCAGCCGCCTCTACGGGCGCGGACAACAGGCGGCCGGGCTCGCGCTCGACTCGCTCGCCGCCCACCACCACCCGCCGTCCCTCCTGGTCTGCGACGAGGTCGTCGGCAGCTTCGGAACGGGGCGTGAGATCACCTTCGACCCGGCCGACTGACGCCCCGCCCCTGCCGCCGGACGCCACGGAACCCACCCCGGGCACCACACAAGGAGACACACCACCATGCCGCATGTCGAGGTCAACCTGCCGATCAAGGCCCCGGCGGCCGAGGCCTGGACGGCCGTCACCCGCCTCGAGGACTACGCCGCCTACATGGAGAACGTCGAGTCGGTCACCGTGATCGGCGAGACCGACACCGGGGCCCGTACCAGTGAGTGGTCCGTCCTGCTCAAGGGCTCGGTCCTGGAGTGGGTCGAGGTCGACACGCTCGACCACGACGCGAGGGTCATGTCCTTCGACCAGGTCTCCGGGGACCTCGACGTCTTCAACGGGTACTGGCGCGTCGAGGACACCGGCGAGGGCACCTCGGTCGTCACCTTCGTCGTCGACTTCGAGATAGGCATCCCGCTCCTCGCCGACATGCTCAACCCGGTCGCCACCAAGGCACTGCGGGAGAACGCCGAGCACATGCTGCACGCCATCGAGCGGCGGATCACGGCGGTCTCGTGACCGTGCCCGCGAGGATCCTGGTCACCGGTGCCACGGGGGCGGTCGGCAGCGCCGTCATGCGTGCGCTGCGGGCGGCCGGCCACACACCGCACGGCGTCAGCCGCCGCGGCGGCGAGGGGGAGCACCACTCCGCCTGGCACATCGGCGCGGAGGAACCGCCGCGGGAGCTGCGCGGCCCCTGGGACACCGTCGTCCACTGCGCCGCCGACACCCGCTGGAACCTCCCCGACGAGGACGCCGAGGACGCCAACGTCGTGCCGTTGTACGCGGTGCTCTCCCTGGCCGGCCCCGAGGCCCACTTCGTCCACCTGTCCTCGTCCTTCGTCACGGGCCTCGAGGGCGACATCGCCTCGCCCTCGCGCGACGCCTACCGCAACTCCTACGAGTGGTCCAAGGCGCGTGCCGAGCGGATCGTCAACGCCGAGCGGGACGGCGCCGACATCGTGCGCTTCCCGATCGTCACGGGGGCCCGGGCGGACGGCGCGCTCGACCGCTACAGCGGCTTCTTCTGGCTGCCCGCCGCCATGTGCAACGGCGCCGTGCCCGCGCTCGTCGCGGAGGAGAAGGGCCTGCTGGACATGGTCAGCACCGACGACGTCGCCGAGCACGTGACCCGGCTGCTCGCCTCCGGTCCACCACAGGGGCACCGGCTGTCGGTGCTCGGCCGGGGCGACGGCGCCCAGCGGGTCGGCGACGCCTTCGACACCATTCTCGAGGCCCTGAACGACTGGCGCGCCGAGCACGACGTGCCCCCGCTGGACCGGCTGCCGTACGTGACGCCCGAGCAGTGGAACCGCTTCTACCTGCCGTTCGCCGAGGAGTACCTGGACCGGGCGCAGTTGCTGAAGGTGACCGCGTTCCGCGCCTACCAGGGCTACCTGTCGGTGACCGACCCCTTCGACGTCACCGTCCGGGTCCCGGACACGCGGGACGTGCTGTACCGGTCGGTCCGGCGCTGGGCCGACACCCACGAGGTCTCCGCCCGCCGGGTACCGCGCCCCTGGGGCGCCTGACCGTTCCCGTTCTCCCGCCTCCCCCTCATCACCCGAGAAGAGATGGCCATGCTGTCGATCGAACGAGACTCCCGCACCGTCGAGGACCTCCCCTACGAGCTCGTCGAGCGCAAGGGCGTCGGTCACCCCGACACCATGTGCGACGCCATGGCGGAGCGCATGTCCCGCTACTACTCCCAGCACTGCCTGAAGGAGTTCGGCGGCGTCGCCCACCACTGGTTCGACAAGGTCACGCTGTACGGCGGCGGCGCCGACGTCGACTTCGGGCGGGGCGAGATCACCGCCCCGTACCGCGTCAAGGTGTTCGGCAAGGGCGCCTACCGCGTCGGCTCCACCGAGATCCCGGTGCACGACATCATGTTCCGTGCCGCCGCCGACGTCCTCTCCGAGGTCACCACCGGTTTCGATCCCGGGCGTCACCTGGTGGTCGAGCTCGGCGTCGTCGACCACCAGGGCTCGGGCCGCGGCGTCTCCCGCTACCAGCCGGCCTCCGCGGCCGACCTGGTGCCGCTGCGGGCTTCCGGTCTCGTCTCCAACGACACCAACCTGCTGCACGGCTACGCGCCGCTGTCGCGCCTGGAGACGGTGGTGCTCGGCCTGGAGAACCTCGTCAACGGCGCCGACTTCAAGAAGCGTCACGCCGACACCGGATGGGACGTCAAGGTCTTCGGCAGCCGCCGCCGGAACACGTTCAGCCTCGTCGTCAACATGCCGTTCCTCGCGGCCGACATCGAGACGATGGACCAGTACTGGGCCCGCAAGTCCGTCATCCAGCAGGAGCTGGAGGCGTACGTGGCCTCGCTCGGCATCCAGGACGTGCAGATGCTGATGAACGCCACCGACCGCAACGGCCGCCCGTACCTCACCGCGATCGGCTCCGTCGCCGACACCGGTGACGTCGGTGTCGTCGGCCGCGGCAACCGCGTCAACGGCCTGATCACCCCGATGCGCCCGATGAGCATCGAGGCGCCCGCCGGCAAGAACCCGCTCGACCACACCGGCAAGATCTACAACGTGATGGCCACGCGCCTGGCCCGCGAGGTCCACGAGCGGTTCGGCGGCCCCTCCCAGGTGCACATCTTCACCTCCAAGGAAGCCCCGCTGGAGGCCCCGGACGAGGTCGTCGTCACCTCCCCCGACGCGGACGAGACCGCGCTGAGGGAGCTGGTGGAGAAGACGGTCGCGAGCTCCGGCGACCTGACGGCGGAACTGATCGAGACGGGCATCACCCTGTGGTGACACCCCAGGAGGTACGCGCCCTGTCGGCCGCGGCGCTGGACACCCGGCGCCGCGCCGACAGCGGCCGGCCGCAGGCACCGGCGCCCGAGGGCGGCAGCCACGTCGCCGTCGTGGTCAAGCCCGAGGTCATGGCCGCCCCGCACGCCGCCGGCATGTCGACGGCGGCGGTGGAGGCGCTCGGCCGCCAGGGAGTGTCCGTCCTGCGCTGCGCGGTGGTCCCGGCCGCGGACTTCGCCGCCCGTGGCGATCTGCTGCTGCACTATCCCCGCCTGCACCGGGTGGCCGTCGACGGCGCCGCCGCGCTGACCTTTGGTGCTCGTCGCGAACTCGACGCCCTGCGGGAGGGAACGGGCGTCCACGACGTCCTCCCGGCCTACGTGGCGATGGCTCATGACGGCCTGTCGCCGCGCGCGCTGGAGGACCGCTGCCGGGAGGCGGGCATCAACAAGCTCGGCTCCGGCTCGTACGCCTCCGTCACCGAGGTGGGCGGCCGGCCGACGGTGGTCCTCAACGGCTTCCTGCCGGCCCTCGACCAGGGGTACCGCACTCCGAACGCCCTGGTCGGCCTGCTGGAGTGCCACAGCGAGCGACCCGTGGCGGAGCTGCGCGACGAGGTACTCGGCGAGCTGCACCCGTTCCAGGCCGCCCCCGGATCGCTGCGGGGTGCCCTCGGGGCCCTCGCCCGCGAGCACGGCATCGAGCTCTCGGAGGGGCGCAACGCCGTGCACCTGTCCGCGGGACACCTGGAGGGCATGTTCCAGAACTGGCGGTACTTCACCGCCGGGGACGGCGACGGCCTGGACGGCACCTCCTTCGGCCGGGCCCTGGGCCGGGCGGGCGTGGATCTGGGCGCGGTGGCCGCGCTCGCCACCGACCCGGACGTCACCGACGGCACCGGGCGGACGCTGTCCCCGCACGGAGCCACCGAGAATCTGGACCGCGACGAGGCCGTCCGCCTCGTCGGACGATGGACCACCACGAAGGAGTTGGCGGGATGAGGGGCCGGGCACGAGGACTCGCCGGACGCACCGCGATGGTGACCGGCGGCGCGCAGGGCATCGGAGCCGCGGTCGTCGAGCGCCTGTGCTCCGAGGGCTGCCGGGTCCTGGTCTACGACAGGAGCGTGGAGCACGGCCGGGCCGCGGCAGAGAAGTGGACGGCCGAGGGGTACGAGGTCCGGCTCGCGGTGGGCGACGTCATGGACACCGTGGCCGTCAAGGCCGCCTTCGCGGGCCTCCCGGACGACTGGGACCGGCCGACACTGCTGGTCAACCTGGCTGCCGGGTTCGTCTTCAAGGGGCTGGAGGCGACCGCCGAGGACTGGCACGCCGCGCTCGACCCGACCATCGTCGGGCTCTCGCTCGTCACCCGTGAGTTCGTGGCGGGCCTCCCGGAGCGCGACGCCGACGCGGCCGTCGTCAACATGGCCTCGATCTCGGCGCACATTTCGCAGAGCGGCTACCTGACGTACAACACGGGGAAGTCCGCCGTACTGGGCTTCACCCGGTGCACGGCCGAGGAACTGGCCCCGCGCGGCATCCGCGTCAACTCGGTCAGCCCGGGCACCGTCTGGAACGCCAACAACGAGCGCTTCCACCGCGAGGCCCTGGGCCTGGACCGGGCGACGGCCGAGGCGGCGCCCGAACACGGCGGGAAGTTCCTGCTGAAGCGGTTCGCCGACCCCGAGGAGATCGCGGCGCCGATCGCGTTCCTGCTCTCCGGTGAGGCGAGCTTCATCACCGGCACCGACCTGCCCGTCGACGGCGGATACCTGGCGGTGTGAGCCGGTGATCGACCTCCACACGCACCACGAGCGGTGCGGGCACGCCACCGGTTCGCTGCGCGACTACGTCACGGCGGCGCTCGACAAGGGCGTCAAGGTGCTCGGCCTGTCCGACCACACACCCATGTTCGCGGAGGAGGCCGACCACGCGCTGCCCCCGGTGGCGATGCCCAAGTCGGAGTTTCCCTCGTACGTCGCCGAGGCCCTGGCGCTGAAGGAGGAGTTCGCCCGCAGCATCGAGATCCTCGTCTCCACCGAGGCGGACTTCTTCCGGGGCCGGATGGACCCCTACTCCAGGGAGCTGGCCGGGTACCCGCTGGACTACGTCATCGGCTCCGTCCACATGTTCGAGGGCCGGGACATCTTCGACACCACCCGCTGGGAGACCGTCGAGGGCGGCGAGGACGGACTGGCCGCGGTCAAGGGACGGTACTTCCGTGCGGTGGCGGAGTGCGCCCGCTCGGGGCTCTTCCAGGTGATGGGGCACGTGGACGCCCTCAAGGGCAACCACCCGGAACTGGGGACCGTCCCCGCGCCGGCCGCGGCCGACGAGATGCTCCGGGCGATCCGCGACGCCGGTGCCGTGATGGAGGTCAACACCTCGGGCGGCACCAAGATGCACGGCGGCTGGTACCCGGAGCACGACCTCCTGGAGCGCGCCCACCACTTCGGCGTGCCCCTCACCTTCGCCTCCGACGCGCACGTCCCCGAGCGCGTCTGCGACCAGTACCCGGACGTGGTGCGCGTGCTGCACGACATCGGCTTTCGCACCTGGACGGTGTTCCGCCGGGGCGTGCCCCGCACGGTCCCCCTGGCCTGACGCCGGCCGGCGGGGAAGCCCCAAAGGCGCCGCCACGGCCCCTCTCGCCTTGTGCTTACGCGGGTGGGAAGGGGACATGGCGGCACCTTTTCGAAGGGTGTCAGATGTCCCGGGAGAGCCAGCCAGCTTTGTGACCTGCGGAAATGGCCTGGGTGAGGCCGGCGTTCGACGGCTGCGCGGCCGAGCGCGAGGCCGTTGGTGAAGCAGTGGGGACGAGGCAGCTGGGCCGTGCGGACACCTGCGATCCACGGGGTGAGTTCCTTGGTCCCGGAGGTGGTCGGGGCGGGTGAGCGGGTGACGGGCCGGCCATCGCGGGGTGGTGACGGGCTGGTCGCCTTCTGCACGGCCCTGGGTGATGCAGCGGTGGAAGAGGCCGAAGCTGCCGGCGCAGCCCTGTGGATTTCCCGGAACAGCTGTTTCACGGGGACGGCGGGAGCGGCTGCCCGGCGTTCGCGGGTGGTCTCTCGTGGACGCCGGCCGGGCGGGGCGGGTTCGCGGTGGCCCGGCGGGCGCTGTGGGAGCGGACCTCGGCCAGGGTATGGCGCACGGCCTCGCCGTGGGCGCCGGAGCCGTCGCGGCCCGGGAGTACGTCGATGCGTTCGCCGGTGTCGGCATCGATCAGGACGGTCGCGTAGCGGCGGCGGTGTTTGAACGCGAAGTCCTCGACGCCGAGGACGCGCGGCACCCGCACCACGGGCAAGAGCGGGCGGGCCACAAGCCGCAGGGCGGTCGAGCGGGATGTCGCCGCAGCCAGGACACGGGAGAGGCGGGCGCCGGTCCCGTGTCCGGCCCGCGCCCGGATGACCTCTCACGGGACAGAGCCGCTCGTGACAGACCCACGGTGATCAGGTGGGGGTACAGGCGCAGACCCGCCGACGTGAAGCGGCTCCTCACGTCGACCCAGGGTGGGGAGCTGCTTCATGCTGCTTCATACCAGGGTGGCGGGGCCGGCCCCGAGTGTGCGGCGTCCGGCGTCCGGACGTGGCTCCGGTGCCCAGCGGTCCCCGGTCCGGTCTCCCGGTGGTCCTGGCGGTGCGGGCGGTTGAGGTGTCCGGTCAGCCAGTCGGCTCAGCCCCCGCAGCCACCGTACTCAAGGGAACTCACCGCGTTGTCGTAGAGGAACAGAAGTTCCTGCTTCTCACCCGGCGGGATGGTGTAGTGGTAGCCGCGGTAGTCGGCGTCAGTGTAGATGCAGACGAACCCTTCGCCACGGTTCCACACCGAGCTGGCTCGGTCGTTCCACGCCCAGCCGAGGTTGGGGGTGTCCACCCGATACTGGAGCTGCAGGTTGCTCCCGGTGAGGTTGTGGCCGTCATAGAGGCAGATCTGGCCTACTTCGCAGCGGGTCACGGGTTCATCGGCCGATGCGGTTCCCGGAGCCGCCAGTACGGCGGTGGAGGCGAGGACTGCTCCTAATACCGAGGTCTTGAATGCCAGGTTCATGACTACCCTTTCCCGTTGTTGCGCGTTGGTGTCTGTGGAAGCGCGGCCATGGTCCCGCCTCCTACTGCCCGGGGCTTGACCCGAGAGCGTGAACACCGGTTCATGCGGCGGCAGTCAGCGTAACTGATCATTGTTCGAAGGCGTTCGGGCTGATCCGGCCGACGCAGGAGTGCCTCCTCCTGGTGTCGTGGCGGGTGGCCCGTCGGAAGGGGCCGCTCGGGCGTCCGGCCGGCGTTTCCTTCCCTGAAGCGTCTCGCGTGTCATGGTTGCGCTACTGACTACGGCTCGCCGGGTTCGGCGAAGTCCCTGATGGGCCTGGGGCGGTGGGGCTGCATCGAACACCTTGTTGAGGAACTCGGCGTCAGCGCCGCGTTGTTGGCAGTCAGCAGCCGCCACGCTGCGCTCCCGACCGGGAGCACCGGGATGCCCACGAACATCCCGAACGTGGCCGACGGCCCCACCGCGATCCCGGCGAGCGGCGTGCGCGCGACCGTCATGACACCGCCCGGAAGCCACGGTGTGATCGGCAGCCTGCCGACGGTCGTATTCTGCGTCGGGTCGGTCGTGCTCAACTTCGTCGGCGTGATGCCGCTCAACGCGGCAGCCACCGACTCGCTCGTCGCGGGGGTCACCGCGAACTCCCTGGCCGGGGTGCGGCTCCAGACCCTGATGGGTGGCGCGGCGCTCGTCGCGACCGCGGTGCTCGCGACGGTGCTGGTGCGCAGGCGCGGGTGAGTCACGTGTCCAGCCGGGCGGCGATCCCGTCGAGGACCATGCCGAGGAGCCGTTCGAACCGTCGGTCGCCGTCGTCTTGGAGGTGCCCGGCCTTCTTGACCAGTGACGCGCCTTCGCCGAGCCAGGCGTCGCGCTGGTCGATCGAGTAGCGCGACGGATCGGCCCCGGCGGCCTGGCGCCTCTCCTGCTCCTCGATGACGAAGCCGACGGCGAACGCGGTGACCAGGTCGATGGCGTCGTCCGCGTCGGAGACCGTCCAGCCGGACGCGGTCCAGCGTTCGAACAACGGCTCCTTCATGCGGACCACGTCCGGGTCGGTGATCCGGGTGCCGCTGAAGATGCGGGCCCCGTCGCGGTGGAGCAGGTACTCCGAGCGCAGCACGCGGGCGTAGGCGGCGAGGTCGTCGCGCCACCCGTCGCCCGGCGGGACCGCGGCGAGGGCGCCGGCCACGCGGCGCATGACCTTGGTGGCCATCTCGTCGAGCAGCTCCTGCTTGTTGCGCACATGCCAGTAGAGGGCGGAGGGGCGGACGTCCAGCCGGGAGGCGAGTGCGCGGACGGTGAGGGCGTCCATGCCCTGGTCGTCGAGGAGTTCGAGCGCCGCCGTGACGATCTGCTCCCGGGTGATGCCCTTGGTCATGATTGACAGCTTAACAGCGTTCAGTAATGCTGGTCGCAGAATTGAACTTAGTTAAGGAGAGCCCGTGATGCGTGCCGCAGTCGTCACCGTGCCCGATGCGTCGCCCGTCGGCGCCGACTTGCCCGAGCCGACGGTCCCGCCCGGTTCCGAGCCCCTGCACCTGGTCGGAGCCGGCCTGGACGACAACGTGCGCGGGCTGGCCGCCTGGCGGCACTACGACCGCGGCCGCATGAGGTATCCGCCGGTACGGGCGACTGGTCTGCACCGGGTGCGCGCGTCCGCCCTTCGGGACGATGGCCGAGCGGCTGGTCGCTCCCTTCCGGGCGGGGGTTCCGGCGGCGGGGGCGGAACCACTCGCGATCGCCGCGGGAGCGACGACCGTGTCGCCGGCCCAGGACGGGCCCGGCACCCGGGCTGCCCTCGCCGCGCTGGGGCGCAACGCGAGGACACCGAGGCGAACACGGCCTACGTGTAGGTCGGTTCGCTCGCGGGCCTGGAGGCGTCGCTGCCCGCGGACCTGCTGCGCAGCCGGCGAATCCGGATCACCGGGAGCGGCGTCGGATCGCGGTCAGCCGGGGAGACGCTCGCCGAGGCGCCCGAAGCCATGGCCCGCTTCGCCGACGGGTCCCTGCAACTGCCCTGCACCGCGTTCCCGCTGAGCCCGGTCGGTGAGGCACGGGCACACACCGGCCGCAGCCGCGCCGTCGTCGTGCCGGATCGAGTCATCCATCTGTCAGAACGTGATCGGAGAAAGGTAAGCCATGCAGAAGAGGGCACTAGTGGTGGGGCTCGGGATCGCGGGGATGTCCGCGGCGATCGGGCTGCGCCGGGCCGGTTGGACGCCGGTGATCGTCGAACGGGCACCCGAGCGACGTACCGGGGGCTACTTCATCTTCATGTTCCCGCAGGGTGTGCAGGCCGCGGCCGACCTGGGGATCGCCGACCACCTGCACACCCGCAACCCGGAATGGCGACCGGGCGGGAACTCGTGGTCGGTGGATCGCCGGGGCAGGCGGAAGCCGGTGCTGGGATTGCTGGACGCGCCCAGCGGGCTGGCAGCGGTGCTGCGCAGCGACATCGAGGCCGCGTTATGGCAGGGCATCACCGGCGACGGGACCGAGGACGCGGTCGAGGTGCGGTTCGCGACCACTCCGGTCGAGATCACCGAGGGCGCCGGCGGGGTGCGGGTCCTGCTCGAGGACGCCGGCACCGGGAAGCAGTACCGCGAGGACTTCGATCTCGTGGTCGGCGCGGACGGGATGCGTTCGAGCGTGCGCCGGATGGTGTTCGGTCCGGACGAGGACTACCTGACGAACTGGAAGGCGATGATCTGCGCGTTCCAGATGAAGGAGCAGGTGCCCACCTACGAGGCGAGCGACAGCATCATCGTCTCGCGCCCCAAGCGTGCGATGTGGGTGTTCGGACTCGCCGACCACGCGCCCTGCGCGTGGCTGACCTACCGCACCGAGGGCATCCCGGACCGGTTCGCCGGGCCGTCGATCGAGCAGGTGCGCGCGGCCTTCTCCGGGATGGACGACGACCCCGTGGTGCGCCACGTCCTGGACTCCCTCGAGCAGGCCCCTGACCACGTGTTCGACTCGATCCACCAGGTGAAGCTGGACCGGTGGAGCAAGGGGCGGGTCGTGCTGGTGGGGGACGCGGCCTGGTGCATGAACACCTACTCGGCCATGGGCTCCTCGTCCTCGCTGCGCGGCGGCGCCGCACTGGGCGTGGCCCTGCGGGAGCACCCCGGCGACCTCGCCGCCGCTCTGGACGCCTGGGAGTCCGGCCTGCGTCCCTACATCACCAGCCAGCGGCGCTCCGCACGGATCAAGCAACAGCGGTTCGTACCGTCCAGCCGCCCGGTCCAGGTGCTGGTTTCGGGCGTTCTCGATGTGATCCGCAGGGTCGTCCATCGCCGGCTGGCTGCGGAATTCACCGCGGCGGCGGCCGCTGCCCCGTCCGGCACGGCGCGGTGACGGCCATGCGGAAGAGGGCGTTGGTGGTGGGGCTCGGGATCGCGGGGATGTCCGCGGCGATCGGGCTGCGCCGGGCCGGCTGGACGCCGGTGATCGTCGAACGGGCGCCCGAGCGGCGCACCGGGGGCTACTTCGTCGGGCTGTTCCCGGAGGGTGTGCAGGCCGCGGTCGACCTGGGGATCGCCGACCACCTGCACACCCGCAACCCGGAACGGGCGGCCGGCACGAATGTGTGGTCGGTGGACCGCCGGGGCAGGCGCGGGCCGGCTCTGGGGTTCCTGGACCAGCCCGGAGGGCCGGCAGCGGTGCTGCGCGGCGACATCGAGGCCGCGCTGTGGCAGAGCATCACGGGTGTCGAGGTGCGGTTCGCGACCACTCCGGTCGCGATCACCGAGGGTCCCGCCGAGGTGCGGGTCCTGCTCGAGAACGCCGACACCGGTGCCCGGTACCGCGAGAGCTTCGACCTGGTGGTCGGCGCGGACGGGATGCGCTCGAGCGTGCGCCGGATCGTGTTCGGTCCGCACGAGGACCACCTGACCACGTGGAACGCGATGATCTGCGCCTTCCAGTTGAAGGAGCAGGTGCCCACGTACGAGGCGAGCGACAGCGTCATCATCGCGCGCGCCAAGCGGGCGGTGTGGGTGTTCGGGCTCGCCGACCACGCGCCCACCGCGCTGCTGACCTACCGGACGAGGGACATCCAGAAGCAGTTCAGCGGGTCGCGGGTCGAGCGGCTGCGCGCGGTCTTCTCCGGGATGGACGACCCCGTGGTGCGCCACGTCCTGGACTCCCTGGAAGAGGCCCCTGACCACGTGTTCGACTCGGTGCACCAGGTGCGGATGGCGCGGTGGAGTACGGGGCGGGTCGTGCTGGTGGGGGACGCGGCCTGGTGCATGAACCTCTACTCGGGCATGGGCGCCACGTCCTCGCTGCGCGGCGGTGCCGCACTGGGCGCGGCCCTGCGGGAGCACCCCGACGACCTCGCCGCCGCCCTGGACGCCTGGGAGTCCGGGCTGCGCCCGTTCATCACCAAGCACCAGCGCACCGCGCGGCTCAAGCAGCAGATGTTCGTCCCGTCCAGCCGTCGGGCCGAGGCGCTGCGCTCGGTCCTCGTCGGTCTGGCCCGCAGGATCCGTGGCCGCCGGCCGGCGACGGAGGCGGGCGGGCCGCAGGCCATGGCGCGGTCCGGCACGTCGCGGTGACGACGGTGCCCGCACCGACGAGGGACGATGCGTGTCGCCGGAGCCTGGTGCGCTGCGGGCACCGTGGTGGCCGGGGGGGGGGGGCTCGCGCCCCTGCTCGTGACGGATCCGGCCCCGCCGATGATGCCGGGGAGGCTCGGTCTGATCCTCTTCCTGCTCGTGGGCGTCCGGCCCACGGTGCCGCCCTGGCCGTCGCGCTCGGCGGTGCCTGCCTGGCCGATGTCGGCCTGCCGCGGGCCGGGCCGGGGTGTTCGGTCCGGTGGCCTTGGACCCGACCGTCTCCCGTCCCATCGGCACACCCGCCGTCCCGCAGAAATCGGACCAGCATGACGAGGAGACATCCGTATCGGCGTCAGCAGCCGTAAATTATTTACGCTCACTCTTATGCACGGTCTCGCACCTCAGGCCTGCGCGCCCTTATTTCCTGTCCCCCCGATCATTTCCCCGAGGGAAGAGGGTAGTTCCCGGGGCGACGCGTATCGAGAAATGAAAAGAACAAGCCAAGCGTAGGTCGCCGGGTGGCGTCATTTTCACGCGGCGTGCACCGGTCGGCCGTACCGGCCCCGACGCGCAAAATGCCGGGGTCATACAGGCCACCGGTGACTCCGGCGCGGCCTCGGCGCAACCCCAATGCCATTGCGGAAAACCGCCGTTGACAATCTCGGGGCCATGCTTTTAGCGTGAATATCGCATACCGGCAGGCGAAACGCCCGTCAATTTTGATGCGCCACGGCAAGTCCTCGTCGGCCGGCCGGTACCCCCCCCAAAAAGAGGAGTCAGAGAATGCTGTCCAGGAAACTGCGTATCGCCCTTCCGGTAGCCGCGGCCGCAGTCATGGCCGCCGTCATACCGACCGGAGCAGCACACGCCATCGACAAGGTCAACTGCGGCCCGTCCGACTATCTGCGAGCCGATGTGCACGGCCAGACCTGGGACGGCGGATCCTTCGACTTGAGTTTCTGCTTCGCCAACAAGGGCACCTACAACTTCGAAGAGAGCGGGCCGGGCGTCGCCGTGTGGGTCGACAAGATCTCCACCGGAAACAACAGGGTCAAGTACCACGATGTGAACGGGGCAACCGTCACCTACCCCAAGCACTACGTCATCACCTTCCCCAACAGGCCGCCCCACGTCGACTGGATCGAAATCCTGTAACGGAGTGGCCTGTCGCTGCCGGCTTCGCTCACCCGCTACCCGGCAGCGGTACCCGTTCAGTGTGAAGTCGTGCGACACCGGGCCGCCTTGGCCTCGCGCTTTCGCGAGTGCGCCTTCATGGAACACGCGCGCCGTCGATGGGCGCTGAAGAACCCCCTGATCGCTGGAAAGAGCGAGGAACTCCTCCTGTGCATGCCCAGTCGGCATGCACAGGGTTGGTTGACATCACCGTCGCGTCATCGGGCGGGCTGATGCGGCAGCCGAACCGGACGGTGCCGGAGACCTCCCGGAACGAGGGAACGGCCGGACATCCGGCTACGAGAAGCACGACGCCCCGCCAGAGGGGGTCGGCCGGCAACGTCCGTAACAGAGCGCGACGCAAGGCTGTGCTCACCGAGTATTGATCGACCCGAACTGATGACAACCCAGGTGTGCCGCCGAATCGAGGACGGTACTGCGGCACGCTCATCGAGAAACGAGGAGAAATTGCTGAAATCGATGGTGCGCAAGAACCTGGCCATTGGGCTGGTGATCACGGCCGTCATCACGACGCTGTCGGTGGTCATGGCGGACGACGGCAGCAAGATGGAAGAATTCAGGATGTCGCTGATGGTGGGCTTTTTGGTGACGGGGGCGGTGACCGGGGGTACCTGGTTGCTGCAGCGGAAACGTTCGGCACCGTGACGGGCGTTGGAGCACCGGCCCCGCACCTGCCGGCGCTCCAACGGCATCACCTTGTCAGTGAACCTCCTTCATTCTGTGGTGACCGGTGAAACAGGCTGGTCAGCGACTGTGATGACGAAGCAGGCTCACGTCCCTTCCGGTGGTGCAGGCGATCCATTCGTTGTGGAGTTCGGCGAGGACCGCGGTCGCGAGGCGAAGGACGTTGTCGACCGGACGATCGACGTGTCTGCCGTCGGTCGGCACACTGGCTTCAGGACCTGGTCCTGGAGGTGGTCGTGGGACGTCGAGCGAGCGCGTTCGTCCGGCCGGCGAGTATGGAGGAAGGCCGCGAGCCGCAGCGGATCAACAAGCCTCTGAGGTGATCAACCGCTTGAGGCAGTCACGGCCGACATGCGGAACGCGGCCACCAGCCGGCTGCTGTCCGCGGCCCGGGTTGCCACGACGACGTGGCTCGGTTCGACGCCGTGCAGCGGGACGGTGGTGAGGTCGGGTCGGGTGCCGCCGGTGTGCAGGGCGGCCGGGACGATGGCCACGGCCTGCCCGGCGGCGATGTGTTCGAGCTTGTCCTCGATGGTCTCGACCGAGGGCCCGTCGGGTGCGGGGCGGCCTCCCGGCCGCGGGTCGACGCGCCAGTACGCGTCCCATTCCGGATCCGGGAAGCGGGGGATCGGCTCGCCCTCGATGTCGTCGAGCGTGACCGACTCCTTGCCCGCCAGCCGGTGTCCGACCGGTACGAGCAGCAGCTTCGGCTCGTCGTAGAGGACCGTCACGTCCAGGCCGTCGGTCTGCAGCGGTAGCCGGGTGATCGCCGCGTCGACCCGCCGGTCGAGCAGGGCCTGGCGCGGCTCGTTCCACTTCAGGTGCAGCGTGCGTACATCGGCGTCGGGGTGTCTGTGCCGCAGGTTCCGCACCACCGGGGTGACGATCAGGCCCGCGGTGTAGCCGACGGTGATCCGGGTAGGCCGCGCGGCGGCCCGGGCGGCGGCCGTGGCCTGCTGGGCCGAGCGCACCAAGGCGCGTGCGTGGGGGAGGAACGCCTCTCCCGCTTCGGTGAGCCGCGTGCCTTGTCGCGTGCGGTCGAAAAGCCGCGCACCCACCTGGGCCTCGAGCCGGCTGATCTGCCGGCTCAGCGACGGCTGCGCGATGTGCAGTTCGGCCGCGGCCCGGCCGTAGTGCAGATGTGACGCGACGGTGGTGAAGTAGCGCACCAGCCGAAGGTCGAGATCCGTCATGCCTGAATGCTATGACGTGATCCGGAACAGGTCTTTGATGACCGAGAACCTGTGTCCCTACCGTGAGACACATGGCAAACGACGATGAAATCGCGGTCCGGCGCTTCTACGAGGCACTCTCCACCGGTGACAGCACCCTGGCCGACGATGCCCTCGCCGCCGGCTGGGAGGCCGTCCCGCCCCTGCGCACCGGGGGCGGCCCAGAGGGATGGAAGGCGAGCATCGCCCACCTCCGTGGGGTGTTCGGTGACCTGACTGTCGAGATCGAGCACGTCGTCGTGAACGGGGACATGGTCGCAGTGCGGGCGGTCAGCCGCGGGAAGCACACCGGCGAGCTGCTCGGCGTCGAGGGCACCGGCCGCGAGGTCGAGTTCCGGGCGGCCGACTTCCACCAGGTGGTCGATGGCCGCATCGTGCGGACCTGGCACCTGGAGGACTACTTCTCGATCGCCACCCAGATCGGACTGGAGTTCACCCGTGGCGCTTGACGGAAAGACGGCGGTGGTGACCGGGGCGGCCCGGGGCATCGGATACGCATACTGCCGACGGCTCGCCGCGGACGGCGCGCACGTGGTCGCCGTCGACATCGACGACCCGGTGAACGCCGTGACCCGCACGGTCCCCGACCGGTACGGGCGCTGCGACATCCTCGTCAACCATGCCGGCATCTTCCCCTTCACCGACCTCGAACACTTGTCGATCGAGCTGTGGCGCAAGGCGCAGGCGGTCAACGTCGAGTCGATCCTGCTCTTCGCTCGGGCGTTCGCGCCGGGGACGCGGGCCGCGGGGTGGGGGCGCATCGTCAATACCGGCTCGGGCATCACCCTGACCCGGAACCGCGACCTGGCGTACATGACCAGCAAGGGCACCGTGCACGTGCTGACCCGGGCGCTCGCCGACGAACTCGGCGACAGCGGCATCACGGTCAACGCGACAGCACCCGGCCTGGTGGCGACCCAGGGCTTCCTGGCCCGGGCCCAACGGCCCGACCACCGATGAGGTGTTCGCCCGTGTGACGGCCTCGCAGACCATCAAGCGCCGGTCGGTCGCGGCGGACCTCGGCAACGCCCTGGGCTTCCTGGTCTCCGACGACGCCGACTTCATCACGGGCCAGATCCTGCACGTCGACGGCGGCGTGACACGTACGGGAGCCTGACATGCTCGAAGCCATCGCACGGGCGGCTCCCCTGACAGCCGCGACGGCCGGCGTGCCAGGTCCGGTAAGGCCGGCGGCGGGGTCGTACGTGAAGGGGCCCGCCCTCTGGAGCGGATGACGTACGGGGGCCACGACGCGTCGTCAGCGAAGACGCCGAGGGCGGCGCGGGCGCGCGTGTACGGCCGCCGGGCAGCTCCCGGCCTTCGACGGGGCGAGGAAGGCCGCGTGATACGCCTCGGCGTCGCCATCCACGAGTGCCTGTCGAACCGGGCCCGGGTCACGCACGTCAGCTACGCCGCGAGGACATTCGCCCGGCTCCCGGGAACTGCATACGCCGGCGCAGACGCCTGTCGGCCGGCCTGCTCCGCCGGCGGGTCCGTACCGGCGACTCCGCCTGAACCGGCTGCTCGCCCACTGGTCCGACGGCTTCCCCCTCGACCTTGGCCGAAGCCGTACGCGGCCCTTGGCGCGGGGCGGGGTCCGACCAGCTTCTCGCCGACAGGCCAGGACGGCGGGGAATGAACCCGGTCGGCTCATGGTTGCCGTAACCGAATCCGATTCGGATAGTGGAAGGACAACCATGACCGACTCCTCGCGGCGGGACGCACTCCTGGAAGCCCGCTACGGACAGCAGGCGACGCCGGTGAACATCATCTGGAACGAGCAGATCGAAGCGCTGCTCGCGCACCGCTCGGTGCGCGCGTTCACCGACGAACCGCTGCCCGAAGGCGCTCTGGAGACGGTGGTGGCGGCCGCCCAGTCGGCGTCCACGTCGTCGAACCTTCACCAGTGGAGTCTCGTGGCCGTCTCGGACCCGGAGACGAAGGCCGAGCTCGCGAGGCTGACACACGGTGTGGAGTTCACCGGGTTCGACTTCGTCGCCCAGGCCCCCAGCGTGCTGCTGTGGGTGGCGGACATGTCGCGCAGCCACGCGATCAGCGTCGAGCAGGGCGCCGAGCCCGTCGTCACCGACTACGTCGACGCCTTCCTGATGGCGTCGATCGACGCGGCCCTGGCCGCCCAGAACGGTCTCGTCGCGGCAGAGGCGATCGGCCTGGGAGGCGTGTACCTGGGCTCGCTGCGCAACCACGCCAAGGAGCTCGCCGACCTGATCGGACTTCCCGCGTACGCCTACGTCGTATTCGGCATGGCCATCGGCACCCCGGACCCGCACCGCCCCAGCGCGGTGCATCCCCGCCCGGCGCAGGACGTCGTGCTGCACCGCGAGCGCTACCGGACACGGCCGACCAAGGAGTGGATCGAGGACTACGAGACCGCGTTCAAGGACTTCCGCGCCGAGTACGGACTGCGTGACAAGACGTGGAGCCACTCCGTCGTGGTGGGCACAAGCCTGGATTACATGGACGGGCGTGAGAACCTGCGTCGTACGCTGGAGGAGCGCGGCTACCTGCTGCGCTGAAGGGCATTCGACGGGAAGTGGGGGCGCCGGGCGTGGCCAGGCCGAAGACGCCGCTGTTGTCCGCCGCACGGATCGCGGACGGCGCGATCGAACTCGCCGACCGCACCGGTGACATCCAGATGACTCAGCTGGCCCGGCACCTCGGCGTCGCCCCGTCCTCCCTCTACTCCCACGTCACAGGCCGGGCGAAGGTCATCGACCTCGCCCGGCTGCGGATGCTGGAACGCATGGAACCCCTCGGCCCCGCGCACGACTGGCGCGAAGCCGTGGCCAACCTCCTGCGCCGGCTCACCACCCTGTACGCCAGACACCGGCGCATCCTGCCGCTCCTGTCCACCACCGCAATGGCCTGCGACCGTTCCCTCGCGGTTTACGAGCCGATGTTCGCCGCACTGATCGAAGGGGGCTTCCGGCGAGACCAGCTGCGCCTGGTCGTCGCCATGGTCGAGTTCCAGGCGTTCGGTCTCGCCCAGGGACTGCCGGCACCGGCCATGTCCGACCACATCCGCGAGACCCTTCCCGCCTACACCGCATCAGTGGACCACTCGCGCTACGACCTGGCCACCGCGACCGAGTTCTCCGTGGCCATGGTCATCGGCGGGCTGGAAGCGATCCGGGCCCACCCCGACGGGCCGTGACACACTCCGGCACACGACGGACGAGCTCCTTGGGCGGCCCTCCCCGCAGGCACTGAGGGAGGCTTCTCGGGCTGTCCGACGTCGCCGAGGGCTGTGGTCCGACGCGGGTGCACAAGACGGTCTGGGCCCGCGGCTTCCACCGTGCGGCGCGGGCAGCTGCGCTGGGGGCGCGGTTGCCGGGCGTGGCCGGCGAGACCGGCCAGTTGAGGTCCGCGCCGGTGACGGGCAGCGAGACGAGGCCGGCGTCGGGCTCGATACCGCCCCGGGGCGACAGAGCGACGCCCAGGCCGTGACGGACGAAGTCGGCACCGGCACCGATGGCGGTGATCTCGATGGTGACGTGGCGTCGAAGCCCGGCCGCGGTGAACGCGCGATCCGTCACCCTCGTTGAGCTGAAGCTGTTCACTCTGCACACCGCCGAAGACCATGGCGCCGAGCCTGCCGTTGCCGATCGGCAGCGCCCGGAGCCATTCGCTCGCCGCGCTCGTGTACCACAGGCGCAGCGGGCCCGCGGCCAGGGGCCGGTCCGCCTCGGCCGGGGCGTCGGCAGGAGAGGCGGCGTGCGCGGTCGTGGCGGAGCCGGCGCCGGTGAGGGCACCAGCGGCCACGCCCGTGGCGGAGAGGGCCAGGAAATGTCCGCGATTCGTATGAGGAGTCATGGTGCGCTCCTGGGTCGGGACGCCGCAGAACGGCGCCGGGAAGAGGGGGGACCGGGTCGCCCGAGTTCCGGTCGGCTGCCGTGGACGGGGCGTCGGGGAAGAGGTGTCCGCGAAGAGGCGTGCCCGTCCGTTGCGCGAGAAGCTGTTGTCCCACTCCGCTCCAGGGCCCGAAGCGGAGTGGGACAACAACTTCTGAGCACGCGTATGACGGATCGCCCGCGGGGGTTCGCGCTCCTCGTCCGCGGCCGGTCAGACGTTGATGAGGTCGAACGACTCGGAGGGGCCGATCGTTGTGCGGTTGGCGATGAGCGGGGCGGTTCCGGCGTTCCCGGCGCTGACGTACAGGTTGTTGGCCTGTGCGCGCAGGCTGGTGGTGCCGTCGGTGTTGTTCACGCGCTGGAAGGTCTCCCAGGGGCCGACGGCGGTGCGGTTGGCGATGAGCGCGTTGGCACCGGCGTTCTCGGCGCAGACGTATCGGCCGTTGACGCGGGCGCGCAGTGCGACGGCGCCTCCGCCGAGGTCGAGCAGGTCGAATCGTTCCCAGTCGCCGATGGCGGTGCGGTTGGCGATGAGTGGGTCGGCTCCGGCGTTCTCCGCGCAGACGTACTGGTTGTCGGCCCGGGAGCGGAGGCTGACGATCCGCCCGGTGGGGAGGGGGGTGAGGACGGCTTCCCAGGTGGTGGTGCTGGTGTTGGAGGTGGCGTCGGCGGGGAGGCGGTCGCGGGCGGCGGTGTCGGCGTAGAGACTCCAGCGCATCCAGTCCACGTAGGTGGCGACGGTCTGGGTGTGGTTGTAGCCGCTCCATATGTACTGGTCGTGGCCCGTGCCGCGGTGGGTGAGGAACGCCTTGGGCGCGGGCAGTTCCCCGTAGGCCTGGCGCGCGGAGGAGTACTGGCAGATGGGGTCCTGATCGCCGTGGACGAACAGGACGTTGGCCGTGACCGTGGTGCTGGGGTTGCCCATGTCGACACAGGCGAAGGGCGCGGCGGCGACTATCCGGCTGTCCGGCCAGGCGGTCAGCAGCCCGTGGGTGGTCATGCCACCCAGCGAGTGACCCGCGACGCCGACGCCGGTGGTGGTGTCGAGGTGCCCGGCGAACGGGTCGCCGGCCGTGGTGTTGAGGGCGAGGGTGTTGGTGATGACCTGGGAGACATCCATGGACTGGTTTCCGTTGTAGACGTCCTGGATGTTGCCCGAGGTGCCGCTGGAGGTGGTGGGGAAGACGGGTGCGGGGACGACGAATCCGGCCTCGGCCAGGGGCCGGACCAGCGGTGCGTAGCTCTCCGGGTTGCCGCCGAGGCCGTGGCTGAACTCGCAGATGGGGAAGACGCCGCCCGCGATGGGGGCGTTGACGACGGGATTGCCGCCCGGGGTGCCGGTGGCGGGGTAGAAGATCCGGGTGGTCAGCCGACGGCTGCCGCGGCTCCAGGCGTACTCCCTCACCCCGATGGCGAAGCGCTGGGTCGGCGCGGCTGTCGGGGCGAGCGAGGATGCCGTTGCCGCGGTGGTGCCGTACGCATGGACGGCGGCCACGGCTCCGGCTGCGCCCAGTCCCAGGAAGGTACGCCTGTTCATGGCCATGTTGTGCTCCTTGTCGGATGGTGCGGGTGGACAGGGGAGTTCCGGGGCGGCGGGTCTGCCAGGAGGCGAGTGGGCCCGCGGGCCCGCGGGGTTGAAGCCCTCGTCGGTGGAAATGCGCCGGCTTCCACCAACGGAGAGCGGAGCCGCCCGGCCGATCGCGTCTGCTCTCACAGGCGGGTAGCCGTATCGGGCGACCGTTTCCAGCAGGGAGAGCAGGTGGTGGCGAGGCCGGGACGGCAGGGGAGTCGGGCGTAGTCGCCGCCGTCCGGGTTTCAGACCCGGGTAAAGGAGCTGGACGTTCAGGGGCCGATGGTCATGGTCCGGTCGGTGAAGCCGGTGTACGCCGGACTCCGTGCGCCGGCGGCGCCGACGAGGTGGAGAGCGCCATGACGCGCCACGTTGGCCGTGTGCGCGGTCCGGGCGGCGATGACATCGTGTGACGGCGTGTGATGTTACCCATGGGATTCCTCTTCTGTGTTCGCGCTGGCGCTGAAGTGCGGAAGGCGGCGATCAGTGGAGGTGTACGGGCGGGCGACGCGTGCTGGTGGACCACGGCCCGGAGTCCAGCCGTGTCGGGGGCGGCTCTTGACCGACGCTGGAACCGATGTGAGCGATCGTCTCTTGGGACGTCCCACCGGCCCGCCTGACGATTGTTCGATATATCGTTCAATGTTCGCCGACCTGAACGGAGAGTAGGTTGGGGCTGACGAGGTGTCAATCGCGGGATGTGGCGCCTTACGGTCACATTTTGCGCGGCTCTGAGGCGACGTTCGAATAGACCGCTCTTGAGCGGAGCGTGAGGAGCTACGAAATACCAACGAAATCCGAAGCGGGAGCCGACGATGCGGGAGATGGTCACCGGTTCATCGGCGCTCCCGCAGGGTGTCACTTCCGAAACTCAACGAAATCGACCTTCCCGCTCGCTGTCCGAAACTGTTCCACGCCAGGAAGGGGAGGCTCCGGACCGCTCTGCGGTCGGCTGCGGCGATCGGCTGATCCGGAACGAGGGATTGCGCCTGCCGCCTGCTGCGGCTGCCCACCATACGAGCCCGGGCCGCCGGCACGATCGTCCGGGCCGAACGCGAGGGCCTTGTCCTGCACGGGTTTTCTCGCCGAGTCGCTGATGGCCGAGTGCGAGGACCGGGATCGGTGTCGGGCCGAACACCGCATCCGGGCGGCTCACTTCCCCCGCGAGAAGTCGCTGCGGGAGTCCGACTGCAGCGTCAATCCGAACGTTGATCCTGCGGTCATCCGCAATCCCGCCACCTGCGAGTGGATCGCCAAGGGTCACCCGCTGTGTCTGATCGGGGACTCCGGCACGGGCAAGTCGCACCTGTTGATCGCGCTGGGCGCCGCGGCCGACATGACGGCTCACGGTCTCGTAATGCGCACGTCTCGCTACCTGACCACGTGCACCGACGCACTCCACGCCCTGAGGTGTCCCAAGGGCCTGGTCTTCCGGCGGGCGGCCAAGCCCAATTCCCAAGAGTGAGGCGTGGCAGGGACATCTTCTCGAGCCTGTTCCAGGGGCGTTCCGCCGCGTAAGCAGGGAAGGCCCTGGCAGCGCTGAAAGTTACGAGCTCGCTGGTCGGGGCCCACTTTCCTGGTACTCGATGATGTTGACCGCGAGCCCGCCGCGTTTGGTCTCCTTGTGCTTGACCCTCATGTCGGCGTGGTCCATGCCGTTCGAGTGAGAGGGCGCAGGCATCGCTCTCACGGCAATGGTCAAACGGGTCCGTTTGCATGTTGAGGTGTCGTGCCCCTTGCCTCCAAGGGGCACGACACCACGACGGTCAGATGTCCCGGAAGGGAGCAGCGGACGCTGTGACCTGCGGTGTCTGGCCGTCGCAAGTCGTTGACCTGTGCGAATGCCTTTTCGGTTGTTTCAGGCTCGTACTGGCTCATGCGGCCGGAAGTCCCAGGAAAGTCCCAGAGGACTCCCACGGGCAGGAGCCGCTCTTTCGACATCTGTACAGGCATGCGAGTGCGCTGTGGGCCGGTGATCGTGGATCGGCGGTCTGACCCGAATGGACGCTGGGGTTGAAAGGGTGGGCTGACAGCGGGCGTTGATGGTGCTGCATCCTCGTCATGAGGTACGCGGACGGCGCAGCGCCGCCGCCACCGCCTCCCGTGCCGTGGCGGCCCGCGCGAGAACGCCTCCGCCCGTGAAACCTGCGCCGACCGTGTACCGGCCGGTGTCGTGCGAGGACGGGGAAACCGTCCTTTACCGCCACGGCTCGGAGCACCACGGTGAGGGCGCCTCAAGTCGTGATGCCGGGACACGGAACGACCGAACCAGGGTGCGCAGCCACACCTTCCGATGGCGCCGTGGTCACCGGAGGACGGCGGACCTCTGCCCTCGTCGGTGTTCCACCCTCAAGGCCCGGTCTCCGGCGCCCGGACCGGAATCTCTCGATCGCAGGGCCAAGGGCCTCGGACACTGGCATAGTTGGGGCCATGGGGGATTTTGTGGAGTTCACCTTCGACGACGGCCAGACGGTGCTGCTGGAAGTCTTTCCCAGTCCGCTGGCCGACTCCGGCGCGGCCGGTGCGACGCCCGGTTCCGCGCCGCTCGTGCCCGTCGCGGGTGCGGGCAGCGGGCGAGTGGCGCGGGCGGCCCGCGGGGCGCTGCGGCAGGTCCTGCAGCCGCTGGTCCCGGTGCTGCAGTCGGTGCACGAGACGGTGTCCGCCATGGACCGACGGCCCCACCAGCTCACCGTGGACCTGGGCGTCAAGGTGGGTAATGACCTGACGCTCGGCATCGTCGCCAACAAGGGCGAGGCGAGCCTCACCGTGTCCGCGACCTGGAACCTCGAAGCCCCCGCGCCGACGGAGTAACCGTGCGCCGGCAGCAGGACGACGATCCGGACGGGTGTGTCCGCCGGGCCTGGGTCACCGTCCACGCCCGGGGTGCGTCCAGGACGGGCCTGGGGGCGGGCGTGGTCGTCGCTGACGGGTTCCTGCTGACCTGCGCCCATGTGGTCAACGCGGCTCTCGGCAGGGACAAGTGGGAGTCCGCCGTGCCGACGGCGGCGGAGATGCTCTGGGTCACGGTGTCCTTCCCGTGCCTCGGCAGCGATCAGCACCCGGTGGAACTGGTCAGCTGGCTGGCTCCCGAGCCTTCGGACGGGCACTGGTGGGAAGGCGACCTCGCCCTGCTGAGGGTCGATCTCCGGGACCCGGGGCTCAGCCCGGCGCCCGTGCGCGAAACACCCGGCCGGTGGCTGTCGACCTGGTACGCCAACGGGGCTCCACGCTCGCTCGTGGACGTCTATGTGCAGGCGAGCATGGGGCCCTGGTACATGCTGGACCCGGGCTACGCTCCGCTGGAGATCGAGCCGGGTCATAGCGGAGCACCCCTGTGGGACCGGGAACGCGGCTGCGTGACGGGCCTGGTGGTGTCCACCGAACCCGACCGACCCCGCTCGTATGCCATCAAGGCATCCCGGATGGTGGAGCTGCTCCACTCCACGGGTGTATTCCCTGCAGGGACTACGGCACCGTCCGACCCCAGGACACGAGCCCGGCGCCGTGAGATGGCCGATGCCCTCGACGGACTCCCCGACGGCAAGCTGGAGCGTTGCGCCGTCCGCGTCGGCAACGCCCTCGGCCTCTCTTGGACCCCGGGAACCGGTGCTGAACTCGCCGATGCGGCCCTGGGCCACCCCCGGGGGATACCGGCCCTGCTCAGTACGCTCACCTCGTTCGAGGCAGTGGCCCTGCGGGTCCGGGAGGCCGCCGCGAAGCTCGGCCCCGTGCGCCTGCTCACTCAGGAGGAATACGACGACCTCGAGGACCTGCTCGGCCCGGCCGCGTATCCGGAGACGTGCGCGGCGGCCCGCCGTGCCGTGCCGCACCTGTCGTTCACCCATGCAGGGCAGGCCGGCGTCGGGGCGCTGGTGGAGGACTTGGAGGACCGCGCGAGCGAACCCGGCGTCGTGCCGCCTCTGATCCAGGTGATCGAGGAGGTGGCCGCGTCCCGGCGGGACGGCGGGGACCTCCTGCGGGAATGGTCGCAGAGCGTCATCACCCGCCTGGGCGTCAGCCCGGACGCCATGGCGCAGTGCCGCTGGTCCGCCAAGTCCCGTGCCGCCTCCCGGACCGCACGGCCGGTGCTGCGGGTGTGGCTGTGGCCGCAGCCCGACGCCGACGCCTTCCACTACGACATCCGCCTCTACGACCACGACGCGCACGAGGAGCCGGCGAGGACCTGGACGGACGGGGACGCCCTACGCGACCGCGACGAACTGTGTGCCGCGCTCTCCGACGCCGTCGACGACCTCGACCAGTACGAGGATTCGACAGGCGTGGAGTTCCTGCTGGAGGAAGGCTTCTTCCACCTGGCGGTGGATCGCCTGCCGACCCGCGCGGGATCCCTGGGGACGCGCCCCATCGGGCTGGACCGGGCGGTGGTTCTGCGCGGGCAGAACGTATCGCGCAGTGGTGCCCGGAAGACCCGCTGGGAGCACGGCCGCAGCACCGTGGCGGAACCCTACGTCCTGCACGAGCTGCACTCGGCGAACGGCACCCTGTCGAAGCGGAGCGAGATCGCCTGCGTCATCGCCTGCTGTCCGCCCGACCAGCGCGACGGCACGTTGGCCCTGTGCCGCTACCTGGGCGTTCCCGTGGTCCTGTGGCACCGGGCCGCCCACGGTCCGGACACGGCCGAGGCGCTGCGGGCCGTCGTCCACGACGACTGGCCGCACAGCCTCCGTGAACAGGTCAGACAGCAGCGCGCCGAAGCACTGCACGACACCCTGCACATGGGCGCTCATCTGGCCCTGCTGTGGGAGGACCCGAGCTGGTCGCCGCCCCGGCGGAGGCTGGCCAACCCGACCAGGCGGGAAGGAGGCGCCGCGTGAACAGCGGACGCCCGCAGGAACGGCTCTTCCGCGGCGACGGCGGCACGTACGACGACTCCGTACGGCTGCCCGAACCCCCGCCGTGGCGACGGCCGCGGCAGGACGGCGAGGCCGAGCGGACGCGGCCGTATCTCATCGGCGACGAAGAGGTAGAGGTGGTCAACGCCGCTCTGCGGCTGCGCCGCCCCCTGCTGGTCAGCGGCTCTCCCGGCACCGGCAAGTCGTCGCTCGCCCACGCCGTGGCGGCGGAACTCGGACTCGGGCCGGTCCTGGTCTGGCCGGTGAACACCCGCTCCACGCTCACGGACTCCCTCTACCGCTACGACGCGATCGGACGGCTGCGCGAGCAGCGCGACGGTACGGACGACATCGGCAGCTTCGTACGCCTGGGGCCCCTGGGGACCGCGCTGGCCACCCAGCACGAGGGGCGACCGCGGCTGCTGCTGATCGACGAGTTGGACAAGAGCGACCTGGACCTGCCCAACGACCTGCTGTTCGTCCTGGAGGAAGGCGAGTTCACCGTTCCCGAGCTGGCCCGCCTGCCCGAGGACCAGGCCGAGGTCGCCGTCCATGTGCAGGGCTCGCAGAAGAAGGTGTGGGTGCGGCAGGGCGCCGTCCGCTGCCGGGACTTCCCCTTCGTCGTGATCACCAGCAACGGCGAACGGGAGTTCCCGGCGGCCTTCCTGCGCCGCTGCGTCCGGCTGAAACTGCCGGAGCCCAGTCCCGAACAGCTCGAAGACATCGTACGGGCGCACTTCGCCCAGGACCTGCCGCAACTCCAGGCACAGTGGCCGCGGGTGCGGGAACTCATCCGGACCTTCACCGACCGGCGCAGCATCGGCGGCCTCGCCACCGACCAACTGCTGCACGCCGTCCACCTGCTCCAGCAGGGCGTCCATCCCGAATCGGAGCACCTCAGGGAGGCGGTGCTGCGTGAGCTCAGGAGTGGCGGGGTCCGGTGAGCCGGACGGACTCCGGGTCGCACACCTGTACGCCGCGCTGTGCGGCGCCGGAGTGGAGCTCTCGCCCAGAGAACTGAGCGACGCGCTCTGGCTCGCCCTGCACACACCGCCGAGCCCGGCCGGGGCCGGGACAGCGGAGTCAGCTCCGGTGCCCCGGCCCGCACCCGCCTCCGTCCCGCGGCCGGAGCCGCGGGAACCGGATGCCGGCCGGGCCGCCCCGGGCGCATCCCGGCGCCCGGTCCACGCGTTCACCCGCGCCCGCGGCGGCGGTGCCCCCGGCGCGCCCCTCCGCATCCCCGGAGTCCGGGGCCTGCGCCATCCGCTGGGCGTCGTCCGGGGTCTGCGCGCCCTCAAGCGAAGAGTGCCGTCCCCGCACCGGCAGGAGCTGGACGAGACCGCCACTGCCGAGGCCATCGCCGACAGCGGCGTCCTCGACGCCGTGCTCCGCCCCGCTCGAGACCGCTGGCTCCACCTCCTGCTGGCCGTGGACGACGGCCCGTCCCTGCGGGTGTGGCGCGACACGGTCGGTGAACTGGCCGACGCGCTCACCGGCTCAGGCATCTTCCGGTCCGTCCGCGTGAGCCCGCTCGACGCGTCCGCCCTCCTCACCGGCGACCCGACTGCCGTGCTGGCCGTGACCGACGGGGTCGCCGACCACTGGTACGACGGATCCGCCCACCGGCGGCTCGCCGCCCTGGCCCGCAGGGCACCGACCGCCGTGCTCCACCTGCTCCCGACCCGGTTGTGGAACGGGACCGGGCTGGCGGCCGAACCCGCGATCGTCCGGACGACCGGTCCCGCACCGCCCAACAGTCTGCTCGCCATGTACGAGCTGCCGCTCCCGGACGATTCGGGCCCCCGGCCCGGACTCCCCGTGCCCGTGCTCGAACTGGAGGAGCTGAGCCTGCGGCCCTGGGCCGACCTGATCGCCTCGCACGGTGGTATGGCCGCACTGCGCGTCATCGACGCGGAGAGCCCTCCCGGGCCCGACGGCGACGGCTGCGCCGGCATCACCGCCGGCACCGCCACTGATCGCGTACGGACGTTCCGGGCGACGGCCTCGCCGTCCGCCTACGAACTGGCCGGCCACCTGGCGGCCGTCGATCCGCTGACACTCCCCGTCATGCGGCTGGTCCAGGCCGCCGCCCTGCCCGACAGCAACCCGGTCTGTCTGGCCGAGGTCATGCTGAGCGGCCTCCTGCATGTGGACGCTCCGCTGAACGGCCACGACGTTTTCGCCTTCGCGCCGGAGGTCCGCGGGGTGCTCCGCACAGTGGTCAGGGCCGGTTCGGCACAGCGCACGGTCGACGCGGTGAGCGACTTCATCGTCCCGCGGCTCGGCCGCACCCCGGACTTCCCCGCGGTCATCGCGGACCGGACGGGCACGCTCAGTCTGCCGAGGGGCGGGAATCCGCTCGCGGAGCTGGCGTCCACGGGCGAGCCGTACGGCGGAGGCGGCCCGGGGGACGGGGGCCGGGGCACGGAGCCGTTGCCACGGGGCACGCACAACCTGCCCGAGCGCCGTACCGTGCGGTGGGTCCCCGACCTCCAACGCGATGTGGACTGGGTGGAAGAGACACTGGCCGGCCAAAGCGGTTCCAGGGCGGCGGCGCTCTGCGGGCCCGCCGGGTCGGACAAGACCACCGTCGCGCTGGAGTACGCCCACCGTCACCTGCGGGACCACACCCTGGTGTGGTGGATCGACGCACGCGAGCCGGGCGGTGTGGAGAGCGGCGTCGCGGGCATCACGCACGCCCTGTTCCCGGAGTCCGCCTCCGGCCCGGCGGGCACCGACGCCACCGACCGGGCCCTGCGGTGGCTCGAGTCCCACCCCGGCTGGCTGCTCGTCCTCGACCACGTCACGGACCCCGGAAAGGTGACGGAACTCCAAGGCCGCGTCGGGGCGTACGGGCATCTTCTGGTGACCGCCCGCACCTACGCCCGGCAATGGGCGGCGCTTCCGGTACGCGACCTGACGTCCGCCCACCGCGGCCGGCACGACCCCCTCACCGGTCTGAGGGACGAACCCACGCTTCGTGCGCAGCTGTCCGGCCTGCTGTGCGCCGATCCGGGTGCGGACGACGGCGGACCCGACCACGCACACCTGCGTGCTCCCTCGGAGGATCCGGACACCGAGCAGCGGGGGCTGGCCGTCGTCCTCTGCTCCCTCGACGGTCTGAAGAATGTAAACGACCGGTTCGGTCGTGCCGCCGGTGACGCCGTTCTCGTCGAGATGGCCCGTCGGCTGCGCGACGCCGTACGGGACGACGACACCGTCGCCCGGGTCGGCGGCGACGTGTTCGCGGTCCTCGCGGGCGGGCTGGACCGGTCCGGAGCCACGAACCTCGCCGTACGTCTGCGCGGTGAGGTCCTTCCGCCGATCCGGGTGGATGGACAGGCCGTCAGGGTCGGTGCCTCCACCGCCGTCGTATGGGCGCAGTGCGGCTCGGCACCGGAGCGGATCATCGACTCCGCCCGCGGGGAAATCCTCGCACGCGCCCGAGGACTGAGCCTGTTGCTGCGCCTGACCGAAGTCCTGTGCGCCTTGACGTGCATGAAGGAGGCCCGGGGCCGGGCGTTGTTCGCTCGTGTCCTCGCGGATCAGCTGGGCCGCCCGATCCACCTGCGGGGCCTGAGGCAGCGCGAGGACGTCGTGGCTCTGGTGCGCGCCGCGTTGGCGGTGGCGGGCGGGGAGAACCTCCTCGTCGCCGCCGTACGGATCTTCGAAGGGGATGCGCCCGGTCGCGAGGTGCAGCGACTGTTCGACGAAACCGGCGGCCCGCCTCCGGACGTGTCACGGACGGAGACGGGCGGACCGGGACGCGCACAGGACTCCCTCGCGCTTGTGGCGGACCTGGTCACCGCCCTGTGCGAACTGACGTGCACGCAGGGCGTGGAAGAACGGGCGCAGTTCGCCGCTCTGCTGGGTGACCTGCTGGGCCGCCCGGTGGAGGTACTGGGTGTCAGGCAGCGTGAGGACGTCGTGGCCCTGGTGCATGCAGCGCTGAGTACGGCGGGCGGGGGACACACCCTGGCCGACGTGGTGCGGATCCTTGAGGGGGTGCCGGCGGCCGACGAGGTTGCACGCCGGATCACCGCCGCACCCGACCCCCCGGTCCCCAGGATGCTCTCGGCCCCGGAGGAGGACGGGGCACGGGCCCTCCTGCGGGCAGCCACCGCCGAACTGCCCGCGGCCCGCCTGCGAGACGTACTCGTCCACGACCTGAGCGGTCTCCGCCTGCCCGTCGGCCTTTCCCCCGAGCAGCTCTTCGCGTACACGCTGGAGCTGACCGCACAACCGGACGGCCTGCCCCCCGCCGTGCTGCTCGTCGAGTGCGCGGCCAGGCTCGCCCCATCGCCGGAACACCGCTCCGCCCTGGCGGCCTGGACCGGTACCTGGGCCGCGAACGCGGGACTGTCCGAGGCCCTGCGGCGCCGTCGGGCGGCGGCGAACCGTGCCTGACCGCTTCCGCCCGGAGGCGCCGCTGCGCACCGGATGTCGGCAAGTCGCCTGTCGGCTCGCGGCCGGCGTGCTAGCTTCACTCGCCGGACAGGTGTACCGGCTCCGCGGGGAAGGTCGGTGAAGTCGTCGGCAGCATGGAGGAGTTCGAGAGCAGGACGGGTCTGGCCCTGCTGTCCGGTCTGGCCGAGGCACTGGGCGACCTTCCATGTCTGGAGGACGCACCGGGACGGCGGATGTTCGCCGAGGTGCTCGCGCAGCAGCTGGGCGTCGGCATCGACCTCCGCGGCATGAAGTTGCGTGAGGACGTCGTCTCGCTGGTCCGGACCGCGTTGAGCGTGCCCGGGGGCGAGCGGGTGCTCGTGTCGGTGGTGCAGGTCTTCGAGGGAACAGCGACCGCGGACGCATTGGATCGGCTGATCGAGCCCGTGGCCGGTCCGGCCGACCCGGCGCCGCACCGGTACGGACCCTTGTTCCCCCGAGACGTGGCGACCGCCCGTGCCCTCCTGGACGAGGTGATGGACGAGTTGTCGTGGACCGGCCTTCGCGACGGGCTCGCGGGTGAGACGGGCCTCGACCTCCCCACCGGTCTGTCCCCCGCACAACTCCTGTCCCTCCTGCTGGAGTGGAACACGCAGCCCGACGGTCTGCCCCCCGCCGTCCTGCTCATGGAGCACGCGGCTGCGTCGGTGCGTTCCCCGGACCGCCGCGGGGCCCTGTCCGCCTGGGCGGAGGACTGGGCGAGCCGGACTGGCCTGCTCCGTGAACTCGAACACCGGCGGACCGTTCGCGCCGGCACCCGGGGCGACCCCTCCATCCCCCGGTGCCTCCTCCTGGCGGTCGAGCCCGCCCGTGACGGCACGGGAGATGTCGTCGTCCGCCCCTGGGTCAACACGGTCCCCGGTCGCTGGAACCCCCTGCCCGCCGAGCCGGTGACGACCACCCTCGACGGCCTCGGCCCGGCGGTCGAACTGGCGCTGCGACACATGGCACGCCTTTCACCCCTCTCGCAGGAGCCGTCCACCGGCTTCGCGTCACCGCCGCCGTACGTCGAGTTCGTCCTTCCGTACGACCTGCTCAACCACGATGTGGCCGGGCTGGCGTTCCGTACCGGAGGCGGCAGGCCGCTGCCCCTCGGGGTGGAGTACGGCGTGCACCTGCGCAGCCTGGAGCGCATGCGCACTGACGACGTCCTGGTGCGGCGCCAGTGGCGCGAACGGTGGCGCGCCCTGCAGACGCACGGAGTCAGTGTGTACGAATGGCAGGAGGCCGACGCCCGGCGACAGGACGAATGGCAAGCCGGTCTGGCAAGCGAGCCCAGTCACACCGCGGCCGTACTCGACGCACCGGGCTCGCCCTCCGCGATGGCCGCTCTCAAGGCGGCCATCGCGGAGGGCATCGGAGTCGCGCTCTGGGACCGCCGGGGGCATTTCCCACCCGAGCGCAGGGAGGTGGTCACGGCCGTCTTCGCCGCCGTCCCGACGCCCGCCCAGGTCCCCGTGGCCATTCACCGCCTCAGACGGCAGGCCGAACTCCGCCGTGACGGCCCGCTCCTGATGGGCAGGAGCATCGCCTTCTTCTGGGACGATCCCAACCGGCTCGTCGATATCTACGAGACCGAGGCGGGCGTCGACATGGACATCATCGACAGCGAGGAGAGCGAGGCATGAGCGGGACGACATCGACGGACGGGCGGGCCTGGCGGGTGTTCCACGCCACCGGCTCCGCCCCTGCCGGCCCGGCTCGCGTCCTGCCGGACGCACCGCCCTGGCGCAGGTTCCGCGGCGGGCCGCTGCTTCCTTCGCCTCCTGACGACGAGGAGGCCGCACGCCGCCGTCTCGGGCATGTGGACCCCGTGTCACAGCTCGACGAGGAGACCATCGACGTCGTCAACGCGGCCCTCCTGCTGCGCCGCCCCCTGCTCGTCACCGGCCCGCCCGGGGTCGGCAAGTCCACTCTGGGCTACCTGATCGCCCGTGAACTGGGTCTTGGACGGGTGCTGGAGTGGAGCATCGTCAGCCGCACCACTCTGCGCGGCGGCCTGTACGAGCACGACGCCCTGGGCCGTGCTCAGGCCATCGCCGCCTGGCGGGCCGGCCACCAGCTGCCCCTGGGACCCGCGGGGCCCGATCCGGGCGACGACGGCCAGTCGCTGCCGGCTCTGGGCGACTTCATCACCCTGGGGCCGTTGGGAACCGCACTCCTGCCCTACGGACGCCCGCGTGTCCTGCTCGTCGACGAACTCGACAAGAGCGATATCGACCTGCCCAACGACCTGTTGCACGTGCTGGAGAACGGCAGTTACGAGATTCCGGAACTGGTGCGCCATCCGGACGCCCTCGCGCGGGTGCACACCAGCGACCCGGGGCTGCACGCCGAGGTGAGGAACGGGCGGGTCGAGTGCCGGGAATTCCCCGTCGTGGTGATCACCAGCAACGGCGAGCGCGAGTTCCCGGCGGCCTTCCGCCGGCGCTGCCTCCCCCTGGAGATGAGGACTCCCTCCCGGGAGCAGCTGCTCGCCATGGTGGAGAGCCACTTCAGGGCACTGCCGTCGGACGCCGAGGACCTGATCGACCTCTTCGTCCAACGGGTCCGGTCGGGTGGGACGCACTCGTTGGACCAGTTGCTCAACGCGGTCCAACTGACCACGGAAGGCGCCCTCCAAGGAGACGGCACGCGACGCCATCTCGTCGAGATGCTGCTGCGGGACCTGACGAAAGGCCGATGAATGAACGGCCTTCCACGCGAGCGCGCGCCAGGTCCGGAGGAAGAGGAACCGGCCGGGGCGGCAGCCGCCGAGCAGCCGCTTGGGCAGCCGGCGCCTTCCGAGGGGGACCTGCCGGGTGCCGCTCCGCACTGGCACGAGCTGGCCGACGCCCTCTGGCTGGCCGCCCAGTGGAGCCGTGCCGGGCGCACCGCTCCGGAATCGTCCGCGCCGGTGGACGACGACTGGGCGGCCGACGCGCCGCCGCCGGCCGCCGTCCCGCCGCCCGATGCCGGGCGGCAGCCCGTGAGCGACGACTCCGCTCCCGGCGCCGCGCCCACCAGGCCGGTCCTCGCCCCGGAAGGCCGGGGCCCCCTCCTCGTCGAGTCCCCCCTCCTGCCCGGAGCGGGGTTCTCGGAGTCCGATCGGCCGGCCCGGCGTTCCGCGCTGTTGTCCCGCTCCTTGCACCGGCTCGGGCGACGGGTGGAGTCCCGCCACGAGCTGCTGCTGGACGAGGAACTCACCGCCGAGCGGATGGTCGCCGACGAGCTGTGGATACCGTCGCTCAGGCCGGGACGGGCCAGGGCCTTCCACCTGGTCGTCCTCGTCGATGACGGCCCCACGATGGCCATCTGGCAGCAGGAGACGGCTGCCCTGTCGACCGCCGCCGAGCACAGCGGGGCCTTCCGCTCCCTGCGCACCGTCCGACTGAACGTGCCCGGGGCCGGCGCACCGACGCTGCGCTGGAGCGCGGCAGGAAGGACCGCGGACCTGGGGGAGATCGTCAACGGCAGGCAGGACCGGATGTTCCTGATCGTCACCGACGGCCTCGGACCCGGCTGGGCCGCTCCGTCCGCCGACCACCTGCTCCGGCTCCTGGGCCACGCGGGCCCCACCGCCCTGCTCCACCTGCTGCCTCCGCACCTGCGGCGCCGCTCCTCCCTTCATCCTCATGACGCGGTTCTGGAATCAGGGGGATTCGGCGCCACGAACCGGGGCCTTTTCCTCGGACCGCCGCCCAGCGGACCGGATCCGCTACGGCCTCTGCCGCAGGTCGGCGGCGAGGCCCTGGTCGTACCCGTCCTGTCCATGAAGCCCGGTTCCCTTGCTGCATGGGCCGACCTGGTCGTCGGGGAACGGGGCGTACGCCGTGCCCTTCCCGCTGTCGTGGCCGGATCGCTGCACAAGGGGAAACCCGCTCCCGGGCTGCGGCCCCCGCGGTTCCCCCGCGCCGCGCACGACGCCGTGCGCACCTTCCTCACACTGGCTACGCCGTCCGCCCGCCGGCTCGCCGCCCACCTGGCGGCGGTCCCTTTCGAGTTCGACCTGATCCAGCAGCTGCGCGGCCGGATGATGCCGGACACCACGGCGGAGCACCTTGCGGAGATCCTCATGGGCGGGCTGATCGACTGGAACGACGCCGACGCGGGTCGGCCCGAGTTCGCCGACGGTGTGCGCCAGGCGTTGCTCGCCACGACGACGCGCACGCAACTGGCCAGAGTCGTCGGCACCCTCGCAGAACTTCCCGCGGCAGGAGAGCAGGGGGCCGCCTTGCGCGCGGCCCTGTACGACCCGTCGGGAGCCGCGCTGCCCGATCCGGGCGCCCGGGGATGGCGCCAGTCGGAACTCGCGGTGATGCGGGCGCTGGGAGGCGTACACGCGCAGCGGGCCCGCCGGATCCAGGCCGCCGGTGCCACCGACGCAGTCGCGGGGGCGGCGGCAGGGGCGGTCGTGGGTTCACCGCCGCCCGCGGAGCGACTCCGTACGGACGCGTTCTCGGAGCTTGGGGAGCCGGCCGACGAGGCCGCGGTGATGTCGTCGGGCACCGAGGAGACCGAGCGGTCACCGGCGCCCGCCGTCACGGTGAACATCCCCCTGCGGAACCTGGGGTTCGTGGGCCGGGCGGCCCAGCTCCGGGCGCTGGCGGACCGGCTCGCGACGCAGGACACCGTGTGCCTGCTCCCGGACGCCGTCCACGGGTCCGGTGCCGTGGGCACCTCCGAGCTGGCCCTCGAATACGTCTACCGGCATCTGCCCGAATACGACCTCGTCTGCTGGATCCCTGCCCAGCGGGACGGCCTCGTCCTGACGGCTTTCGCCGATCTGGCGGCCGTGCTGGGTGTCGACGAGGCGGACCGCGGCGCTCTTTCCGTCGACTCGACCGTGCCCGCCGTGCTCCGGGCACTGCGCACCGGCACTCCGTACCACCGTTGGCTGCTGGTCTTCGACAACGCCGAGGACGTCGAGGCGGTACGCCGTCACCTGCCCGCCGACGGACGCGGAAAGGTACTCGTCACCTCCCGTGACCGCGAGTGGGAGCGGGTGGCCGCCCCGGTGACGTTGAGCGTCTTCGAGCGCGAGGAGTCGGTCGCACTGCTCCGGAACCACGTGCCCGCACTCCCGGCCGAGGACGCCGACCGCCTCGCCGAGGCCCTGGGCGATCAGCCCCTCGCCCTGGAACAGGCGGGCGCCTGGCTGGAGGACACCGGGCTGGGGGCTGACGTCTACCTCGGGCTGTTCCAGCGGCACCTCGTGGCCGTCGGTGCGCTCGATCCGGATCCCGACCGGCCATCCGCCCCGGCCGCGGCCTGGAACGCGTCACTGGAGTGGCTCGGGGAGACGCACCCGGACGCGCGTCGGCTGCTCGACCGCTGCGCGGTCATGGCTCCCGAACCGATCCCGCTGGGCCTGCTGCACGCGGGCCGGCCCGTCGGCGCCACGCCGGAGGACGACCGGCCGGGCGACCCGGTGGGGCAGGTCCGTGCCGTCCGCGCACTGGGCAGGCTCGCCCTGGTCAAGGTCGACCATCGGACCCACACCCTGCGGCTGCACCGGCTCCTGCACACGCTGCTGCTGGCCCGGATGACCACCGAGCAGCGCGAGCGGACGCGCGAGACCGCTCACCGGCTGCTGGCGGCGGCCAGGCCCGGCCACTACGCCACGCCGCAGGAATGGCCCGCCTACCGGTCATTGCTGCCACACCTACTCGCCTCGCAGGCGGTGACCAGCACCGACCCGCGGGTTCGGGCCTTCGTCCACGACACCGTGCGGTTCCTGCACCACCGCGGTGACCTCAAGGGTGCCACCGCCCTCGGTGAGCAGGCCCGGACCGCCTGGCCGACGGCCTCCGGCGAGGAGAACGGCGAGGTCGTACGCATGACGAAGACCTACGCGATGCTGCTGCGGCGGGCCGGCCGGATCGCCGAGTCTGCGCCGCTCACCGAGAACGCGCTGGAGGTGTCGCGCCGGATCGCGGCGGACTCCGAGGAACTGGTCGACTCCCTGTGCGAACTGGCCGACACCCGGCGCCACCAGGGCCGGTTCCGGGAGGCACGGGACCTCGGTGAGGAGGCCACCGAACTGGCCCGGTCCCTGTTCGGCGACGAGGCTCCCCTCGCGCTGCGGGCCACCCACGACTGGGGCATCGGCCTGCGGCTGTGCGGACAGTACGCCCAAGCCCTGCCGTTGGACCAGGAGAACGCCCGGCGATGCGGACTGCTCTTCCGGTCCAGCGACCCCCTCACCTTCGAGAGCCTCAACGCGGTCGCCGCCGACATGCGGGAGAGCGGCGACTACCCCGGCGCCCGCGCCTTCCAGGAGGGCCTCTACCGCTGGGCGCGCTCCGAACTCGGCGAGGAACACCCGCTCGCCCTGCGCACCGCCGGCCACCTCGCGGTCTGCCGGCGTCGGGACGGCGCACTCGCCGAGGCCGCCCTGCTCTCCGAGGAGACACTGGGACGCTGCACCGACCGCTACGGCCCCGATCACCCTGAGTCGCTCTCGGCCGCGATCGGCGCGGCCGTCGACAGACGTCTCGCCGGAGACCTCGACCGGTCCCGCCGACTGGACGAGACGACCGCACAGCGCCTCGCCGCACGCTTGGGTGAGGATCACCTGTGCACCCTGGTGGCGCGAGCCCATCTGGCGGCCGGTATGCGTGCGCTCGGCCTCGTCGACCAGGCCCGGGAAATGGAGGACGACGTCTCACACCGGCTGGAGACGACACTGGGTCCCCGCCACACGGCGACGCTGACCCTCGCGATCGGCAGGTCCAACACCGCCTACACGAACCTGGAGTTCGAGCGGGCGCGCGAGATCGATGAGGTCAACCTGCGGCTGCTGGCCGAGGTCGCGGGCGAACGACACCCGTTGACGCTGTCCTGCACTACCAACCTCGCCCTCGACCTCCGAGGGCTGGGCCGGGGCGCCGAGGCCGACGAGCTGCAACGCACGGCCATGGAGGGATTCAGCGCTGTCGTCCGGGCAGACCACCCCTGGCTCACGGCGGCCCGGCAGCGGCGACGCATCGAGTGCGACCTGGCCTACATACCCTTGTAGCCCGGTTCCTCCCGGCATCAGGTGACCGTCCGGTACCCGTGCCCGCCGCAACGCCGGCGGACACGGCAGGGCACGGCTGGCGGCGGCGTGGCGGGCCGGCCCGCCCTCGGTATCGGCTGTTCTCCCACCGCTGTGGCCGCCGCCCGCCAGGAGCATGCCGCCCCCGGCCCCCGCGTCTGCGCCTTCGTCCGGGGAAGCTGTCCGGCCCGGGTGGCCCCGAGGTGGTCAGGAAGCCGCCACGACGCGGAAGGCGAGGCACACGACGGGAGTGTCGTCCTCGACCGGCATGCCTTCGCGCTCCCAGAAGCGGCGGTGGCCGTCGCGCCACTCATCGAGGGAGGCATCGCCCTCGTCCTCGGCGGCAGCGTGTTCCCACGTGACCTCGGTGAAAGACGTCTGCTCCATCCCCGTGATCTCTACGGTGGCGATCGCGCGGCCGTCGTTGTCGAGGAGGGCCATCCGCTCGCCGACGAATTCGAGGCCCTCGGTCTCCTCGACGTACTCGTCCAGAAGCCCCGTCGTGACGGTCTTCCGTCCGGCCAGGACCAGGGAGTTCAGCCGAACCCGCAGTTCGTCCGGGGTACCGAGTTCCATCGCGCGTATGCCGTCGACTCGCGGCCACATCGCTCATCGCCCCACTCGGTCGTCCGCACGCCGGGCGTGGGTCGCTTCGAATTGATCATTATGCGCCTCCGGCGAACCGCCCAGCCTCCCATGCCTCGTGGAGCGCATGGGGCGCGGGCACCGCACCGTCTCCGCGCGACCTGCTCGGCCACGTGGTGGCGTGCCCACGTCCCGACGAGCCAGGGGATCGAGCCGCCGAACCGGCCCTGGTAGTGCTTGGTCAGGTGGATTCGCCGGTGGCGTGTCCGTTTGGCCGGGTGTCTGAGCGTGACGGCAAGGCAGTAAGCCGAGAACCCGGCCCGACCTGTCCTCGTCCATGAGTTGCTCAGGTCGACACCCGTCCGGGAACCCACCACACGCAGTGACGGGCAATCCGTCCCCCGGTTCCTGAGACCGGCAGTCTCCCGACTTGGCCCAAAAGTTCCTGAGAAGTCCCACAGACGAAGCCGAGTCCCCTCCTGGCTGGCATACGTGCAGGTCAGAAGGGGATTCGCGCTACCTTTTCTTAGAGCTTTCAGATGTCCCGGAAGATCTCGATCTGCGCCCCGATCGAGTTCAGCCGCTCCGCCAGGTCCTCGTACCCGCGGTTGATGACGTACACGTTGCGCAGGACCGACGTGCCCTCCGCCGCCATCATCGCCAGCAGGACCACCACGGCCGGGCGCAGCGCCGGCGGGCACATCATCTCGGCGGCGCGCCAGCGGGTCGGGCCCTCGACCAGGACGCGGTGCGGGTCGAGGAGCTGGAGGCGGCCGCCGAGGCGGTTGAGGTCGGTCAGGTAGATGGCGCGGTTGTCGTAGACCCAGTCGTGGATGAGGGTCTGACCCTGGGCCACCGCCGCGATCGCCGCGAAGAACGGGACGTTGTCGATGTTCAGGCCCGGGAACGGCATCGGGTGGATCTTGTCGATCGGCGCCTCCAGCTTGGAGGGGCGGACGGTGAGGTCCACCAGGCGCGTACGGCCGTTGTCGGCGAAGTACTCCGGCGTGCGGTCGTGGTCGAGGCCCATCTCCTCCAGGACCGCCAGCTCGATCTCCAGGAACTCGATGGGGACCCGGCGGACCGTCAGTTCCGACTCCGTCACCACGGCCGCGGCCACCAGGCTCATCGCCTCGACCGGGTCCTCGGAGGGGGAGTAGTCCACGTCGGCGTCGATGGTGGGCACGCCGTGCACGGTGAGCGTGGTGGTGCCGATGCCGTCGACCTTGACGCCCAGCGCCTCCAGGAAGAAGCACAGGTCCTGGACCATGTAGTTGGAGGACGCGTTGCGGATGACGGTGGTGCCGTCGTGCCGGGCGGCGGCGAGCAGCGCGTTCTCGGTGACGGTGTCCCCGCGCTCGGTCAGCACGATCGGGCGGCCGGGGGCGACGGAGCGGTCGACCACCGCGTGGTACTGGCCCTCCGTCGCGGCGATGTCCAGGCCGAACCGGCGCAGCGCGATCATGTGCGGCTCGACGGTGCGCGTCCCGAGGTCGCAGCCGCCGGCGTACGGCAGCATGAAGCGGTCCAGGCGGTGCAGCAGCGGGCCGAGGAACATGATGATGGAGCGGGTGCGACGGGCGGCGTCCGCGTCGATGGACGCGAGGTCCAGCTCGGCCGGCGGCACGATCTCCAGGTCGACGCCGTCGTTGATCCAGCGGGTGCGTACGCCGATGGAGTTCAGCACCTCCAGGAGGCGGTAGACCTCCTCGATGCGGGCGACGCGGCGCAGCACGGTGCGCCCCTTGTTGAGCAGCGAGGCGCACAGCAGTGCCACGCACGCGTTCTTGCTCGTCTTGACGTCGATGGCGCCGGAGAGCCGGCGGCCGCCCACCACGCGCAGGTGCATCGGCCCGGCGTAGCCCAGCGAGACGATCTCGCTGTCCAGGGCCTCGCCGATCCGGGCGATCATCTCAAGGCTGATGTTCTGGTTGCCGCGCTCGATCCGATTGACGGCGCTCTGGCTGGTGTTGAGCGCCTCGGCGAGCTGGGCCTGTGTCCACCCGCGGTGCTGCCGGGCGTCACGGATGAGCTTGCCGATGCGTACGAGGTAGTCGTCTGACATGAGGATGAGGTTATCTCAGATATGAGATGGCACCTCTTGGGGGGTCCGTTCGGGTGATGGTCGGGTGATGTGACGTCAGTATCCCCTGGTGCGGCGGGTCCGGCGGGTCCGGCGCCATCCGAAAGGTCCGGGCAAATCCATCGATGTCGTACGACGTCCCGTACTGCTGCGGGTGTACCGGGGGCCGTTCCTGCCGCCGGTGGTGATGGACCACGACCGCTTGTTGATGTTCAGCCGTACCCCCGGGAGGATCCGAAAGCTCTTGCGAAACGTGAGCGGCATTCCTGTGCCCTTTCCTTCCCGTCCCGAACTGACTCCGTCTCAGTCGGTTACCCCGTCCGGGCGCAAAGATGGCGCCGGACCGCGGGGCGGCGGAGGGTGGGGGTGGCGCACCGGGCCGAGTCCGGCGAGCCGGGCGCGCCGGGCCGGGCGGGCCGGGCCCGGGCATGACCATTCGGCCCTTGTGTACTAGAGTTATCTCGACATCGAGATATCTGCCGAGGCGCACCGCAGCCGCCACCCTGGTAAGGGCTACCTAACTTAGCCTTACCTTAGCGGATAGGCCAGGGCGGCGTGGCGGCAGGATGCGGTGGTACGCGCACATCAATGAAGGAGACTGTCGTGTCGGCGAACAGCTTCGACGCCCGCAGCACGCTGCAGGTGGGCGACGAGTCGTACGAGATCTTCCGGCTGGACAAGGTCGAGGGCTCCGCGCGCCTTCCCTACAGCCTGAAGGTGCTGCTGGAGAACCTGCTCCGCACCGAGGACGGCGCGAACATCACCGCCGACCACATCCGCGCCCTGGGCGGCTGGGACTCCCAGGCCCAGCCGTCGCAGGAGATCCAGTTCACGCCGGCCCGCGTGATCATGCAGGACTTCACCGGCGTGCCCTGCGTCGTGGACCTCGCCACCATGCGTGAGGCCGTCAAGGAGCTGGGCGGCGACCCGAACAAGATCAACCCGCTCTCCCCGGCCGAGATGGTCATCGACCACTCCGTCATCGCCGACAAGTTCGGCACCAACGACGCCTTCAAGCAGAACGTCGACCTGGAGTACGGCCGCAACCGCGAGCGCTACCAGTTCCTGCGCTGGGGCCAGACCGCCTTCGACGACTTCAAGGTCGTCCCGCCCGGCACCGGCATCGTCCACCAGGTGAACATCGAGCACCTGGCCCGTGTCGTCATGGTCCGTGACGGCAAGGCCTACCCCGACACCCTGGTCGGCACCGACTCGCACACCACCATGGTCAACGGCCTCGGCGTCCTCGGCTGGGGCGTCGGCGGCATCGAGGCCGAGGCCGCCATGCTCGGCCAGCCGGTCTCCATGCTGATCCCGCGCGTCGTCGGCTTCAAGCTCACCGGCGAGCTCAAGCCCGGCACCACCGCCACCGACCTCGTGCTCACCATCACCGAGATGCTGCGCAAGCACGGCGTCGTCGGCAAGTTCGTCGAGTTCTACGGCGAGGGCGTGGCGGCCACGAGCCTCGCCAACCGCGCCACCATCGGCAACATGTCGCCGGAGTTCGGCTCCACCGCCGCGATCTTCCCGATCGACGACGAGACCCTGAACTACATGCGCCTGACCGGCCGCAGCGACCAGCAGGTCGCGCTGGTCGAGGCGTACGCCAAGGAGCAGGGCCTCTGGCTGGACCCGCAGGCCGAGCCGGACTTCTCCGAGAAGCTGGAGCTCGACCTCTCCACGGTCGTGCCCTCCATCGCCGGTCCCAAGCGCCCGCAGGACCGCATCGTCCTCGCCGACGCCAAGGCCCAGTTCGCCCAGGACGTGCGCAACTACGTCAAGGACGGCGGCGACGTCGACGAGGCGAGCAAGGAGTCCTTCCCGGCCTCCGACGCCCCGGCCATCTCCAACGGCGCCCCCTCCCACCCGGTCGAGGTCACCGCCGCCGACGGCACGACCTACACGCTCGACCACGGCGCCGTGACCGTCGCCGCGATCACCTCCTGCACCAACACCTCCAACCCGTACGTCATGGTCGCCGCCGCCCTGGTGGCCAAGAAGGCGGTGGAGAAGGGCCTGACCCGCAAGCCGTGGGTCAAGACCACCCTCGCCCCGGGCTCCAAGGTCGTCACCGACTACTTCGAGAAGGCGGGCCTGACCCCGTACCTCGACAAGGTCGGCTTCAACCTGGTCGGTTACGGCTGCACCACCTGCATCGGCAACTCCGGCCCGCTGCCGGAGGAGGTCTCCAAGGCGGTCAACGAGCACGACCTCGCGGTCACCTCGGTGCTCTCCGGCAACCGCAACTTCGAGGGCCGGATCAACCCCGACGTCAAGATGAACTACCTGGCGTCCCCGCCGCTGGTGGTCGCCTACGCGATCGCCGGTTCCATGAAGGTGGACATCACCCGCGAGGCCCTCGGGTACGACCAGGACAACAACCCGGTCTTCCTGAAGGACATCTGGCCCTCCGAGGCCGAGGTCAACGACGTCGTCGCCAACGCGATCGGCGAGGACATGTTCTCCAAGTCCTACGCCGACGTCTTCGCCGGTGACGCCCAGTGGCAGGCGCTGCCCATCCCGACCGGCGACACCTTCGAGTGGGACGGCGAGTCCACCTACGTGCGCAAGCCCCCGTACTTCGAGGGCATGGGCATGGAGCCGGCCCCGGTCGAGGACATCGCCGGCGCCCGTGTGCTCGCCAAGCTGGGCGACTCGGTCACCACCGACCACATCTCCCCGGCCGGCGCCATCAAGGCCGACACCCCGGCCGGCAAGTACCTCACGGAGCACGGCATCGAGCGCCGCGACTTCAACAGCTACGGCTCGCGCCGCGGCAACCACGAGGTCATGATCCGCGGCACGTTCGCCAACATCCGCCTGCGCAACCAGATCGCGCCGGGCACCGAGGGCGGCTACACCCGCGACTTCACGCAGGCGGACGGCCCGGTGTCGTTCATCTACGACGCCTCCCGCAACTACATCGAGCAGGGCATCCCGCTGGTCGTCCTGGCCGGCAAGGAGTACGGCTCCGGCTCGTCCCGCGACTGGGCCGCCAAGGGCACCGCGCTGCTCGGCGTCAAGGCCGTCATCGCCGAGTCCTACGAGCGCATCCACCGCTCGAACCTCATCGGCATGGGCGTCCTGCCGCTCCAGTTCCCGGAGGGCCACACCGCCGAGTCCCTCGGCCTGACCGGCGAGGAGACCCTCTCCGTCTCCGGCGTCACCGAGCTGAACGACGGCACCACCCCGCGCACGGTGAAGGTCACCACCGACACGGGCGTCGAGTTCGACGCGGTCGTCCGCATCGACACCCCCGGTGAGGCCGACTACTACCGCAACGGCGGCATCCTGCAGTACGTGCTTCGCCAGCTTGTCGGCTCTTGACCTGACGTGAACGAGCGCCCTGCCCCTGCATCTCGCGGGGAGCGGGGCACTCGCGCTCGACGGGGCGGGAAGACGCGTCCGCGACCGTGATCGCACGCGATCTCTTCCCGGAAGCGGAGCCGCGCGTCCTACGACGACGAAGAACCCCGCCCCTGGTACCAGGGGCGGGGTTCTTCTGTCCTTGCGAGCGTATGGCGAACGAGCGCCGCCAGGCGCACACGGGTGTGGTGGGAGCCCCCTCACGAGCGGGCGACCTGCCCGTTGCCCTTCATGGGCAGGGACTCCCACCACGAACAGCCCCGGTCGGCTCATGGCGTTCGTTGCCTTCGAGTGTCGGGGTTTCGTGCCGACCTCGTGGTGTGCGGGCCGGCTGTATGTCTCGCCGGTGGCGAGGATTCTGCCGACAGGGACGCGCCGGGTCGCGCGGGCGGCACCGCGCGGTCCTTCCAGCCGGGCATCCGTGTCGCGGTACCGGAGGCGTCCTCGCGGATGCGCCACAGGGCGCGCTGCCCGGCCGGATCGGTGACGATCCTCGCGTCCAGGGCGTCGGCGACCCGGACGGTCCGCTCCACCACGAGCACGGCCTCGCGTCCGCGGCGTCCCGAGGGGCCCACGATCCCGACGGGCACCCGCCGGTGGTCGGAGGCGTCCATGGTGAACAACGTCCGCATACCGCGATCGAAACCGACATCACCTTGCACGGACGGCGCCATGCAGCGCTCCCTCCAACTCCTGGGCGTCCATGGGGTCAGGGTGCCCGGGAGTTGGAGGGAGCGCTGCATGGCGTGCTGTGCGATACGGGCTACTTGCTCTCGTAGCCCGTATCGCCTGCGAGACGCTCGATGTCTTCTCTCGCCTTCTCCATCTCGTCCGCGATGGCGTCGTCGGCGCTCTCGGAGAAGATCCGGTCGCGTTCCTTCACAGGAAGGCCCTGGCAGTGCGGCGGGAGGCTGGTGCTGAGTTCGGTGCCGTCGGCAACGGCGGCCTCGACCTGCGCCGTCGACTCCTCGCGGCACTTGGCCGCGTCCGGGCGGACGGGGCCGGTGCTGAGGAAGTACGCGGCCAGGGCGACGGCGACGAGCAGGGCGGCGGCCACCGCGCCCGCTGTCTTCGGGTGGGTTCGGACGGTCTGTGTCAGGGAGTGCATGGCGTCCTCGGTCAGGTGAAGCTGAGGAACGGATTCAGGTCGCCGTTCCAGACGATGCTGACGTAGGCGTTGGTATTGGTCTTGCTGGGGTTGTAGAGCCGCATGTTCCCGGTGGCTGTCTCACGTGCCCACATGTCGGGGATGCCGTCGCCGCTGGTGTCGGGGATGACCACGATGCTGTTGATGTTGGCCTCGGTCCAGCCGGTGCCGAACAGGGCGTCGGCGCCGTCGCGCGAGTTGGCACCCAGCGCGAGGGAGACCGGGGCGACGGAGCCTTCGCCGGCCGTACCGGGCTTGCCGTGCCGCAGGTAGATGTTGCCGCTGGACAAGTTGCGCCACAGCAGGTCCGGGGTCTTGTCCAGGTCGAAGTCGGCGACGGCGAGCACGTCACGCGTGGACCAGCCGGAGTCGCTGGTGAGCTGGATCGCGTCGGTGAAGGCGCCGGCGGTGTATCCGCCCAGGAACCACAGCTGTCCGCCGTCGGTGACGACCATCAGATCGGGTTCGCCGTCCCCCGTGACGTCTCCTGCGGTGCGCATCTCACCCCAGGTGGCGGGATCGGGAGCGTTGTCGGGCAGGAGCACGCGGATGCGTTCGTCGATGTTGACGGCGCCGTACCCGTCGCCCTGGTAGATCCAGAGCTTGCCGTCGGGCGTACGGGCGACGATGTCGGTGAGGCCGTCACCAGGGTAGTAGTCGTCCCACTTGGAGATCAGGGCGTGCTTCTTGCTGGTGGCGGTGGAGTTCGGGTCGTAGAAGTGGCCGGACGGGTTCTGCTCGCCCTTACCGTTGTACGAGGCGGCCATGTTGGTGTAGAGGTCACCGGCGGCTTCGCCCGGGTAGGTCCACAGGCTGCCGTTGCTCCACAGACCGACCAGATCGGGATAGGTGTCGCCGGTGAGGTCGCCAGGGGCGTCGGCGGAGCGGCCGGAAGGTATGTACGTCTTGATTTCCGAAGCCTTCGAGAAGTTGCCGACCGCGTCGCGGGCGTAACCCTTCAGGAAGATCGGTCCGGCCGAGGGCGACTTGAGGGTGACGGTGATGGGTTCGCCCTTGGAGGCCCGGGTGACCGATTCGATGAGGTGGCCTTCGACGGCGTCCCGGTCGATGCGGAAGGTCTGTCCGCTGGCCGGGTCATCGAGGTAGATGTAGGTGAAGTTCCCGCTGTTGAAGCTGATGACGTAGCCGGTGGTGGACGGGCCGGAGCTGAGGGTGACGGTGCCGGAGGTGCCGTGTGGAGCGTTGACCGCCCAGTTGGTGCCGGCGGCGTTGGCCTGCGGGAAGTCGGTGGAGGTCATCGTGGGTGCCGCGGGTGCGGTGTTGTCGACCGTGAAGCGGCAGGGCTCGGTGCCGTTCGGCCAGAAGGTGGACACGGCGCCTTCGGTGTCCTCGGCGCGGACGTCCCAGGAGTATGTCTTGCCGTCGGCGAGTTGCGTCGAGGGCACGGTGACGGACGCGGTCTGGGTTCTGCTGCCTCCGGTGCCCGTGACGACCCTGTCGAGAATCTTCGTGGTGGCGCCGGTCTCCCACAGGCGGAAGCGCATGCCCTTGAGGTTGCTGTCGTAGTCGGTGGCCTCGGCCCTGAGCACGACATCGGTCAGGCCGATGACCTCCTCGCCGATGACGGTGTTGCACACGCCGGGCGTGATGTCGCCGTCGACCGGCTGGTTGGGCGGCCGGTTGAAGCTGATCGTCAGGACCGCGCTGCTGGCGCTGTACTTGCGCCAGGTGTACGTGGAGGTCTCGGTGCTCGCGCGAAGCCCCAGGGTGAGCGAGCCCCACTTCTTGTTCGCCGCGTCCTGCGCTCCGGACTTGACGTCGTAGCCGACGTAGGCGTCGTCGCAGCCGTATTTCTCGTTGCCGTGTGCGTAGGACTTGGCGTCCAACTGGCGCGCCCAGGAAGGCTGGTTGTTCCAGGTGGTGGAGGTCGAGATCCCGCCGGTCAGCCACAGCTCGATCTGCCGGGGTTCGGTGCAGGACCACGAGTGCGTGTTCTTGATCTTCCAGCTCGCCGACAGGACGGTCGAGCCGTGGATGCTGCTGGAGATGCCCATCTTCCAGAACGACCGGGCGAGGCCGCGGTCCTGGGACTCGTAGCCGACCCGCGCCTCGCTCGTGCCGCCTGAGTAGTTGGTGCCGTTGTAGTAGTTGGAGTTGGGATGGGGCTTGTACGCGATCGTCCAGCCCTTCTCCTGCAGTTCGAGCGTGGGGTCGATGAACACGGGAAAGCGGACTTTCCCGGCGTCGGCCTTCTTGCCGGTCAGCAGGCCCGTCGCCGCCGCGTCGAGCTTGAGGGTGGCCTGCCCGGTTCCGCCGCCGTCCAAGGAGGCGGGCAGCACGGCACTGGCCGTTCCCGGCTCGGGACCGGTCAGCCCGGTCAGAGCGAAGGTGGTCTTGGCGGTGGTGGTGTCGGTGTACGGCTCGGCGGTCGGGTCCTCGGGGTTCGTCACGCCCGCCGAGTCCCAGGCGAGCGGGGTCGGGATGGCACCGACGGGCTTGCCGTCAGCGGCGTCCGTGATGGTCACGCCACCGGTGGTGGTGTCGAGGGCGAATTCGGCCGTGTCGGAGCGCAGACCGTAGGACACGGTCCGCAGGGCCTCCTGCCGGGCGGCCTCTTCGTTCTTGACGATGAGCAGCTGGCCGAAGCCGCCTTCCTCGCGTGCCACGAGCAGCAGGTCCACGCCGGGTAGCACCTCGCGGTACAGCGCCCGGTTGCCTTCGACGACCGGCTCGGGCAGCGTGCCCGGCCAGGTGTACGTGATCTCGTGTCCCTTGTAGGCCACCGATGCCAGGAACGACTCCTTCGGCGCCGACTCCCGTGAGGCGGTACGGGTGGTGGCCTCATGGGCCGTCGGGCGCCATACGGCCGGGCGCACCGCGCCACTGGAGCTGCTGTCCGAGCCGGACGGCGTCGCAGCCGTACGACCGGAGCCGCGCGAGGCGGCCGGCGTCGCAGCCGCCGCGAACTCGACCTCGCCGGGCGTGTTCACGGGCCGCAGCCGCGTGCCGTCCTTGCTGCGCCGCAGGTCCGCGTCGATGTCCTCCCAGCTGCCGTCGGCACGCTGCGCCCGTACGGGAACGGCATGGATCTCGGAGCGCCAGGTGCCGTTCGGCAGGGCGAAGGTGCGGGATGTCGGCGTGGTCTCGGTGCCGACCACGACCTCCTTCTTCTGCGACCGCGCCTTCTCCATCGCCTCGGCCGCCGTCAACGGACCCGAGGACCCCTTGGCCCGAGGGGCCACGGCACCGCGCTCCCACGGTGTCCAGACGAGCAGCCCGGCCACCAGCGCCACGCAGAGCAGCGCGGCGTAGGAGGCGAACCGGGCGTGCTTGCCTGCGGCGAAGCGGAAGAACGCGGATGGCTGAGCAGACACGACGGCAGGCTCCCCGGGAACACGGCTGGCTAGATGCCAAGGACCCGCCAGGCAGCGGCGATTACCTCGCTGACCTGGGGCGTCTTAGGCATGAGTGCGCGCAAGCTATGCGGCGGCGGCGGCAGTTGTCGAGCTGACGCCTTGAGATCAACTCGTGATCAATGACCTGACCTTCACCAACAGTGACGACCGTTTTGCCTGCCTTCGCTGTCAACTGGTTCGTATGGCGCGTGCGTTGTGAACTGTTCTCGCGGATTGTCGTCTATCGCGGACATGCAGGAGTTTGCGGCCCTAAGAGGATGATTTCCGGGGCGACAACTGTGTCCTTGCTGTGATGGATCACTGTGCGTCAGCTGTGCCTACCGGGGTGAAATGGTGAAGGCTCCCGTGCTCGGTGCGTGGACGTCCCGTCCCGTGCCGGTTCTGTTCCGTTTGCGCCGGCGCGCCCAAGGCGGGCGTGAGGTGGGGGAGTTGCGAGATGCGTCGTCGGGTGGGGCTGTCCTGGTCCGGACGGGGGCGGCTGGCCGTCACGGCCGCGGGCCGTGAGAACCGTCGGCACCGGCGGGCGGCACTGGTCGTGCTGCTGTCGTCCGTGCTGACCATCACCTCGCTGACGGGCACGGCTGTGGCGATCCCCGGCCCCGGCATGGACCGCACGTCGAACGCGAACGTGGACCTGCCCGAGCCGGACAAGGCGTCCGTCGTGGACCTGGACACGGATGAGCCGACATCGCTCTCGCGTCCGGTCGATGTGCCGGTCGAGGAGTATGTCCCCGCGCATGTGACGCCATGGCAGGCCGCGGCCGACCAGACCGCTGACCTGACCGGTGTCACCGAGGGCCAGACGGTGCCGGTGGGGACCACACCGGTCCGCCTGGGCGTGCCAGAGGGGCAGGACCCGGCCGCCCTGGCGGGAACGTGGCACGTCGACCTCGCCTCGGTCACCGCCTCCACGCAGGCCAACGTGCCGGGCATGCTGATGTCCGTCACCCCGCCGGCCGGGGTGGACCCGGCCGCTTCGGTGGCGGTGGAGGTCGACCACACCGAGTTCGCCGACCTGTTCGGCACTCAGGCGGCCGACCGGTTCCGGCTCACCCTGCTCGAAGGCTGCTCCCTGCCGGACACCTCGACCCTGGACTGCCCCACCGACGACGGCCTGGCCACCCAGACCGTCTCCGCCGGCGAGGACGACCCCACGGCGACGCTCGTAGAGCTGCCGTCGAGCGTGGAGGTCACCCGGCCGGCGAAGGGTGCTCGCACGACTGATGCGGGAGCCAAGGAGAAGAAGCGGCAGCTGACCGGCGTGGTGCCGGTCGCGAAGCTGATCGGGGCCGCCGGGCAGGCGGCAGGGCAGCGGTCGATCGAGCCGGGCACGGGTGAGAAGTCCCCGAAGGCCGGTGCGACCGATGAGCCGAAGAAGACCGAAGACTCGAAGAAGACCGAAGACTCGAAGAAGACCGAAGACTCGAAGAAGACCGAAGACTCGAAGAAGACCGAAGACTCGGGGAAGACCGGTGGCCCGTCCTCCTCGGCCACACCTCAGGAGCCGCTGACGTCCGGGGAGTCCTCGAGCCCGGAGGCCACGAGCCCCCCTGAGAGCACCAACACCGCGGAGTCGGCCACCTCCGCCTCGGCCGGGGTGAAGCCCGCCTCGTTCACCTCGGCCAAGATGGCCGAGCCGCTGGCGAGCACGTCGGCCGGAGTCCTCGGCGCCCTCGACATGGGCGCGTCGCAGAGCGGTGACTTCACCGCCACGCCTCTGTCGTCCTCCGGTGACTGGGCGAGCGGCTCGTCCTCGGGCGCCTTCACCTATGCGTACGACATCCAGCCGCCCGAGGTTCCCGGCGGTCTGATGCCGAAGGTCGGCCTGTCGTACTCCTCGCAGGCCGTGGACGGGCGCACCAGCGCATCGAACAACCAGGCCTCCTGGATCGGCGACGGCTGGGACTACCAGCCGGGCTCGATCACCCGCCGCTATGTGAACTGCAAGCAGGACGCCAAGACCAACTCCGGCGCCAACAACGCCAATCACCCCACGCACGACCTGTGCTACGGCTCGAACAACGCCACGATGACGCTGAGCGGCCAGACGGTCAGCCTCGTATGGGAGTCGGGCAAGGGCTGGACCACGTCCTCCGGTGACGGCTCCAAGGTGGAGCTGCTCAAGGACACCGCGCTCGGCAACGGTGACGCGGACGGCGAGTACTGGAAGGTCACTACCCGCGACGGCACCCAGTACTTCTTCGGCCGCAACCGCCTTCCCGGCTGGAGCGACGGCAAGCCCGAGACCGAATCGGTGTTCACCGTGCCCGTCTTCGGCAACCACGCGGGCGAGCCCTGCTACAAGTCCGGGGACTTCAAGAACTCGTTCTGCCAGCAGGCCTGGCAGTGGAACCTCGACTACGTCGTGGACCCCTCCGGCAACGCCATGACCCTGTGGTGGCAGGCGGAGACCAACCGGTACGCGAAGGACTGGCAGTTCAAGAAGCCCGTCTCCTACGAGCGCGGCGGCTATCTGCGCCACATCGACTACGGGCTGCGCTCCGACGCCCTCTTCGGCGAGGCGCCCGCGCGCGTCAGCTTCACCGTCGAGGAGCGCTGCTTCGCCGAGGGCTCGCTGGCCTGCACCGAAGCCAACTTCACCTCCAAGGACCCGGGCGACTACCGCATCTGGTACGACACCCCCGTATCGCTGCAGTGCAAGACGACCGGCGACTGCTGGAACGCCGCACCCTCGTTCTTCACCCGCAAGCGCCTGGACAAGATCTCCCTCACCGCACAGCGCACGGCCGGCTCGGGCCGTGCCACGGTCGACGTCTACCAGCTCAAGCAGTCCTTCCCGACGATGACGACCGGCGCCAACACCGCCCTGTGGCTGGAGTCGATCCAGCGCACCGGCTACGGGCCGGGTGGCATCGCGGGCGGCAAGTACAAGTCGCTGCCCCCGGTCACCTTCCAGGCCTCCCCGGACTACATGCCCAACCGCGTCCTGCGCGGCGCCGACGACCCGCGCCCCGGCTTCGCCCGCCAGCGCATCGGCCGGGTCGTCAACGAGTACGGCGGCGAGAGCGTCGTCACGTACTCCAAGCCGACCGGTGCCTGCGCGAACGGTGAGGGCCTGCCGACGCAGGAGCACAACACGGGCCTGTGCTATCCGGTGGCCTGGCATCCGGACCCGTCGGTCGACGACGAGATCGACTGGTTCCACAAGTACGTCGTCACCCAGGTCGAGGAACTTCCCGCGGTCTCCGGCGCGACCGCGACCTCGACGGCGTACGAGTACGGCACGCCGGCCTGGCAGCTCGCCGAGTCGGAGTTCTCCAAGAAATCGACGCGTACGTGGGCGAAGTTCGCCGGATTCGACACGGTGACCACGTTCACCGGCGCCGACGACACGGCGACCTCGGCGAAGCGCTCGAAGTCGATGACCCGCTTCTACCGCGGGCTCGGCACGGGCGTCACCGTCCAGGACATCGCGGGCGGCGACATCGGCCCCGACCACGAGGCGTTCGCCGGTCGTATCGCGGAACAGGTCGACTACCCCTCGGCGACCGCGGACCCGGTGACGGGGTGGATCAGCCGCACCACGAGCAAGCTGTCCGCGACCGAACTGGCGCGCCGCTCGCTCGGTGACGGTCTGAAGGACCTGATCGCCTGGCGGGTCGTGGAGACCGGAGACCACTCCTGGACCAAGTCCTCCGGCACCGGCGACGACGAGCGTGAAATCCGCGAGGTCGTCTCCAGCACCGCCTACAACGCCGACGGCTTCCCCACCCAGGTGGAGATGCTGGGCGACACCGGCAAGACCGGCGACGAGTCGTGCACCCGCACCGAGTATGTCGCCGACACCGACAAGCACCTGCTCGGTCTGACCAAGCAGATCCTGACGTCCCCGACCACGTGCGCGGCCGCCACGTTCGGCACGCTCACCTCGCTGACCGGCGCGTCCCGCGTCGCCTACGACGGCGGCGCCTACGGCGCCGCGCCGACGCGCGGCCTGCCGACCGAGACGTGGACGCTGAAGGGCGACGGCTCCGGCTTCACCTCGGGCGGCACCACCGGCTACGACGCGCTCGGCCGCACGGTCAAGACCACCCAGCCCGGCCAGACCGCATCCGCGACGATCACGTACGAGCCGGCCGTCGGCATGCCGTTCAAGGTGACCGAGACCAACGAACTCGGCCACACCTCCGTGCAGACGGTGGAGCCCGGCCGAGGGGCCAGCCTGACCACCACCGACGCCAACGGCCACACCAGCAAGGCCGTCTACGACGAGCTGGGCCGCGTGGTGCAGGCGTGGGGTCCGGGCCGGGAGCCCGCCACCGACAAGGTCCCCGACCTGCAGGTCGAATACCGTCTGCAGGTGGGCGAGCCCACCGCCGTCATCTCCCGCACCCGCGCCCACGAGGACCGGGTGGAGACCTCGGTCACCCTCTTCGACGGCCTGGGCCGGGTACGCCAGACCCAGGAGCCCGCGACCGGCCAGGGCCGCCTGATCACCGACACCCTGTACAACGCCTCGGGCGAGGTGTGGAAGACCAACAACGCCTATCTCGCCGAAGGCGAGCCCGAGCCGGTCCTGTTCTTCCCCAAGACGGCCGGCGAAGTACCGAACGCCACCCGCTACACGTATGACGGTTCGGGCCGCGTCCTGACGGAGACCCCCGTCCTGGGCGGCACGGACGCGGAAAGCCGCCGCACCGTCTACGAGTACGGCCTCGACCACTCCACGGTCGTCAACCCGTACGGCATCTCTTCCTACCGGACCTGGACCGACGCCCTCGGGCGCACCAGCCGCGTCGACACCTTCACCGACACCACCCGCACCGCCTTCGAGTCGATCCGCTTCACCTACGACTCCCGCGGCCGGCTGGCCGAGGCGCAGCAGGACGACGGCACGGCCTGGACGTGGAAGTACGACACCATCGGCCGCGTCGTGGAGTCCACCGACCCGGACACCGGCACCACCAAGGTCACGTACGACGACCTCAACCGGCCCGTCACCAGCACGGACGCCCGCGGCAAGACGGTCTGGACGGGCTACGACATCCTGTCCCGCCCCACCCTGACCCGCGAGAACTCCTCCGTGGGCAAGCTGCTCGGGGCGTACTCCTACGACCAGGCCGGCGGCGGCATCGGCATGCCGTACACGGCACTGCGCTACACCGACACCGGCAACGCGGCGCAGACGATGATCAGCGCCTACAACAACGCCTACCAGCCGACGGTCACGTCCACCGCGCTGCCGAAGGACCTGGCCGACCAGTACGGCCTGGAGTACCGCTACACGTACACCCAGACCTACACCGACACCGGACTGCCGCACTCCACGCGGCTGCCCGCGGTGGGCACGCTGCCCGCCGAGGAGGTCATCACCCGCTACGACGAGGAGGGCCTGGCCGAGTCCGTCTCCGGACACGACTGGTACGGCTCTCAGACGCTGTACTCCCCGTACGGACAGGTGCTGCGCTCCACCCTGGGCGACAACCCCTACCGGGTGTGGTCCACCACCTCGTACGACGAGGCCTCGGGCGAGCTGACCAGCATGCAGACCTGGCGTGAGCAGACCGGCACGGACGGCGCGGCCACCGGCAACAAGGTCTCGGACACGTCCTACACCTACGACGCCGCGGGGAACGTCACCTCCGTCCGGCAGGGCGCCGCGGGCATCCGCGAACGCCAGTGCTTCCGCTACGACCCCGTCGGCCGCCTCAACGAGGCGTGGACGTCCGCCGACCAGACCGCCTGCAAGGCGGGCGGCGCGACCGCCGCCGCCGACGTGGCGAAGGGGGAGGACGGCTCGGGCTACTGGACCGACTACGCCTACGCCGGACTGTCCGCGGAACGCACCTCGATGGTCGAACACGACCTGACGGGTGACACGGCCAAGGACACGAGGACCACCTACGGCTACGGCGCGGGAGAGGCCGGACCGCACGCGCTGACCTCGCTGGTGCGTGAGTACACGACCGAGGCGGGTGCGCAGGTCAAGCAGACTCTGCAGCGGATCTACGACCAGTCGGGCAACACGACACAGGTCACCGGCGACACCGGTGACGCCCAGACCCTGACCTGGACGTACGACGGTCTCCCGGAGACGGTCTCCGGCCAGGGCACGAACGGCAAGACCGCCTACGTGACGCCCTCCGGCGCCTGCCTCGACCTGCAGACCGGCTGGGCGAAGAACGACCAGCCGCTGCAGACCTACCCGTGCAACAACACCCCGGCACAGAAGTTCACCTTCGTGCCCGACGACCCGACGACCGCCCCCGACACCGGCAGCCTGAGGGTGATGGGCGACTGGTGCGCCACCCCGGCCGGATCGACGGCCGGAGCGGCGGTCGGTGTCCGCCCGTGCGCCGGTACGGCGGACCAGAAGCTCGTCAGGGACGACGCCGGACACTTCAAGCACGCCGCGTCCGGACTGTGCCTGGCGGTCAAGGACGGTTCGACCGCGTCCGGTACCGACCTGGTGCTGGCCGCATGCAACGACACCTCCCAGGCCCAGTCCTTCACCGCACAGGCCGAGGCCCGCTACATCTACGCCCCGGGCGGCGCACGGCTGCTGACCCTGAAGGGTGACCAAGCCACCCTGCACCTCGGCGAGGCCGAGCTGTCGGTCCGGGCCGGCGGCGGAATGGTCGACGTCCAGCGGACCTACGCCGTACCGGGCGGCAGCATCCTGCGCGAGGCGACCGGAAGTTACACGCCCGGCTACTCCAACCTGTCCGCGATCACCTACGACCACCAGGGCACCCCCTACGCGGAGGTCGCGCTCCGGGAAGGGATGGAGACCCGCGTCCGCAAGACCGACCCGTTCGGCGGGGAACGCCTGGCCGGTGGGACGGCGTCGCGCGCGACGACCCACCAGGGCTTCCTGGGTGCCTCCCGCGACGACGCCACCGGCTACACCATGCTCGGCGCGCGTCTGTACGACCCGGTGGCAGGCCGCTTCCTGTCCGCCGACCCGGTCCTGGACCTGGCCGACCCGATGCAGCGCGGCGGCTACGCCTACGCGCACAACAACCCCGTCACCTACAGCGACCCGACCGGCCTGTCCGTCTCCCTCTCGCAGAAGGAGATCGAACTCGCCCTGGCGGGTGCCGGACTCTCGTCGGCGATGGTGGCCGCGGCCAAGGGCGACCTCAACCGGTCCATGTCCTCCGTCGTCATCTCCGCGGCCGGATCGATCCTGCGGGACTTCCTCGGCATCGACGCGATCATGGGCTGTATCGGCGGTTCCATCTGGTCCTGCGCCGAGGTCGTCCTGGATCTCGTCCCCTGGTACAAGGTCCTCTCCCTCACCAAGAAGATCTACTCCGCGGTCAAGAAGGTCTTCTCCGCGGTCAGTGCCTGGCGCAAGGCCAAGGAGCAGGCGAAGAAGGTCATCGCCAAGGCCAACGCGGCCATCGACAAGGCGAAGAAGGAGAAGAAGAAGCGCGAGGAGGCGCGCAAGAAGGCCGCACAGAAAAAGAAGAAACAGGCCGCGCAGAAGAAACAGACAACCAGTAATCGCGCCTCCCACAGCGCCCGCAAAACCGGCAACGGAAAACAGAAGTCGTCCCAGGCATCCGCCGCACCACGCTCCTCGGCGGCAGCGTCCTCCGGCGCCGGCAAAGCGAAGCCCTCCGCAGGCGGCGGAAGCGGCTCGAGCAAGGGCGGCTCCACCGGTGCCTCCTCCCGCTCCAACGGCGGCGCCAGCGGAGGCGGCGACGGCAAAGCCGGCGGTGGGGACGATGGGCGCACGCTGAACTTGGGCGCGGGGGACAACCCGATGCCCGGTGCGACAAACGTGGACCTCAACCCCGGTCATCCGGATGTCATGCAGGCTGACGCGAACAACTTGCCTTTCGATGACGGAACGTTCAACGTCGCACACGCGGTCAACCCATATGGCTTCAACCCGGTGAGTGGCGAAACGGCTCGAGTCATGGCTCGGGGTGGCACCCTGGTGGTGTCGGCGGCCAAGCGGAACAAGTTCAGAAAGGCAAGTGAGGACGCCATGCGGGAAGCCGGGTTCGAGCTGATCGGCCAAGGGACCGGGGTCCATCCAGATCACATGTTCGGGACGATGAGGCGTGCCGATGGTGGCGCGATCGATCCAAGTGGCACCGCCTATGAGTGGCGCATGTACCGGAGGCTGTGACTGTGAACGTTGAGGACGTCATGCACTTCCTTGTCGAGCATCGGGCTGCGAACGTCACTCCTGGGTATGTCGCAGAGCAGCTCCTTTCGATGTCCTGGATCATCGAAGCCGAGGACGGGAGGCGCATCATCGAGGTAGGCAGACAGTGGCTGTCGTCGGATGACCCGTTCCGTGTGGCCGTGGCGATCGGCCTTGAGAGCGAAACGTATCTGGCTGACTCATGGGAGGAGATCAGCGCATTGGCTGAACCTCTCAAGGAGAAGTTCCCCTCGATGGCGGCCGATGTGGACGCGTGGATGAGAAGGGCCGAGGCCTCCTACACGCGGTTGAAGGAGGGCTCCTTCTTTCAGCACGGTGGGGGCGAAGACGCATGACTGGTCGATGATCAGCGCGGAGCGGAATCGGCCGGGCACGGGCTCGCGGAAAGTGACCGTCCGTGCAGGTATCCGGTACGGCGATGCCGCTCGCAGCGGCGAGCACGTGGGGGTGCGCGGTGTCGGCGCTGTGGACGGCCGAGCGGAACGGGCAGTAGGACGTTCGCGCGAGGCCGGCCTCCGCCTCACCCCGTTCAGCTCCCGCCAGATCTTCCGCGCCCCGTAGACACGGTAGTTGTCGGTGTGGACCTGGCGGATCAGCTTCTTGAGTTCCGTGTCCCGCACGGTACGGACGGACGGGACGGCCAGTCGTTTCTTGTGGGCGCAATAGGTGGAAGGGGCGATCTTGCAGTCGTGCTCGGCCGCAAAGAAACTCGCCGCCGCCTTCAGGATCTCGTTCGCCCGCTTCGGCTCGGCGACCATGCGCACTGCGCGACGGCGGAGCTCAAGCGGGCAGCGGGAAGGTCGTGCCATGACTCGACCCTTCTCGAACTGGACGCAGACGACGTCGAACCGGTCCGGTCCCGGTGCCCCCGCCGCGTCCGTCCCGGCCCCTGCGCCCCCGCCGCGCTCGTGTCCGCGACCGTCCCCCCGCCCGCGGGGCCCCCGGCCGAGCGTACGAACGGCACATGGGACGACGACAGCTCCCCCGGCCCCCTCCTCCGCCCGACCGAGGCCCTCATCGCCCTCCCGCGCGTACGGGACCCGCAGGCCCGGATCCGGTTCGCGGTCCTCCTCGGCGAGGAACCGGGCCGCCACGTCGATCCGCGGGGCGTCCGCCTCCGCGAGGACGCCGTCGCGATCGCCCGCGCCGTCCAGAAGGCGCCGCGTGGAGACGCCGTCCTGACGAGACCGGTCTTCCTCCTCGAAGGCGGCGAAGTCGCCCGGAACCTCCGACGGGTGATCGACGGCAACGGCTGACCCACCACACGACTCCGGGGCGCAGCAACCGTTTACAAGCGCGCTGCCTCGCGCTACCGTCCCCTCACGGACGAGGTGGGAGCGCTCCCACGCTCAGGCGGACCGGAACCCGCCGCCGGGACACTCCCACCTCGCCCCTCCACGCACCCCTGCATGATCCGTCAACCCCACAGCCGCGGACAGGTGTGTCATGATCACAACTAGACCGGGGAGCGAGGCGGCTCCCCGAACAGCGCTCCCCACCCGCACCCGAGCCCTCTTCCTCGTCCTGGTCTCCCTGCTCGCCACCGTCCCGGCCGTCGGCCTGGTCGTGACGGCGGGCGGTGCGGCGGAAGCCCACGGCACGCCGATGAAGCCCGGCAGCCGCACCTTCCTGTGCTGGCAGGACGCGTTGACCGACACCGGCGAGATCAAGCCGGTCAACCCGGCCTGCAGGGCCGCCGCCCAGGTCGGCGGCACCACCCCCTTCTACAACTGGTTCTCCGTCCTGCGCTCCGACGGCGCCGGCCGCACCCGCGGCTTCGTGCCCGACGGGGAGCTGTGCAGCGGCGGGAACACCAACTTCACCGGATTCGACACGCCCGGCGCCGACTGGCCGCTCACCCATCTCACCTCGGGCGCGACCGTCGACTTCTCCTACAACGCCTGGGCCGCGCACCCCGGTTGGTTCCACGTCTACGTCACCGAGGACGGCTTCGACCCGACGCGGGCCCTCACCTGGGCCGACATGGAGGAGGAGCCCTTCCTCTCCGTCGACCACCCGCCGCTCAACGGGTCCCCGGGCAGCGTCGAGGCCGACTACCGCTGGAGCGGACAGCTCCCGGAGGGCAAGTCCGGCCGGCACGTCATCTACATGGTCTGGCAGCGCTCGGACAGCCAGGAGACCTTCTACTCCTGCTCGGACGTCGTCTTCGACGGCGGCAACGGCGAGGTGACCGGCGTCAAGGACCCCGGCGACCCGACCGGCCCCGACCCCGACCCCGTTCCTGGGGAGTGCACCGCCACCCGCGGCACCACGGGCAGTTGGAGCGGCGGCCACCAGTCCGAGGTGACCGTCACCAACAGCGGTGACGTGCCGATGCTGGGCTGGATGGTCGACTGGACCCTCCCGGCCGGCCAGAGCGTCGACAGCCTCTGGAACGGCGACGCCACCTACGACGGCCAGGACGTGATGGTCCACAACGCCGGCCACAACGGCTCCCTCGATCCGGGGGAGAGCGCCACGTTCGGCTATGTGGTCTCCGGCCCGGGCGGTGACGGTACGACGACCCTGTCCTGCCGGGTCGGCTGAACCGTCCCGTGGGCGGCCCCGGTGGCGTGTCCGGTCGTCGTCGGTGCCGCCCGCGCACCCCGTCAGTCACCCAGCAGCGAAGCCAGCCACTCCAGTTGGCGCCGTACATGCACCGCGTCCCCGCCCTCGTGCCCGTTGAAGGGATAGGCGTGGAGCACCTTGGCCGGATCGCCGGCCGTGCGTTCCGCGTACCGGTTGAACGCCGCGTACGCCCCGCTCGGCGGACAGACCATGTCGCGCAGCCCGACCCCGAAGTGGGCCGGGGCGTGCGCGCGCCGGGCGAAGGACACGCCCTCGACGTAGGAGAGGGTGCGGTAGGCGGCCTCCTCGGCGCCCCGGTGCACCGAGAGATAGGCGGTGATCTCGCCGTACGGGGGCACGTCGGTGAGGTCCAGGGCGCGGTGGATGCCGCACAGCAGCGGGGCGGTGACCAGGAGCGCCGCCAGATCCGGTACGAGGCCCGCCACGGCCAGCGCGAGTCCGCCCCCCTGGCTGTTGCCCACGGCCGCGACGCGGCCGGCGTCCACCCCGGGCAGCGCGCGTACGGCGGCCACCGCGCGCACCGCGTCGGTGATCAGCCGGCGGTAGTGGTAGTCCCTCGGGTCGAGCAGACCGCGGACCGCCGGACCGGGGCCGCCCGGCGCCAGGGCGTGCGGGTCGGGGGTGTCGCCGCCGCAGCCGTACTGGTCGCCCTGGCCGCGGTTGTCCATCAGCAGATGCGCGTACCCGGCGTTCACCCAGGTCAGCCGCTCGTGCGGAAGCCCACGCCCGCGTCCGTAACCCGCGAACTCCACCACCGCCGGAAGGGGTTCGGCCACGTTCGCGGGGAGGCTGAACCAGGCGCGCACCGGATCGCCGGCGAAGCCGCGGAACGTCACGTCCCAGGTCTCGGTGAGCCGCAGCCCGTTCTCCACCGGCCTCACCGAGACCAGCGGATCCCCCTCGGCCGACGCCTCCTTCAGCGTGCGCTCCCAGAACGCGTCGAAGTCGGCCGGTTCCTCGATGTCCGGGCGGTGGCGCTCCAGTTCAGCCGGAGGCAGGTCGAACGCGGGCACGGGGCACCTCGCAGAGTCGAATCGGAGTCGAACGGGCAGTACGGCCGATCGTTGCGGGCGCGCACCAGAAAGTTTTGGGGACGTTAACAGATCAAGTCCCTTTTCCACAGCCGTTCGTACCGGACCCGTCGCCGCCGCGACCTCTTGAATTTCCGGCGTGCACCACCCATTGACACCGCTTACTGCTGCTCATAGGTTGCCGCGAAGTTACCGGTAAGGGCGCGAAACTTTCGGTTCGACGCCCTACGCACGGGAGGCCTGAGCAATGAGCACCTCCACGACGTCGGCTCCACCGCCGGGCACGCAGGACCCGCCGCCGACGAAGAAACCCCCACGGCGCACGCGTTCACCCGCACGCACCGGCTGGCGGCGCGCACTGCGCAAGGACTGGCAGTTGTACTCGCTGGCCGTGCTGCCGCTGCTGTTCTTCCTGGTGTTCCGCTATCTGCCGATGATCGGCAACGTGATCGCGTTCCGCCGGTTCGAGCCGGGCGGTTCGGTCTTCGGCGAGTACTGGGTGGGACTGCGCTACGTCGAGATGTTCCTGTCCGACCCGACCTTCTGGCAGGTGTTCAGGAACACCCTGTGGATGGGCGGACTCACGCTCGTCTTCTGCTTCCCGATCCCGATCGTCCTCGCCCTGCTGCTGAACGAGGTGCGCAGGAATTCCCTGAAGCGCTTCGTGCAGTCGGTGTCGTACCTGCCGCACTTCCTGTCGATCGTGATCGTCGCAGGCATCACGCTGCAGATGCTCGCCACGGACGGTCCGATCAACCATGTCCTCGGCTGGTTCGGGCACGACCCGATCCGGTTCATCCAGGAACCCGACTGGTTCCGCACCATCTACGTCGGCTCGGAGATCTGGCAGACCGCCGGCTGGGGCACGATCCTCTACCTCGCCGCGCTCACCACCATCGACGAGGACCTGTACGAGGCCGCCCGCATCGACGGCGCCAACCGCTGGCAGCAGATCTGGCACGTCACCCTGCCCGGCATCCGCCCCACCATGATCACGCTGCTGATCCTCAACATCGGCACGTTCATGGCCGTCGGCTTCGAGAAGGTCCTGTTGCTCTACAACCCGCTGACATATCCCACCGCCGACGTGATCTCCACCTACCTCTACCGGACCGGTGTGGAGTCCAACAGCTTCAGCTACGCCGCCGCGATCGGCCTGTTCGAGGCGGTCATCGGCCTGGTGCTCATCACCTCGGCCAACCAGCTGTCGCGCCGCACCGTGGGGACGAGCCTGTGGTGAGCGTCAACCGGCCGACCCGCGGCTACCGCGTCTTCCAGGGCGTCAACGGCGTGATCCTCACCCTCGTCGTGCTGGTGACGCTGTACCCCTTCGTCAACATCATCGCCCGCTCGTTCAGCGGGGAGCAGCACATCCGCGCCGGTGAGGTGACGCTGTGGCCCAAGGGCTTCAACCTCACCACGTACGAGATCGTCTTCAACGACTCGATGTTCTGGCGCAACTACGGCAACACCGTCTTCTACACGGTGGTCTCCACCGCCGTCGCGATGGTGCTGACCACCTGCTACGCCTACGTCCTGTCGAAGAAGAACCTCAAGGGGCGCGGCGCCCTGGTCGGGATCGCCGTCTTCACCATGTTCTTCACCGGCGGCCTGATCCCCAACTACGTCCTGATCACCAGCCTCGGCCTGAAGAACAGCGTGTGGGCGATCGCCCTGCCGAACGCGATCAGCGTCTTCAACCTGCTGGTGATGAAGGCCTTCTTCGAGAGCCTGCCGTCGGAACTGGAGGAGGCCGCGCAGATCGACGGCCTCAGTACGTACGGCATCCTGCTGCGGATCGTGCTGCCGCTGTCGAAGGCGGTCGTCGCGACCATGATCCTCTTCTACGCGGTGTCCTTCTGGAACTCCTGGTTCTCGGCGTTCCTCTACATGGACCGCACCGAGTTGATGCCGGTCACGGTCTATCTGCGCAACCTGCTCGCGGGTGCCACGGGAGGCACCGGCGCCGGCGCGGCCACCGAGCAGCTCACCCAGGTCAACGCGAACATCCAGTCGGTCACGATCGTGCTCACCTCGCTGCCGATCCTCTGCCTCTACCCGTTCGTGCAGCGCTACTTCGTCTCGGGCGTGATGCTCGGCGCGGTCAAGGGCTGATCACCGCACCACCCCCTCTCCACCGACTCGCGAACGCACCAAGGGAGTTCCCGTGAAGAACACCGGACAGCTTTCCCGGCGCCAGCTCCTCGGCGCCGCCGGATTCATCGGCCTGGCCGCCCTCACCGGCTGCGGCAGCGGCGGTGACGGCGGCGGCGAGGCCAAGGACCTGTCGAAGAAGCGCGACGGCGCCATGAAGGACTACCAGGCCGGCCAGCAGTTCAAGGCCACCAAGCCGCTGTCCTTCTCCGTCCTGCACAACAACAACCCGAACTACCCGATGAAGGACGACTGGCTGTTCTGGAAGGAGGTCACCCGGCGCACCGGCATCACCTTCAAGGCCACCCCGGTCCCGCTGAGCGACTACGAGAAGAAGCGCAGCCTGCTCATCGGCGCGGGCGACGCCCCGCTCCTCATCCCCAAGACCTACCCGGGCCAGGAGAGCGCGTTCGTCTCCTCCGGGGCGATCCTCCCGGTCAGCGAGTACGTGGACCTGATGCCCAACTTCCGGGACAAGGTGAAGAGATGGAACCTCCAGCCGGAGGTCGACTCACTGCGCCAGTCCGACGGCAACTACTACCTGCTGCCCGGACTGCACGAGAAGGTCAAGCAGGGCTACTCGCTGTCCTTCCGCACCGACGTCCTGGACAAGCACGGCCTGAGCCTGCCCGCCACCTGGGACGAGGTGTACCAGACCTTCAAGGCGCTCAAGGAGGAGTACCCCGACCGCTACCCGTTCACCGACCGCTGGAGCACCAACACCCCGTTCCCCGCCGGAGCCCTGTTCCAGTACCTCGGCCAGGCGTACGGAGTCCGGGCCGGCTGGTCGTACCAGAACACGAGCTGGGACGCCAAGGCGCAGAAGTTCGCCTTCACCGGTGCCACGGACGCCTTCCGCCAGGTCGTCGAGTACCTGCACAAGCTGGTCGCCGAGAAGCTGATGGACCCCGAGAGCTTCACCCAGACCGACGACGAGGCGGTCAGGAAGCTGCTGGCGGAGAAGTCCTTCGCGATCAGCGCCAACCCGCAGGAGCTGGTGCAGAACTACCGCTACAACCTGGAGAAGCAGGTCAAGGGTGCCACCATCGAGATGATCCCGGTGCCGCTCGGACCCGCCGGGCCGGTGGTCATGGGCGGGGCCCGCCTGGAGAACGGCGTGATGATCTCCAGCAAGGCCCTGGACGGTGACGACTTCGTCGCCCTGATGCAGTTCGTGGACTGGCTCTGGTACTCCGACGCAGGTCAAGAGCTGTGCAAGTGGGGCGTGGAGAACACCACCTTCACCCGCTCGGGACCCGGACAGTACGAACTCAAGCCCGGCATCAGCCTCATGGGCTCCGATCCGGACGCCCCGAAGGACCTCCAGAAGGACTTCGGCTTCTACAACGGCGTCTTCGCCTACGGCGGCAGCTGGGCCCTGGTCTCCTCCTCCTTCAGCCCCGACGAGAAGAAGTTCACCGACGCCATGGCCCAGCGCGAGGCGCTGCCCACCGACCCGCCGCACCCGCTGCGCGCCGAGGAGCAGGAGCAGGCCACCCTCTGGGACACCCCGCTGAAGGACCACGTCACCCAGAACGCCCTCCAGTTCGTCCTCGGCAAGCGCCCGCTCTCCGAGTGGGACGACTACGTCAAGGAGCTGAAGGCCAAGAACATGGACCGGCTCATCGAGCTGCACAACCAGGCCTACGAGCGGTTCAAGAAGGAGAACGCGTGATCCGCGTCCCCGACGTGCCGAACGGCCGGCTGCCCGACGCCTGGCGGGCCTGCGTCGGCACCGGCCGCCTCGATCTCGCCCTGCGCCGCGACTACCAGGACTCCCTCGCCCTGCTCCAGCGCGACATCGGCTTCCGGTACCTGCGCGGCCACGGCCTGCTCAGCGACGGCCTGGGCATCCACCGCCCCTACGAGTGGCAGGGCGCCCGCCGCACCCACCACTCGTTCACCTACCTCGACCAGGTGCTCGACGCCTGCCTCGCCCTCGGCATCCGCCCCTTCCTCGAACTCGGCTTCATGCCGAGCGCCATGGCCTCGGGGGAGGAGACGGTGTTCTGGTGGAAGGGCAACATCACCCCGCCCGCCGACGAGAAGGAGTGGACGGGCCTGGTCCGCGCCACCCTCTCCCACCTCGTCGACCGCTACGGCGCCGACGAGGTGCGCACCTGGCCCGTCGAGGTGTGGAACGAGCCCAACCTGACCGCCTTCTGGCTGAACGCCGACGAACAGGCCTACCACCGGCTGTACGAGGCGACCGCGCACGCCGTGAAGGAGGTGGACGCCGAGCTGAAGGTGGGCGGCCCGGCGGTCTCGCCCGGCGCCGACGGCTGGCTGGAGCGGTTCGCCGAGTTCGCCGAACGCCGGGACGTACCCGTCGACTTCGTCTCCCGGCACGCCTACAGCTCCGGACCCGCCCAGCACGTCCCGTTCGTCGTCCACCAGACCCTCGCCCCGGCGAGCGACCTCCTCGACCAGTTCGCCGAGCCACGCCGGTCCCTCGAGGGCACCCGGCTGGCGGGCCTGCCCGTCCACATCACCGAGTTCAACTCCTCCTACCGCCCCGACAACCCCGTCCACGACACCGCCTTCCACGCCGCCTACCTCGCCCCGGTGGTGGCGGCCGGCGGCGACCACGCCGACTCCTTCTCCTACTGGACGTTCAGCGACGTCTTCGAGGAGACCGGCATCCCGACCGCGCTCTTCCACGGCGGCTTCGGCCTCCTCACCCACCGCCAACTGCGCAAACCCACCTACCACCTGTACGCCTTCATGTCCCGCATGGGGGAGGAGCAACTGGCGCGGGGCGACGACCACCTGGTGACCCGGCACGCCGATGGCCGGGTCACCGTCCTCGCCTGGGCCCCCGTCGACCCGACGGGACGGACACCCGGCCCGGACCGGCACACCCTGCGCCTGTCCCTGCCGGTCGGCACCGCCCCGCGCGGCGAGGCGTTCGTCCGCCGCTCCTCGGTCGACGAGGAGCGCGGCAACGCGTACACCGCCTGGCGGCACATGGGCGGCCCCCGCTCCCCGAAGCCCGGACAGCTCGACGTCCTGCACGAGGCCTCCGAACCGGCCCGCGCCCACCACCGGCTGCCGGTCGAGGACGGCCGCGCCGACCTCGACCTCACCCTGGCCCGCCACGAGATCACCCTCGTCGAGCTGACCCCGGTCGACGACGAGACACCGCCCTGGTGGGACGAGCGGCGGCTGCTCGGCCGGGAGGTGCCGTGAGCACCGTACGGGCCGACGCGTTCGGCACCGGGACGCTGTCCCGGGCCGCCGCGCTGATCCACACGCTCGTCACCGTCGAGGCCCTGCTGCTGCTCACCGCGGCGCCGGGCCTCGCCGGCCTCTTCCTGCTCGAACCCGCCCCCGCCAACCTGCCCCTAGCCGCCCTCTGCCTGCTGCCCCTGGGCCCGGCCTCCGCCGCCACCCTCTACGCCCTGCACCACCGCAGCCGCGACCTCACCGACCTCCACCCGGCCCGCGACTTCCTGCGCGGCTGGCGGCTGGGCGCCGTGCCCGTGCTGAAGCTGTGGGCACCGCTCCTCGCCTGGCTCACGGTGATCGCCTTCACCCTCACCCACTTCTCCGCCACCGGACTCCCCGGCTGGTGGGCGGCGCTCCTCGCGCTGATCGGCACGGGCTCCCTCCTGTGGGGCGCGCACGCCCTGGTCCTCACCACCCTGTTCACCTTCCGCACCCGCGACACCGCCCGCCTCGCCGCCTACTTCCTGCTGCGGCACCCCCGCGCCACCCTGGGCGCCCTCTCGCTGCTGATCCTGACGGCCGTCGGCACCGCCCTGCTCACCGAGGCCCTGCCCGTCCTGCTCGCCGCCCCCCTGCTGCTGTCCCTGCTGCACAGCAGCCGCCCGGTGATCGCCGAGACCCAGGAGGACTTCACCGCATGACCCCGCCCCGCACCCCGAAGATCCCCTACGGCGGCGACTACAACCCCGAGCAGTGGCCGGAGGAGGTGTGGGACGAGGACCACCGCCTGTTCACCCGGGCCGGGATCGACACGCTCACCGTCGGCGTCTTCTCCTGGTCCCTCACCCAACCCGCCGAGGACACCTACGACTTCACCGCCTTGGACCGCGTCCTCGAGCGCGCCGCCGCCGAGGGCCGCCGGGTCTGCCTCGCCACCGGCACCGCCGCCCTCCCGCCCTGGCTGGCGAAGCGCCACCCGGAGGTCAACCGCACCGACTTCGAGGGCCGCCGCCACCGCTACGGCCAGCGCCACAACTTCTGCCCCGGCTCACCGGCGTACCGGCGCGCCGCCACCGCCCTGGCCGGCCGCCTCGCCGAACGGTACGCGGGCCATCCCGCCGTACTCGCCTGGCACATCAACAACGAGTACGGCGGCGCCTGCTACTGCGACCTGTGCGCCGACGCCTTCCGCGCCTGGCTGCGCGAGCGCCACGGCACCCTGGACGCCCTCAACGACGCCTGGTGGACGACGTTCTGGTCGCACCGCTACACCGACTGGGACCAGATCGAGCCGCCCAGCGCCCTCACCGAGCACTGGCGCGGCCCCGACCACACCGCCTTCCAGGGCATCACCCTGGACTACCACCGCTTCACCACCGACGCCCTGCTCGGCTGCTTCCTCGCCGAGAAGGAGGCGATCCGCGCCCATGACCCGGACACGCCCGTCACCACCAACTTCATGGGCATGTTCCGCCCGCTCGACTACCACCGCTGGGCGCCCCACCTCGACTTCGCGTCCTGGGACAGCTACCCGCCCCTGGACGCACCGCCCACCGTCGCCGCCCTCGCCCACGACCTGATGCGCGGACTCAAGGACGGCGCCCCCTTCTGGCTGATGGAGCAGACCCCGTCCACCACCGCCTGCCGCGACGTCAACCCGCTGCGCCGCCCCGGCGAACTGCGCCTGGCCACCTACCAGGCCATCGCCCACGGCGCGGACGCCGCGCTCTACTTCCAGATGCGCGCCTCACGCGGCGCCTGCGAGAAGTACCACGGCGCGGTCATCGGCCACGCCGGCCGCGACGACACCCGCGTCTTCCGGGAGGTCGCCGAGGTGGGGGAGGAGCTGGAAACCCTGGGCGGCGCGACGCTCGGCGCCCGCACCCCCGCCCGCACCGCCCTCCTCTTCGACTGGGACAGCTGGTGGGCCCTGGAGATGTCCGACGGCCCCTCCCGGCTGGTCCGCTACCAGGAGGTGGCGCACACCTACTACCGGGCCGCCCGCCAGGCCGGCGCCGACGTGGACGTCGTCCCGGTCACCGCCGACCTCACCCCGTACGACGTGGTCCTCGCCCCCGTGCTGCACATGGTCAAGGGCGACCTGGCGGCCCGCCTGGAGGCCGTCACCGCGCGCGGCGGGACCGTGCTGGCGACGTTCCTCTCCGGCCGCGTCGACGAGCACGACCGGGCCTTCCTCACCGACGTGCCCGGACCGCTCGCCCCGCTGATGGGCATCCGGATCGACGAATGGGACGCGCGCCAGGCAGAGATCGTCAACCCCGTCCACCTGGGCGACCTCACCGCCGACGCCCGACTGGTCTTCGAGATCGTGCGGCCGTGCGGCGCCGAACCGGTCGGCACGTACGGCGCCGACTTCTACGCCGGGACCCCGGCCGTCACCCGCCACCGCGTCGGCGAGGGCGAGGCCTGGTACGTCGCCACCGCCCTCGACCAGCCGGGCGTCGACCACGTGGTCCGCCGGATCCTCGCCCGCCACGACCTCGTCGGCCCCTACGCCGGCCACACCGCCGTCGAGACCGCGACCCGCGTCGCCCCCGACGGCACCCGTCTGCTCTTCCTCCTCAACCACGCACCGGAACCGGCCCGCTTGACGGCCCACGCCCCCGCCGTCGACCTGCTCACCGGCAAACACACCGAGCGGGACGAGCCGTTCACCCTCGACCCGCTCGGCGTGGCGGTCCTGCGCCTTCAGTGAATGGTCCGCCCCCGCTCGTCCGGCACCCCGGACTTGCGCAGGAAGTAGCTGTTGACCTGGTCGCGCCACTCACGGGCGCTGCGCAGCTGCTCCTCGAACCGCTCGGCCACCCGCGCGTGCCGGGCGGGCTCCACCAGGTCCGCGAGGCCCGCCCACACCCGGCGGGCCTCCTCGGCCTCCTCGACGCCCTCGAAGTGCGTGTCGTAGATGTGCTGGATCACCGTCTTCCCGCTGTGCAGCACATGGCCGTACGGCACGTGGTGGAAGAACAGCAGCAGTTCGTCGGGGCAGGTCTCCGGCGACTCGTACACCTCGGCCCACGGCTTGGCGTACTGACCGGCGTACCCGGTGCCGGTCGCCGTGGTGCGGTCCACGCCGATGCCGTCACGGTCGGCGAAGTGGTAGGTGCCCCAGGGGCTGTACTCGTAGCCGTCGACGCTCGGCCCGTAGTGGTGTCCCGGCTGCACCATGAAGCCCACCCCGAGCGGCGCGGTGTACTTCTCGTACGTCGACCAGGAACCGTCGAGCACCGCGTGCAGCCCGTCGGCCAGCCGCTCCTCCGCCCCCGGATGGGTCAGCGCGATCCACTCGCCGAGGACGGCCCGCGGATCAGCCGCCGGGTCCCAGGCCAGCCGCCCGAAGGCGTAGAGGTTGGCCTGCGCGAGGGGATGACCGGTCCAGAACGGGTCGTCGCCGGCGTTCGACACGGCCACGAGACCGTCCGCCAGCCGCCCGGCGCTCACCTCGCCGTCCGGCCGGAACCGCAGCGCCTCGCTCCACATCGGACCCAGCCAGCACGCGTGCCGCTGCTGCCCGGTGTACTCCTGCGTGACCTGGAGCTCCACCGCGAGCCGGGTGTCCGGCATGGCGCCGATCAGCGGGGAGACCGGCTCGCGCACCTGGAAGTCCATCGGCCCGTGCTTGACCTGGAGCACCGCGTTCGCCGCGAACTCCCCGTCCAGCGGGGTGAAATGGTCGTACGCGGCCCGCGCCCGGTCGGTGCTCCGGTCCCGCCAGTCCTGGTGGTGGTCGTAGACGAAGGCCCGCCAGTGCACCGTGCCGCCGTACGGCTCGAGGGCGGCGGCCAGCGTGTTCGCGCCGTCGGCGTGCGAGCGGCCGTACGCGAACGGGCCGGGCTGCCCCTCCGAGTCGGCCTTGACGACGTACCCGCCGAAGTCGCCGATCTGCTCGTACACTCGGCGGGTCGCCTCCGCCCACCAGCCGCGCACCGCCTCGTCCAGCGGGTCGGCGGTGGACAGCCCGCCCAGCACCATCGGCGCGGCGAAGGTGACCGACAGGTGGGTGCGGATGCCGTACGGCCGCAACACGTCGGCGATCGCGGCCACTTCACCGATCCGGTCGGTGAGCAGACGCGCCTCGGTCGCGTGCACGTTGACGTTGTTGACGGCGACGGCGTTGATCCCGCACGCCGCGAGCAGCCTGCCGTACGCCCGCACCCGGCCGAGGTCCCCGCGCGCCCGTCCGTCCGCCCAGAACAGCGAACCGCCCGCGTAGCCGCGCTCCACCTGGCCCATGACCGGGTGCACGGCCACGTTGTCCCAGTGGTCCAGCATGCGCGAGGCGTACGCCGGACGGTGCTCCTCGCGGGCCCGCTCACCGGCGAAGGCGTCCTCTCCGAGCCGTACCACGTGGAACAGGCCGTACAGCAGCCCGCGTCCGCCGGACGCGGTGACGGTCGTGGTGCCGTCCCGGCGCGTGAACGCGAAACCCTCGTCGCCGAGATCGTCGTCGGCCAGTTCGAGCACCAGCTCGGCGTCCTCGCCGCCGCCCCGCACCACCCGCCCGCCGAACCGCGCGCAGGCGTCGGCCAGTTCGCCGTACACCGTCTCCACCAAAGGCCCGGCGTCGGCGGCGCGTATCAGCGAACGCCGGCTGCCGACCGCCCGGAACGCGCCCGACGGCAGCCAGGCCGCGTCGAAGTCCCCCGAGTACGTCATGTCCGTGCTCTCCCCTTGCCGTGGAAGCGCCACCCGGAGAGCACCGGGGGCGGTCCCCATTCTGGTGCACCAGTGACCTGAGAGGTACCCGTTGGCCTGCGGAAATCCATGAAGAAGGCGGGCCCGGACAAGGTCCGGACCCGCCATGTGAGCGCCGGTCGGCTCAGCTCAGCAGTTCCACCTCCGTCAGCGTCGCCTCACCGGTCAGCACCAGCCGGTAGTGGCCGTAGGCCTTCGGCCGGTCGACCGAGAAGGCGCGGGTCTGGCGGTCCCAGCGGAAGGTCTCGCCCGTCCGCTGGTCGAGGTCCGTCCACGTCGTGCCGTCGGCCGAGCCCTGGAGCACCCAGCCCGTGGGCGCCTCGGCGTGGTCCGAGGAGGTCAGCGTGTACTGCACCGCCTCGGTGTCCCCGGTGACGGGCAGTTCCACGGTGGACACCGTGGCGCCGGTCGCCGACGTGTCGTCGAACAGGGCGCCCTCGCCCTTCAGCGCGTCCTTGCGGGGCGTGGGCACCTCGTCGTCCTCCGTGATCGACACGGGCGCCGCGTTCTCGCCCGTGCCCCACGACGACGGACGCGGGCCCATGCCGAACTCCAGGACGCCGCCCTTCGAGATCACCGAGTGCGGCAGCGAAGTGGAGTTCCAGCGCTTGCCGTTGACCTTCAGGCCCTGCACGTAGACGTTCCGCGCGCTGTTCCCCGGCGCCTTGACGACCAGCTCGCGGCCGTTCTCCAGGTGCACGGTGACCTTCTTGAACAGCGGGGAGCCGATGGCGTACTCGCCGCTGCCCATCACCAGCGGGTAGAAGCCGAGCGAGGAGAAGAGGTACCAGGCCGACTGCTCGCCGTTGTCCTCGTCGCCGTGGTAGCCCTGGCCGATCTCGCTGCCGGTGTAGAGGCGGGACAGCACCTCGCGCACGTTCTTCTGCGTCTTCCAGGGCTGCCCGGCCGCGTCGTACATGTACAGGGCGTGGTGGGCGACCTGGTTGGAGTGGCCGTACATGCCCATCCGGACGTCCCGCGCCTCGGTCATCTCGTGGATGACACCGCCGTAGGAGCCCTTGAACTCGGGGGAGGCCGTCTCGGGGGTGGAGAGGTACTCGTCGAGCTTGTCGCCGAGACCGTCCCGGCCGCCGTACAGGTTGGCCAGACCGCGGCTGTCCTGCGGGGCGGTGAAGGCGTAGCCCCAGCCGTTGGTCTCGGTGTAGTCGTGACCCCACACGCGCGGGTCGTACTTCGAGGACTCGACCCGCCAGTCGCCCCCGGCGTCGCGGCCCTGGAAGAAGCCGGCCTCGGAGTCGAACAGGTTGACGTAGTCCTGGGCGCGGTCGAGGAAGTACGCCGACTCCTCCTTGTAGCGCTTCTCGCCCGTCTTCTCGTAGAGCGCCTCGCCCATCTTCGCGATGCCGTAGTCGTTGAGGTAGCCCTCCAGCGCCCAGGACAGGCCCTCGTGGGTGTCGGTGCTGGTGTAGCCGAGGAACGGCGAGGTGGCCATGCCCTTGCGGCCCACACCGGAGGACGGCGGCACGACGGTGGCGTTCTTCACCGCCGCGTCGTACGCGGCCTCCGCGTCGAAGTCGACGCCCTTGACGTACGCGTCCGCGAACGCGACGTCCGAGGAGGTGCCGGTCATCAGGTCGGCGTAACCGGGGGAGGACCAGCGCGAGGTCCAGCCGCCGTCCTTGTAGTGCTGCACGAACCCGTCGACCAGCTCACCGGCCTTGGACGGGGTCAGGAAGGAGTACGCGGGCCAGGTGGTCCGGTAGGTGTCCCAGAAGCCGTTGTTGACGTACACCTTGCCGTCGACGATCCTCGCGCCGGTGTGCGTCGGGGTGTCGGGCCCTTCCGCCTTGGAGAAGGGAGAGGCGTACTTGTACGTGCCGTCCACCTTCTCGTGTCCCGAGTTCGGGTACAGGTACAGCCGGTAGAGGCTGGAGTACAGCGTGGTCAGCTGGTCCGGGGTGGCGCCCTCGACCTCGACCTTGCCGAGGATCCGGTCCCACTGGCGCTGGGCGTCCCGCTTGACCTTGTCGAAGGAGGCGCGCTTCGGCAGCTCCTGGCGCAGGTTGTCCTTCGCCTGGTCGATACTGATCAGCGAGGTGGCCAGGCGCAGCGTCACCGTGCGGTCCTTGCCGGCGTCGAAGCGCAGGTGGCCCTTGAGGCCGCTGGAGTCACCGCCGGTGACCTCGCTGTCGAACTCGCCGTAGACGAACAGCCGGGTCGCTCCCGTGGACCCGCCGGACTTGACGTCCGAGTAGCCGGTGAAGGTGCCGTTGTCCTTGTCGAGGGTCAGACCGCCCCGGTCCGGGACGTTCTCGTCGCCGGCGTTGTCGAACAGCACGCTCGCGTCGTCGCCCGGGAAGGTGAAGCGCATCATCGCCGCGTGGTCCGTCGGCGTCATCTCGGCCTTCAGGCCGTTCTCGAACCGCACCCCGTAGTAGTACGGCCGCGCGGTCTCGTTCTCGTGGCGGAAGGCCAGCTCGCGCGCCTCACGGCCGAGGTCCGGGGTGCCGGAGGCGGCCGAGGGCATCACCTGGAAGGTCTGCCGGTCGCCCATCCAGGGGCTGGGCTCGTGGCTCGCGCTGAACGCCTGGATCGTCGGGAGGTTGTCGTCGTTGTTGCCGCTCGCGTAGTCGTACAGCCAGCTCGTCGACCTGGCATTGGTGACCGGGGTCCAGAAGTTGAACCCGTGCGGCACGGCCGTCGCGGGGAAGTTGTTGCCGCGCGAGAAGCCGCCGCTGGAGTTGGTGCCCCGGGTGGTCAGCGCGTAGTCGGACAGATGGGCCTTGGGCCGCTCGGGCCGCACCTGCTTCAGCTCCACGTCGTCCAGCCAGCCGCGGAACTTCGCCGGGCCCTCGGGGGAGTCGTACGCCACCAGGATCCGGTCGACGGTCTTTCCGGCGGCGACCGAACCGATCGCCGAGCGCACGCTGTTCCACTGGTTGACGTACAGCACCTTGGAGTCGCCCTGGCCGCGCGGCGTCAGCGGGAAGCCGTGCTGGTCCGTCGCCCGGAGGTCGCTGAGATAGGTGCCGTCGGTGAAGGCCAGGTCGACGGAGACGTTCGTGGCGTCGTAGTCGAGGTCCCGGTCCGCCATCGACGGGAAGACCTTGTACGACAGCTCCGTGCGGCGGTCGACCCTCACATCGACGTCGAAGACCTTGTTGTACGAGTACGCCCGGCCCTCCGTGGTGTGCCGGCCGGCGTATCTGAGGGCCCGCTTCCCGGTGAAGCCGGCGTCCGCCTTGGCCGTCGGCGAGCCGGCCGGGCCGCTGTCGACGAGCGAGAGCATGTCCTTCGGTATCGGGTCGGCGATGCCGGTGGAGAGCTGGACCTCGGCGAGCTGGAGGGCGTCGTCCGCCCCCTTGTTCTTGGTGAACTCCAGCCGCCAGTGCGAGAATTCGGCCGCCTCGGCGAGGTCGTACGTCTTGGTCTGGAACCGCTCCTCGAAGGACTGTCCGGAGCGGGTGTCCAGGGTCTGCCAGTTCTCGCCGTCCGTCGAACCCTTCAGCGTCCAGTCCACGGGGTCGCGCTCGTCGTGGTCGTTGGCCGAGGTGAGGGCGTACTCGACGATCTTCTTCGGCTCGTTCAGGTCGAACTCGATCCAGCCGGTCGGCGCGAAGGTCAGCCACTTGGTGGCGGACTCGCCGTCGAAGAGGTTCCCCTTCACCTCCTTGCCGCCGGTGTTCTCCCCGCTGGCACGTACCTCCGTGACGTGCTCGGTGACATTGCCCGGGATGCCGGAGGTGAACCCGCCGTCCACACCCGAGGCGCGCTTCTCGCCGTCCCGTGTGGTGTCGACGGTGTTCTGCCAGTCCGGGGCGGGCTCCCCGGCCTCGAACGACGACGCGAACTCACGGTCCGCCTTCGGCGGCGCCTGGGGCAGCGCCACCGCGACGCCCTGTGAACCCGCGGCCAAAGCGAAGGCGGTCGCCGCGACGACCGCCGTTCCCCATCTGTGCCGAACCCTGCTGTGCATGCGTGAGTACCCTCCCTGCGCCGGACAACGTTGTCAATGAGATGCGCAAGGTCTAGTAGTGGGTCAAGTGGCCTGTGGTGTCAAGGGGGTTGAATGCGGCATTCCAGTCCAACGGCAGTGATTCTTCCGCCGGAGAACGTGTCGGAGGCCGATATTTCCGCGAGGTCTCAACTCGGAAAAGACCGGAGGTGAACCTTGCATTCGATCTTGATCCATCGGCGGGAAGTGGACTATACCTGTCGGCACTCCGGGGCGTCTTCACCGCACCCGACCCTGTACGGCCGCACTTCCTGCACGACCCAGCTTGACCCGAACGCGGTGCCGGGGAGGATCCGGTTCACCGCCTGAGTCCTGGAGAAGGCGAGGACTTGAGCATGGGATCCACTTCCGCCGAGAGCAACGGCACCGGTTCTGTCGGGAACAACGGCACCGGTTCCGCCGGGAACACCGGCAACGGTGACAACAGCACGTCCGGCGTGGGGCGCCGCGCACTGATCAAGCGGTCCGCCGCACTCGGCCTGGTTTCCGTACCGGCGATGAGCTTCCTGTCCGCGTGTGCCAGCGGAGGCGGAAGCGACAACTCCGGAGACAACAAGGGCGAGACGTCCGAATCCAACCCGTTCGGAGTCAAGAAAGGCAGCAAACTCGACGTCGTCATCTTCAAGGGCGGTTACGGCGACGACTACGCCAAGGCGTGGGAGGCAGCGTTCAAGAAGGAGTGGGGAGTCACCTCCGTCCACACCGGAACGCAGGAGATCACGGGCAAACTCCAGCCCCGGTTCAACGCGGGCAACCCGCCGGACATCGTCGACGACGCCGGCGCCCAGCAGATCCCGATCGACGTGCTGTACAAGAACGGCCAGCTCCTCGACCTCGCCGAAGTGCTGGACGCCCCCTCGGTCGACGACCCGGACAAGAAGGTCCGCGACACCCTCATCCCCGGCACGCTCGACGCCGGGATGCAGGAGGGCAAGGTCGTCGCCCTCAACTACATCTACACGGTGTGGGGTCTGTGGTACTCCGGCAAGCTCTTCCAGGAGAAGGGCTGGGAGGCGCCCAAGACCTGGGACGACTTCCTCGCCATCTGCAAGGACGCCAAGTCCCAGGGCATCGGCGGCCTCGCCCACCAGGGCAAGTACCCGTACTACATCAACGTCGCCATCATGGACCTGATCGCCAAGAAGGGCGGCCTGGACGCCATGAAGGCGATCGACAACCTCGACCCCGAGGCGTTCGTCGGCTCCGACGCCGCGCAGGAGGCCATCGAGGCGATCTACGAGGTCGTCGAGAAGGGCTATCTGATGCCCGGTACGAACGGCCTCACCCACAACGAGTCGCAGACCCGCTGGAACCAGTACAAGGCCGCCTTCATCACCAGCGGCTCCTGGCTCGAGAACGAGCAGCTCAAGACGACACCGGACGACTTCGACATGAAGTTCCTGCCGATGCCGCTGCTGCCGGACAGCGCGCTGCCGTTCGAGGCGATCCGGGCCGGCTCCGGTGAGCCCTTCATCATCCCCGCCAAGGCCAAGAACCTCCCCGCGGCCAAGGAGTTCATGCGCAGGATGCTCTCCAAGGAGTGGTCGACCCTGTTCGCCAAGGAGGCGAACTCGCTGACCATCCTCAAGGACGGCGTCGACCCGGGCGTCCAGCTCCGGCCGGGCACCCAGTCCACGGTCGAGGCGTCCAAGGCGGCCGGCGACAACACCTTCCGCTTCCTGTACACCGAGTGGTACAGCGAGATGGGCACCGCCATCGAGAACGCCTCCAACGAGCTGATGGCCAAGCGCATCCAGCCCAAGGAATGGCTCAAGCGCGCCCAGGCCGCGGTCGACAAGCAGGCCAAGGACCCTGCCTCGAAGCAGAACCGCCGCGACTGATCTCGCTCGACCGACCGCATTCCGGGCCGGGAACCCTCCCCGCCGCGTGCACGGCCGGTGAGAATGACCGACCGTTGCACGACCGGGGAGGATTCCCGGCCCGGAACGGCCACACCCAGGGGCAGGAACGCCATGCGCAAAGGGCAGCACCGGTTCGTCGCGGGATTTCTCCTCTTTCCCGTGGCGCTCTATCTGATCTTCGTGATCTGGCCGTACATCCAGACGATCGGTTATTCACTGACCGACTGGAAGGGCCAGTCGCAGACCTTCAGTTTCGTCGGACTGGACAACTACACGAAGTTGCTCCAGGACGACATCTTCATGGGAGCCATCTGGCACAACATCCTGTTCCTGGTGTTCATCCCGGTGATCACCATTCTGCTCGCGCTGTTCTTCGCCTTCATGGTGAACGCGGGCGGACGCGGACGTTCCGGAGGCGTATCGGGAGTCGCCGGATCCAAGTACTACCGGGTCATCTATTTCTTCCCGCAGGTGTTGTCCCTGGCCATCATGGCGGTGCTCTTCGGAGCGGTGTACCGCAGTGACGGCGGCGGCATGCTCAACGGCGTCCTGATCGAACTCGGACTGGTCGACAAGAACAATCCGGTGGAATGGCTCAACGAGCCGAACTTCGTGCTGTGGGCGCTCATCGCGGTGGTCGTCTGGCACGGCGTCGGCTTCTATCTGGTGCTGTTCTCCGCCGCCATGCAGTCCATTCCGCGGGACGTCTACGAGGCCGCGCTGATCGACGGCGCCGGCCGCGCCCAGTCCTTCTTCCGCATCACCCTGCCGCTGCTGTGGGACTCCGTGCAGACCGCCTGGGTCTACCTCGGCATCGCGGCGATGGACATGTTCATCCTGGTCTCCACGATGACCGCCGGGGACTACGGCGGCGGGCCCGACCACCACAGCGAGGTCATGTCGACCGTGATGATGCGGAACTTCCTGCTGTACGGCCGGAGCGGCTACGCCTGCGCCATGGGCGTGGTCATGCTGGTCCTCACCCTGATCGTGTCCGTGGTCATGCTGCGCGCCACCCGTCGCGAGCGCATCGAGTTCTGAGGCGGAGTAACGACGATGAGCGCACCCCTCAAGGAAACCGCCCCCACCGGGGGCCCCACCCCGCCCCCGCCGCCGGTGGGCAAGGGCACCGTCCGCCCCGGCGACCGGCGCGGCGAAGGCGTCGTGCTGAACGTCTTCTCGCACGGCTTCCTCGTCGTGTGGGCGGTGCTGATCGTGCTGCCGCTGCTGTGGCTGGTGCTGAGCTCCTTCAAGACCGACACGCAGATCGGCGGCTCCGCCTTCGGCTGGCCGCAGAACTGGGACCTCGGCGTGTTCTCCCGCGCCTGGGAGAAGGGCATCGGGGACTACTTCCTCAACACCGTCGTCGTGCTGGTCTTCTCCGTGCCGCTGACGATGCTGCTCGGCTCCATGGCCGCGTACGTGCTGGCCAGGTACGAGTTCTGGGGCAACCGGTTCCTGTACTACTTCTTCGTCGCGGGCGCGATGTTCCCCGTGTTCCTCGCCCTGGTGCCGCTGTTCTTCATGGTCAAACGGCTCGACATGCTGAACAGCTACCAGGGGCTGATCCTGGTGTACGTCGCCTACTCGATGCCGTTCACGGTGTTCTTCATGCACGCCTTCTTCCGGACGCTGCCCACGGCCGTCTTCGAGGCGGCGATCCTCGACGGCGCCTCGCACACCCGGACCTTCTTCCAGGTGATGCTGCCGATGGCCAAGCCCGGTCTGCTGAGCGTCGGCATCTTCAACACGCTGGGCCAGTGGAACCAGTACATCCTGCCGACGGTGCTGATGCAGCCGCAGAGCGGTGACGATCCGGAACGCTACGTGCTGACCCAGGGACTGATCCAGCTCCAGCAGCAGCAGGGCTACGCCTCGGACCTCCCCGTGCTCTTCGCGGGCGTGACGATCGCCATGGTGCCCATGCTGGTGGTCTACCTGTCCTTCCAGCGCCAGGTGCAGGCAGGGCTCACCTCCGCGACCCTGAAGTGACCCACTGGTACAGCCTTGAAGTGACGCACCGGAACGCCTCGTGCACGCGCCGCTCCCGCCCCTGGGAGCGGCGCGTGTCCTTGTGTCCGTGCACCCGGAAACGGTTCAACCTCTTGACGGGAGGCAACCCGAACGGCTCATCTTAGAGTTCACTAGTTGGACATGAGAGGGGCCTCACCGAAGCGGCCCCCGCGCGCAGGAGGTCGTCGTGGAGACTCCGGGGTCGCAGTCGTCGCTGCACCGAGCCAACCTGGAGCGGGTCGTCCGAGCAGTACGTCTTGCGGGATCCCTCACCCAGGCCGAGATCGCGAGGACGACCGGTTTGTCCGCGGCCACGGTCTCCAACATCGTCCGGGAGCTGAAGGACGGCGGAACGGTCGAGGTCACGCCCACCTCGGCGGGCGGGCGCCGGGCGCGCAGCGTCTCGCTGAGCGGGGACGCCGGCATCGTGATCGGGGTCGACTTCGGCCACACCCATTTGCGGGTCGCGGTCGGGAACCTCGCCCATCAGGTGCTGGCCGAGGAGTCCGAGCCGCTGGATGTGGACGCCTCCGCGACGCAGGGCCTCGACCGGGCGGAGCAACTGGTCAAACGGCTGATCGAGGCGACCGGGGTGGACCCGTCCAAGGTCGCGGGGGTGGGCCTCGGCGTGCCGGGGCCGATCGACGTGGAGTCCGGGACCCTGGGCTCGACCGCGATCCTGCCCGGCTGGACCGGTGCCAGGCCCGCCGAGGAGCTGCGGGGGCGGCTCGGCGTACCGGTGCACGTGGACAACGACGCCAACCTCGGCGCCCTCGGCGAGATGGTCTGGGGCAGCGGCCGGGGCGTGCGCGACCTGGCGTACATCAAGGTCGCCAGCGGTGTCGGCGCCGGTCTGGTGATCAACGGGAAGATCTATCGCGGCCCGGGCGGCACCGCGGGCGAAATCGGACATATTACACTCGATGAATCCGGACCCGTCTGCCGCTGCGGCAACCGCGGCTGCCTGGAGACCTTCACGGCCGCGCGCTATGTGCTCCCGCTGCTCCAGCCCAGTCACGGCACCGACCTCACGATGGAGGGCGTCGTGCGGCTGGCGCGGGACGGGGACCCTGGCTGCCGTCGGGTGATCGCCGACGTCGGCCGCCACATCGGCAGTGGAGTCGCCAATCTCTGCAACCTGCTGAACCCGAGCCGGGTGGTGCTCGGCGGTGATCTCGCCGAGGCCGGTGAGCTGGTGCTCGGGCCGATCCGGGAGTCCGTCGGCCGCTATGCGATCCCCAGTGCGGCACGTCAACTGTCCGTTCTCCCCGGGGCACTTGGAGGCCGTGCGGAGGTGCTCGGAGCGCTCGCCCTCGCACTGAGCGAGATGGGCGATTCGACCCTTTTGGACGGCACCGCGACCGGGTCGCTCGCCGCGGCCACCCCTGCCTTCACTTAGAGAACGGATGGCACCGTTGCCATCTCGTTAAGGATTTACTTCTTGACGTCGCACGTGTGGCCGAGTTGACTTCCAGCCACCTCGGCCGCAACGACGCGGCCTCGTCAGGGAGGTTTGTAGAAGTGAACACGCGTATGCGTCGTGCTGCCTTTGCCGTCGCCGCCGGTGCGATGGCCGTCTCGCTCGCCGCTTGTGGCAGCGCCGCCGAGTCCGGCGACAAGAGCGACTCCGGTGACTCCGCCGCCAAGGGCGACGACATCAAGGTCGCCCTGCTCCTGCCGGAGAACCAGACCGCGCGGTACGAGAAGCTCGACAGGCCCTTGATCGAGAAGAAGGTCAAGGAGCTCACGAACAACAAGGGCGAGGTTGTCTACAACAACGCCAAGCAGGACGCCAGCCTGCAGAACCAGCAGGTCGAGACGATGATCACCAACAAGGTGGACGTGATCATCCTCGACGCGGTGGACTCCAAGGCCATCGCCGGCTCGGTGAAGAAGGCCAAGGACGCCGGCATCCCGGTCGTGGCCTACGACCGCCTCGCCGAGGGTCCGATCGACGCCTACACCTCGTTCGACAACGTGACCGTCGGCAAGACCCAGGGCGAGGCCCTGCTGGAGGCGCTGGGCGACAAGGCCAAGGACGGCCAGATCGTCATGATGAACGGGTCCGCCACCGACCCGAACGCCGCCATGTTCAAGGAAGGCGCGCACTCCGTCCTCGACGGCAAGGTGAAGATCGGCCGCGAGTACGACACCAAGGAGTGGAAGCCGGAGAACGCCAACTCCAACATGCAGGCGGCCATCTCGGCCCTCGGCAAGGACAAGATCGTCGGCGTCTACTCCGCCAACGACGGCATGGCGGGCGGCATCATCACCGCCCTGAAGCGCGCCGGCATCGACAACCTCCCGGTCACCGGCCAGGACGCCGAGCTCGCGGGTGTGCAGCGCATCGTCACCGGTGAGCAGTACATGAGCGTCTACAAGCCGTACCCGCAGGAGGCCGACGTGGCCGCGGAGATGGCCGTGCTGCTGGCCCAGGGCAAGTCGCTCGACTCCATCGCCAAGGAGAAGGTCGACAGCCCCACCGCCAAGGGCATCCCGTCCGTGATCGTCCCGGTCGTCTCGCTGACCAAGGACAACATCAACGACACCGTGATCAAGGACGGCATCTACACCGTCCAGGAGATCTGCACGGACAAGTACAAGGCCGCCTGCGACAAGATCGGCCTCAAGTAAGCAGTCCCCAACTCCCGTGATGCCTCGGGGAGTCCGTGACCCGGACTCCCCGCACGGGACCGACTGCCACGCGCTCCGCCGGCGCCCCGCACACATCAGCCCCGCAAGCTACGCGGGGCGCCGGACGGAACACCCCCCTCAGAAACTTCTGCACAACCTCCCGCCGGGTCAGGCGGCGAAGGAGATGGTTCACGTGTCCGCTACGCCCGTGCTGGCGTTGCGCGGGGTCTCCAAGCGTTTCGGTGCCGTCCAGGCGCTCACCGACGTAGAGCTTGAGGTCCACGCCGGTGAGGTGGTCGCCCTGGTGGGCGACAACGGCGCCGGAAAGTCCACGCTGGTCAAGACGATCGCCGGCGTGCATCCCATCGATGAGGGATCCATCGAGTGGGACGGCAAGGCCGTCCAGATCAACAAGCCGCACGACGCCCAGAACCTGGGCATCGCGACGGTCTACCAGGACCTCGCGCTGTGCGACAACATCGATGTCGTCGGCAACCTCTACCTGGGCCGGGAGATCCGCAGGCGCGGAGTCCTGGACGAGGTGGAGATGGAGCGCCGCTCCCGCGAGCTCCTCGACACCCTGTCGATCCGCATCCCCAGTGTCCGCATCCCGATCGCCTCCCTCTCCGGCGGTCAGCGCCAGGTCGTGGCCATCGCCCGGTCCATGCTCGGCGAGCCCAAGCTGGTGATCCTGGACGAGCCCACCGCCGCCCTCGGCGTCGAGCAGACCGCGCAGGTCCTCGACCTCGTCGAGCGGCTGCGCGAGCGCGGCCACGCCGTCATCCTCATCAGCCACAACATGGCCGATGTGAAGGCCGTGGCGGACAAGGTCGCCGTCCTGCGCCTCGGGCGCAACAACGGCGTCTTCGAGGTCAAGTCGACCTCGCAGGAAGAGATCATCTCCGCCATCACGGGCGCCACGGACAACGCCGTGACCCGTCGTGCGGCGCGCACCAATGGGGAGATCAAGAAGTGAGCACCGAAAAGACCTCCACCCCCACCGAGGACCACGCCGTGGAGAACCCCGAGGCGGCGTCCGCGGCGGTCACCGCTGTCGACCCCCGGCTGCTGGTGCGCGAACAGGGCTTCGCGGGCTACCTCAACGAGTTCAAGCGGAAGATGAAGGCCGGTGACCTCGGCTCCATCCCCGTCGTGGTCGGCCTGCTGATCATCTGGGCCATCTTCACCAGCCTGAACTCCAACTTCCTCACCGCCGGCAACTTCTCCGACATGTCCGTCGCCATGGTCGGCACGGGCATGATCGCCGTCGGTATCGTCTTCGTCCTGCTGCTCGGCGAGATCGACCTGTCGGTCGGCTCGGTCAGCGGTGTCGCGGGCGCGGCGTTCGCGGTCATGAACGTCACCCACGGGATGAACGAGGTGCTGGCCCTGGTGCTGGCGATCCTCAGCGGCACGGCGGCCGGCGCCATCCACGGCTTCATCTTCGCCCGCATCGGCGTCCCGGCCTTCGCCGTGACACTGGCCGGACTGCTGTTCTGGCAGGGCTTCATGCTGCAGATCCTGGGCGCCAACGGCACGATCAACCTCGACTCCGACGGCCTCGTCGTCAAGCTGACCAGCTACTACTTCAGCGATGTGGCCGCCGCGTACGGCCTGGCGATCGTCGTGACCGTGGGCTACTTCCTCACCGCGTTCTTCGACAACCGCCGCCGCGAGGCCGCCGGTGTGCCGTCCCGCCCGCTGAACGAGCTCATCGTGCGGACCGTACTGCTCGCGATCCTGGCCTTCGCCGCCGCGATCGTCTTCAACCAGTACAAGGGCCTGCCGCTGGCCGTGGTGATCTTCCTGGCGTTCCTGGTGCTCACGGACTTCGTGCTGCGCCGCACCGCGTACGGCCGCAAGGTCTTCGCGCTCGGCGGCAGCGTCGAGGCGTCCCGCCGTGCCGGCATCAACGTCGAGATGGTCCGCATCTCGGTCTTCGCGATCGCCGGTACGTTCGCCGCGATCGGCGGCCTGTTCGTCGCGTCGAAGATCGCCTCCGCCAACCAGGGCGCGGGTACCGGTGAGTTCCTGATGAACGTCATCGCCGCGGCGGTCATCGGTGGTACGTCGCTCTTCGGCGGTCGTGGCCGCACGTGGGACGCGCTGCTCGGTGTGATGGTGATCATCTCGATCACGTACGGGCTGGCGCTCGAGGGTATCGCCTCGCCGGTCCAGTACATGATCACCGGCGGTGTGCTGCTCGCGACCGTCGTCATCGACGCGGTCACCCGTAAGACGCAGAAGACCGCGGGGCGCGCGTAGTGTTTCGACTGCCGGTCAGCTGTGGTTGACCGCGCCCCTGGGTGCGTTGCTGTGGCCCGGTGCCTCACAGGCGCCGGGCCACGGTCGTGTCGTAGGACTCGCACATCCGGGGTACTGCTGATCGGGTGACGTACGACGCACCGCCCGGAGTCGTTCCCGCCGGGCGGAACATTAGACTCGACCCGCCCGGCAACAGCTCGATCAGCTCTACTGCAAGGAGGCACGGGTGCCGCTGCTGACCCGCATCAGGGGACCGCGCGATCTGGACCGGCTCAGCCTGGAGGAGCTCGACCGGCTGGCCGGGGAGATCCGGACCTTCCTCGTCGACGCGGTCTCCAAGACCGGCGGCCACCTCGGCCCCAACCTCGGTGTGGTGGAGCTCACCATCGCCCTGCACCGGGTCTTCGAGTCGCCCAAGGACAAGGTGCTCTGGGACACCGGCCACCAGTCCTACGTCCACAAGCTGCTGACCGGCCGGCAGGACTTCTCCAGGCTGAAGATGAAGGGCGGCCTGTCCGGCTACCCCTCGCAGGCCGAGTCCGAGCACGACGTCATCGAGAACAGCCACGCCTCCACCGTGCTCGGCTGGGCCGACGGCATCGCCAAGGCCAACCAGATCAAGAAGCGCGACAGCCACGTCGTCGCGGTCATCGGTGACGGCGCGCTGACAGGCGGCATGGCCTGGGAGGCGCTGAACAACATCGCCGACGCCAAGGACCGCCCGCTGGTCATCGTCGTCAACGACAACGAGCGCTCCTACTCGCCCACCATCGGCGGCCTCGCCAACCACCTGGCGACCCTGCGCACCACCGACGGCTACGAGCGCTTCCTGACCCGCACCAAGGACCTCCTGGAGCGCACCCCGGTCGTCGGCAAGCCCCTCTTCGACACGCTGCACGGCGCCAAGAAGGGCCTGAAGGACTTCATCGCCCCGCAGGGCATGTTCGAGGACCTCGGCCTGAAGTACGTCGGACCCATCGACGGCCACGACATCGAGGCCCTGGAGTCCGCCCTGGCCCGCGCCAAGCGGTTCGGCGGCCCGGTGATCGTGCACTGCCTCACCGAGAAGGGCCGCGGCTACCAGCCCGCCCTCCAGGACGAGGCCGACCGCTTCCACGCCGTCGGCAAGATCCACCCCGACACGGGCCTGCCGATCGCCAGCTCCGGCGCCGACTGGACGAGTGTCTTCGGCGAGGAGATGGTCAAGCTCGGCGAGGAGCGCGAGGACGTCGTCGCCATCACCGCGGCCATGCTCCAGCCGGTCGGCCTCGACAAGTTCGCCAAGCGCTTCCCCGAGCGGGTCTACGACGTCGGCATCGCCGAGCAGCACGGCGCCGTCTCCGCGGCCGGCCTCGCCCACGCCGGGGTGCACCCCGTCTTCGCCGTGTACGCCACCTTCCTCAACCGCGCCTTCGACCAGGTGCTCATGGACGTGGCCCTGCACAAGTGCGGCGTGACGTTCGTGCTCGACCGGGCCGGTGTCACCGGCACCGACGGCGCCTCCCACAACGGCATGTGGGACATGTCGATCCTCCAGGTCGTCCCCGGGCTGCGGCTCGCCGCCCCGCGCGACGCCGACCAGGTGCGCGCCCAGCTGCGCGAGGCCGTCGCCGTGGAGGACGCCCCCACCGTGGTGCGCTTCTCCAAGGGCGCCGTCGGCCCCGCCGTACCCGCCGTGGGCCGCGTCGGCGGCATGGACGTCCTGCGCGAGCCCGGCACCGACGCCCCCGACGTGCTGCTGGTCTCCGTGGGCGCCCTCGCGCCGATGTGCCTGGAGATCGCCGCCCTGCTCGACCGGCAGGGCATCTCCGCCACCGTCGTCGACCCGCGCTGGGTCAAGCCCGTCGACGAGGCCATGGCCCCGCTCGCCGAGAAGCACCGCGTGGTCGTCACCGTCGAGGACAACTCGCGCGTCGGCGGCGTCGGCTCCGCGATCGCCCAGGCCCTGCGCGACGCCGGCGTGGACGTGCCGCTGCGCGACTTCGGCATCCCGCCGCGCTTCCTCGACCACGCCTCGCGCGCCGAGGTCATGGCCGAGATCGGACTGACCGCCCCCGACATCGCCCGCCAGGTCACCGGCCTGGTGGCGAAGCTCGACGGACGGTACGAGCGCTCCGCCGCCGACGCGGTCGACTCGGTGGAGCCGGCCCGCGACTGACCCGCCGCCAGGCGTCGCCCGGATGGGCCGCCCGTGCCCTTGTGAAAAGTGGCGCGGGCGGCCCGTTTGCGTGAGGGTGCCCGTACCGGGGCATACGACCTACGCCCCCTCTCGATCATGTCGAGGACGCCAAGCGTGGGAGGTACCCGTGACCAGCCCTCTCTTCCGGACGAAGAACGTCGAGCAGTCCATCCGGGACACCGAGGAACCCGAGCACGCGCTCAAGAAATCCCTGTCCGCGCTGGACCTGACCGTCTTCGGCGTCGGTGTCATCATCGGCACCGGCATCTTCGTCCTCACCGGTACGGTCGCCAAGAACAACGCCGGACCCGCGGTGGCCCTGGCCTTCACGGTGGCCGGTGTCGTCTGTGCGCTCGCCGCGCTCTGCTACGCCGAGTTCGCCTCCACCGTCCCGGTGGCGGGCTCCGCCTATACGTTCTCCTACGCCTCTCTGGGCGAGCTGCCGGCCTGGATCATCGGCTGGGACCTGGTCCTGGAGTTCGCGCTCGGCACGGCGGTGGTGGCCGTCGGCTGGTCCGGCTACATCCAGTCGCTCATGGGCAACGCGGGCTGGGAGATGCCCGCGGCGCTGGGCAGCCGCGAGGGCTCCGACGTCTTCGGGTTCGACATCCTCGCCGCCGTCCTGGTGCTGGTGCTCACCGGCATCCTCGTCCTCGGCATGAAGCTGTCCGCCCGCGTCACCTCGATCGTCGTCGCCGTCAAGGTGACCGTGGTCCTCGTGGTGATCATCGCGGGGGCCTTCTTCATCACCGCCGACAACTACGACCCGTTCATCCCGGACTCCAAGCCCGTGCCCCCCGGCGAGAGCCTCGAAGCCCCGCTCATCCAGCTCATGTTCGGCTGGGCCCCGGCCAACTTCGGTGTGATGGGCATCTTCACCGCCGCCTCGGTGGTGTTCTTCGCCTTCATCGGCTTCGACATCGTCGCCACGGCCGCCGAGGAGACCCGCAACCCCCAGCGCGACATGCCCCGCGGCATCCTCGGCTCCCTGTTCATCTGCACCGTGCTGTACGTCCTGGTGTCGATCGTCGTCACCGGTATGCAGCACTACAGCGAGCTGTCCGTGGACGCCCCGCTGGCGGACGCCTTCAAGGCCACCGGGCATCCCTGGTTCGCGGGCTTCATCAGCTTCGGCGCCGCCGTCGGCCTGACGACCGTCTGCATGATCCTGCTGCTCGGCCAGACCCGTGTCTTCTTCGCGATGAGCCGCGACGGACTGCTGCCCCGGTTCTTCTCCCGGGTCCACCCCCGGTTCAAGACCCCGCACCGGCCGACGATCCTGCTCGGCGTCGTCATCGCGGTCCTCGCCGGCTTCACCCCGCTGAACGAACTGGCCGCGCTGGTGAACATCGGCACCCTGTTCGCCTTCGTGATCGTCGCGATCAGCGTGATCATCCTCCGCAGGACCCGGCCCGACCTGCACCGGTCGTTCCGCACCCCCTGGGTGCCGGTCCTGCCGATCGTGTCGGTCGCCGCGTCCCTGTGGCTGATGCTGAACCTGCCCGCCGAGACCTGGGTCCGCTTCGGCGTCTGGATGGCGATCGGCATCGTCGTCTACTTCCTCTACAGCCGCACCCACAGCCGCATGGCCCCGGGCCACGACGAGGACCCGGCCGCCTCCGCCCCGCCCGCCCCACCGTCCCGCTGAACCGGCGGGGCCCGCCGTCATGCCTCGGCCAGGGCGAGGACGACGTCGTGCCCGCCGAAGCCGAAGGAGTGGCTGACGGCGATACGGACGTCCTGCCGACGGGGCTCCTCGGTCACGCAGTCGATGTCGAACCCCGGTGCCGGGGCGTCCAGGTCCAGTTGCCCCGGCGTGAGCTCGGGCCGGATCCCGTCCTCGGGGACGCGGAAGGAGCCGGTCAGGACGGAACGGACGGCGTCGTAGGTGTCCGGCACGGTGTCTCCTCGCCGTCGTTCGGGGCGGACGGGGTGAGCCGGGTGAGCTCCGCGATACCGGCGTCGAACCCGACCGGCGGCTCGAAGCCCAGGTCGCGGCGGGCGGCGGTGAGGTCGAACCAGTGCGGATGCAGCAGTTCCGCGACCAGGAAGCGGCTCAGGGCGTGGGTGCGGGAACTGCGGACCGCGCGCAGCAGCGCGTCGCCGGCCGCGGCACCGGCGGTGGCGAGCCGGGGCGGTACGGCGCACCAGCGGGCGTCGACGCCGGCGGCCCGCAGGAAGTGCCCGGTGAGCTCGCGCAGGGGACGCGGGTCGTCCTGGCCGACGAAGTAGGCGCGGCCGCCCACCGCCCGAGGCGACCGCCGCAGCCGGTCCAGGGCGAGCAGATGGGCGTGGGCGGCGGTACGGACGTGGGTGGTGTCGACGAGGTTGCCGCCGTCACCGGGCATCGGCAGCCGGCCGGCCCGCACGGCACGCGTGAGGGCGGGTGCGAAATGGGGGTCGCCCGGCCCCCAGATGATGTGCGGGCGCAGCGAGACGGTGGCCAGCTCCGGACCGTGCGCGGCCAGCACCAGGGCCTCGGCGCGGGCCTTGGTCGCGGGGTAGGCGGCCAGGTGACGGGGGACGGGGGGAAGGCTCTCGGTGACGCCTTCCACACCGCCGGGCCGGAAGACGACACTGGCGGTCGAGGTGTAGAGGAGCGTGCCCACCCCGTGGGCGCGGCACTGCTCGATCACATGGCGGGTGCCGACGACATTGGTGACCCAGTAGGGCCGCGGCGGGCCGCTGACACCGGCCAGGGCGGCGTTGTGGACGACGGCGTCGCACCCGGCGACGGCACGGGAGACCGCGGCGGCGTCGGCGAGGTCCCCCAGGTGCTGGTGGACGCCCAGCCGCTCCAGCGCGCCGCTGGGGCGGCGGCCCAGGGAGGAGACGGTGTCGCCGCGCGCTTTCAGCTGCCGGCAGATCTCCAGGCCGAGGAAGCCGCTCCCGCCGGTGACCAGTACCTTCATCGGACCCTCCCGCGCAGGCGCTTCGCGGCCCAGCCGGCCAGCCGCATGCGGTCGATCTTGGAGTTGTGCCGGGGGTCGGTGGGAAAGGCCGTACGGATCAGCAGGGCGCCGACGCGGTGCCCGTCCGGATGGTCCTTCAGGACGGTGCGTACGGCCGCCAGGGCGGCGGCGCGCGGGGTGGACGGCAGGGGCTCCACGCACAGCACGGGCAGTTGGCACACGGCCGTGCCGACGCCGACCAGGGCGGTGCGCCGGATGCCGGGGGCGGTGTCCGCCGCGGCCTCGATGTCCTCGGTGGTCAGGGTGAAGCCGGTGCCGGTGACCAGGTGGGCCTTGCGGCCGAGGAACCACAGCCGGCCCTCGTCGTCGAGCCGGCCGAGGTCCCCGGTGCGGTGCAGCACGCCGTGGCCGGTGTCGCTCTTGGTGGCGGCGTCGGCGTCGGGGCGCGCGTGGTAGGCGGGGCTGACGGTGGGACCGGTGACGGCGATCTCGCCGAGTCCGGTGGCGTCGGCGTCCAGGATCCGGGCGCGGATGCCGGGCAGCGGCCGGCCCAGGCAGGTGCCGGCGTGCCCGGCGGGCGGCGCGGTGCGCGAGGCCCGCAGGTCGTGGTCGGCGATCGCGGAGACGGGCAGGCACTCCGTGGCGCCGTAGACGCTGAGGATCTCGGCGTCGTCCGGCACGGCCTCGCGCAGGGCGTCGGCGAGGCGGACGCGCAGCGGGGCTCCGAAGGACAGGACCTGCCGGACCGAGGGCAGGGTGACGCCGTGGCGGGCGCAGTGACGGGCGATCAGGGTGAGCACGGCGGGGGAGGCCAGGACGATGCTCGCCCGGTGTTCCAGGATCGGCCCGACGAGTTCCTCCGGCGGTGTGCGGGCCGGGGCCAGGTGGTTCACCGCCGGGGCGACGGTGGTCACGCCGAGCAGCGGGCCGAGCAGCGCGACCGGCAGGAATCCGGCGAGCAGTACGTCGTCGGGCCGGGGGGCCATCAGCGCGGTCAGCGCGTCGAGCTGCCCGGCCAGGGTGGTGTGGCGGTACTCGGCGCCCTTGGGCCGTCCGGTGGAGCCGGACGTGAAGGCGATGAGGGCCGGCTCGTCGCCGTCGGGCTCCCGCACCCGCGAGGCCGGGACGTCACCGGCCGGCACGCGGGTGGCCAGCCGCCGTCCCAGGAGGAGCGGCGCGGGACCGGTGACCAGGGGGATCCGGACGTGGGGGCGGCCCCACCCCAGGGCCCGGCGCCCGAGGTGGGCCAGCGGCTCCCCGACGAAGACGTCCGGGGCGACGTCCCGCAGGCAGCGGCCGACCTCGGCGCGCGGTTCGATCAGGACGGGGACGGCGCCGACGAGGCCGAGGGCGTACGAGACGGCGGTGAGGTCGTGGGCGTCGCGGGTCATCACGACGGCCTTGTGACCGGGCCGTACGCCCGCCTCGCGCAGGGCCCGCGCGAGGTGGTGGCAGCGCCGCACCAGCTCGCCGCGGCCGGTCGTCCGGGAGGTCCCCCTACGGCATTCGACGAGGGCGACGGCGTCGGGCCCGTCGGTCAGGCGTGCGGCGATGCCGGGAACGGTGGCGGTCATGGTGCCCCCTGGAGGAAGTCACGGACGCGGTCGCCCAGTTCGGCGCCGGCGTCCTCCATCACGAAGTGCCCGGCGTCGGGGAAGCGGTGGACGGCGGCGTGGGGGTGGCGGCGGACCCACTCCTGAAGCAGGGCCGGGGTGAAGACGGGATCGCGCATGCCCCAGCCGACGAGCAGCGGCAGCTCCGACAGGCCGGCCCCGCCGCCGGGAGGTTCGAGCAGCCGCCACGCCGGGTCCGCGGGGTCGCGGGGGATCGCCCGGACGGCGTCGGTGACCGCCCGGCGCTCCGCGCGGCGGGCACAGGGCCGCAGATAGGCCCGTCGCTCGGCGGTGAGCAGCGGGCGGTGGACCCCGGCGCGCACGGCGACGCGGGCGAACGCGTTGGTGGCGTGGACGAGTTCGGCGACCGTCCGGTGGTCACGGATCCACCGCAGGTAGAACGGCAGCCGGAAGCCGTCCGGGAAGGGGAAGGCCACGGTGTTGCAGAAGACCAGCCGGGCCACCACGCCCGGGTTCCGCAGGGCCCAGGCGGCACCGAGCGGGCCGCCCCAGTCGTGCAGGACGAACGTCCAGCCCCGCTCGGGCAGCCCCGCGTCCCGCACCAGATGGCGGTAGAGGCCGTCCAGGCTTTCCAGTTGGGCCTCGTAGGGGTCGGGAACCCCGTCCGCGGGCCGCAGATGCCGGGACAGCCCGAAGCCCGGCAGGTCCGGTGCCAGGCAGCGGGCGTGCGGGGAGAGCCGGTGCAGCAGCCCCCGCCAGACGTAGCTCCACGACGGGTTGCCGTGCAGGAACAGCACCGGCTGCCCGGAGCCGAGATCGAGATAGTGCTGCCCGGTGACCGGCACGCGCCGCCAGTGCCGGGGCGCGGGGTAGCCCGGCATCAGCCGCTCCAGCGTGGCGGGATCCGGTACGGGGGCGGGGGCCGGGGTGTCCACGGCTCGGGCGGTCACCACCGTACGAGAGCCAGGCCGAAGCTGAAACCGCTGGCCAGGCCGATCATCGCCACCAGGTCCCCGCTCTCGATGCGGTCGGCCTCCCGCGCCTTGACCAGTTGCAGGGGGAGGGAGGCCGCCGCGCAGTTCCCGTGCTCGGCCACCGCGGGCAGGCAGCGGTCCTCGGGGAGGGAGAACAGGTCGATCACCTCGCGGTACTGCGGCATGGCGATCTGGTGGAAGGCGATGAAGGCGTAGGCGCCGGAACGTGCCGCCTCGAGTCCCTCCCCGGCGGTGTCCAGGATCCGGGGGAGCACGTCGAGCGCGGCCTGGCGCAGGTCCCCGTTCAGCCGCAGGGTGGTGTGGTCGTCGTGGACGGAGAGGTGGTGCATGCTCCCCCCGCCGGACACGGTGCAGGCGTTCCAGGCGGCGGAGTTGCTGACGAACCGCTGGACCAGGATGCCGGGATCGCCGTCACCCGCGGGGCCGGCGGTGAGCACCATCGCGGCGCCGGCGTCGGAGGTGGTGTAACCGGGCAGGGCCCTGAGCAGGTCCTCCCGGTCGGGGACGTGCCAGCGGGTGGCCAGGGTGGAGGGTTCGCCGCAGGCGATGAGGACCGTGCGGTAGCGGCCGGTCTCGATGAACGACGCGGCCACCTCCATGGCGTTGAGGAAGCTGTTGCAGGCGTTCTTGACGTCGAACACCGGGCACGAGGCGCCCAGTTTGGCGGCCACGAGGTGGGACGTGGCGGGTTCGACCAGGTCCTGCGAGGTCGAGGCGAACAGCAGCAGACCGATGTCGCCGATCTTCAGCCCCGACTCGTCGAGCGCCGCGCGGGCGGCCGTCACGGCGAGGTCGGAGGCGTCCTCGCCGGCCTCGTGCACATGGACCCCGCGCACCCCGGTGAGATCCTCCAGCAGGCCGGGCGGCGGAGCGTAGCCACCCGTCCCGGCGATCTTGACGCGGATCTCGTCCAAGGTCCGGTAGCGGGACGGAAGATGAGCGGAGACGGCGGCGATACGGGCACGGATGGCTTCGGGCACCGCGCCACCGTAGCCGCTGCCGGACCGGAATGACGTATACGCAGGCATGCCCACCCCAACGAGTGATATGTGGTGGATTTTCCCGCTCGTCGTCCCCCTCGATCCGCTTCAATCCGCACGAGGGCCAGTAATCGGCGTGAAGGGGCGGGGACTTGGCGATGCAGCAGCTTGAACGGGCCGTGGCGGTGGTGGGCGTGGGCTGCCGGCTCCCCGGAGGCATCACCGACCTGGACGGCCTGTGGTCCGTGCTGCGCGACGGACGGGACGTGGTCGGCGAGATGCCCGCCGACCGGCTGCCCCGCGACCGTACGGTCGACCCCGGGACCGTGCGCCCCGGCCGCAGCTACACCGCCGCCGGCGGCTTCCTCGACGACGTCGCCTCGTTCGACGCCGCCTACTTCGGCATGTCCCCCGCGGAGGCCCGGCACATCGACCCGCAGCAGCGGCTGCTGCTGGAGATGACCGCCGAGGCACTGGACGACGCCGCCATCCCCGCCGAATCGCTGGCCGGGTCGGACACCTGCGTGTACGTGGGCGTCTCGGACCCCGGCTACGGCGTGAACCTGTCGATGATGCAGGACCACACGAGTCCGCACACCATGCCCGGCGCCACCCTGTCCATCACGGCGAACCGGATGTCGTACGCCTTCGACCTGCGCGGGCCGAGCATGGCCGTCGACACGGCCTGCTCCTCCGCCCTGGTCGCCCTGGACCGGGCCTGCCGCACCCTGCGCGAGGGCACCGGCCGCGTCGCCCTGGCCGGCGGTGTCAACGTGCTGTCGAATCCCTACTCCTTCGCCGGGTTCTCCTACGCGGGCATGCTGTCGCGGCGCGGGCACTGCGCGGCGTTCTCCGCCGACGCCGACGGGTTCGTCCGCGCGGAGGGCGGCGCGGTGCTCGTCCTCAAGCGCCTCGCGGACGCGGTGGCGGACGGCGACCGCGTCCACGCCGTACTGGCCGCCACCGGCAACAACACCGACGGCCGCAGCACCGGCATGATCGTCCCCAGCGCCGAGACGCAGGAGGCGCTGCTGCACACGGTCTACGCGGAGGCCGGGATCGACGCCGACGACCTGGTCTACGTCGAGGCCCACGGCACCGGCACCCAGATCGGCGACCCGGCGGAGGCCGAGGCCATCGGCCGGGCGCTGGGCCGGAGCCGGCGCGGCGGCCCGCTGCCGATCGGCTCGGTGAAGTCGAACCTCGGCCACCTGGAGCCCGCCTCCGGGATGGCCGGCCTGCTCAAGGCGATCCTGGTGCTGCGCCACCGACTGGTGCCGGCGTCCCTGTACGCCCTTCCCCTCAACCCCCGGATCGACTTCGACGGCCTGGGACTGGCCCCCGCCGTCGAACCCGTCCCGCTGGAGGTGGGGGAGCGGGCCGCCGTGGGAGTGAGCGCCTTCGGCTTCGGCGGGGCCAACGCCCACGCCGTCGTCACCCCGCCGCCCCCCGCCCGCGAGCCCGGGCCGGACCCGGTGCCGGACGGGCGCCCGCTGCCGCTGGTCGTCTCCGCGCGGTCCCCCGAGGCGCTGAAGCGGATGACCGCCCGCATGGCGGAGCGGCTGCGGGACACGGAGCCCGGCGAGTTCTACGACCTGGCCCACACCAGCACCGTACGGCGCACCGCGCACCCGCACCGCGCCGCCGTACTGGCCACCGGCCCGCGGGACGCCGCCCGGCAGCTCGACCGGCTGACGGCCGCGGAGCCCGCCCGCGGGGCCGTCGTGCGCACGGGCGAGCGGGACGGGACCGCGTTCGTGTTCTCCGGCAACGCCTCCCAGTGGCCGGGCATGGCCGCCGACCTGCTGGAGGGCGAACCGGCCTTCCGCCGGGCCGTCGAGGAGGCCGACGCGGCCCTGGCCCCCCACCTCGGCTGGTCGGTGGCCAAGGAACTGGCCCACCCCTCCCCCCGGAAGTGGCAGCGCACGGAGGTCGCCCAGCCCGCCCTGTTCGCCGTCCAGACCGGCCTGACCGGACTGCTCGCCTCGCACGGCGTGCGACCGCGGGCCGTGGCGGGACACAGCGTCGGCGAGGTCGCCGCCGCCCACGCCGCCGGGATCCTCACCCTCGAACAGGCGGCACTGGTGATCGCCGTACGCAGCCGCACCCAGGGCGCCACGGCCGGCCGGGGCCGGATGGCCGCCGTCGGCCTGCCCGAGGAGCGGGCACGCGAGGAACTGCTCCGCCACGACGGCGCCCTGGAGATCGCGGGCATCAACAGCGAGAGCGACGTGACCGTCGCCGGGAACGCCGACGCACTCGCCGCCTGGGGCGCCGAACTGACCGGCCGCGGCGTCTTCTTCCGCGAACTGGACCTGGACTACGCCTTCCACAGCCGGGCCATGGACCCCATCAGGGAACCACTGCTCGACGCCCTCGACGGACTCGAACCCGCCCCCGCCCGCATCCCGTTCGTCTCCACCGTCACCGGCACCGGGCTGAACGGGCCGGAACTCGACGCCGCGTACTGGTGGCACAACGTCCGCGAGCCCGTCCGGTTCGCCGAGGCGGCCGGCCTGCTCGCCGCCGAACACGCGGGCGCCCTGGCCGAGATCGGCCCGCACCCGGTGCTGCGCCCCTACCTGCGCCGCACCGGCGCCACCTGCGTCGCCACCCTGCACCGCGACGGGGACGGCCCCCGCGAGACCGCGGCGGCCGTCGCCGCCCTGCTCGCCGCCGACACCTCCACCGACTGGCGGCACCACTTCCCCCGGCCGGGCCGGGTGGTCGACCTGCCCGCCTACGCCTGGCAGCACGAGAGGTACTGGCACGGCACCGCGCACGACCGGGTCGCGGGCACCAGCGGCAGCGGTCTGCTGGACCATCCGCTGGTGGGCGAGCGGATGCCCGCCCCGCACCCCGTGTGGCACGGCACCGTCGAACCGCAACTGGTGCCCTGGCTGGGCGACCACAGGATCGGGGACGACGTCCTCATGCCGGCCGCCGCCTACGTGGAGATGGCCCTGAGCGCCGGCCGCCGGGCCCTGGACCGCCCGGTCGAGGTACGGCACCTGGAGATCGGCCGCCCGCTGTCCGTGCCGTGGCCGGACCCGACACCGGTCGCCCTGCAGACCGCGGTCACCCCCGACGACGGCGCCGTCACCATCAGCGTCCGCGAGGAACACGGAGGGGAGTGCCGACCCGTCGTGCGCGCCCAGGTCCGCACCCTGCTCGGCACGGCGCCGGACCCGCTCGACCTCACCGCGCTCCGGGCCCGCTGCGACCGGAGCGTCGACGGCCCCGACTTCTACCGGACGTGCCACGGCATCGGCCTGAACTGCGGACCGGACTTCCAGCTCATCGACCGTGTCGACGTCGGCGACGAGGAGGTGCTGGTCACCTACCGGCTGGCGCACACCGCCGACGCCTACACCGCCCACCCGGTCCTGCTCGACGCGCCGCTGCAGGCCACCGTGGCCCTCGCCGGGACGGAGGCGGATTCCGCCGCGTTCCTGCCGACCGTCTTCGGATCCGTACGCGTGTGGCGCACCCCCGCGCCCACCGGCGTCGTCCACCTGCGCCGGCGCAGCCGCGGCGCCAACGAGATGTGCTGGGACATCACCTACGCCGACGCCGACGGCACGGTCACCGCCGAGATCGACGGCTGCCGCACCCGCCGCGGCCACCTGACCGAGCGCACCCCGCTGACCGTCCAGCGCACCGTGCTCCGGGCCGCCCCCCACCCGGGAACCCCCGCCCCGCCCTCCCCGCTCCCCGCGCCCGCCGAAATCGCGCGCGCGGCCGAGCCGCGGATCGCCGCCGCCCGCGCCGCCCTGGACGACAGCGGCCACCACCGGTTCACCGCCGCCGCCGAACGGGCCGGCGCCCACCGCTGGGCCGAGACACTGCACGGCCTCCTCGCCGACCCCGCGGCCCCGTTCTCGATGGGCGACCTGGTGGCCGGAGGCCTGCAACCCCGGCACCGGCGGGCGGTGCGGCTGATGCTGCCCCTGCTGGCCGAGCAGGGCCTCGCCCGGACGACCGGACGGACCTGGCAACTGACCGGCGCGGAGACCCGCGCCGAGGCGCTGCTGCGCGGCCTGGTGGAGGACCACCCCCCGTACGGCGCCGAGACGCTGCTCCTCAACCGGCAGCTGCGCCGGCTGCCCGACGTGGTGCGGGGACGCGTCGACGCACGCGAGCTCCTGCCGGCCGGGGACAGCGCGCACGAGCAGCTCCACGAGACCGGCCCGGCCCACCGCTTCGCCCACCGCGCCGTGCAGGCACTGCTCGGCGACATCGTCGGCCGCTGGCCCGCCGACCGTCCGCTGCGCGTCCTGGAAGTCGGCGCGGCCACCACCGCCCTGACCGCCGCGGCCCTGCCCGTGCTGCCCGCCGACCGGACCCGCTACACCTGCGCCGCCCCCACCGGCAGCGGCCTCACCCGCGCCGAACACCGCTTCGCCGCCTACGACTTCGTCGACCACCGCACCCTGGACCCGGACGCCGACCTGATCGGTCAGGGCCTGCCCCGGTCCGGTTTCGACCTCGTCCTCGCGGGCGACGCCCTGCACGCCACCACCGACCTGGCCGCGACCCTGCGCCGGCTGCACACCCTGCTGGCCCCCGGCGGACACCTGCTGGCCACCGAACCGCACCACGTCCGGCTCCAGGCCCTGCTCTCCGGCACGCTGGACGACTTCTGGGAGCGCGGCGACCACACCCTGCGCCCGGCGTCCCGCATCCTCCCCCGCGACCAGTGGGCACCGCTGCTGCGGCGGTGCGGCTTCTCCGGTGTGGCGCAGACCGGGCCCGAGGACCGGTCCGTCCTCCTCGCGGCGGCGGACCACGACGGCGGACCGGGCCAGGACGGGGGGCCAGGTCACGACCACGGACCGGCCCACGACCACGGACCGAACGCCGAGCCACCGCCGGCGGTTCCCGGTGCCGTCTGGGTGGTCGCCGTCGAGGACGACACCGAGACGGCGACCGCACGGGCACTGGCCGCCCTCCTCGGGAAGGCCACCGTCGTCGTCGCCCCCGACCGGGCGGCCGCCTGGAGCGAGGCCCTGCCCACGGACACCGATCCGCGCGTCGTCCTGCTGCTCGCCGAGCCGGGTCCGTATGACACCGTCGCACGGACCACCCGCCGGGCGGCCCTCCTGCGCTCCCTGGCCACCGCCTGCGACGGCCTGAAGGGCACCGCCGGCCCCCGGGTGTGGCTCGCCACCCGCCCGACCGGCCTCTTCCCGGCCCCGGAGCAGCCCTCCCACCCGGTCGACGCGGCCGTCTGGGCGGCCTGCCGCACCCTCGCCAACGAGCGCCCCGACCTGTCCCTGCGACGCCTCTCCTGCCACCGCACCGGTGACACCAACACCGACGCCCGCCGCCTGGCCGGCGAACTCCTCGCCCCCGTCGCCGACGACCCGAACGCCCAGGAGGACGAGATCGTCCTGACCGCCCGGGGCCGGTTCGTCCCCAGGCAGGTCCAGCACCCGGCGGACGAACCCCCCGGCGTCCCCGCCGGCGCGCCGTACATCCTGGAAGCCCGCGACCCCGGCCTGCGCCGGCGGCTGATCTGGCGGCAGACGGACCTCCCCGCACCCGGACCGGGCGAGGTGGCCCTCGAGATGCGGGCCGTGGCCCTCAACTACCGCGATCCCATGAGGGCCAACGGCCTGCTGCCGCCCGAGGCGGTGGAGAACAGCCCGATCGGCCGCGGACTGGGCACCGACGGCGCCGGCGTCGTACGCGCCGTGGGGGAGGGCGTACGGGACCTGAAGCCCGGCGACCGGGTCTGCGGCCTCGTGCCCGCCGCCCTCGCCTCCCACGCGACGACCCCCGCCTCCGCCGTCGTCCGCATCCCCGACGGACTGGGCTTCACGGAAGCGGCGACCTTCCCCGTCGCCTTCCTGACCGTCCACCAGACCCTCGTCAACCAGGCCCGTCTCGGCCCCGGGGAGACCGTGCTCGTCCACGGCGGAGCCGGGGCGGTGGGCCTGGCCGTCCTGCAGTGCGCCCGCCGTCAGGGCGCCCGCGTCATCGCCACCGCCGGCACGGAGACCAAACGGGACCTGCTGCGCACCCTCGGCGCCGAGCACGTACTCGACTCACGCAGCCTGGACTTCGTCCCCCGCGTACGGGAACTGACCGGCGGCCGGGGCGTGGACGTCGTGGTGAACTCCCTCAGCGGCGAGGCCATCGCCCAGGGCCTCGGCCTCCTGAGCCCCAACGGCCGCTTCGTCGAGCTCGGCAAGAAGGACATCTTCCTCAACAACCCGATCACACTGCGCCCCTTCGACCGCAGCCTCACCTTCATCGGCTTCAACCTCGACGCCGTCATCGACTCCCCGGAACTCGGCTCCCTGCTCCTCACGGACTTCGAGGCGGAGGCCACCTCCGGCACCTACCGCCCCCTGCCCCACACGGTCCACCCCGCCGCACGCGTCGAGGAGGCCTTCCACCTCCTGCAGCACTCCCGGCACACCGGCAAGGTCGTCGTCACCTTCGACCCCCTCGACGAACCCGTCCCCGTGGAACCCGCGCCCGGCACCCTCCGCCTCGACGGCGAGGGCACCTACCTGATCACCGGCGGACTGAGCGGACTCGGCGCCGCCACCGCCCGCCTGCTGGCCGACCGCGGGGCCCGGCACCTGGCCCTGCTCTCCCGCGGCGGACCCGACGCCCCCGACGCGCCCGCCCTCCTCCAGGAACTCGCCGACCGCGGCGCGCACGCCACCGCCCACGCCGCCGACGTCACCGACGAGACCGCGCTGCGCCGGGTCCTCGACGCCGTCGACGCCACCGGACACCCCCTGCGCGGCGTCGTCCACGCGGCGATGCACATGGACGACGCGGTGCTGGCCGACCTCACCGACGACCGGTTCGCCGCCGTACTGGCGCCCAAGGCGGGCGGCGCGGCCCTCCTGGACCGCCTCACCGCCGACCGCGACCTGGACCTGTTCCTCACCTACTCCTCCGTCTCCGCCGGCATCGGCAACCCGGGCCAGGCCGCCTACGCGGCGGCCAACGCCTACCTGGAGGCCCTCACCCGGGCCCGGCGCGGCGCCGGCCGGCCGGGTACGGCACTGGCCTGGGGGCCGGTCGGCGAGACCGGCTACGTCGCCCGCAGCGGCATGGGCCCCGCCATGACCGGACGCGGCCTCGAACTGCTCACCCCCGCCGAGGTCCTCGCCACCGCCGACCGCCTCCTGGCCGCCGGCACCGACGTCGCCGGAGCGGGCCGCTACCGCTGGGGAGCCGCACGCCACCTGCTGCCCGCCCTGGCCACCCCCCGCCTCGCCCCGCTGGCCCCGTCCTCCTCCACGGCCTCCCCGGACGCCCGCAACGAACTCCTGAGCACACTGGCGGACCTCCCGGCGGACGAGGCGGTGCGCAAGATCACCGAGACGATCACCCGGCTCCTCGCGGGCGTCCTGCAGACCGACCCGGCCGACCTGGACCCCACGCGCAACGTCACCGACTTCGGACTGGACTCGCTGCTGGGCATGCAGTTCCTGGTCCAGGCGAGGGACCTGTTCGACATCCGCCTCGGCCCGGCCGACCTGGCCACCGGGCGCACCCTGGCCCACTTCGCCCGCCTGATCCACCAGCGGCTGGAGCTGAACGCCGACGCGTAGCGGGCACCGGGCGTCGCCGGTCTCAGCGGGGCACGGACCGCGGACCGGCGACCTCCGCGCCCACGGCGGTCACCCTGCGGCGCAGCTCGCGGTCGGCCGTGACGACCAGGACCGGGCGGTCCCCCGCCCCGGCCGCCAGCGCGACCATGTGATCGTCACCACTGCCCGGAGCGGACTCCACCCGAACGCCCGACACCGACTCCACCCCGCGCGCCGCCCCCTCGACCACCAGCACGATCTCCACCGGACCGGAACGACCGGGCAGACCGTCCGCGGCCAGCCGGTCGCGCAGCCGCTCCGCGGCCCCCCGCCGGTCCCGCCACCACCCGTCGGGCACCGACCCGACGACGTTCGCGGCGTCGACGATCACGAGCAGGGCGGCGGTGTCATCCATACCGCCAGCCTCCCACGCGCGGCCCGCCCGCCCCGCCGCACGCGGGCGGAGCCGGTCGTGGGGATCCGGTGACCGACGACGACGCGGCAGACGGGTGTCGGGTCCGCCCACGCCGCACGAACCGGTTTGCGTAAGGTGAACCGGTGAACGGCGACTGGCTCCTCCGCGGCCGCGACGGCCGCCTCACCGTCTACCTGCCGTCGGACGACGCCGTCCTGTGCCGCGCGGAACTCGCCCCCGGCGGCCCCTGGGAGACACCCCGCAGGGTCGGCGGCGACCAGAGACTCCGTCCGGGACCCGCCGTCGGACAGGGCGCCGACGGCTACGCCCACCTGGTCGCCTGGCGGCCCACCGGGTCCGACGGGTCGGGCCTGGTGCACTCCACCCACTTCCGCCCCCGCCTCGCCCCGCTGGACTGGACCCCCGTCGGCCACCCCGACAAGAAGGGCGACCGCACCGGCACACCCGCCGTCGCCGTCGACGACCGGGGCCGCGCGCACGTCTTCGTCCGGAACGAGGGCGGCGGGGTGAGCCTGCTCGCGCAGAAGGAGAAGGGCGGCTGGAACCCGTGGCAGGACCTCGGGGGAGAGGGCGTCCAGGAGCGACTCGCGGCCGTGACGGGGGAGTCGGGCCTGGTCGAGCTGTACGCGGCCGTCCCGGGCGGGATCGCGCACTGGCGCCAGGAGGAGCCCGGCGGGCAGCCCGTGCGGTCGGAGGACACCGGCGCCTTCGCACGTCCGGGCACCCTCCGCGCGCTGGCCACCTCCGCGGAACACACCACCCTCTACTTCACCGGCGAACGCGGGGAGGTGTGCGCCTGGCGCCCCGGGTCCGAGCCGGTGCCCCTCGTCACCGCGGCCGGCCCCGGCCCCGTATCGGCCGTGCGCTGCGACGTCGAGGGCCACGACTGCACGGTGCTCGCCCAGCGCTCCGCGAGCGGCCGCGTCGCGTTCGCCGCCTACCCCACCGAGCGGGAGCGGGCCGGTGCCTGGTGGACCGAGTCCGGCCCCCGGCTTCCCCCCGACGCGGAGGTGGCCGTGGCCCTGGACGAACACGACGAGATCGTCGCGGCCACCCTCATCCCGTCCACCGGCACCCTCCTGCTCACCGGCCGCAAGGACGAGCCGGGGCTGGCGCTGCGGGCGTGGCGGGAGGTCTGAGGACGGCCCGGCATCCGAGCCGACGGGACGGAGCCCGGGGAACAGATGAACGATCGACATATGATGTGCCGAGTTTCAGGGTTCCCGTGTCTGCGATGCGGCGGGCTTCAGGAAGGTTCACCAGGCGATGCGGAGAAAGCCGGCAGGCCCCATGGGCGCCTCCGTCAAGGACGGGCGCACCGCTGAGCAGTACCGGGGGGTCGCGTCCGGAGCGGCCCGAGGAGACTGGCTCACCCGGGGCAAGGACGGCCGGCTGACGCTGTACGCCCCCACCGACGGCGGCCTGCTGCGCTGGACGGAGACCACCGTCGGCGGCCCGGAGTGGAGCGGTCCGCACTTCGTGCCGGTGGCCGGGCTGACACATCTGACGGTGGTCCAGGGAGCCAACACCTACGTCCACTTCCTCGGCCGCAGGGAGCGCACCGGCGCCGACGGCAAACGGAACGTGGACATCGTGCACGCCGTCCAGTACCAGACCGGACTCGCCTTCAGCGACTGGCGGTCCCTCGGCAACCCGCACAAGGAACCGGAACAGTCCGGTCCGCCCGCCGCGCCGGTCGGGGCGGTCGCCCAGGACGGCACCGTGCACGTGTTCCTGCGGGGTGCGCACGGCGGCCTCATGCTGCGGCGCGAGGCCCCGAACGGCAAGTGGCGGGCGTGGGAGGACCTGCGCGGCGGCGGTATCGACGCCCGGCCCGCGGCGGTCGCGCTCGCCGACGGACGGATCGAGGTCTGCGCCGCCGCCGAGACGGGCGCGCTCGTCTGGCGTCAGTCCGAGCCCGGCGGCGACTTCGCGGGTCCCCGTGGTTTCTCGCTGCGACCCGCACCGGGCACGGTCGCGGCCCTGGAGACCGGTCCCGGACGGGCCACGTTCTTCTGGACGGACGCCGAGAGCGGCGGCGCGGCGGCCTGGCGGGCGGGCGACTGGCCCGTGGCCCTGGGCGGCACTCCCGCCGAGCGGCCGTACGCGGTCCTCCGCACGTCGCTGGACGGCTACGACTGTGTCGTCCTCGCCTACCGTGACCAGGACGGCGCGGCCGTGCTCGGCATGGGCGGCACCGAGAACGAGGCCGCCGGATTCTGGTGGTACGCGCTGGCCGAGTCCTGCCAGGGCGCTCCGGCCCTGGGCCGGGACGGGCGGGGCCGCGTGGTGATGGCGCTGATCGGCACCGACGGCAGGCCCAGGGTCGCCCGTCAGGAGGACGGCGACGGTCTCGCTCTCACGCGGTGGGACACCCTCGGGAGCTGAGCGGCCGTCGCCGTCCCGGCGCCGTGCCGGGGGTCAGCCGCCCGTCGCCGGCGACTTCTTCGCGGACTCGGGGATCTCCGTGTCGGAGCGGATCGCCTCCCACAGCTGATCGACCTGGGGATGTGCGGCCACCACCCGGTTCGGGTCGATCTTGTCGTACGCCACCGGAAGCATGATCGTTTCCATGGATGCCGGATCGACCCCGTTCATGCTGCGCGCGAAGTCGGCCAGGCTGGTCAGTGAGGCCAGTTCGGAGTCGGTGGTCAGCGCCGAGGTCAGGGTGTCGGCGATCTTGTACGTCTTGGTGGGGCTGCCGAACAGGTCCTGCCGCTTCACCTCGCTCAGCAGGGCGATCATGAACTGCTGCTGGAGTCCTATGCGGCCCAGGTCGCTGCCGTCACCGACGCCGTGCCGGGTCCGCACGAACGCCAGGGAATCGGTGCCGTCCAGCTTGTGGGTTCCGGCGCTCAGGTCCAGGCCGCTGGAGGTGTCCTTGATGGGCTCGTCGATGGTGACGGTCACGCCGCCGATCGCGTCGACCAGCCCCTTGAAACCGGCGAAGTCGATCTCCATGTAGTGGTCCATGCGGACGCCGGACATCTTCTCCACGGTCTTGACCACACAGGCCGGGCCGGCCGTCGAGTACACGGAGTTGAACATGACGCGCTCGGCCTCCGGGAAGGTGGAGCCGTCCTCCTTGGCGCACTCCGGGCGGGTGACGAGCGTGTCGCGCGGGATGCTCACGGCGACGGCCTGCCGGCGCCCTTCGGGGATGTGCACCACCAGCGCGGTGTCCGACCGGGCGCCCGACACCTTGCCGGTGCCCAGCTCGGCGTTCGCGCCGGCGCGCGAGTCCGAGCCGAGGATCAGCAGGTTCTGTCCGGAGGTCGGCAGTTTCTCCGGACGGTCGTCGCCGAGGGCCTTGTCCAGGTCGACCCCGTCGATGTTGCCGTTCAGATCGCTGTAGAGCCAGTATCCCGTGCCTCCCGCCGCGAGCAGGACGGCCAGGAGCGACAGAAGGACGATGCGCCCCCAGCGGCGACGGGGACGCTGCGACCGGCGGCGTCCGCCGCCGGTCTCCGGCCGCGCACGCCGCGACTCCGTGGTGGCGCTGTGCGTCATGATGTTCGGTTCCTCTCCTCACGGGCTCCGCGTGGCGGAGTGGCAGGGCCCGGGTGGGGGGAGAACCGGTCCACTGAGGCGATCACGTCAGTGGGAGAACTATAGGCAGCGGTTCATGGCTCAGTCCCGTTCGGGTGGCGATAGCACGGCAGAGCGATGAATGCCACATGAATGAACCTTGACCACCTTTATGGGTGGCTTAAGATGTGTGGGACCTGTGGCCGGTGTGGAGGGGGGCTTTCGCGAGGCCGGGGGTGCTGATGGGGCATGGCGGCAGGGGGTCGCCGTGCGCCGCGTATGGGGGTGGAGCGTCCAGAGTGGACCGCTGATGTCCTGATGGGCGAAATGTCTTGGTAGGAGTACGAGTTGGTGGTTCATCCGCGCCTGAGCGTTGTCGTGCCCTTTCAGGACGTCGAGGCCTATCTCGCCGAATGCCTGGAGTCCATCGCGCGCCAGTCGTTCCGTGATTTCGAGGTCGTCCTCGTCGACGACGGCTCCACCGACGGATCGGTGCGGATCGCGGCCGACTTCTGCGCGGCCGACCGCCGCTTCCGCCTGGTCCGCCAGCACGCCCACGGGCCGGGGCACGCGCGCAACACCGGACTGCGCAACACCCACCCCGCGGCGGAGTTCCTCGCCTTCGTGGACGGCGACGACGTCATCCCCGAGTACGCCTACGAACTCCTGGTGCGCACCCTCGAGGAATCCGAGGCGGATTTCGTCTCGGGCAACGTGCAGATGATGAACTCCACCAAGAAGTGGCAGTCACCGCTGCACAAGGGCCCGATGCAGAAGAACCGGCGCGGCACGCACATCACGAAGTTCGAGGCGCTGATCTACGACCGCACCGTCTGGAACAAGCTCTTCCGGCGCTCCTTCTGGGACCACCACTCCATCAGGTTCCCCGAAGGCGTGATGTACGAGGACTCGTGGGTCAACATGTACGCCCACTTCAGCGCCGCCAAGGTCGACGTCATCACGGACGTCGTCTACTTCTGGCGCCGCCGGGAGGGCGGAGCGGCACCTTCCATCACCCAGCGCCACTCCGAACTGTCGAACCTGCGCGACCGCGTCGCGGCCGTGCAGTCCGTGAGCCGCTTCCTCGGCGACCAGGACTTCCAGGAGTACGCGGACAGCAAGCGGAAGTACGATCTCGCGTGCCTGAAGTCCGACCTCATGCTCCACCTGAAGGTGCTCCCGGACGCCGACGAGGAGTACCAGCACTCCTTCATGCAGTGGGCCAACGAGTTCCTCGACGAGACCGACCTCACCATCATCGACGAGCTGCCCGCGGACGCCCGCGTCAAGTGGCTGCTGGTGCGTGAGCGGCGCCTGGCCGAACTCCTCGAAGTCGTCGAGTTCGAGCGTCGTGGCGGTCCCATGCCCGTGCAGCGGCGGTTCCGGCGCTACCTCAACTACCCCTACCTCGGTGACCGGGAGGTGGGCCTCGACAAGAAGGCCTACCGGCTGGACAAGGAACTCTCCCTGCACGGCTCGCTGTCCGGTGCCCGGTGGGGCTCCCAGTCCGACATGCTCATCCTCACCGGAACCGCCTACGTCCGGTTCATCAACGTGCACAAGAAGCACATGTCGGTGAAGGCGATCGCCCTGCGGAACAAGAAGCAGGGCCGCATGACGATCACCACGGCGAAGACCGTCTATGCGCCGCAGGCCACCGAGGACTCGAAGCAGAATCGTTATTGCTATGACTGGGCCGGCTTCGAGGCGCGGATCGACACCACGCGCCTCAAGCGCAAGAACCAGTGGGTCGAGGGCACCTGGGACGTGGCCGCCGGTGTCCTCAGCCGCGGACTGTTCCGCTACCGGGGCATCGACCGGGGCGGCGCGGGCAGCGCAGCCAACCCGCCCTACCGGTACGTCGACAAGAACACACGTATCCTCCCGGTCTTCCTGCAGGGCAAGCTCAAGCTGCGCGTCGAGATCGTGCGCTGCCGTATCACCCGGCACCGTCTCGTCGGTGACCAGCTGGAGCTGCGCGGCGTCTACCTCGGCCCCAAGGTGCCGGAATGGGGCAAACTCCGCGTCACCAGCATGAGCGGAGCCGGGCGGCACGACGCGCGTGTCCACTTCACGCCCGGCGGCGACGGATGGTGCACGTTCTCCGCCAAACTGCCCCTGAGCAGCCTCGTGCCGAAGTCCCGCGCCCACGCCGGGACGGACGCGGACGTCCCGCAGTCCTGGGGCATGGGCAGCAACGGGTGGAAGACGACCTTCCACGTCGAGGGCCGCAAGATGACCATGTACCCCGTCATGGCGGAGGAGACGGCGGACGGGCACTACCGCATGCCGACGTCACTGCAGACCCGGGAGGGCGACCGCGAGGTCGTCGTCCACCGCAACGGATCCGGCTATCTCGTGCTCTTCGAACGCGCGACCCTCCCCACCGCGACCCGGTGCGCGTGGCGGGAGGACGGCTCGCTGGAGATCCAGGGACGGTACCTGGCCGCGGACCGGCTGACCCAGGAGGAGTACCGGTCCGCTCATCTGGTGGTCCGTTCGCGTGCGCACGGCGCGGAACGTTCCGTACCCCTGGTCTGGGACGGCTACGAGTTCCGCTGTGTACTGGCCCCCGCCGCCATGCGGACCCTGGCCGGGGACATCCCGCTCGCGGCCGGACGATGGGATTTCTTCCTGCGCCGCCAGGACCTCTCCGCCGTGGCGCGCGAGGACCGCCTCGAAGACCTGATGGTGAAGATCGAGCAGGACCACATCGAGGCGTTCCCGCAGGAGTACGAGAGGAACGAACGCCGCTACGAGATGCAGGCCGAGGCCTACGACCGGCTGTCGCTCCTCGTTCACTCGGCGATGCCCGATCACGCCCGCGGCCCCTACCGGCAGAAGCTGCTGCGCACCAAGGCCTACCCCGCGGCCCGCCGGGAGCCGGTGCGCGACGCCGTGCTCTTCGACGCTTTCAAGGGCACCCAGTACTCCGACAGCCCCCGCGCCCTGCACGAGGAACTCGTGCGCCGTCGTGTCGGCCTCGAACACCTGTGGGTGGTACGCGACGACCAGGTCCAGGTGCCGCCCACGGCGACGCCCGTCCGCATGTGGTCACCGGAGTGGTACGAGGCCCTCGCCACCAGCCGGTACGTCGTCGCCAACAACCACCTCCCGGACTGGTTCAAGAAACGGGACGGTCAGGTCGTCGTGCAGACGTGGCACGGCACACCGCTGAAGAAGATCGGCCACGACATCGAGTCCATCCACTTCGCCGACCAGCGCTATCTGGAACGCGTCGAGAAGGAGGTGCAGAACTGGGACATGCTGGTGTCCCCCAACAGTTTCTCCACCCCGATCCTCAAGCGTGCCTTCGGCTTCCCCGGCGAGATGGTGGAGAGCGGCTACCCGCGCAACGACATCCTGCGCCGGCCCGGCATGGAAGCCCGGGAGCAGCAGATCCGCCGCAGGATCGGACTGCCGGAGGGCAAGCGGGTGGTGCTGTACGCGCCGACCTGGCGCGACGACCAGTTCTACGCGCCCGGCAAGTACAAGCTGGACTTCCGTATCGACCTGGAGGCCGCGCGTGCGCGGCTCGGGTCCGACCACGTCCTCATGGTGCGCCGCCACCCCAATGTCGTGGACCCGGTGCCGGGCGCCGGCGACGGATTCGTCTTCGACGTCTCCGACTACCCGGACATGGCCGACCTCTCGCTGATCACCGACGTGATGATCACCGACTACTCCTCCCTGATGTTCGACTACGTCAACACCGGGCGGCCCATCCTGTTCTTCACGTACGACCTGGACCACTACCGCGACACCCTGCGCGGGTTCTACTTCGACTTCGAGGGCAGCGCCCCGGGCCCCCTTCTCTACACGTCCGAGGAGCTGGTGACGGCCATCCGCGACATCGACCGGATCCAGGACCTCTACGCCGAGCGGTACCAGTGGTTCCAGCGCGAGTTCTGCGACCTGGACGACGGTTACGCCGCCGCGCGGCTCGCCGACCGGATGCTGGTCGCGGGCGGAGACCTCGAGCCCGGACAGGCACACGCACCGGCCGTCGGAACCGTCGACACCCGGCACGCGGGAAGGCCGATGACCCCCGTCCAATGGGGCACGTCGCAGTGGTTCACCGGCCAACACGCGCCCGCGGGGCTGGTCGGCGCCGTACCCGCCCAGCCCTCTGCGGCACAGGCTTTCGAAGAAGTGATCATGTGATGACGATGGCTTCGCCGGGTGGCCGGCCGTCGGTGTGCCCGGCCGTGCCGGACGGCCCAGGCATCCGATGACCCGCCCCCCGCTCATTCCCCCCGGTACGGCCTCAGCCGGTGCGGGTGTCCACCCGGATCAGCAGGGCCAGGTGGTCGGAGACACCGGTGTCGCGCACCCGGCACTCGAGTACGGGCAATCCGGTGAAAAGGTAGTCCAGCTTGTGCCGCGAAACATGCGTCGCCCGCGCGGGTCCGGGCCTGTCGGACTCCTGGTCGCACTCCCGGTGCACGCGATAAGGCCGGTCCGGCCACACCCAGGAGTCGGGGTTGTCCTCCCCCGGCGGATCCACGTTCAGGTCTCCGCCGTAGACGGTCCGCCGCTCGGGCACCGCGCTCACCAACGCGTTCAGTTGGTCGTCGCGGAGCTCCTGGCCACGGTCGGCCCGGCCGCTCCGGGGCGGACTGAGATGGGCGGCGCACACCCTGATGTCCCGCGCTGCGACCGACACGCAGAGGATGCCGCGCCGCACGCCGGCCGAGGGCTGTCGCGAAGGCACCGTGCGCACGGCGGAGAGGGGATACGCCGAGAGTACGGCACGACCGGCGGGGCCCGCCGTGCCGCATCGCACCGTGCCCGTACGCCCGGCGCGGTCGCTCCATGTGTAGGGGCGAAACGCGATGTACCAGGACGGGCCCAGGTTTCCGCGTACCGCTTCCACATCCGTGGCGCAGGCTTCCTGCAGCAGGATCACCTCCGCCCCGGAACGGGTGGCGAGACGTTCCAGTTCCCGCTTCTTCGCGGCACGGCTCCCGGTGCCCGCGCAGTTCCACTCCCGTACACCACACATGTTCCAGGTCGCTGTGATCAGCGTCTGAGGCGAGGTGGAGGAGCGGGAAGGGCCCGCCGTCTGCACGACGGCCACCGTGCTCACGATCCCCAGCAGTGCCGCCGAGGCAGCCAGGTACCGGCCCTTACGACGCCTGCGTTCGGAGGACGGGGACGGGGAGACGGTGTGCGGCATCCCTACATGATCTCCGATCGGAAAGTGGCACCGCACCATGTCTGATGCAGCAGCGAAGGGACGACCGACGGTCCAGGGGATCGACACCTCCGGTCCCTGCCCCGTCGAGTATCGGTTCGCCCACGCGAGGAACGGCAATCGGCACCTGACCGTCGTCTTCGCCAATATCTTCGCGCCGGACGACTACGGGTGGGCCACCGGTGTCTTCAACAGCCTTCGGTCGAACATCCTCTGGATCCGTGACCTGTTCGACGGCCAGAACACCTACTACCTGTGCAAGGGGATGGACTTCTCCGTTGAGAGATCCGTCATCGGGCTCATCTCGAAGGTCATGACGTCCCTTGGACTGTCGCCTGGCGACGTCACACTGTGGGGGAGCTCGAAGGGCGGCAGCGCGGCCCTCTACTTCGGGTTGAGATACGGGTTCAGGAACATCGTGGCCAGTGTTCCCCAGCTCCGGATCGGCACGTTCGTGCGCGACGTCTATCCCCAGGTCGGCCGCCACATGCTGGGCGAGACGATGCCGGACGACAACGTCGGAGTACTCGACGCGGTTCTGCCCGACCTGCTCACGTCCGGGGTGAACCCCGAGGCCAACATCTACATGGTGTCCTCGCCGCAGGACGAGCAGTACAGCACCCAGGTGGAGCCGTTCCTGGGGCTGCTGCAGCGCTACCGCAACTTCAACTTCGTTTTCAGCGAATCCCCCTTCATCACCGGGCACGGAAAGGTGACCCAGCGCAACACGCCCCCTCTGCTGGGCATCGCCTACCTGCTCGTCGAGGGCATCGCCCCACGTCTGGGCCTCACCCGTCATGGGTACGAGGAGCCGGACGCCGACAAGTCGGGTATCGAGGCCTATCTCAAGTCGACGTCCGTGGTGCAGGAGTCGTTCGCCGCACCGGTCGTCACCCTGCCCGAAGCGCGGGCTGTGCTGCCGCCCGAAGCGGTCCGCTTCGCGGGCTACGCGCCCGGAGCGGTCCGCGTGAGCATCTGGCAGAACGGCAAGTACCTGGCGTCGGCTCCGGTCGGCGCCGACGGCGGCTGGGTGTGGGACCGGGGCAGCCAGTGGAACACGGGCGAGCACATGGTCAGGCTCTTCGCCGTCGACCCCAACGGCTACCAGTCCGAGCGCACCGACGTCCGGTTCACCGTCGCACGGTACGTCACGGTGCGGACGTGACCGGAGCCGAGCCGCCCGCGACGTCGTGTCCCTCCCGGTGACGAGTGCCATGGCCGACGCGGCACCCGCAGGGTACTGAGCACGCGACCTGCCACGGGAGGTACCTGCCGCCCGCCTTTCGAGACACAACAGAGAGTGGAGTCCCCATATGTCAAAAGCACCCCCGAAGGGGCGGCAGCTGCTCACGGGTATCGAAGCATCCGGGACCTTTCCGGTCGAGTACCGCTTCACCCACGCGCAGAAGGGCAACCGCCATCTGGTCGTCGTCTTCGCGAACTTCGCCGCGCCCGGCGACTACGGCTGGTCCAACGGCGTATTCGACAAGCTTCGGGCGAACATTCTCTGGATCCGCGACAAGTTCGAGGACAACCGGAGCTACTACCTGTGCAAGGAGATGGACTTCTCCTTGGAACAGTCCGTCGTCACCCTCATATCCAAGGTGATGAACGCTCTCGACCTGACCCCGGATTCCGTCACTCTGTGGGGCAGTTCGAAGGGCGGCAGCGCGGCCCTCTACTTCGGTCTGAAGTACGGCTTCCGCAACATCGTCGCCATCGCGCCGCAGTTCTCGGTCGGTACGTACGTCCGGGACCTGCATCCGGGCGTCGCCCGGTTCATGCTCGGTGAGGGCGTGCCCGAGCAGAACGTGCGGATCGTGGACGCGCTCATCCCGGACCTGCTGCGCGCGGGGGCGAACCGCGCAGCCAACATCTACCTAGTGTCCGCGGCTCAGGACGACCAGTATCCAACTCAGGTGGAACCCTTCCTGGGGCTCTTTCAGCACTACGAGAACTTCAACCTCATCTTCAGCGACTCCCCGCACATCGCCGACCACACCCAGGTGGCGGGGCGCAACGTTCCTGTCCTGATGGGCATCGCCAACTTCCTGATCGATGGGATCGCGCCGCGCCTGGGGCACGTGCGCAACGGGTATGAGGAACCCGACCGTGACCGGCAGGCCATCACGTCGTATCTCTCCTCCACATCGGTGGTGAGGGGCCCAGAGTTCCCACCGCCCGTGATCACCGCGCCGGCCTTCCAGGAGGAGGTGCGCAGGGACGCCGTACGGTTGACGGGCCACGCCCGCGGTGCCGTCCGTGTGATCGTCTGGGAGCACGGCAAGTACCTGGGACAGACGGACGTCGATGCCGACGGCAACTGGTCCTGGGAGCTGGGAAGGTCCTGGAGCACGGGCAGGCATCCGGTGAAGGTGTACGCGGTGGACGCGGCGGGCTATCAAACCGAGCGGACCGAGGTGAACTTCACGGCGGTCGAAGCACCCGCCGGGGGAACCGTTCCGCCCGTGTCCGGAATGGTGGGCACGGACTGGGGCTCCGGGATGTCGACGGTCGGGCAGAGCGCCGGAGCACCGGTGGTGCTGGAACCGGTGGCCCACGAGCAGGTGATGGACTCCAGGGTCGTGTTCACCGGGTCCGCCACGGACGCCGCTCAGGTCGGGTTCCGGGAGAACGGTGTGCTCCTGGGCGGCGTCGCGGTCGGCTCGAACGGCATCTGGTCGTGGGAGTCGGGCTGGCCCTGGAGTCCGGGCACGCACGTCATCGACGTCTTCGCCGTGCACGCCTCGGGAGCGGAGTCCCCGGTCACGCAGCTTCCCTTCACCGTTATGGACGTCGCGTCCATGGGGGCGAGAGACGCCTACTACGGTGGAACCCACTGAAGGAACGAAGGAGGGTCTCCGCCGACGGCGGAGACCCTCCTTCACATGGAGGTCCGGTCAGGCATCACGCCGGAACCGAGGCCACCCCGGCCTCCGGGAACCGCTTCCCGTTCACCCGCTCGGAGATGCCCTCGCGGTCCAGGTACGGTGTGATGCCGCCCAGGTGGAAGGGCCAGCCGGCGCCGGTGATCAGGCAGAGGTCGATGTCCTGGGCCTCGGCGACGACGCCCTCGTCGAGCATCAGGCCGATCTCCTGGGCCACCGCGTCCAGGACGCGGGCGCGGACCTGTTCCTCGGTGAGGACGGTGTCGCCCTGCTTCAGCAGCGCGGCGACCTCCGGGTCCAGTTCGGGCTTGCCGCTGTCGTAGACGTAGAAGCCGCGCTTGCCCGCCTCGACGACCGCCTTGAGGTTCGGGGAGACGGTGAAGCGGTCCGGGAACGCCTTGTTGAGCGTCTCGGAGACGTGCAGGCCGATCGCGGGGCCGACCAGCTCGAGGAGGACCAGCGGGGACATCGGCAGGCCGAGCGGCTCGACCGCCTTCTCGGCGACCTCGACCGGCGTGCCCTCGTCGATGACGTTCTGGATCTCGCCCATGAAGCGGGTCAGGATGCGGTTGACCACGAACGCCGGGGCGTCCTTGACCAGCACCGCGGTCTTCTTCAGCTTCTTGGCGACGCCGAACGCCGTGGCCAGCGCCGCGTCGTCGGTCCGCTCGCCGCGGACGATCTCCAGCAGCGGCAGGACCGCGACCGGGTCGAAGAAGTGGGCGGTCATGGTTCTGGAGCAGGGTAGGCGCATCGCCGAGGCACCCGTCCAGGAGGATGGGACCTGGCGGGCGACCCACGCTCTCGACTGGCGGCCCGGCACCTACGAGGTCGGGTCCGTCGCGGTGTTCAGCGCCGTCCACTCGGCCGCTGTCCCCTTGACCTTGCGCGTCCACGGCATCCCCGAGGGCAAGTGGCTGCACACGCCGCCGTCGTCCCGGGAACCCTGCTCCGACGCGTGCGACCGCTGCCCGGCGATGCCCGCCTGGTGACGTACGGCACGGGCCGACCTGGTGACCGGTGTAGGGATGTGAGGGATCATCACCAGGAAGATCTTCACCTGACAACCACGATCGGGGAGAACGCATGACAGTGGGACGAAGAGTGTTCCTCGGTGCCTTCACCGCGGGCGCCGTCACCGTCGCCACCGGATCGGAGGCGGCGGCCGCCGCCGAGGACGCGTACACGCCGTACACCTCGCCGGCCTCGTTCTGGGGCGACTCGCCGACCGAGCACGTGGTCACCATCAACTACAAGGCCACGACCGGCGACCGTGCGGCGCTGAACGTGACATCGGTCAACCCGGTGTCGTCCGCGATGTACATCACCGGCCGTGAGCAGGGCCAGCGCGGCACCCTGAAGATCGCGCACGTCGGTTATGCCGACGGGTCGGACCCCGGGGCCTCCGGCCTCTCGATCGACCTCAAGACCCAGGGCACCGCCGCCCAGGGCATCTTCGTCACCGCGACCGACGGACCGACCAAGGGCGCCCTGATCGTCCTGCGGAACAACCCGGGCGTGGACGACTTCGTCGTCAAGGGCAACGGTCTGACAGGTATCAACGTCAGTCGCGGAGACGCCCCCCAGTCCCAGCTCCACGTGGTCCAGGGGGCCAACGCCGAGTCGGCCATCCTCGCCGAGGGCGCGCTGCGGCTCGCGGACGTCGACTCGGTCCCCACCAACGCGCCCGCCTCCGCCGGCGGCGGCTCCCTCTACGCCCAGGACGGCAAGCTGTTCTGGAAGGGCGGCGACGGTACGCCCACCCGACTGGCGTGAGGAACGAGAACATGCAACTGACCCCCGAGCAACTCGTCTCCGAGTTCCACGACGCCGTCATGGAGCTGTACTTCGCCCGCAAGCGCATCGCCGCCCTGGAGGCGGAGAACGCCGAGCTGAGGGCGCGGCTCGAAGCGGCCGAGAAGACCGGCGCATGACGAAGGGGGCCTCCGCACATCGCGGAGGCCCCCTTCAGTCGCGTACGACCGTCACGCCGGAACCGAGGCCACGCCCGCCTCCAGGAACCGCTTCCCGTTCACCCGCTCGGAGATGCCCTCGCGGTCCAGGTACGGTGTGATGCCGCCCAGGTGGAAGGGCCAGCCGGCGCCGGTGATCAGGCAGAGGTCGATGTCCTGGGCCTCGGCGACGACGCCCTCGTCGAGCATCAGGCCGATCTCCTGGGCCACCGCGTCCAGGACGCGGGCGCGGACCTGTTCCTCGGTGAGGACGGTGTCGCCCTGCTTCAGCAGCGCGGCGACCTCCGGGTCCAGTTCGGGCTTGCCGCTGTCGTAGACGTAGAAGCCGCGCTTGCCCGCCTCGACGACCGCCTTGAGGTTCGGGGAGACGGTGAAGCGGTCCGGGAACGCCTTGTTGAGCGTCTCGGAGACGTGCAGGCCGATCGCGGGGCCGACCAGCTCGAGGAGGACCAGCGGGGACATCGGCAGGCCGAGCGGCTCGACCGCCTTCTCGGCGACCTCGACCGGCGTGCCCTCGTCGATGACGTTCTGGATCTCGCCCATGAAGCGGGTCAGGATGCGGTTGACCACGAACGCCGGGGCGTCCTTGACCAGCACCGCGGTCTTCTTCAGCTTCTTGGCGACGCCGAACGCCGTGGCCAGCGCCGCGTCGTCGGTCCGCTCGCCGCGGACGATCTCCAGCAGCGGCAGGATCGCGACCGGGTTGAAGAAGTGGAAGCCGACGACCCGCTCGGGGTGCTTCAGCTTCGACGCCATCTCCGTCACGGAGAGGGACGAGGTGTTCGTCGCGAGGATCGCGTGCGCCGGGGCGACCGCCTCGACCTCCGCGAAGACCGTCTGCTTGACGCCCATCTCCTCGAACACGGCCTCGATGATGAAGTCCGCGTCCGCGAAGCCCTCGGCCTTGTCCAGGACGCCGGAGACCAGGGCCTTCAGCCTGTTCGCCTTGTCCTGGTTGACACGGCCCTTGCCGAGCAGCTTGTCGATCTCGGCGTGGACGTAGCCCACACCCTTGTCGACGCGCTCCTGGTCGATGTCGGTCAGGACGACCGGCACCTCCAGGCGGCGCAGGAAGAGCAGCGCGAGCTGGGAGGCCATCAGACCGGCGCCGACGACGCCCACCTTGGTGACCGGGCGGGCCAGCGACTTGTCCGGGGCGCCCGCCGGGCGCTTGCCGCGCTTCTGCACCAGGTTGAAGGCGTAGATGCCGGAGCGCAGTTCGCCGCCCATGATGAGGTCGGCGAGTGCCTGGTCCTCGGCGTCGTAGCCCTTCTGGAGGTCGCCGTCCTTGGCGGCGGCGATGATGTCCAGGGCGCGGTAGGCGGCCGGGGCGGCGCCGTGCACCTTGGAGTCGGCGATGAACCGGCCGCGCGCGACGGCCTGGTCCCAGGCCTCACCGCGGTCGATCACCGGACGCTCGACGACGATCTCGCCCTTGAGGACGGCCGCCGTCCAGATCAGCGACTGCTCCAGGAAGTCCGCGCCCTCGAAGATCGCGTCCGCGATGCCGAGTTCGTGGACCTGCGCGCCCTTGAGCTGCTTGTTCTGGTTGAGGCTGTTCTCGATGATGACCGAGACGGCCTTGTCGGCGCCGATCAGGTTCGGCAGCAGGGCGCAGCCGCCCCAGCCGGGGACCAGGCCGAGGAAGACCTCGGGGAGCGAGAACGCCGGGATGGCCGCCGAGACCGTGCGGTAGGTGCAGTGCAGGCCGACCTCGACGCCGCCGCCCATCGCCGCGCCGTTGTAGTACGCGAACGTCGGCACGGCCAGCTTCGACAGCCGCTTGAAGACGTCGTGGCCGCCCTTGCCGATGGCGAGCGCGTCCTCGTGCCGCTTCAGCAGCTCGACGCCCTTGAGGTCGGCGCCGACCGCGAAGATGAACGGCTTGCCGGTGACACCGACGCCGACGATCTCGCCGTCCGCGGCCTCCTTCTCGACCTGGTCGACGGCGGCGTTGAGGTTCGCCAGCGACTGGGGGCCGAAGGTGGTCGGCTTGGTGTGGTCGAGCCCGTTGTCCAGGGTGATGAGCGCGAAGCGCCCGGCGCCCAGGGGGAGTTCGAAGTGGCGTACGTGGGCCGTGGTGACGACCTCGCCGGGGAACAGCTCGGCCGCGCCCTTCAACAGCTCTGCGGTGGTGCTCACTTGTCCCCCTCGAAGTGCGGGTTCTCCCAGATGACCGTCGCGCCCATGCCGAAGCCGACGCACATGGTGGTCAGGCCGTAGCGGACGTTCGGCTGTTCCTCGAACTGGCGGGCCAGCTGCGTCATCAGACGGACGCCGGAGGAGGCCAGCGGGTGGCCGAAGGCGATGGCGCCGCCGTACTGGTTGACGCGCTCGTCGTCGTCGGCGATGCCGTAGTGGTCCAGGAAGGCGAGGACCTGGACGGCGAAGGCCTCGTTGATCTCGAACAGGCCGATGTCGGAGATGGACAGGCCGGCCTGGGCCAGGGCCTTCTCCGTGGCCGGGATCGGGCCGTAGCCCATGACCTCGGGCTCCACACCCGCGAAGGAGTAGGAGACCAGGCGCATCTTGACCGGCAGGTCGTTCTCGCGGGCGAAGTCCTCGCTCGCGATGAGGGAGGCGGTGGCGCCGTCGTTGAGACCGGCCGCGTTGCCGGCGGTGACCCGGCCGTGGACGCGGAACGGGGTCTTCAGACCGGCCAGGTTCTCCAGGGTGGTGCCCGGGCGCATCGGCTCGTCGGCGGTGACCAGGCCCCAGCCGGTCTCGCCGGCCTCTGCGTTGGTGCGGCGCACCGAGACCGGGACCAGGTCGGCCTGGATCTTGCCGTCGGCGTACGCCTTGGCGGCCTTCTCCTGGGAGCGGACCGCGTACTCGTCGGCGCGCCGCTTGGTGATCTGCGGGTAGCGGTCGTGCAGGTTCTCCGCGGTCATGCCCATGAACAGGGCGGACTCGTCGACCAGCTTCTCGGAGACGAAGCGGGGGTTGGGGTCCACGCCCTCACCCATCGGGTGGCGGCCCATGTGCTCGACGCCGCCCGCGATGGCGACGTCGTACGCGCCGAAGGCGACGGAGCCGGCCACCGTGGTGACGGCGGTCAGGGCGCCGGCGCACATGCGGTCGATGGAGTAGCCCGGGACCGAGGTGGGCAGGCCCGCGAGGATGCCGGCCGTGCGGCCGATGGTCAGGCCCTGGTCGCCGATCTGCGTGGTCGCGGCGATGGCGACCTCGTCGATCTTCTTCGGGTCGAGGCCGGGGTTGCGGCGCAGCAGCTCCCGGATCGCCTTCACGACGAGGTCGTCGGCGCGGGTCTCGTGGTAGATGCCCTTCGGGCCCGCCTTGCCGAACGGGGTACGGACGCCGTCGACGAAGACGACGTCCCTGACGGTACGAGGCACGATGGCTCTCCTCCAGGGTGCGGGACGCTGAGCGCTTGCTTACGGGTCATGCTACTTGTGGGTAACGTGACTGCACAGTCCCGTCGGCTGGAGCGGTGAACATCACACGTCCGGCGGCGTCCGGTGAGGGGTTCTCGCCCCCGCCGCCCTTACCCGTCCCCTCCCGGGGGCGCTGCCCCCGGACCCCCGCTCCTCAAACGCCGGAGGGGCTGACATCCAGCCCCTCCGGCGTTTGAGGAGCGGGGTCTGGGGCGGAGCCCCAGGTTCGGGACGGGAAGGGGCGGCGGGGGCGAATCACGGTGGGGCCGTGGAGCCCCGAGGGGTCAGCACAGGGGTCGGCACGGGGTGAGACCCCGGCCCCTCCCCGCCGATGACGCCGAACAGGGTTCGAGCCACCTCCGCACCGAACCCGTGCACATCATGGCTCATCGCCGACAGCGTCGGATGCGTCAGCCGGCACAGCTGCGAGTCGTCCCACGCCAGCAGCGACACGTCGTCCGGCACCCGCAGCCCCATCTCCGCCGCCACCGACAGCCCCGCCACCGCCATGATGTCGTTGTCGTACACGATCGCCGTCGGCCTCTCCGCCGGCGCGGCGGTCAGCAGCGAGCGGGTCGCCCGCGCGCCCGCGTCCCCGGAGAAGTCCGTCGCCACCTGCCACGCCCGCGTGGCCGGCTCCAGCGCCCCGACCGCCTCGTCGAACGCCGTCGTGCGGATCGAGGTGTGCCCGAGTGCCGCCGCGCCGCCCACCCGGGCGATCCGCCGGTGCCCGAGCGCCGCCAGATACCGCACCGCCTCGGTCACGGCCGTGGCGTCGTCCGTCCATACGGAGGTCAGCCCGCCGGTCAGCGACGGGTGCCCGACGGCCACCGCCGGCAGCCCCAGCCGCTCGGCCACCGCCGGGCGCGGGTCGTCGGCGCGGAAGTCCACCAGGATCGACCCGCCGATCTGCCGGCCCCTCCACCACGACTCCATCAGCCCGACCTCCTCGTCCGGGCTGCGCACCAGCCGCAGCAGCAGCGAGCAGGACCGCTCGACCAGGATGCTCTCCACCCCGGAGATGAACTCCATGTAGAACGGCTCCAAGCCGAGCAGCCGGGCGGGCCGGCACACCGCGAGACCCACCACGTCCACCCGCGACCCGGCCAGGGTGCGCGCGGTCGAACTCGGCGCCCACCCCAGTTCCCGCGCCGCCCGGAAGATCCGGTCGCGGGTCGCCTCCGACAGGCCGGGTTTCTGGTTGAAGGCGAGGGACACGGCCCCCTTGGACACGCCGGCGCGCGCGGCGACGTCCTTGATGGTGACGCGGGGGAGCGGCGTTGCCGTCATCGAGTGGGCTCCACGCAGTACAGGGCGGAACGGGCGGTGTCCGGGTCCGGAGTCTTCCAGCCCCGCACCCCGATCGTCACCTCTTCCCCGGGCAGCAGGGTCACCAGCCCCCGGTCGGCCACCGCCTCCGGGTCCAGCCGGTCGGCCTGGAGCAGCAGGTCCCGTACGAGGGTGCGGGCCGTGACCGTGATCCCGTCCGGCGCGAGGGCGACCTCGAACTCCGGACGCGGGTACGGGATCTCCTGGTCCGGCACGGGGAAGTGCAGCGCCCTCACCGTGCCCGCGTCGGCGACCAGGAACTCCTCCGGACCGACCGGAACCAGACCGGCCGGGACCCCGGTCACCGCCACCGTCCGCCCCTCGGCGGCCAGCACCGGGACCGCCTCCCCGATCACCGTGCCGTCCACGGACATCCGGCGCAGCCGCAGCGTGCCGTGCCAGATCTCGGCGGACTGGTTGACCGCCGCCACCACCAGACCGCCACCGTCCCCGTCCGCCCGCACGGTCAGCAGCCGGTCCGCGTACAGCCGCCGCAGCTCGTGGTAGAGCGGTTTCTCCCGTCCGTCCCCGTCGATCGCGGCCCACGAGGTCACCGGCCAGCAGTCGTTGAGCTGCCACACCACCGTGCCCGCGCACACCGGCCAGTGCGAGCGCCAGTGCTCGATGCCGGCGGCGATCGCACGCGCCTGGTTGACCTGCGTCAGATAGTGCCAGCGGTCGAAGTCCCCCTCGGGCACGGCGAAATGGCGGGCCAGACCGCGCTCCAGCTTGCCGTTGCCGTCGTCCGCCTTCTGGTGGTGCAGCATGCCGGGGGAGTCCGGCGCGAGCTCCTCCCCGGGCAGCGCCCGCCGCAGCGTGGCGTACGCGGGCGGCGCCTGCCAGCCGAACTCGGCCACGAAGCGCGGCACGTGGAGGCGGTAGTCGGCGTAGTCGGTGCGGTTCCACACCTCCCAGGAGTGGTGCGTGCCGTGCGCCGGGTCGTTGGGGTGGTGCAGCCAGGAACCGGACCAGGGGCTGCCCGCCGTGTACGGCCGTGTCGGGTCCGACTCGGCCACCACGCGCGGCAGTACGCCCAGGTAGTAGCCCTCGCCCCAGGAGTCACCGGCCAGCCCCGGCTCCCAGTCCCAGTCCCTGAACCCCCACAGGTTCTCGTTGTTGCCGTTCCACAGCACCAGCGAGGGGTGCGGCATCAGCCGTACGACGTTCTCCCGCGCCTCCGCCTCCACCTCCCCGCGCAGCGGCTGCTCCTCGGGGTAGGCCGCGCACGCGAACGGGAAGTCCTGCCAGACCAGCAGCCCCAGCTCGTCGCAGGCGTCGTAGAAGTCCTCGCTCTCGTAGATCCCGCCGCCCCAGACGCGGACCAGGTCGACGCCCGCGCCGGCCGCCTGCTCCAGCCGCCGCCGGTAGCGCTCACGGGTGATCCGGGACGGGAAGACGTCGTCCGGGATCCAGTTGACGCCCCGCGCGAACAGCCGCTCCCCGTTGACGACCAGGGTGAACCCGGTGCCGTGGGCGTCGGCCGAGGTGTCCAGCCCCACCGTCCGGAACCCGATCCGGCGCCGCCACGAGTCCAGCGCGCCCTCGCCGTGCAACAGTGTCAACTCGACGTCGTACAGCGGCTGTTCGCCGTACCCGCGAGGCCACCACAGTCGTGCGTCCGGCACCCGCAGCCGTACGGTCCCCCGCGTCCCGTCGATCTCCGCGCGGGCGCGTACGCCGCCGACGCTCGCCTCCACGGTGAGCGGTGCCCCGGTCCGGGAGCGCTCCACGTCGACCGCCAGCTCGACCTGCCCCGTGCCGTCCTCGACGGTCACCAGCGGGCGCACCCGGGCGATCCGGGCCGTCGACCAGTGCTCCAGCCGCACCGGCCGCCAGATCCCGGCCGTCACCAGCGTCGGCCCCCAGTCCCAGCCGAACGAGCAGGCCATCTTGCGCAGGTACTGGTAGGGCTCGGCGTACGCTCCCGGCCGCTCGCCCAGCGCGCCGCGCACCGCCTCGGCCTCGGCGTACGCGGAGGCGAACCGCACCGTCAGCCGCCCGCTCAGCCCCGTCACGTCGAAACGGTACGAGCGGTGCATGTTCCGCGTCCGGCCCAGCGGCCGGCCGTCGAGCAGGACCTCGGCGACGGTGTCGAGACCGTCGAAGACCAGGTCCGTCCGCTCGTGCGCGCCCGTCCCGGCGGTCAGCTCCGTCTCGTACGTCCACTCCCGCCGGCCCACCCACGCCACCTCGGCCTCGTTCCGGCCGAGGAACGGGTCGGGTATCAGCCCGGCCGCCAGCAGATCGGTGTGCACACACCCCGGCACCGAGGCGGGGAGGCCGTCCCCCGTGCCGTCCGGGTGCCGCAGGATCCATCCGTCGGTGAGCGGGGCGACCTGACGCATGCACACTCCTAAATCGGTCTACGCAAGCTCAGCGAAATGTTTCGTCGTTGATGGCGCAATCGTGACTTTACCGGTTCAGTGAGTGGCTGCCAGAGTGCCGAATCAGCCAACCCACTCGTGCTCGTCCGCCCCGTGAACGGAGCTGGTGCACATGAACCGCCGCAAGGTATTCGCCGGATCGATCGCCGTCCTCGCCCTCCTGGCCTCAGCCTGTACGGGCACGGGGGGCTCCTCCGAGGGCGCGGACGCCAAGGCTCCCGACGACCCGTCCGAGGTCGAGGGCTCCATCACGGTCCTCACCCACCGGACCGACCTGGTGCAGGACGGGACGATGAAGAAGTACGCGGCCGAGTTCAACAAGACCTACCCCGGTGTGAAGGTCGAGTTCGACGGCCTCACCGACTACGAGGGCGAGGTCAAGATCCGTATGAACACGGAGAACTACGGCGACGTCCTCATGATCCCGGCGGTCATCGAGAAGAAGGACTACCCGAAGTTCTTCGCCTCCCTCGGCACCAAGGCCGAACGCAGCGCCAAGTACCGCTTCACCGACTACTCCACCGTCGACGGCAAGGTCTACGGCCAGAGCCCCGTCGGTGTCGTCCCCGGCTTCATCTACAACAAGAAGGTGTGGAGCGAGGCCGGCGTCACCGACTGGCCCACCACCCCCGCCGAGTTCCTCGACGACCTGAAGGCGATCAGGTCGAAGACCGACGCGGTGCCGTACTACACCAACTTCAAGGACATGTGGCCGCTGACCCAGTGGACCAACGTCAACGGCTCCGTCGGCTGCGACACGAACGCCACCACGAAGCTCGCCGAGGGCGACCCGTGGGCCGAGGGCGCCGACCTGCGCGTGGGCGACACCCTGCTCCACGACATCGTCAGCGGCGGACTCGCGGAGAAGGACCCGACCACCACCAACTGGGAAGGGTCCAAGCCCAAGCTGGCCAAGGGCGAGATCGCCACCATGTGGCTCGGCTCCTGGGCCGTCGTCCAGATGCAGGACGCCGCGAAGCAGGCCGGCACCGACCCCGCCGACATCGGCTTCATGCCCTTCCCCGCCCAGCGGGACGGCGCCTTCTGCGCGGTGACCTCCCCGGACTACCAGCAGGCCGTCAACGTCAACTCCGACCACAAGGAAGCCGCCCGCGCCTGGATCGACTGGTTCACCGACGAGTCCGGCTACGCGGCGGCCAACTTCGCCCTGTCCCCGCTGAAGGACGCCCCGCTGCCCGACATCCTCCAGCCGTACGAGGAGAAGGGCGTCAAGATCATCGACCTCGACGACAGCAAGGGCGGTGAGGTGAAGACCATCGACAACCAGTCCGAGGTCGGCATCTACAAGCCCGACTACCGCCAGGAACTCGTCGACCTCGCCCGCGGCGCCCGCGAGGGCGACCTCGACGACTTCCTCGGCGACCTCGGCGAGCGGTGGGCCGAGGCGCGGAACTCACTGGGGTCCTGATGACGGACACCACCCGCAAGGCGGCGCGGCCGGACGTCCCGGCCGCGCCCGCCGGGCCGAAGCGGGCCGCGCCGGCCCCGCGCCGCACCCGGCTGTCGCGCCGCCTCACCCCGTGGCTCTTCCTGATCGTCCCGCTGGCCCTGCTGCTGACCTTCACCTACGCGCCGATCGCCAACATGCTCGCGTACAGCTTCACCGACTGGGACGGCGTCAGCCCGGAGCTGAACTGGACCGGCACCGAGAACTACACCGAACTCCTCACCCGCTCCGAGCTGTTCGAGGTCTTCTTCGTCAGCGGCTACTACCTCGTCGCCTCCGTGGTGCAGATCGTCCTCGCCCTCTACTTCGCCACGGTCCTCAGCTTCGACGTCCGCTTCCGGAACTTCTTCAAGGGCGTGCTGTTCTTCCCGTACCTGATCAACGGGGTGGCGATCGGCTTCGTCTTCCTCTACTTCTTCCAGGACGGCGGCACCCTCGACTCCGTACTGAGTCTGTTCGGCGTCGGGACCGACCACGCCTGGCTGGGCACGCCGTTCTCCGCGAACACCTCGCTCGCCGGCGTCTCCGTCTGGCGCTACCTGGGCCTGAACTTCGTGCTCTTCCTCGGCGCCATCCAGTCCATCCCGGGCGAGCTGTACGAGGCGGCCGAGATCGACGGAGCCAGTCGCTGGCACCAGTTCCGGTACATCATCGCGCCCGGCATCAAGCCCATCCTGGGCCTCAGCGTGATCCTCTCCGTCTCCGGCTCGCTCTCGGTCTTCGAGATCCCGTACATCATGACCGGCGGCGCCACCGGCACCGAGACCTTCGTGATCCAGACCGTGAAGCTGGCCTTCCAGTTCAACAAGACGGGCCTCGCCTCGGCCGCCGCCGTCGTCCTGCTGCTGATCGTCCTGGCGGTCACCTGGGTGCAGCGGCGCATCGTCCCCGACGAGAAGGTGGACCTGGTATGACCCGCCGCACCGTGGCCCGCGCCCTCGTGTACCTGTCCCTGATCCTCGCCACGCTCGTCGTGCTGCTGCCGCTCACCGTGGTCTTCCTGACCTCGCTGAAGTCCTCGAAGGAGATGGCGAACGGCAGCGGAGCGCTGGCCCTGCCCGACGACCCGCTGAATTTCGACAACTACGTGACGGCGTTCCGGGACGGCCAGATGCTGTCCGCGTTCGGCAACACGGCGATCATCCTGGTCGTCGCCGTCGGCGGCACGATCCTCATCGGCTCGATGACGGCGTACGCGATCGACCGCTTCCACTTCCGCTTCAGGAAGCTGGTCGTCGCCCTGTTCCTGCTCGCCGCGCTGGTACCCGGGGTGACCACCCAGGTGGCGACCTTCCAGATCGTCAACAGCATCGGCATGTTCGACAGCCTGTGGGCGCCGATCGCGCTCTACATGGGCACGGACATCGTGTCGATCTACATCTTCCTGCAGTTCATCCGCTCCATCCCGGTCTCCCTGGACGAGGCGGCCCGCCTGGACGGCGCCAACGCCTTCGCGATCTACCGCAAGGTGATCTTCCCGCTGCTCAAACCGGCGATCGCGACGGTCGTGATCGTGAAGGGGATCAACGTCTACAACGACTTCTACATCCCCTTCCTCTACATGCCCTCCGAAGATCTTGGCGTGATCTCGACGTCCCTGTTCCGCTTCAAGGGCCCCTTCGGCGCCCACTGGGAAACCATCTCGGCGGGCACGGTCCTGGTCATCCTCCCCACCCTGCTGGTCTTCCTCTTCCTCCAGCGCTTCATCTACAACGGCTTCATGAGGGGGGCGACGAAGTAGACATACCTGAGCCGTACGACGAAACCCGCCGTACGGCGACTAGGCACCCGCCGAAGCCAGCGCGGCCACCAGCACAGGCGTGACCTGCTCGACCTGCCACGCGCGCGCCCCGTAACCCGCCAGCGCCGAGGCGACGGACTGCCCATCGGCAGGCTTCGGCGGCTCCCAGCAAACCCTCCGCACCGTATCCGGCGTGATCAGGTTCTCGGGCGGCATCCCCAGCCGCTCGGCCAGCGCGCTGACCCCCGCCCGCGCCGCGGACAGCCGTGCCGCCGCCGCCGGGTCCTTGTCGGCCCAGGCGCGCGGCGGCGGGGGGCCGGTCACCGGCTGGCCGGGCTGGGGCAGCCGGTCCTCGCCCAGCGCCTTCGCCCGGTCGACGGCCGCCTGCCACTGCTCCAGCTGGCGCCGCCCCACGCGCTGCCCGAACCCGTTGAGCGCGGCGAGGGCGTGGAGGTTGGCCGGGAGGGCGAGCGCGGCCTCCACGATCGCCGCGTCCGAGAGCACCTTGCCGGGGGAGACGTCCCGGCGCTGTGCGATCCGGTCGCGGGTCTGCCACAGTTCCCGTACGACGGCCATCTGCCGGCGCCGGCGCACCTTGTGCATGCCGGAGGTGCGCCGCCAGGGGTCCTTGCGGGGCTCGGGCGGCGGTGCCGAGGCGATCGCGTCGAACTCCTGCCGGGCCCAGTCCAGCTTGCCCTGCCGGTCCAGCTCCTTCTCCAGCGCGTCGCGCAGGTCGACCAGGAGCTCGACGTCGAGGGCGGCGTAGCGCAGCCAGGGTTCGGGGAGCGGGCGGGTGGACCAGTCGACGGCGGAGTGGCCCTTCTCCAGGACGAAACCGAGCACGTTCTCGACCATCGCGCCCAGCCCGACGCGGGGGAACCCGGCGAGGCGGCCGGCCAGCTCGGTGTCGAAGAGGCGGGTGGGCACCATGCCTATCTCGCGGAGGCAGGGCAGGTCCTGGGTGGCGGCGTGCAGCACCCACTCGACGCCGGACAGCGCCTCGCCGAGCCCGGACAGGTCGGGGCAGGCGACGGGGTCGATCAGCGCGGTGCCGGCGCCCTCGCGGCGCAGCTGGACGAGGTAGGCGCGCTGGCCGTAGCGGTAGCCGGAGGCGCGCTCGGCGTCCACGGCGACGGGGCCGCTGCCCGCGGCGAAGGCGGCGATCACCTCGGCGAGGGCGGCCTCGTCCGCGATCACGGGCGGAATGCCCTCGCGCGGTTCGAGCAAGGGGATCGGCGCCTCCGTAGCAGAAGATCCGCCGTCGTCCGGAGGGGCGCCTCCGGTGGTGCGCAGTGAACGGTCTGCTGCGGTGTCGTGGGCGTCGGTCACCTGTCAAGGGTATCCGTGCCGTGAAGGCGCCCGTCGACGGTCGTGTTCCGTGACGGGCGCCGGTGGGTCGTATTCCGGTCAGGTGGGTGAAAGATCGTGTTCGTGTGCCCGTGGGCGGGGCGGGTGGGGCGGGGACGGTCAGTGGATGATGCCGGTGCGCAGGGCCACCGCCACCATGCCGGCGCGGTCGCCCGTGCCGAGCTTGCGGGCGATGCGGGCGAGGTGGCTCTTGACGGTCAGTGCGGACAGGCCCATGGAGACGCCGATCGCCTTGTTCGACTGGCCCTCCGCCACCAGCCGCAGCACCTCGACCTCGCGGCCGGACAGTTCCCGGTAGCCGCCCGGGTGGCTCGGGGCACCCGGGGGGCGGCGGTGCAGGCGGGCGGCGGCGGCGCCGATGGGGGCGGCACCGGGGCGGGTGGGGAGCCCGAGGTTGGTGCGGGTGCCGGTGACGACGTAACCCTTCACTCCGCCGGCCAGCGCGTTGCGTACGGCGCCGATGTCGTCGGCGGCGGAGAGGGCGAGGCCGTTGGGCCAGCCGGCGGCGCGGGTCTCGGAGAGGAGGGTGAGGCCGGAACCGTCCGGCAGATGGACTTCGGCGACGCAGATGTCGCGGGGGTTGCCGATGCGGGGACGAGCCTCCGCGACGGACGAGGCCTCGATGACATCGCGCACACCGAGCGCCCACAGATGGCGGGTGACGGTGGAACGGACGCGCGGGTCGGCCACGACCACCATGGCGGTCGGCTTGTTCGGGCGGTAGGCGACCAGGCTTGCGGGCTGCTCGAGGAGAACGGACACCAGGCCTCCTGGGTGCGGGACGGGGCCGGCTCGTGGGGGTGCAGTGGGGACGAACCGTGCTTTCAAGGTCACAGTCGTCTTCGGCAATAAACCTGGTGTCCTTTAACGAATGATCACGAAGTGATGAGTAACAATCCGAGCAATTCGGACGCACGAGCGATCATTCGAAGACCGAACGGTTTCGATCCGCGTCGCAACGCTTCCGAAAGTGGTCGTGTCGACAAAGAGATGGGCGATGGTGGGCGCCGGGAGCCCCGAGCGGGAGGTTCAGCGCGACTGCGGCCCCCTCCGCTGCGGCAGCGTCACCACGGACGCGTCCCCGGCGGCGGCCGGCGGCAGCCCCGCGACCTGCGCCAGCAGATCGGACCACGCCACCAGATGGGCGGCCGTGTCCGGGGCCCCGCCCAGGCCCTCACGGGGCGTCCAGGAGGCCCGGATCTCGATCTGCGAGGCGGCGGGCCGCGCGGACAGCCCGCCGAAGTAGTGGGAACTCGCCCGCGTCACCGTGCCGCTCGGCTCGCCGTACGTCAGTCCGCGCGCCGCCAGCGCACCGGTCAGCCAGGACCAGCACACGTCCGGCAGCAGCGGGTCCGCCGCCATCTCCGGCTCCAGTTCCGCGCGCACCAGCGTCACCAGACGGAAGGTGCCCCGCCAGGCGTCGTGCCCGGCCGGATCGTGCAGCAGCACCAGCCGGCCGTCGGCCAGATCCTCCTCGCCGTCGACGACCGCCGCCTCCAGCGCGTACGCGTACGGGGCGAGCCGCTTCGGGGCGGGCACGGGATCCACCTCGATCTGGGCCCGCAGCCGCGCGCCGCGCAGCGCCTCGACAGCGGCCCGGAAGGGCAGCGGGGGCGCACCCCCCGTACCCCCCGCACCCCCCTGTCCGGAGTCCCCTCCGGTCTCCTTCCGTCCGTCCATTCCGCCAGCGCCGTCCGACAGTCGTCCCTGAGCCGCAGCCATGCGGGGAAGATTAAGCGGAACGGGCCCCCGGCGCAGGGAGGGACACCCGCGCCGCCCGGCGGTGTCCGGATCCCGCCGGGCGGGCCCTGGGGTCAGGGCGCGCCGGCGGGGCGTGCGAGACTGGCCGGTGTGAGTGCCAACGCAGGCCCGACGGGCCAGACGCCGACCGCGACCCCCGATCCCGTCAGGAACGACGCGGTCCAGGAATCCGCCTTCCTCAAGGCGTGCCGGCGCGAGCCCGTGCCGCACACGCCGGTGTGGTTCATGCGGCAGGCCGGGCGCTCACTGCCGGAGTACCGCAAGGTCCGCGAGGGCATCGGGATGCTCGACTCCTGCATGCGCCCCGACCTGGTCACCGAGATCACGCTCCAGCCGGTGCGCCGCCACCACGTCGACGCGGCGATCTACTTCAGCGACATCGTCGTACCCCTCAAGGCCATCGGCCTCGACCTCGACATCAAGCCCGGCATCGGCCCGGTCGTCGAGCAGCCCGTGCGCACCCGCGCCGACCTCGCCCGGCTGCGCGACCTCACCCCCGAGGACGTCTCCTACGTCACCGAGGCGATCGGCATGCTGACCCGCGAGCTCGGGTCCACCCCGCTCATCGGCTTCGCGGGCGCCCCGTTCACCCTCGCGAGCTACCTCGTCGAGGGCGGCCCGTCCCGTACGTACGAGAACGCCAAGGCGATGATGTACGGCGACCCGGAGCTCTGGGCCGACCTGCTCGACCGCCTCGCCGACATCACGGCCGCGTTCCTGAAGGTCCAGATCGCGGCCGGCGCCTCGGCCGTCCAGCTCTTCGACTCCTGGGCCGGCGCGCTCGCCCCCGCCGACTACCGGCGCTCGGTGCTGCCCGCCTCGGCGAAGGTGTTCGACGCGGTGGCCGGCCACGGCGTCCCGCGCATCCACTTCGGCGTGGGCACCGGCGAGCTGCTGGGGCTCATGGGCGAGGCCGGCGCGGACGTCGTCGGCGTCGACTGGCGCGTCCCGATGGACGAGGCCGCCCGCCGCGTCGGCCCCGGCAAGGCACTCCAGGGCAACCTGGACCCGACCGTGCTGTTCGCCGGCCGGGAGGCCGTCGAGACGAAGGCGCGGGAGGTCCTGGACACGGCCACCGGCCTGGAGGGCCACATCTTCAACCTCGGCCACGGCGTCATGCCGTCCACCGACCCGGACGCCCTGACCCGCCTCGTGGAGTACGTCCACACGCAGACCGCGCGCTGAACCCACCGCGTACGCGCCGCACGCGCGTCGGAACCCGGGGGCGGGGTACTGGGCACACGATGCCCGCCACGTTCGCTCCCGGGTACCGGCAGGTGGAGGCCCCATGAGGCTCGACATGTTCGACCCCGCCCCGATCGGCGTGGTCGCCACCCAGGGGCCGGAGCACCGGCTCGCGTACATGAACGCCGTCTACCGGGACACCTTCGGCGACCGTCCGCTGGGCCGGACGATCCGCGACGCCTTCCCCGACCTCGCGCAGTCCGGCTACTTCGACATCTTCGACCGGGTCTTCGCCACGGGCACGGCCGAGGTGCTCACCGCCGTACCCGTCGACCTGGCCTACCCGGGATCGGCGGACGGCGCAACCCGCTACTTCTCGTTCAGCATCTCCCGCGCCACGATGAGCGACGGCCGGCTCGGCGTGCTCGGCGTGATCGTCGAGGTCACCGAGCAGGTGACCGGCGAGGAACGGATCCGCGTCCTGTCCGAGGAGCGCCGCCGCGCGCTGCAGCGCTACCGCAGCCTGGTGAACGCGAGCTCCCAGATCGTGTGGGTGACCGGCCCCAAGGGCGGGGTGACCGAGCCGAGTCCCGGCTGGCAGCGGGTGACCGGGCAGAGCTGGGAGGAGTTCCGCGGCGACGGATGGATCGACGCCCTCCACCCCGACGACCGCGCCGCCACCGTCGAGTCGTGGCAACGGGCGCTGGACGAGCAGGCGCCCCGCTGGACCCACACCTACCGGCTGCGGCTGGCCGCCGGCGGCTACCGTCACTTCGCCGTCGACGCCGCACCGGTGTGCGACGGGGACACGGTGATCGAGTGGATGGGCACCTGCGCGGACGTCGAGCAGGAGTGGCAGGAGTCCCGCCGTGAGGAACTGCTGGCGCGGGCCGCCACCGCCACGGCCGGCATCGTACGGCTGGACGAGATGTTCACCGCCCTCGCCGAGGTGATCGTGCCGGACATCGCCGACGGCTGCACCGTCCACCTCCTCCCGCACGCCCTGCACCGGCTGCCCGGCACCCCGCTGACCGCGCAGCGCATCACCGCGACCACCTGCGAGGGCCTGCCCGACCTGCCCCCGCACCGCGAGGAACACCTGCGGCCCGGCAGCCCGCTCGCCCGCGCCGCCGACCGGCGCAGCCCGCTCCACGCCGTCTTCCCGCCCGGCGAACCCCCGCCGGAGATCGCCCCGCCCGACGGCGAACCCTGGCTGGCCGAGGGGGTCAACAGCGTCGTGGTGTTCCCCGTCGTCGTCGGCGGCACCACCGCCGCCCTGGTCACCGTCTCCACCAGCGGCGACCGCCCTCCCCTCGGCCGGACCGAGATCGGCCTGCTGCAGACCCTCCTGGAACGCGCCCACACCCCCCTCAGCAACGCCCTGGAGTACCAGCGCACCCGGCAGGTGGCGCTGGCCCTCCAGCGCAGCCTGCTCACCGATCCGCCGGACGTGCCCGGCCTCGACATTGCCGTCCGCTACCGGCCCAGCACCGCGGCCGCCGAGGTCGGCGGCGACTGGTACGACTCGTTCGTGCTGCGCGACGGCGCCACCGTCCTCACCATCGGCGACGTCTCCGGCCACGACCTGCCCGCCGCCGTCACCATGAGCCAGCTGCGCAACATGCTCCGCGGACTCACCCTGGACCGCCAGGAACCGACCGGCACGATCCTGCGCCGGCTGGACATCGCCGTGCAGACCCTCTCCCTGGAGTTCACCGCCACCTGCGTCCTGGCCCGCGTCGAACGCCCGGCCCCCGGCCGTTTCCAGCTCAACTACTCCGTGGCGGGACACCCGCCGCCCCTGCTGGTCGGGGCGGACGGCACCGCGCGCTTCCTGACCGGCGCCCGCTCCCCGATGCTCGGACTCGACCCCCGGCCCGAGTACGCCAGCGCCGTGGAGCCGCTGCTGCCCGGCTCGACCCTGCTGCTGTACACCGACGGACTGGTGGAGCGCCGCGAGGAGGACCTGACCGTCGGCCTGGAGCGGCTGCGGCTGCACGCCTCGACCGCCGTCGGACACCCGCTGGAGGCCTTCTGCGACGCACTGCTCGCCGACCAGCTCACCGTGGACAACGACGACGACGTGGCCCTGCTGGCCCTGCGCCTGCCCCCGGCCCCCGCGGACGACCGCGGGACAGCCGGCCGGTAGGGGCGGGCTACCGGCCCGGCCGCGCCCGCCGCCCGAAGACGACGCCGCGTGGCTCGGGCGGCGGGGGAGTGCCCCGGCGCAGCGGCCAGGCGAGCAGCATGCCGGCCACGAAGCCGACGACGTGCGCCACGTACGCCACCGTCCCGGCGTCGGTGACGCCCCGGCCGGACGAGTACACCGCCTGGAGCACGAACCACATGCCCAGCACGGTCCAGGCGGGCAGCCGCAGCGGCAGGAAGATCAGGAACGGTACGAGCACCCACACGCGCGCCTTCGGATACAGCACCAGGTAGGCGCCCAGCACCCCGGCGACGGCCCCGGAGGCGCCGATCAGGGGCTCGCCCGAGTCGGCGTTCAGCAGGGCGAAACCGTACGAGGCCGCGTAACCGCAGACGGCGTAGAAGAGCAGGAAGCGGACGTGGCCCATGCGGTCCTCGACGTTGTTGCCGAAGATCCACAGGAACAGCATGTTGCCCAGCAGGTGCAGCCAGCCGCCGTGCAGGAACATCGCCGTCAGGACGCTCAGCTCCGGTGACTTGTCGTAGCCCGGCGCACCGATCACGCATCCCGGACCCTGCGGGCCCACCCCGGTGTCGCCCGTGGGCACCAGGTTCGGCATCCGGTGGTGGATCAGCTCCCGCGGCACCACCGCGTACCGGTCCAGGAACGCCTGGAGGTGACACAGGTCGGCCAGGTCGCTCCCGCCGGCCAGGGAACCGGCGACACCGGGCGTGAGGACGACGAAGACGACGAAGTTGGCGGCGAGCAGCGCGTACGTCACCCAGGGGGTGCGCCGCGCGGGGTTCACGTCATGGACGGGGATGACCACATCCCCCTTGTGCCCGGGCGGCGGCCGGTGAACCCGCGGCGCCGCTGAACACCGCCGTCCGGTCGTACGTATGACTCGTCAACCGTCCGCGGCGCGGGGAAGGGGCCGCTGGGCCGACGTGAGGAAACTGGCGATGAACGACCGAGTGACTCCCGCGATGCACGCGCTGCCCGACGGCGAGGCCGAGCTCACGCTCGTGGTGCGCCTTCCGTGGGAGGACGTCGCCCGGCTGGGTCAGGAGGCGGGGCGGCTCGCCTCGCAGATGCGGCGGCCGGTCACACTGGACGAGGCGGTGAGCCACCGGTTGCGTTCCGCGAAGGCTGCTGCGCATGCGAGGCCGGCGGGGGAGCCGGCGCCGTCGGTGCCGTCGAGTGCCTCGGTGTCCTCATTGCCGTCCCGGCCGCCGGCCGAGCAGGCGCGGCAGGCGATCGAGAGGATCAATGGGACGGGGTGAGGCCTGGTGGAAGGCGCCGTAAGGGGTGCGGTTGCGTTGCGAAGTGCCGGCCGTGTGGCTTGTCGCGCAGTTCCCCGCGCCCCTGGAGGGGCGCTCACCGTACCCCCTCTACACAGTTGCCCTGATTTTCGCCGACGCCTTTCTGGCCGCCACCAGGATCGGGTCCCAGACCGGGGAGAACGGTGGGGCGTAGCCCAGGTCCAGGGCTGTCATCTGGTCGACCGTCATGCCGGCCGTCAGGGCCACCGCCGCGATGTCCACGCGTTTGCCCGCGCCCTCGTGGCCGACGATCTGGACGCCCAGGAGGCGGCCGGTGCGCAGTTCGGCGAGCATCTTCACCGTCATGGGGGAGGCGTTCGGGTAGTAGCCCGCGCGGCTGGTCGACTCGATGGTGACCGCCTCGAAGCGCAGGCCCGCGCGGTGGGCGTCCTTCTCCCGCAGCCCGGTGCGCGCGATCTCCAGGTCGCACACCTTGCTGACCGCCGTACCGACCACGCCGGGGAAGGTGGCGTAGCCGCCGCCGACGTTGGCGCCGATGATCTGGCCGTGCTTGTTGGCGTGCGTGCCCAGCGGGATGTGCCGCTGCTGTCCGGAGACCAGGTCGAGGACCTCCACGCAGTCGCCGCCGGCCCAGACGTTCTCGTGCCCGCGCACCCGCATCGACCGGTCGGTGAGCAGTCCGCCGTGTTCCCCCAGGGGGAGTCCGGCGGCCCGTGCCAGGGTGGTCTCCGGGCGTACCCCGATGCCGAGCACGACGACGTCCGCCGGGTACTCGGCGTCCTCGGTGGCGACCGCGCGCACCCTGCCGTCGTCCCCGGTGAGCAGCTTGGTGACCGCGGCGTCGTTCACCATGGTGATGCCCAGGCCCTCCATGGCCCGGTGCACCAGGCGCCCCATGTCGGGGTCGAGGGTCGCCATGGGCTCCCTGCCGCGGTTGACGACCGTCACCTCGTAGCCACGGTTGATCATCGCCTCGGCCATTTCCACGCCGATGTAACCCGCCCCGACGACCACCGCGCGCCCGTGCCGGAGGAGCGCGCCGGTGTCGAGACCGCGAACGCGCGGAGGCCCGAAGGGCTGAGCACGATCGGGGTCTCGACGCCGGCTTTGGCGCTCCGGAGGCACGGAATCAATGGGTCCGCGCGTGCGGGACAGCGTGTCGAGGAGGGCCTGTCCGTCGTCGAGGGTCTGCACGCCGTGCACCCCGGGGGCGTCCATGCCGGGCAGCTCCGGACGGATCGGCCGCGCGCCGGTCGCGATCACCAGTTTGTCGTACGACGTCCAGGACTCGGCGCCGGAGTCGACGTCCCGCGCGCGTACCCGCCCCCGGTCGAGGTCGAGTTCCGTGACCTCGGTGCGCAGCCGCAGATCGATGTCCCGCGCGCGGTGCTCCTCGGCGGTGCGCGCGATCAGCCGGTCCCGGTCGGGGACGTCACCGCCCACCCAGTAGGGGATGCCGCACGCCGAGAAGGAGGTGAAGTGGCCGCGTTCGAACGCCACGATCTCCAGCTCGTCCGGCCCCTTCAGCCGGCGGGCCTGTGACGCCGCGGACATCCCCGCGGCGTCACCGCCGATCACCACCAGGCGTTCCCTCGCACCGCGCGCATCGCTCATGTTCATGTGAACACGCTACGGGGGCAGGGGATTTCAGGCCCGTTCGAGGGGGTGTCAGTCCTTCCCCTCCTCGTCCGGCACCGGCCGGGCCGCCGGCAGCGGGCCGAGGGCGGTCGGCACGGGTGCCGGCTCCGGCCGCCGCGGCAGCCGGGGGCGTACGACCTTCCGCCACAGCAGGACCAGCAGCACCGCCACCGCCGCGAACGGCAGTACCGCGCCGATCGCCACCGCCAGCCAGCGCAGCATCGTCACGAACGCGTCCCAGCCGCCCGCGAGGGCGTCCACGAACCCCGGGTCGTCGTCCTTCTTCTCCGCCTCCTCCACCGGCGTCTCGGACAGGGACAGGGTGATGGTGGCCAGGCTCGTACGGTCCTTCAGGGACGCCTGCTGGGCGAGCAGGGCCTCCAGGTCGGCCTGGCGGCTGCTCAGCTCGCCCTCCAGGGTGACCACGTCACTGAGCTTTGTGGCCCGGTCCATCAGCTCGCGGATACGGGCCACGCTGGCCCGCTGGGTCGTGATCCGGCTCTCCACGTCGACGACCTGGTCGGTGACGTCCTGCGCCTTCGCGCTGCGTTCGAGGAGCTTGCCGGTGCCCTCCAGGTCGGCGAGGACCTCGTCGTACTCCCCGACGGGCACGCGCAGCACCACGCGTGTGTGCTCGTGGCCCTCCTCGTCCCGGTCGGTGGTCTCGTCGCCGATGTAGCCGCCCGCGTTCTCGGTCGTCGTCCGGGCCTCGTCCAGCGCCTTCGGGACGTCCTCGACCCGCACGGTCAGGGAGGCGGTGCGGATGATGTGGTTCGCGGTGGTCTTCGGCGGCGCGGTCGCCCGCGCGCCGTCCGCCGAGCCGCCGGGGGCGCCCTGCTTCGCGTCCTCCTGCGCGGCCTGGCCTTCCGCCCGCCCTTCCGCCGGCGCGGCGGCGGCCTTGTCGGCGGCCCCGGCCGCGCCGGAGTCGTCGCCCGCGCCGCTGCACCCGCTGACGGCGAGGGCAGCCGCCAGCAGGACCCCGGCCAGGGCGTGGGCGGGGCGTAGGGATCGTCGTGTGCGCATATGGGGCTCCCCCGGTGTCGTGACGACTGACGTTCCTTCGACGCGGGAGGGGCGCGGAACGTTGGCGCCGGACGGTCCCGATGCGGTCACGGTAGGGACTCGACAGGGCCACATGGCCCTGGTGGGAGTGCCGGTGGCGTTTGAGAGGGTGGAGCCATGAGCGGATCACATGCGGGCTCCGGGCGGCACGTCGTCGTCGTCGGAGCCGGAATCGCCGGGCTGGCCGCCGCCCACCGGCTGCGGGAGCACGGGGCGCGGGTCACCGTGCTGGAGGCCTCGGAGCGGGTCGGCGGCAAGCTGCTGCCGGGGGAGATCGCGGGCGTGCGCGTCGACCTCGGCGCCGAGTCGTTGCTGGCCCGCCGCCCCGAGGCGGTGGGTCTCGCCCGCGCGGTGGGCCTCGCCGACCGGCTCCAGCCGCCGGCCACCGCCACCGCCTCGCTGTGGACCCGGGACGCCCTGCGCCCCATGCCCAAGGGCCACGTCATGGGCGTGCCCGGCACCGCCGAGGCCCTCGCCGGCGTCCTGTCCGACGAGGGGCTGGCCCGGATCGGGCGCGACGCCGACCTGCCCCGCACCGAGGTCGGCGACGACGTGGCCGTCGGCGAGTACGTGGCGGCGCGCGTCGGCCGCGAGGTCGTCGACCGCCTGGTGGAGCCCCTGCTCGGCGGGGTGTACGCCGGTGACGCGTACCGCATCTCGATGCGCTCGGCGGTCCCGCAGCTCTTCGAGGCCGCCCGGACCCACACCTCCCTCACCGAGGCGGTCCGCGGGATCCAGGCGAAGTCCGCCGCCTCGGCGGGGACCGGCCCCGTCTTCATGGGCATCGCGGGCGGGGTGGGCACCCTCCCGCTCGCGGTCGCCGACGCGCTGCGGGCGGACGGCGTGGAGATCCTCACCGGCACGCCGGTCACGGAGCTGCGCCGCGAACCGGAGGACGGCTGGCGGGTCGTCGCCGGGGACCGGGCGCTGCACGCCGACGCGGTCGTCGTCGCCGTCCCCGCCCCGGCCGCCGCCGGCCTGCTGCGCGCCGAGGCGCCCGGCGCCGCCGCCGAACTCGCCGGCGTCGAGTACGCCTCCATGGCGCTGATCACCCTCGCCTACCGCCGCGCGGAGACCGGTCTGCCCGAGGGCAGCGGATTCCTGGTGCCGCCGGTCGACGGCCGCACCATCAAGGCGTCCACCTTCGCCTCCGCCAAATGGGGCTGGATCGCCGAGGAGAACCCGGACCTGGTCGTCCTGCGCACCTCCGTGGGCCGCCACGGCGAGACGGAGATCCTCCGCCGTGACGACGCCGGCCTCGTGGAGGTCTCCCGGCACGACCTGAAGGCCGCCGTCGGCCTGGACGCCGCCCCGGTCGCCACCCGCGTCACCCGTTGGGACGACGGCCTGCCCCAGTACCCTGTCGGGCACCACGCGCGCGTGGCCCGCGTCCGCGAGCACCTCGCCGGGCTCGCCGGCCTCGCCGTGTGCGGCGCGGCCTACGACGGCGTCGGCGTCCCCGCGTGCATCGCGAGCGCGTACGCCGCCGCCGACCAGATCCACGGTGACCTGCACGGTGTGCAGGAGCTCACCGCCCACCCGGTGCAGAGCCTCCACGGAGGAGCAGGAGAATAAGGGACATGAGTGACGACGCCACCACCCCCGCCCCCGACCGGATCCCGAACAAGGGCAAGCTGGCCAAGGACCTCAACGAGGTCATCCGCTACACCCTCTGGTCCGTCTTCAAGCTGAAGGACGTCCTGCCGGAGGACCGCGCCGGGTACGCCGACGAGGTCCAGGAGCTGTTCGACCAGCTCGCCGCCAAGGACGTCACGATCCGCGGCACCTACGACCTGTCGGGCCTGCGCGCGGACGCCGACCTCATGATCTGGTGGCACGCCGAGACCGCCGACCGGCTCCAGGAGGCGTACAACCTGTTCCGCCGCACCAGGCTGGGCCGCGCCCTCGAGCCGGTCTGGTCGAACATGGCGCTGCACCGGCCCGCCGAGTTCAACCGGTCGCACATCCCGGCGTTCCTCGCCGACGAGACGCCCCGCGACTACGTGAGCGTCTACCCCTTCGTGCGCTCCTACGACTGGTACCTGCTGCCCGACGAGGACCGCCGGCGCATGCTCGCCGACCACGGCAAGATGGCCCGCGGCTACCCCGACGTGCGCGCCAACACGGTCGCCTCGTTCTCCCTGGGCGACTACGAGTGGATCCTCGCCTTCGAGGCCGACGAGCTGGACCGGATCGTCGACCTCATGCGCCACCTGCGCGGCTCGGAGGCCCGGATGCACGTCCGCGAGGAGGTCCCGTTCTTCACGGGCCGCCGCAAGGACGTCGCGGAACTGGTCGCGGGCCTGGCCTGATCAGACGGCGGGCCGGGCCGCTGCGGCCTCCCGGTCCGCCGACGCCGGCGCCGGTTTCGGTTCCGGGTGCGGTGCGCAGGAGGCGCGCCGCCCCGGCACCCGGCCGGTGAGCAGATACGCCTCCAGGTGGCCGTGCACGCAGGCGTTGGCCCCGCCCGCGAGGCCGTGGCTGCCGGCGTCCCGCTCGGTCACCAGCGCCGACCCCGCCAGCCGCCGGTGCAGCTCCAGGGCCCCGTCGTACGGGGTGGCCGCGTCCCGCTCCGCCGCCAGGATCAGCGTCGGCGGCAGCTCACCGCTCCCCGCGCGCACGTCCAGCGGCCGCTGCCGGGGCGCCCGCCAGTAGGCGCACGGCAGGTTGGTCCACACATTGCCCCAGGTCTCGAAGGGCGCCCGGCGCGCGAGCCGGGTGTTGTCCCGGTCCCACACCGCCCAGTCCGTGGGCCAGGGCGCGTCGTTGCACTCCACGGCGAGGTACACCGCCCGCGCGTTCTCCGCCTCCGCCGCCGCCTCCGGATACTCCTGCGCCTGCTCGACCAGCGGCCCGGGATCGCCCTTCAGATACGCCGACAGCGCCTGCGCCCGGTGCGGCCAGTGGTCGTCGTAGTAGCCGGCCTTCAGGAACGCCGCCTGCAACTGTCCGGGCCCGACCTTCCCGCCCGCCGGTTCCTTCGCCAGCCGCGCGCGGGCCTTGTCGTAACTGCCCTGCACCTCGCGCGCCGTGTCCCCCAGCCCGTACACGTCGTCGTGCCGGGCGGCCCAGGCCCGGAAGTCCGCCCAGCGGTCCTCGAACGCCGCCGACTGGTCGAGGTTGTTGCGGTACCAGATCCGCTCCGGGTCCGGGTTCACCGCCGAGTCGAACACCATCCGCCGTACGTGCGAGGGGAACAGCGTGGCGTACAGCGCCCCGAGGTACGTGCCGTACGACGAGCCCAGGAACGTCAGCCGGTTCTCGCCGAGCGCGGCGCGCAGGACGTCCAGGTCGCGGGCGTTGTTGAGCGAGTTGTAGTACCGCAGGGAGTCGCCGTTCCGTTCGGCGCACCCCTTCGCGTACGCCTTGGCCCGCGCGACGCGCTCCCGTTTGTACGCCGCCGTGGGGTGGACGGGCGCCTTCGAGGGGCCCTCGAAGAACGTCCCCGGGTCCGTGCAGGACAGCGGGGCCGAACGGCCCACCCCGCGCGGGGCGTAGCCGACGAGGTCGTACGCCGCCGCGAGGCGCTTCCACTCGGGCAGCGCGCCCATCATCGGGAAGTACACGCCGGTGGCGCCCGGCCCGCCCGGGTTGTGGACCAGGGACCCCTGCCTGCGCACCTCGCGCTTGCCGTCGCCGGGGTCCTTCCCGGTGGCCCGGGCGCGGCTGACGGTGAGTTCGATCTGCTTCCCGTCCGGGTGGGCGTAGTCGAGCGGGACGCGGACCGTACCGCACCGGACGGTGCCGGGGAGCCCCTGTTCGGCGGGGCAGGCGCCGAAGTCGATGCCCTCCGCCGCGGCCCGCGCGGCGGCCGTCGCGGTGCCGCGCAGTCCGGCGTCGGTGGTTCCCGCGCCGGCCGGGGCGGCGGCCAGGGTGGTGAGCAGCAAGGACCCGGCGGCCACATGGACGGCGGCGGCGGTTCTCATCGACGAACGATCCCTTCGGTGTACAACAGCGACAAAAGGGATGTTTCGCTCGGTGTTGGCGTGAGGCAAGCACCGCCCGCCGGGGTGTCGGCGTCAATGCCCTTCGCGGGGCCCCCGGTGCGCGAAGGCCGCGCGCAGTTCCGGCTCGCCCACCGCGCGGATGCCGTGCACCGCGACGGACGTGAGATACGTACGGTCGTCGTCGGCGCCGCGGGACAGCTCGCCCAGCAGACGCCGACCGGCCGGGGAGGCCCAGGGCGAGTACGGGTGGACCTCGAACCGCGCGACGGCCAGACAGCCCAGCGTGAAGACCAGCGGCAGCGCGAACCACAGCGCCACCAGGTGGCGCGGCATGTCCGACGGGACGGGCATGAGCAGGGCGGCCACCCCCAGCCCCGCCACGGCCGGCACGGCGAGCCGCACCTGCCGTACCCCCTCCGCGACGGTCGTGCCGGCGCCGTCGGGCACCGCCAGCCCGGCGCCGACCAGCCGCTCGGCGATCTTGCGCACGGCGTCCGCGGTCGCCGCGGCGGCCCGCACCGGCGCGAGGGGCGACTGTCCTTGAGGCCCTATCGCCCCTATCACCGACCGCTCCATCTCGTCCCGCCCGCGCGGATCGACCACCGTCGCCCAGCCGGTGTGCGCGAGCAGCAGCCGCCGCTGACGGGCCATCGCGACGAGCGTGACGTCGGCGACCCGCCCGGGACCACCGGACAGGAACGCGGCCTCGTACAGCGTCAGATCGCGTCCCGCCCCCGCGCCGGAGTCGGCCACGGCGGCGCCGCGCACGGCGGCCAGACACAGCCGCAGGCACGCCACACCGGCGACGGCCCAGGCCAGGAGCAGAAGAGGGACCCAGAACATGAGTCGTTTGTAAGCGCGCGGTCGCGACAACACCATGCCTTGTTCACGATCCGGGACGGAGCGTTGTCGGTATGTGACGTTCCGCTTGGATTGTCGGGCGCCGGCGGTCAGCGCCGCAGCAGCACCCGCCGGGTGGCCCGCGCCAGCCGCACCGCCGGCCTGCGCGAACGCGGCCTCGACCCCGACCGCTCCAGCCACCACTCCAGCAACTCGCGCCGCGCCGACGCGTCCTCGGGCCGCCCGGCCAGCACATGCTCGGCGAAGTCCAGCGCGTCCCGCCGGTAGCCGTCGGTCATCGGCCGCGTCCGCGCGTACGCGAGGAAGGCGGCCCGGTACCCGTCCCCGAGGATCACCGGCAGCTCGGGCGCGACCTTGGCGACGACATCGGCCCGCTTGGCGGCGAGCGCCCGCGCCTGCACCCCCATCCGCACCCGGTCGAACCCCTCCGGCACGGGCGCCTGGGCGACCAGCGCGGACAGCACCGCGGTCTGGGCGAGCGCGAGCCGCTCCCGGGCGGCCCCGAGGGAGCCCTGCCGCGGCCCGGGCCGGACACCCACGACCGCCGCCGCGCCCACGCCCGCGTCCCGGCGCTCCGCCCCCTCCTCGACCGCCCGCCGGATCGCGCCCAACTCCCGCTCCATCTCCTCCGCTTCCGGGAAGTTCTCGTCCCGCTCCAGCAGCACACCGGGAGGGGCGACCCGGGAGGCGAGGTCGGTGAGCACGTCGAGCACCGGCTGCGGCACGGGATGGGCGTGGCTGTCGTGCCACACGCCGTCCCGCTCGAACCCGCCCGCGACATGGACGTACGCGATGGCCTCCAGGGGCAGTTCGGCGAGCGCCTTGGCCGGGTCCTCGCCCCGGTTGACGTGGTTGGTGTGCAGGTTGGCGACGTCGATGAGGAGCCGTACGCCGGTCCGGTCGGCCAGCTCGTACAGGAACTGCCCCTCGGTCATCTCCTCGCCGGGCCAGGAGATCAGCGCGGCGATGTTCTCCACGGCGAGCGGCACGGGCAGCGCGTCCTGGGCGATACGGACGTTCTCGCACAGCACGTCGAGGGCGTCACGGGTGCGCGGCACGGGCAGCAGGTGCCCGGCCTCGATCGGCGACGACGCGGTCAGCGCCCCGCCCGCCCGGACGAACGCGATGTGCTCGGTGACGAGCGGCGACCGCAGCGTCCCGGCCCGCTCGGCGAGGGCGGCCAGCCGCCCCTCGTCGGGCCGCTCGGCCCCGCCCAGCCCCAGCGAGACCCCGTGCGGTACGACGGTCACCCCCCGCTCACGCAACCGCGTCAGCGACTCGGGCAGATGCCCGGGACACACGTTCTCGGCCACGACCTCGACCCAGTCGATCCCCGGCATGCCCTCGACGGCCTCCGCGATCTCCGGCCGCCACCCGATCCCCGTCCCCAGTCGCACCATCGTCCCCTCCTCCACCGGCGTGTCCGGCCCCCCGTAGGTGAGAGGGATATGGCCCCTCGCCGCACCTCCGAACCGTGCCCCGGCGCCTTTCAGAGCAATATTTGAGCTTCGGAGGGGTGAGCGAAGGGCGGACGCATGGCTTCGTCGCCGTTTCATCTGAGTCCTTTCGTTTCCCCCCTCGCTTTCAGGCGGAGAGGAAACGAGACCCCTGTGAGTCAGGGCATTGAGCGGGTTTACGCCGTCAGGGCGGAAAATCGTGCCCTGATCGGCAGTTTTGGTCATCACTGGTAGCTGCGCTAGTTTGTAAGCGTGACCACGACGTGCGTGAGGCGGGCGTTCAAGTACCGCTTCCATCCGACCGATGCGCAGGCGGCCGAGCTGTCGCGCACGTTCGGCTGCGTCCGCAAGGTCTACAACCTGGCACTGGCTGCCCGCACCGAGGCGTGGGCGCGGCGGGAGCGGGTCAACTACAACCAGACGTCGGCGATGCTGACGGCCTGGAAGAAAACCGAGGAACTCGCCTACCTGAACGAGGTGTCCTCGGTGCCGCTCCAGCAGTGCCTGCGCCACTTGCAGGCGGCGTTCACCCACTTCTTCGGCAAACAAGCGAAGTACCCGCGGTTCAAGTCGAGGAAGAAGTCCCGCAAGTCGGCCGAGTACACCACCAGCGGCTTCCGTTACCGGAACGGGCATCTGACGCTGGCGAAGATGGCGCAGCCGCTGGACATCGTGTGGTCCCGGCCGCTGCCGCAGGGGGTGCAGCCGTCCACGGTGACCGTCTCACAGGACCCGGCCGGGCGCTGGTTCGTGTCCCTGCTGTGCGACGACCCCACCGTCCAGCCCCTCCCGGCCACCGATACGGCGGTCGGCATCGACGTCGGCCTGGACCACCTGCTGACCCTCTCCACCGGGGAGAAGATCACCAACCCCCGGCACGAGCGCAAGGACCGTGCCCGCCTCGCAAAGGCCCAACGGGAGCTGTCGCGGAAGGCGAAAGGCTCGGCGAACCGGGCCAAGGCCCGACGCAAGGTCGTCCGCATTCATGCCCGCATCGCCGACCGCAGGCGCGACCTGCTGCACAAGCTGACCACCCGACTCGTGCGTGAAAACCAAACGCTCGTGATCGAGGACCTGACCGTGCGCAGCATGGTCAAGAACCGGAACCTGGCCCGCGCCATCAGCGATGCCGCGTGGTTCCAGTTCCGCAGCATGCTGGAGTACAAGGCCGCCTGGTACGGGCGGGAAGTGATCGCGGTCGACCGCTTCTTCCCCTCCTCCAGGCTCTGCTCCGCCTGCGGCGCCCTGCAAGGCAGGATGCCGCTGCAGGTCCGCACCTGGGCCTGTTGCTGCGGCGCGACCCACGACCGGGACGTGAACGCAGCCGAGAACCTGCTGGCCGTCGGACTGACGGTGTCAGCCTGTGGAGCCGGTGTAAGACCCCAACGGAGAACTCCGGGCGGGCAGTCGGCAGTGAAGCAGGAAACCCCACGGCGCGAGCCGTAGGAATCCCCCTTCAACAGGAGGAGGAAGAGGTCAACCCGTCCAGCAGGCCCCAGGCCGCGTCCTGCATTCCGATGACCGGGCGGAGGAAGTGCGAGGAGACGATGGTGCCTTCGCACTCGTCGGGGGCGAAGTCGTAGTTGCGCAGCAGGGTGCCGCCCGCGCCGACCTGGGTGCAGCCCGAGAAGAACGGTCGCAGGGAGGCGAGGGTGAGGAAGGTCTCCCCGCCCGGCCGGTCGAGTCGACGGGCGAGCCGCTCCAGGACCGGGACCAGCTCCGGCATGTGTGTCCCGAACAGCTCCCGGGCACGTTCCGCGCCCTCCGCCGTCCGGCTCTCCTCGGTCATCCACCCCTCCGCACGCGGCCACATGGCCTGCACGTGGCCGGCCCAGCGGTCGTCGCCGCCGTCGCCGACGTCGATGGCGCGGAAGGTCTTGTGCGGCCGGCTCATTCCAGTGGCTCCCTTGCGGACCTCGGGCGAAGTAGTGGCAACTTACCTAATTTCACCGGCAGTTCCCTGCTCCGTAGTGCGGACGCCGCCTCCGCCCCCTCCACCTGCTCGACTCTGTCCCGGGCCGGACCCGCCGGGTGGCTCGGCATGTGTCAGGATGCGGTGAACTGACGTTCGGGGGATGCGTTCAGCGGGGGACGACGTGAAACAAGGGGAGCGGACGGTGTCCGGGCCGGTGGTCGCCGCCGGGGTCGTCGGGGCGCTGGCCGTCGCCGCCCTCGTGCTGCGGCCCGCCGAAGGGCTGCTGCACCCCGGCAGGGGGCCGCTCGGCCACTGGGGCTTCGTCGCGATCGTGGCGTCCGTCGCCTGGACGGCCGGAGCCATGCTGGCCGTCGATCGCCTTCGCCACCGGATCGGCGCCGGCCGCACCGTGCTGCCACCGGGCGAGGAGCGGCTGCGGGAGGCGGCCGTGCCGCTGCTGTTCACCGGGGCCGGTGTCATCGGCGTCCTGGCCCTGGTCCTGCACCGGTTCGACCACGACAGCGCACCGCCCGGCACCACCACCCCGCCGGAGCACCTCCCGCCGCCCTCCCCGCCACCGGGCCTCGACAGGCCGCAGTCCGAGGGGGATCCGGGACACGGCCTGTCCCTGCCGCCGTACCTCCTGCTCGGCCTGCTGGCCGCGGTCGTCGTCGTGGTCGTCACGGTGGCCGTCGTACGGCGACTGCGACGGCACGGGCTGACGGTGCCGCGGCGCCCCGGCCCCGCGGGCGCCCCGGCGGAGGACGACGACGCGCGGCTGCTGCTGTCCGCCGTGCACTCGGGCCGCCGCGCCCTGGCCGACACCGGTGACGCCCGGGCGGCCGTCATCGCCTGCTACGCCGCGATGGAGGACGCCCTCGTCGCGTCCGGCGTGCAGCGGCGCGCCTCCGACAGTCCCTCCGACCTGCTCACCCGCGCCGCCGGCGCCGGCCTCGCCCCGACTCCGGCCGCACCGCGTCTCACCGCGCTGTTCCGCGAGGCCCGTTACTCCTCGCACCCGATGGACGGCTCGCACCGTGAGGCCGCGGCCGACGCCCTGGAGGAGATCGCCTCGCTGCTCCAGGACCGGGAGGCCGGACGGTGAGCCGGCCCGTGGAGAGGACTTCGGGGCGGGACGTGCTCACACCGCGCCGGCTCGGGCTGCTCGGCGGCGCGGTCGCCGGCTCCGGTGTCCTGCTCGTCCTGCTCCTCGACGGACTCCGGGCGGCCGGCGCCGTGGTGACCGTGCTCGTCGTCACGGCGCTGCTCCTCGCCCGGTACGTCGCCGGGGCGGGCGCCTTCGACTCCGGACGGCGGGACGAGGTGCGGCTGTTGGGGACACGGGCGCCGGGCATGGGGGAGTGGCGACGGAACGTGGGGACCGCCACGGGACCCGACGGCGCCCTCTACTACCGCGCGGTGCTCCGGCCCGAACTGCGCCGCCTGTACGCCGCCGTACTCGCCGAGCACCACCATGTCTCGCTCGACCACCAGCCCCGGCGCGCCGCCGAGTTGATCGGGCCCGAGCTGTGGCCGTGGCTGGGGCACGAGACGCCCCGGACCGGGCCCGACGGCGATGTCCCCCTGGACGTGCTGCGCCGTCTCGTCGACCGGCTCGAGGCGCTGGGCGCACCCCGCACACGTACCCCCCGTACTCGTAAGGAAGAGACCACGTGACGAGTTCCTCCACGCCTCGGCCCCGCACCGCCGGGGAGGTCGGCGAGCAGGCCGGTGCCGTACTGCGCGAGATCGGGCGTGCCGTCGTCGGCAAGTCGGACGCCCTCGAACTGGTGATGCTGGCCGTGCTGGCCGGCGGGCACGTCCTCGTCGAGGACCTGCCGGGGCTCGGCAAGACACTCCTCGCGCGGTCCTTCGCCACCACGCTCGGCCTGGACTTCCGCCGGATCCAGTTCACGCCCGACCTGCTGCCGTCGGACGTCACCGGAACGCCGCTGTACGACCGGCGCACCGGCGAGATGGCGTTCCACCCCGGCCCGGTCTTCACCCACCTCCTGCTCGCCGACGAGATCAACCGGACGCCGCCCAAGACACAGGCCGCGCTGCTGGAGGCGATGGCCGAGTCGCAGGTGACGGTGGACGGCGAGACCCGGCCGCTCGCCGACCCGTTCCTGGTGATCGCCACCGCCAACCCGGTGGAGTACGAGGGCACTTACTCGCTGCCCGAGGCCCAGCTCGACCGGTTCCAGCTGCGCGTGCGGATGGGGTACCTGGCCGCCTCGGAGGAGCTGGCGATGCTGCGGGCCCGGATCGACCGGGCCGCGCCCGAGGCCGTGCTCGAAAGGCTCGCGGGGCCGGACGACGTCGTGGCGTGGCGGGCCGTCGTGGAGCGCGTGGAGATCGACGACGACCTGCTGGAGTACGCCGTCGCACTCGTCGGCGCGACCCGCGACCACCCCCAGATCAGCATCGGAGCCTCGCCGCGCGGCGGTCTCGCCCTGGTGCAGCTCGCGCGCGCACGCGCCGTGCTGGACGGACGGGACTACGTCGTCCCGGAGGACGTCAAGAACCTCGCGGTGCCCGCGCTGGCCCACCGGGTGTCGTTGCGGCCGGAGTTGTGGGTGCGCGAGATGTCCACGGACGACGTGCTGCGGGAGATCGTCGACAGCGTCGGCACGCCGTCCACGCGGCGTACGGCCGCCCTGCCGTCGTGATTCCGCCCGCGCCCGTGACCCCGCCGGCGTCCTCGCCCGCGCCGCGGCCGAGCGCCGCGGTGGTCCGCGCCCTGGAGGGGCGCAGCGGTCCGGCGCAGCCACCGCCCCCGCCGCCCGGCGGGCCGCGCCCCGGCGAGCGGACCCTGCGCCTGCTGACCGTCGCCGTCGTCGCCCTGTCCGCCGCCCTGCTCACCGGCCGGGCGTGGCTGTTCGCGCTCGCGGCGGCACCGCTGGTACTGCTCGCGCTCGCGCTGCCACGCGCGTACGTCCGTCGTATCGAGACGTCGGCCACCGTCGAACCGGAACGCTGCTTCGAGGGCGACACCGTCACTCTCCGCGTCTCGGTGGCTCACGACGGCGGCGCCGTACGCCTCGACCCCGGCGTCACCCTCGGCCCGGGCCTGCGGCTCGACGAGGTCGTGATCGGCCCGTCCACGGTGACGCTGCGCCACACCGCGCTGCGCTGGGGACGCTGGTCGCTCGGCCCGGTGGACCTCGACGTGTACGACGCCGGGGGCACCGTGCGCCGCACCGTGCGGGTCGGGGCGGCCGAGGTGTCCGTGTTCCCGCACGCCGCGCGGGCCCGGTTCACCCCGATCCCGGTACGGCTGCCGCAGCGACTCGGCGAGCACGCCTCCCCGCAGGCCGGAGAGGGCGTCGAGGTCATCGGGGTGGGACCGTGGGTGCCCGGGGAACGGCAGCGGCGCATCCACTGGCCGTCGACGACCCGGCGCGGGTCCGTGCAACTGCACCGGTTCGCGGCCGAGCGGGCCGCCGACACGGTGATGCTGCTCGACGCGTTCGGGGACGTCGTCGACCCGGTGACCGGGGTGTCGTCCCTGGACGAGACGGTGCGGGCCGCCGCCGGACTCGCCCGCGCCTATCTGCGCACCCACGACCGGGTGGGGGTCGTCTCGACCGGGGGCACCACGCGGTGGCTGGCGCCGGGGACCGGGGACGCGGCGTTCTACCGCATCGTCGAGAGCGTCCTCGACGTCCGCAAGGACCGGCGGTTCGACGGACCCGGGCTCGAGCGGGTGCCGCCGCCCGCGCTGCCGCAGGGGGCTCTGGTGTACGTGTTCACTCCGCTGAGCGACGCGCGGGTGCTGAAGGTGCTGCGGGATCTCCAGGGGCGGGGGCGCCGACCGGTCGTCGTGGAGATCCCGAGCGGGGACCCGCAGGTCGAACCCGGTGACGCGGCGGGCGAGTTGGGGCTGCGGTTGTGGCACGCGGACCGGGACGCGATGCGGTTCGCCCTGCGGGACAGCGGGGTGCCGGTGCTGCGGCACGTCGTGGGCGAGCCGTTGGACCTGGCGTTGGCGCCGTTGCTGTCGGGGCGGATCGGGGGACGGGGGTGAGCGCGCCGACGCCGCCCGACGCGCGGGTGGCCTTGTGGGAGTACGCGCGGTACTGGGCCGGGACCGTGCCGGTGCGGGTGCTCGGGGTGGCGGCCGTCGTGATGGCGTGGCGGCCGTGGGTGACGGTGGGCGGGGCGCGCGGGGCGGTGCTGTTCGGATGCGCGGTCGCCTTCGCGGTGTGGGCGGCACCGGCGGTGGACCGGCGGCCGTCGCTGGAGTCGGTGCTCTGGACCCACGTTCTGCTGCGGCACCGGACGACCGTGCTGGCGAGCGGGGTCGTGGTGATCGCGGCGTCCGGGGATCCGGCGTGGTGGGAGGCGGCCGGTGTGGTGGGGCTGTCGGTCGCGTACCTGGTGACGAGCGAGACCTGGCCGTGGAGACGGGGGCGCGGGGCCGCACGGGTGTGGGGGGAAGCCGCCGCGGCGTGTGCGGGGGCCGGGATCGTGCTGGCCGCCGCGGCGGCTCCGGTGGCCGGGCCGGAGTCCGGGGCGGGACGGGTGGTCGCGGCCGCCGTGGTGGTGGGGACGCTGGTGGTCGGCGGTGGGGTGATGGGTGCCCGGTGGTGGGGCGGGAGAGACCAGGCGGGCAGGTGAGGCCGGAGGCGGGCGCGCGGTCCCGCCCACGGGTTCGCCACAGCCCGGGACGCGCCTTCCCGACCGCTGCCGCCACCACTACCGCACGGAGCGGTACGACCGGCCTCCCCGGCCCGCGGGGGCGCCGGCCAGGGATGTCGGTCCGGCCGGACGGCGGGGACCCCGCGCGTGCGCGCTGACACCTCGGCGCGACAGGCCGGCCCCGCTCATCCCCACCGTGTCACCGCAACGCCGGATGGTCCGCCACCACCGTGCAGGATCCCGGGGCGATCTCCGTGAAGCCCGCGTCGCGGACCGTGGGGAGGCCGCCGGCCGTCAGGGCGGGCCAGCGGGACGGGTCGGCGGTGCGCACCGCCAGGGGGAAGCCGGTGGCCTGCCAGGCGGCGCGGGCCTCGTCGGTGAGTTCCCACCAGGCCAGTTGGGCGGCGTGGCCCGCCTGGGCCATGGCCTTGCCGGCCGACATGCCGAGGGTGGGGTTCAGCCAGAGGACGGGGGTCGCCGGGTCCGCCGGGGGCACGGGGTCGTGGTCGTCGAGGTCGGTGCCGGAGACCTGGAGGCGGGCCAGGTCCTTGGGCCAGCCGTCCAGGGGGACGGGCGGGAAGACGCGGACCTCCGCCGACTTGCCGGTGACCGTGATCCCCGGGAGGGCCTCCGCGCGGCGCCACTCCGCGCCGCGCGCCCGGCGCACCACCTTGCGGATGCGGGCGTCCTGCCAGTCGCGCATCGCCCGCGCCCACTCGCCCTCGCCGGCCGAGCGCTCGTCGGTCAGCATCACCAGCACCGCGCGGGCCGCCGTCTCCAGGGCGTCCGTACGGGCCGGGGGCGCCGCCCGCTCGATGCGGACCACCAGGGGCAGGACGAACTGGGGTGCCTCGTCGCGGGCGCCCGGGTCGGGGCGGAAGGGGCTGTCGGCGGCAGGGGTTCGGTTATCGCTCACGGGGCCAGTGTGCCAACCCGCGCGGGAGTGCCGTCAGCCCGAGCAGGACGTGCGTTCCGCCTCGCGCCATTCGCAGACCGGGCAGAGCGTGATGCCCTTGTACGACTCCGGGTACTCCGTCGGCTCCTGGCACAGCACGCATGCCGCGTACGGCGGGCCGTCGGCCCTGGGCGGCCGGGTGACGTCGATCAGGCAGTAGTCGTTGTCGGTGTCACTCATGGTTCAAGGGTAGGCCGCCCGGCCCGGCCGTTCGCCGCCGCGATCAGTTCGGAGACCTTCACGAAGCGGTAGCCCTGGCGGCGCAGCTCCGGGACGATCCTCCGTACCGCCCGTTCCGTCGTCGGGGCCGCGCTGCGGGTGCAGTGCAGGACGACCACCGAGCCGGGGCGTACGCCCTCCAGCACCTGCTCGGCCACCGCCTCCGCGTCCGTGGCGAACGCGTCGCCGCCGACCACGTCCCACTGCACGGCCGTCACCCCGGCCGGGGTCAGCTCCTTGAGCGCCGTACGGTCGTAGCAGCCGCCGGGAAAGCGGAAGTACGGCTTCGGATCGGGCACGCCCACCTTCCGGAACACCGCGTACGCCCGTTCCACGTCCGTCCGCATCCGGTCGGCGGAGACGGTCGGCAGGCCGTAGCAGTCACCGGTGAACGCGTAGTGGCTGTAGGAGTGGTTGGCGACCTCGAAGAGCGGGTCCCGGCCGATGGAGCGGGCCTGGGCCGGGTACTCCTCGGCCCAGCGGCCCGTCATGAACACCGTGGCCGGCACCTTCAGCGCGCGCAGGGTGGCGATGAGCCGGGGGTGGTCGAAGTGCTCGCCCGCCGCCGCCCTCGGCCCCTGGTCGGCGGTCATGTCGGCGTCGAAGGTGAGGGCGACCGTCCGGTCACCGGTGCGCGGGCCGTTGCGGAAGACCGGGGTCACGCCGGACGGGCCCGGGGCGAGCGTGGGAGGGGCCGACGGGGACGGGGAGGGGGACGCGGAGGGTGCGGGGCGGGGCGCCTGCTGCGGGGCGGGGCGGGCGGTGGCGCAGGCGGCGAGCGCGGTGGCCAGGACGCATACGGCGGCTGCTCGACGTACGAGAGTGATCACCATATGACAATATGAGCAGCTTTACGGCATTCCTTTCGTCATGCCTGAAAGTCCGCCCGGTGTCACCCAGTCGGGCGCGATACGTCCCCCCGGCTCCCCGCGCTCCCCGCGCTCCCCCCGCTCCCCGCGTCACCGCGGGCAGTCGTGCCTCCCCCAGTGCCTCAAGGGCCTGGGAGGTGCCCCCAGCGGCACGGGTGGGCGGTGGGGGTACCTCCCGCTCATGGGGGTCCCTCCCGCTCGAGCGAAGCCGAGAGTGGGGGGAGGAGCCGAGAGTGGGGGAGGCACCCCGCAAGCGCCGGGCAGCGCGAACACCCCCCGCCCCGCACCAGCACCCCTCAGATGTCGCGCCGCTCCAGCGGCCGCGTCGCCGGCCCCTGGACGACCTTGCCGTCGGTGTCGAAGCGGGACCCGTGACAGGGGCACTCCCAGGCGCGCTCGGCGGCGTTGAAGTCCACCAGGCAGCCCAGGTGGGTGCACCGCGCGGAGACGGCGTGCAGGGCGCCGTCGTCGTCACGGTAGACCGCGAGCCGGCCGCCCCCCGCACGGACCACGGCACCCTCGCCCGGCGGCAGCGCCTCCGCCGGCGGGGCCGGGCGCAGCCGGTCGCCGACGAAGTGCTTGGCCACCTGCGCCTGGTGCTTGAGGAAGGACGGCGCCTCCCGCACGGCGGAGGCCAGCCGGCGCGGGTCGTACAGCTCGCTCCACGCGCACTCCTCGCCGGTGATCCGCGCGGTGAGCAGCAGGCCCGCCATCATGCCGCCGCTCAGGCCCCAGCCGCCGAAACCGGTGGCGACGTAGGTGTGCCGGGCGCCCGGGTGCAGCGGGCCGACGAGCGGCACGGTGTCGGTGGGATCGTTGTCCTGCGTGGCCCAGGAGTGGGTGAGCTCCACGCCGGGGAAGTGCGTGCGGGCCCACGCGGAGAGGCGGTCGAAGAGGGCCCGCGGGTCGCCCGTGCCCGGCGTGAAGTGCTCACCGGTGACCACCAGGAAGCGGCGGGTGCCGTCCTCCCCGTAGGGAGCGGTGCGCACCGAGCGGGTGTTCTCCTCCGGGGTGATGTACATCCCGCCCGGGTCCTGACCGGCCGGGAGCGGCCCGGCGACGACCAGTTCGCGGCGCGGGGAGAGGCGGGTGAACAGCAGCGCCCGGTCGAAGACCGGGTAGTGGGTGGCGACCACGACGTCCCGGGCCGTCACCGTCGCCCCGGTCGCCGTCGACAGCCGGCACGGCGTGCCCTCCTCCAGGCCGAGGACGGTGGTCTCCTCGTGGATGCGCCCGCCGTGCGCGACGATGTCGTCCGCGAGGGCCAGCAGGTACTTGCGCGGATGGAACTGCACCTGGTCCGTCACCTCGACGGCGCCCGCCACCGGGAACGGCAGACCGGTCTCCGTCACGAAGGAGGCCGGCAGGCCCGCCTCCCGCGCCGCCTCGGCCTCCGCGCGCAGCTCCTCCACCCGGCCCGCGTCACGGACGTAGGTGTACGCGCTGCGGCGCTCCCACTCGCAGTCGATGCCGAGTTCCTCCACGACCCGGGCGGTGTGCTCGATCGCCTCGGACTGCGAACGGGCGTACAGCCGCGCGCCCTCGCTGCCCCGGGTGCGGCGCAGCTTGTCGTAGACCAGCGTGTGCAGGGCGGTGACCTTGGCCGTGGTGTGCCCGGTGACGCCGGCCGCGACCCGCCCGGCCTCCAGCACCGCGACGCTCTTCCCCGCCCGCGCCAGCTCCCGGGCCGTGCACAGGCCGGCGACGCCCGCGCCGATCACGGCCACGTCGACGTCGAGGTCCCCGGTCAGTGCGGGGTGCCGGCCGCCCGGTGCGGTCTGGAGCCAGTACGAGCCGCCTGCCTGCTGTTTCTCCGTCATGCGGCGCCGGGTACCCCGGCGCGGCCGGTTCACTGTCGGGCCGGTTCTCTTGCGGGGCGGCCGGCACGGGACTAACGTACAACCAAATGGTTGTAGATGGGATCGACGAGACCGGCGGGGCCGACGAAACCGTGGACCGGCTGTTCCACGCCCTGGCCGACGCGACGCGGCGCGACATACTCCGTCGCTGTGTCCGGGGTGAGCTGTCCGTGTCACGTCTGGCCGCGGCGTACCCGATGAGCTTCGCCGCGGTGCAGAAACACGTCACGGTGCTGGAGAGGGCCGGTCTGGTCACCAAGGAGCGACGCGGACGGGAGCAGCTCGTGCGCACCGATCCCGATGCGGTGGGCCGGGCGCGGCAGGCCCTGGACGAACTGGAGTCGGCCTGGCGGGCGCGGGTGGACCGGATGTCCGGTCTGCTGACGGAGGACGCTGCCGGGACCAGTGGCTCCGGGACCCCGGCCCACGACGAGAACACGGACGAGAACACGACGGAAGGACCGGACAGATGACTGTCACCAGCGTGGACAAGGACGTCGACCGTCTGACGCTCACCCTCACCGCCGACTTCACCGCTCCCGTGGAGCGGGTGTGGCGGCTGTGGGCCGACCCGCGGCTGCTGGAGCGCTGGTGGGGCCCGCCGAGCTACCCGGCGACCTTCGAGGAGCACGACCTGACGCCCGGCGGCGGCATGAGGTACTACATGACCGGCCCGGAGGGCGAGAAGTACGGCGGCTGGTGGCGGGTCTCCTCGGTCACGCCGCCGACCGCCCTCGAGTTCACCGACGGCTTCTCCGACCAGGAGGGCAAGCCGAACCCCGAGATGCCGACCACCTCGGTACGGATGACGCTCACCGCGCTCGAGGGCGGCACCCGGATGGAACTGCGGTCCGTCTTCGACACCCGTGAGCAGATGGAGCAACTGGCCGAGATGGGCATGGTGGAGGGGATGAGCCAGGCCGTCGGCCAGATGGACGCGCTCGTCGCGGGCTGAACCCCGCGCCGGGGCGGAGGGCGGACCGCCCTCCGCCCCGGTCGTGAGCGGCTACCCGCGCCACGGCCCCGTCACGGCGAACGTCGTGCCGGGCGTGTAGCAGTTGACGTACATCGTGCGGCCGTCCGGGGAGAAGGCGACCCCGGCGAACTCGCCCCACTCCGGATCCTCGGCCGTCCCGATGTTCTGGCGTCCGCGCGCCATCGCGTAGACCTCGCCGCGCCGCGTGACGCCGTAGACGTGCTGGGCGCCTCCGCCGTCCTCGCACACCATCAGGCCGCCGCTGGGCGCGAGGCAGATGTTGTCCGGCGACTCGCCGGGGAGCCGCACGTCGGTGTCCGGGCCGAAGACGATCACCAGGGTGAGGCGGCGCCGGTCCGGGTCGTAGCGCCAGATCTGGCCGTAGTGGTCGGCCGCCGACCCCTCGGCGCTGCGGGCGAAGGATGACACGAAGTAGACCGAGCGCCCGCCCCAGTAGCAGCCCTCCAGCTTCTGCGCGTGGGTGATGCCCCGCGGACCGAAGTCCTGGTGACGGATGGGGGTTTCGGCGGCCCCCGGGTCCGGTACGTCCACCCACTCGATGTGGTCGAAGCGGGCACCGATGTCCTGGATCGAGGACAGGTCGGGCACCCCGGGCACCCGCATCGCCTGGAGCCGGCCGCCCGCGCGCAGCGAACCGGTGCCGCCGAGGGGCTTCTCCGGCAGGAAGCGGTAGAAGAGGCCGAAGGGCCGTTCGAAGGCGTCCTCGGTCTCGTAGACCACGCCCCGCCTCGGGTCCACGGCGACCGCCTCGTGCTGGAAGCGGCCCATCGCGGTCAGCGGTACGGCGCCCGTGCGGCGCGGGTCGGCGCCGTCGACCTCGAAGATGTAGCCGTGGTCCTTGGTGTAGCCGCCCGTGCCGGCCTTGTCCTCGGTCTCCTCGCAGGTCAGCCAGGTGTTCCAGGGGGTCGGTCCGCCCGCGCAGTTCACCGCCGTACCGGCGATCGCGACCCGTTCCGACAGCACCCGGCCGTGGCGGTCCAGGGTGAGCGCCGTGCAGCCGCCCTTGCCCTCCGGGTCGTAGGTCAGGCCGTCGATCACCGGGACGGGGACCCTGCCGTTGGCGCGGTTCTCGTGGTTGCGGACCAGGTGGGTGCGGCCGTGGCGGCCGGCGAAGGCGGCCATGCCGTCGTGGTTGGAGGGGACCGGGCCCTCGCCGGAGCGCAGCGGGTCGCCCTCGCGGGAGAGGACCTCGTAGCGGAAGCCCTCCGGCAGGTCGAGCAGCCCGTCGGGGTCGGGGACCAGGGGGCCGTAGCCGTTGTGACCGAGGTTCTGAGCGGCGGCGGTGCCGGTGAAGAGTTCGGAGAGGGCGCCGGTGAAGGCGATGCCGATGCCGAGGGCGCCGGAACGGGCGAGCATCTGACGTCGTGTCGCGGGGGAGCCGGTGGTGGACCCGGTTTCTGGCATGGGGAAACCTTCCTGCTGGCGGACAGGAACTGTGACCCAGCCGTGTCTATCACCTGGCGCGGGTCACGGGAACCACGCGCGTAGCACGTGTCACGGCGCGGGGCGGGGACCGTCGGGCTCCGGGCGGGTCACCGCCGGGCGGTCCGGTGCGGGCCGGGGCTGTTGGGCGCGTTCGAGGAAGCGGAGGAGTTCGACCGGGAAGGGCAGGACGAGGGTGGAGTTCTTCTCGGCGGCGACGGCGACGACGGTCTGCAGCAGACGGAGCTGGAGGGCGGAGGGGGTCTCCGCCATCTCCTGGGCGGCCTCGGCGAGTTTCCTGGACGCCTGGAGTTCGGCGTCGGCGTTGATGACGCGGGCCCGGCGTTCGCGGTCGGCCTCGGCCTGGCGGGCCATGGAGCGCTTCATCGTGTCGGGCAGGGAGACGTCCTTGATCTCGACGCGGTCGATCTGCACGCCCCAGCCGATCGCGGGGCTGTCGATCATCAGCTCCAGGCCCTGGTTCAGCTTCTCGCGGTTGGACAGCAGGTCGTCGAGGTCGCTCTTGCCGATGATCGACCGCAGTGAGGTCTGGGCCATCTGGGAGACGGCGAAGCGGTAGTCCTCGACGTTGATGACGGCCGCCGGCGCGTCGACGACCTTGAAGTAGACGACCGCGTCGACCCGGACGGTGACGTTGTCGCGGGTGATGCCCTCCTGGGCGGGGATGGGCATCGTGACGATCTGGAGGTTGACCTTGCGCAGGCGGTCCACGCCGGGGACGACGAGGGTGAAGCCGGGTGGGCGTGTGGTGCCGTGCAGGCGGCCCAGGCGGAAGACGACTCCGCGTTCGTACTGTTTGACCACTCGGGCTGCCGCGAGGAGGTAGGCGGTGGCGGCTGCGGCGGTGCCCGCGGCTGCGGTGAGCAGTTCCTCGACCATGGTGACCTCCCGTTCAGAGGTCTGGTGTGCTTGCTTTCGTCCGCTGCTGCAACGATATGCCCGGTGGTCGGTGCGGGGCCATGCCGGGGGTCCGGGGCGGGCGGCAGGGTTTTCGCCCCCGCCGCCCCTTCCCTCCCCCACTCTCGGCTTCGCTCGAGCGGGAGGTACCCCCATCGTCCTCGGGGGCTCCGCCCCCGGACCCCCGTTCGCGCGGTTCCCCGCGCCCCTAGGCCGGGGTGGTGGTCGGGTTGCGGCGGCCGGTCCAGTGTTGGAGGGCCGTGTGGCAGGCGTGGTCCATGTGGTGGAGGGCGGTGAGGTCCAGTTCCACGGGGCGGTCCTGGGGGAGGGACTCCAGGGTGTCCAGGATCTTCGGGAGGCGCAGGAAGGTCGCGTTGCCCGACAGGTGCACCTGGATGGGGCCCGCCCCCTTGTCCACGACCTCCAGCTTCGCCTGCGAGGCCTCCCAGGCCGTCTTGACGACCGACAGGGCCAGACCGATCAGCACGCCCTCGAACATGTTCACCGTGACGATCGACACGGCGGTGACCACCAGGATCAGCGCCTCGCCCCGGTGGCCCCGCCAGAGTGCGACCAGGGCGCGGAACGGGATCAGCTTCCAGCCGGCGTGGACCAGGATGCCGGCCAGCGCGGGCAGCGGGATCAGTGCCAGCGCGGACGGCAGCAGCGCGGCGAACAGCAGCAGCCATACGCCGTGCAGCACCCGGGACGCCTTGGTCCTGGCGCCCGCCTGGACGTTGGCCGAGCTGCGCACGATGACCGCGGTCATCGGCAGCGCGCCGAGGACCCCGCAGACCGCGTTGCCCGCGCCCTGCGCCATCAGCTCCTTGTTGTACCGGGTGCGCGGACCGTCGTGCAGCCGGTCCACCGCGGCGGCGCTGAACAGGCTCTCGGCGGAGGCGATCAGGGTGAACGCGACGATCGTGCCGAGGACGCCGACGCCCAGTGAGCCGAAGGCGTCCGCGCCGGGCGGCTGGACGGCGTCGATCAGGCCCCGCACCTCGACCGTCGCGACGGGCACGCCGAACGCCAGGGTGACCGCCGTCGCCAGCAGGACCGCCGTGAGCGCGCCCGGTACGACCCCGGCCGGCCCCGGCATCCGGCGCCACAGCACCATCACGGCGACGGTGCCCGCGCCGACCGCGAGCGAGGCGAGCGCCTCGGTGCTGCCGAGCGCGTCCACGGCCGCTCCGGGCAGTCCGAGGATCTTGTCGATGCCGGAGGCGGGCGCCGTCAGCCCGGCCGCCGCGTACAGCTGGCCCGCGATGAGTACGAGACCGATGCCGGCCAGCATGCCCTCGACCACCGAGATCGATATCGCGCGGAACCAGCGCCCGAGCCGCAGCGCGCCCATGGCGAGCTGGAGCAGTCCGGCGGCCAGCACGATCACGCCGAGCGCGGGCAGCCCGTAGGTGTCGACGGCCTCGAAGACCAGTACGGTCAGCCCTGCGGCCGGACCGGACACCTGCAGGCTGCTGCCCGGCAGCAGACCGGTGACCAGTCCGCCCACGATGCCGGTGACCAGGCCGAGTTCGGCCGGTACACCGGAGGCGACGGCGACGCCCACGCACAGCGGGAGCGCGACGAGGAACACGACGAGCGAGGCGGCGAAGTCCTGCCGCAGATGAGGGAACCTGGACCCGGCCGTGTTCACAGCGCCTCGAAGGCGTCGGTGTCCGCGCGGTGTTCGCGTACGGCTCCGGTGTGCACCTCGTAGTACCAGCCGCGCAGCCGGAGCCGGCCCGAGGCCAGCCGCCGCTCGACGCACGGGTACGAGCGCAGCCGCAGCAACTGGGCCAGGACGTGGTGCTGGACCGCTTCCGCGCAGGCCGGGTCCGCGGTGTCGGACGGCGCCGGCTCGTCGGCGGCGTGCGCCAGCCAGTCGCGTACGGCGGGCACGGCGTCCAGGTCGTCGCCGCGCACCAGCGCGCCGATGGCCCCGCAGTGGGAGTGGCCGCAGACCACGATGTCCGTGACGCCGAGGACTCCCACGGCGTACTCGACGGTGGCCGCCTCGGCGGTGGGGCGTCCGGGGGCGTACGGCGGGACGATGTTGCCCGCGGTGCGCAGCTCGAAGAGCTCGCCGGGCCGGGCGCCCGTGATCAGGGCCGGTACGACCCTGGAGTCGGAGCAGGTGATGAACAGGACGTCGGGGGATTGACCCTCGGCGAGGCGGGCGAACTCCTCAGGGCGCTGTCCGAACGTGCGGGCGTTGTCGATGAGGGGCTGCATCTGGCGATTCCTCCTGGCGCGCGTGGGGGCGCGTCGGACGGGCATGACAAAGGTCGGGTTCACTGACCCGTGGCCCTTGCTTCGCGGGTTGTATACGCGGATGCGAAGGCCGCGGTGAACGCGGGGAAATGAAGCGCGGGTAAAGCGACGGCAAGGGGCCGGGGTGTGGCCGCGGTCGCCGGACCTCGGAACACGCGTGCGCGGAAGGGCGGTTCACACCTCTTCCGCGCACCAACGCTTGGTCAATGGTTGGTCAAGAAACACGTTAACCCCGCAAAGCCGTTTGCAGGGTTAACTCGATGTTTCGTGGCGAAGAGAGCCTGAAAAGGAAGGGTGTGTTGGCGTGAACCCGCCCTTGGCCGGAGGGATCCCGTGGTCGGAGGGATCCCGTGGTCAGAGGGATCCCGCGTCGCGGGCCAGCGCGGTGAGCCGCGAGATCGCCCGGAAGTACTTCTTGCGGTAGCCGCCCTTCAGCATCTCCTCGCTGAACAGCCGGTCGAACGGCAGCCCCGAGGCGAGTACGGGCACCTCACGGTCGTAGAGCCGGTCCGCGAGGACGACGAGCCGGAGCGCGGTCGACTGGTCCGGCACCGGACGCACACCGGTGAGGCACACCGCGCGGAGCCCGTCGGTCAGGGCGCCGTAGCGGCTGGGGTGGACCCGCGCGAGATGCTCCAGCAGGTCGGGGAAGGCGTCGAGCGAGGCGCCCTCGGTGGCGTGCGCCGTCCGTGTCACCCGCTCGTCGGAGTACGGCTTCGGCGCCTCGGGCAGACCCCGGTGGCGGTAGTCCTCGCCGTCGATGCGCAGGGCGCGGAAGTGGGCCGACAGGCCCTGGATCTCGCGCAGGAAGTCGGCGGCGGCGAACCGGCCCTCGCCGAGCTTGCCCGGCAGCGTGTTCGAGGTGGCGGCGAGCGCGACACCGGCCTCGACCAGCTTGCCGAGCAGGGTGGAGACGAGCACGGTGTCGCCCGGGTCGTCCAGCTCGAACTCGTCGATGCACAGCAGACGGTGCCCGGAGAGGGTCTTCACGGTCTGCTGGAAACCGAGGGCGCCGACCAGGTTGGTCAGCTCCACGAAGGTGCCGAACGCCTTGAGCGCGGGCTCGGCCGGGGTGGCGTGCCACAGGGAGGCCAGCAGGTGGGTCTTGCCGACGCCGTAACCGCCGTCGAGGTAGACGCCGCGCGGCCCGGCCGGGGTCTTCTTCGGCGCCTTGCCGAAGCCGAACAGCCTGCGCCGGCCCGAGTCACCGGCCGTCGCCCCGTCGAGGCCGGCCGCGAAACCCTCGAGGACGCGCACGGCCTCGGTCTGGCTCGGCTGGTTCGGGTCCGGGACGTAGGTGTCGAAGCGGACCGAGTCGAACCGCGGCGGCGGCACCATCTCGGCGACGAGCCGGTCCGCGGGCACGTGCGGCTCACGGGCGCACAGCGACAACGGGGCCACGTCGGCTGTCGGACCGGGACGGGGGGCGGGGGAGGAGGACGACACGGTCCCCCATGCTACGGGGCGTGGAACACTGCCTGACATGCGACGCCTGTTCCCTGTGACCGACGTGACCGATGAGACAGCGGCCCGCGAGTGGAGCCTCGCCGAGATCGCCGCCGCGTACGCCTACCCCGAGCCGGGGCCCGGCGGGCGGGAGCCGTGGCTGCGGGCCAACATGGTGTCCACCCTCGACGGGGCCGCCCAGCACGACGGCCGCTCGCAGCCCATCTCCTGCCCGGCCGACATGCGGATCTTCGGCACGCTGCGGGCGCTCGCCGACGTCGTGGTCGTCGGCGCGCAGACGGTACGGCAGGAGGGCTACCGTCCGGCACGCGCGCGCGACGAGTTCGCGGCCGCGCGGGAGGCCGCCGGACAGGGGCCCGCGCCCGTGATCGCGGTGGTGACGGCGAGCCTGGACCTGGACTTCTCGCTGCCGCTGTTCACCTCCCCCCTGGCGCCCACGCTGCTGCTGACCGGCTCCGGGGCCGCCCCGGACCGCGTGGCCGCCGCCGAGGAGGCGGGCGCCCGGGTGATCACCGCCGGGGAGGGGGGAGCGGTGGACCCCGCGCGGGCGGTGCGGGCCCTCGCGGACCTCGGACACACCCGGCTGCTGACCGAGGGCGGGCCGAGACTGCTGGGCCAGCTGGTGGCGGCCGGGGTGCTGGACGAGCTCTGTCTGACCGTCTCGCCGATGCTCACCGCCGGTGACGCGCAGCGCATCGCCGGTGGACCGTCCGTAACACTTCCGCGGCGTTTCGCGCTGAAGTCGATGTTGGAGGAGGACGGTTTCCTGTTCACGCGATACCAGCGGTCCTGACGTCCGCGACCGTGGCCGGGTCCGCGGGGGCGCCCGATGGTGGCCGCCTGTCCGGTGATCGGCGGAACGCATCCGGCCGGCCGGTGCGGGAAGGGGCGACACTGAATCCGGCAGTACCCGTGCGCACACGGGGCAGAAGGGTTTCCGCAGGGCCTGGCCGGGCCCACGGAGCAGAGAGGGGGCCCTAGGGTCCTCCGAGGAGAAGGGGCGCCTGGTGTTCACAAGCGTACTGATGATCGAGAAGGCCCTGACGTCCGCCGACGTGGAGTTCGTCACCACCTTGCACGGCGACGAGCCGGTCTCCTTCCACGTGCTGCTCCAGCCGCGCGGCGAACAGGCCGACCGGCTGCTGAGAGCCATCGACGACGTCGCGCTCGGCGAGCTCGACGAGGCCGCCCGCGAGGGCGAGACCCCCGAGGGCGAGGAGGCCCAGGACATGGGGGAGCAGGCCCTGGAGGTGTCCCTGCGGGCCCTGCGCGCCACCGGCGACACGGCGGACGGCCGCCTCATCGCGGACCACCCCCTGGACGCGCTGAAGACCATGGTGGAGGAGGTCGGGGCGGACGAGGTGATCGTCCTGACCGACCCGCACTACGTGGAGGAGTTCTTCCACCGCGACTGGGCCTCCCGCGCCCGCCACAAGGTCGGGGTGCCGGTGCTGAAACTCTTCTCGCACAGCAAGGCATAGGCTGGGGCGGCGCTCTCCCGGCTCTCCCGGCTCTCCCGGCTCTCCGGCGAGAGCGCGAAGACCGCCGTCCCGCTTCGTCGCACCACTGGGAGAACACGCATGGCACCCGGCCTTCCTACCGCCATGGACCGACCGCACTTCATCGGCATCGGCGGCGCCGGGATGTCGGGCATCGCCAAGATCCTCGCCCAGCGCGGCGCCGAGGTGGCCGGCAGCGACGCCAAGGACTCCGCCACCGCCGACGCCCTGCGCGCCCTCGGCGCCACCGTCCACGTCGGACACGCCGCCGCGCACCTCGCCGACGACGCCAGCTGCGTCGTCGTCTCCTCCGCGATCCGCGAGGACAACCCCGAACTGGTCCGCGCGGCCGAACTGGGCATCCCGGTGGTGCACCGCTCCGACGCCCTCGCCGCCCTGATGGACGGGCTGCGCCCCATCGCGGTGGCCGGCACCCACGGCAAGACCACCACCACCTCCATGCTGGCCGTCTCCCTCACCGCGCTGGGCCGCGAGCCGTCGTACGCGATCGGCGGCGACCTGGACGCCCCCGGCTCCAACGCGCTGCACGGCGCGGGCGAGATCTTCGTCGCCGAGGCGGACGAATCGGACCGCAGCTTCCACAAGTACGCGCCCGAGGTCGCGATCATCCTCAACGTGGAGCTGGACCACCACGCCAACTACGCCTCCATGGAGGAGATCCACGAGTCCTTCGAGACGTTCGTCGGCCGGATCGTGCCCGGCGGCACCCTGGTGATCTCCGCCGACCACGAGGGCGCCCGCGAGCTGACCCGGCGGCTGGACGGCTCGGTGCGGACCGTGACGTACGGCGAGTCCGCGGACGCCGACGTGCGGGTGCTGTCGGTCGTCCCGCAGGGACTGAGGAGCGAGGTGACCGTCGAGCTCGACGGCGCCCCGCTCACCTTCACCGTCTCGGTCCCCGGCCGGCACTACGCGCACAACGCGGTCGCCGCGCTCGCCGCCGGCGTGGCGCTCGGCGTCCCGGCCGCCGAGCTGGCCCCGGCGCTCGCCGCGTACACCGGCGTCAAGCGGCGCCTCCAGCTCAAGGGCGAGGCGGCCGGCGTCCAGGTCATCGACTCCTACGCGCACCACCCGACCGAGATGACCGCCGACCTGGAGGCGATGCGCGCCGCCGCCGGGGACGCCCGCATCCTCGTCGTCTTCCAGCCGCACCTCTTCTCCCGCACCCGCGAGCTGGGCAAGGAGATGGGCCAGTCCCTGTCCCTGGCCGACGCCTCGGTGGTGCTGGACATCTACCCGGCCCGCGAGGACCCGATCCCCGGCGTCACCAGCGAGCTGATCATCGAGGCGGCCCGTGCGGCCGGCGCGGACGTCACCGCCGTCCACGACAAGGCGGAGATCCCCGAGGTGATCGCGGGAATGGCGAAGCCCGGTGATCTCGTTCTCACCATGGGAGCGGGCGACGTCACCGACCTCGGCCCGCGCATCCTGGACCGTCTGCCGAAGTAAGGGGCTGGAAGCTCATGCCGTACGACGTGGAGAAGCCGGACGAGCAGTGGCGCGCGGAACTGTCCCCGTCCGAGTACGCCGTCCTGCGCCAGGCGGGGACGGAACCCGCCTTCACCGGCGAGTACACCGACACCAAGACCGAGGGCGTCTACTCCTGTCGCGCCTGCGGCGCCGAGCTGTTCACCTCGACCACCAAGTTCGAGTCGCACTGCGGCTGGCCGTCCTTCTACGACCCGAAGGACACCGACGCCGTGGAGCTGATCGAGGACCGGTCGCACGGCATGGTGCGCACCGAGGTGCGGTGCGCGCGGTGCGGTTCGCACCTGGGGCACGTGTTCGAGGGCGAGGGGTACCCGACGCCCACGGACCAGCGGTACTGCATCAACAGCATCTCGCTGACGCTGCAGCCCGCCGACGGCTGACCCGTACTCGCCTGCTGCTCACCAGCCGGTGAGCAGCAGGTGGTTGAGGAGCAGCGCGAGGACGGCCTGCGCGGCCAGCCAGGCGCGCGGGCCGGGCAGGAGGGCGGCGGCGGGGAGCAGCCAGAACGCGAAGGGCAGCCAGATGCGTTCCGTCTCCGCCTTGCTCATCCCGGACAGATCGGCGATCAGCAGCGCGAGGAGGGCGGACGCCACGAGCACCGCCAGACGGGCGGCGGCGCCCCGGCCCCCGATGAGCGCGCCCCCGCCCCTGCGCAGCCCGGCCACCGTCGCCGGACCGGTGATCAGCACCGTGCACGCGAGGTTGGCCCACACCCAGTACCCGTACGGCCGCACCCCGCCCGCCCCCTGGTGGTAGCGGGTGACCAGCAGCCGGTACGCCTCCCACCAGTCGAACCCCAGCACGGCGAACACCACCGGCACCACCAGGAACCCGGCGGTCACGTACGGCAGTACCCGCAGCCGCCGCGTCCCCAGCAGCAGGACGGCCGCGCCGATCACCGCGAACAGGGTGAGCCCGTACGACAGGTACACGGTGAGCCCGAACAGCAGTCCCGAGCCGAGGCCCGTCCAGGCCGGGCGGTGTCCGGTCACGGCGAGGGCGAGCAGGGCGACGGCCCAGGCGGCGACCGCCGTGAAGTAGCCGTCGGCGGACGTGCCCACCCACACCGCCGCCGGGGCCAGGACCAGGAAAGGCGCCGCGCGGCGGGCGAGTGACTCGTCGGCGAGCCGGCGTACGGCGATCAGGATCGCGACCGCCGCCGTGGTGCCGGTGACGATGACGAAGGCGCCCGCCCACCCTCCGCCGCCCAGCCCGATCCGGTCGAGGAGGACGAAGGTGAGGGTGGCGCCCGGCGGATGCCCGGCGACATGGGCGGGCCAGTTGTCGGGGGTGCCGAGCAGGATGTGCGCGTCGAAGTCCCGCAGGGCGGCGGGGACGTCCCGGAAGCGGTCGACGGCCCGCAGATACTCGTGGGTGGTGGTCAGCTGCTCGGCGACGCCCCGGAACCAGCCGTCGACGAGGGCGAGCGACCAGGTCCACGCCAGGGACGCCGCCCACGTGGCCGGCAGCAGGCGCCGCCAGGACAGCCCGGCGGCCAGGGCGGGGCCGTACACCACCACGGCGGCGGCGACGACCAGCGCGGCCGGAGTGCCCGGGCCGGCGTGCGGCGCCCAGTCGGCCAGCAGCGGCGGCCAGTCCACCCGGAGCGTGCCGTAGCGGTCCTCGAGCCGGGCGCCGGTCAGCACGGCGGCCAGGACGAGCAGTGCGGCGGCCAGGACCGCCGAGAGGTCACGGGCCGTGGCACGGGAAAGATCGCGGTTCACGCCGTCACGCTAGGCCGGGGGAGCGGTGGTGAGCGGCCGGCCAGGGCGGATGTCAGCGTTTCGTCATCGCTTCCGCACCCTTTCGAGGGGTGGTGCGGACCTACGGTCGGCACATGCCTCGGTCCTTCCTCCCCGCCCGCCCCGCGCGCGGCCCGTTCGCGCCGGACTTCTGGCGCAGCCCGCTGCGCGGCCCCCGGTTCACCTCGGTGCTCGGGGTCGTCCTCCTCGCCGGCGTCACGATCCTGTTCGTGACGGGACTGTTGTCGTACGCCGCGTACAACCCGGATCTCGCGCCGGTGAACGACAAGACCCCCGGCAAGGGGATCCTCGGCTTCTACCTCTTCTCCTGGCCCACCGACCCGCCGTGGCTGTACCGGCTCACGCAGGGCGTCCACGTCACGCTCGGCCTCGTGCTGGTGCCGGTGCTGCTGGCCAAGCTCTGGTCGGTGGTGCCCAGGCTGTTCACCCTGCCGCCGGCCCGCTCGCTCACCCACGCCCTGGAGCGGATCTCGCTGCTGCTCCTGGTCGGCGGGGCGCTGTTCGAGTTCACCACGGGCATCCTCAACGTCCAGCTCGACTACGTCTTCCCCGGCTCCTTCTACCCGCTGCACTTCTACGGCGCCTGGGTGTTCTTCGGCGCGTTCGTCGCCCACGTGGTGCTGAAGGCGCCGGTGGCGGTCCGGAACCTGCGGAGGATGAGGGAAGGGGGCGATGAGGACGCGGACGAGCTGGTGGCGCCGCGTCCCGATCCGCCGACCGTCTCGCGGCGCGGGGCGTTCGGGCTGGTCGGCGGTGGTTCACTGCTGTTGTTCGTCACCTCCGCCGGGCGCAGCTTCGACGGGCCGCTGCGCGAGACCGCCGTCCTCACCCCGCACGGCGGTCCCGAACCGGGCAGCGGGCCCAACGCGTTCCAGATCAACAAGACGGCCGCGTACGCCGGGATCCGTCCCGCCGAGACGAGCGAGGAGGCGTGGCGGCTGGTCGTCACCGGGCGGTCCGGCACCGTACGGCTCGACCGGGCCGGGCTGCTCGGGATGCCGTTGCACAGCGCGGATCTGCCCATCGCCTGCGTGGAGGGCTGGTCCACTTCCGACCAGTGGTGGCGGGGCGTACGGCTGCGGGACCTCGCGGCGCTCGTCGGTCATGAGGAGCCGGTGGACGTGTTCGTGGAGTCGCTGCAGCGTCGGGGTGCGTTCCGGCGGGGCGCGCTGCGGGCCAATCAGGTCGCCGACCCGCGTTCTCTGCTGGCCCTGTTCGTCAACGGTGAGGAACTGACCGCCGATCACGGCTATCCGGCCCGGATCATCGTGCCCGCGGCGCCCGGTGTGCTCGACACCAAGTGGGTCGCCCGGCTGACCTTCGGTGAACTGTGAGGCGACCTGTGAAGCTGTTCGTGCTGCTCTGTTCGTTCGTCCTCTGCTCGTACGCGGGGGTGCGGTTGCTCGACGGTGACTGGGTCATGGTCGCGCTGTGGTTCGTGGGGGTGGCGGTGATCCATGACCTGGTGCTGCTGCCGTCGTACGGGGTGGCCGACCGGGTGCTGGTGAAGGGTGCGGGGCGGCGGAGGGGGTGGGTCAACTACGTGCGGGTGCCGGCCGCGCTGTCCGGGCTGCTGCTGTTGGTGTGGTTTCCGCTGATCAGCGGGCGGGTGTCGGAGCGGTACGCCGGTGTCGCGGGGCTGTCCGCGGACGGGTACGCGGTGCGGTGGCTGATTGTCACGGCCGTGCTGTTCGGTGGGGCGGCGGTGGTGTTCGCGGTGCGGGTGAGGAGGGGGCGGCGGGTGCCGGGCGGCGGCTGACGGGTGCGCCGGCCGAGGGTTTTCGCCCCCGCCGCCCCGTCCCCTGAGTTTCAGCCTCTCCGGCGTTTGAGGAGCGGGGTCCGGGGCGGCGCCCCGGGTTCGGGACGGGAAGGGGCGGCGGGGGCGAAGAACTCGTCCCTACTTCGCCCGGAGTGCCACGAAGGTGCGCCCGTTCGTCGACCACCGGTCGTCTGCCCGCCAGTCGGTGGAGCGTGCGTGGTGCAGCAGGGCGGTGGTCCCGAGGCGGGCCCACGGGAAGGGGACGCCGGGCGTGCGGTGGGCGTCGGTGATCTGGACCAGGGCGCGTTCGTCGACGTCCGGGTGCGGATCCGTCTCCGCGATCAACCGGCCGCCCGGCGAAAGCAGTTGAGCGAGCCGGCGGAGCAAGGCGTCCGGATCTCCGCCGATGCCGAGGTTGCCGTCCACGAGCAGGGCGGTGTCCCAGCGGCCGGTGCCGGGGAGCGGGTCGAAGACGGAGCGGAGCAGCGCCTGCCCGCCGCGCCGGACGGTGTGCGCCACCGCCGCCGCGCTGACGTCGATGCCGAGGACGCGACGCCCCTCGGCGCCGAGCGCCGCGACCAGCCGCCCCGGCCCGCAGCCCACGTCCAGCACCGCGCCCTCGCAGCGCCGCAGCACCTCCAGGTCCGCCGCGTCGGCCTCCGCGCACCAGCGCTCCACGTCCAGGGGGAGCAGCCGGCCGTCGGCGCGGCGCAGGAACAGCGGTCCCCGGCCGGCGCGCAGGGCGTCGGCGTAGGGGTCGGCGGACCAGGCGCGTTCGGCGGCGGGGGCCGTCCGCCGGCGTCCCACGCGCGTTGCCGCACGCACGCCGCTCACCGGTGGGCCGCCGTCAGCCGGGCCAGCCGTGCGGCGAACCGGCCCCCTGGTGCCTCACGGGCGACCAGCTCGGCGTCGTAGGCCGTGTCCACGTCCCGCAGCAACGGCAGTTCCCGCACCCGCAGACGCGCGAGCCGCCGCCGTTGCACGGCCCCGGTCTCCGGTGTCGACATGGGGACCCCGCGCAGCAGTCCGGGGTCGGGCTCGGCCAGGCCCAGCGCCCAGAAGCCGCCGTCCTCGGCGGGACCGAAGTACGCGTCGCAGTCACCGAAGTCCACGGTGAGCAGCTCCGGTGTCACCTGGGGCGTGTCCATGCCGATGAGGAGGGCGGGTCCGTCGCACCCGGCGAACGCGCCGGCCAGCCGTTCGTCGAGCCCGCCCGCGCACTGCGGTACGACCTCGACACCGGCCGGCAGCCAGCGCCCAGGAGCCCCGTCCAGCACCAGCACCCGGCGCCGCGCGGGCGTACGCGCCACCACGTCCAGCGTGTCCGCGAGCGCGGCCTCGGCGAGCGCCGCCGCCTCCTCGGGGGTGAACGGCGGGGTCAGCCGGGTCTTCACCCGGCCGGGGCGGGGCTCCTTGGCGATCACCAGCAGCGTGACGGGCGACGACGTCATGACGCCGCCCCTTCCCGCACCGGCGCCTCCTGGAGGACGCGGCTCATGTCCCGTACCGCCTGGAAGGTGCCGCGCCAGGTGCCGGTCACCTTGGAGGTGCCGGTGCGCGGCGTGTACGGGACGTCGTGCTCGGTGACGCGCCAGCCGGCGTCGGCGGCGCGCACCACCATCTGGAGCGGATAGCCGCTGCGCCGGTCGGTGAGGTCCAGGGCGAGCAGTTCCTCGCGCCGGGCCGCCCGCAGCGGGCCGAGGTCGCGCAGCCGCAGTCCGGTACGGCGGCGCAGCAGCCGGGACAGCGCGAGGTTGCCCACGCGGGCGTGCAGCGGCCAGGCCCCGCGCGCCCGCGGCCGGCGCCGGCCCAGTACCAGGTCGGCCTCGCCGGCCCGCACCTCGCGCACGAACGGCACCAGATCCGCCGGGTCGAGGGAGGCGTCGCAGTCGCAGAAGCAGACGATGTCGGCCGTGGCGGCGGTCAGCCCGGCGTGGCAGGCGGCACCGAAACCGCGCCGCTCCTCGTGCACGACGGTCGCGCCGAGCTCGCGGGCGACGCGGTCGGAGCCGTCGGTGGAACCGTTGTCCACGACGAGGGCGCGCCAGCCGGGTGGGACGCGCTCCAGCACCCACGGCAGCGCCGCGGCCTCGTCGAGACAGGGGAGGACGACGTCCACGGACGGCGGGCCCGGATCCGGGGCGGGGGAGGAAGAGGTCACGGCTCTCACCCTACGAATGCGAAACGGGCATAACGGGCATCGGCTCCTTACGGAACGCGGACGTCGGCGGCCCGGCCGCACCGTTCGCGCGCGCGGGGTGCGAGGCTGGCCGCATGGAGCAGCGACCACCGAACGCCGAGGCCGGGGCCCGGGTCCTCGTCGTGGACGACGACCCCACCGTCGCCGAGATCGTCACCGGCTACCTCGACCGCGCCGGGTACGTCGTCGACCGGGCCGGGGACGGCCCCGACGCGCTCGCCCGCGCGGCGGCCCACTGGCCGGACCTCGTCGTCCTCGACCTGATGCTGCCCGGCATGGACGGCCTGGAGGTGTGCCGCAGGATGCGCGGGCGCGGGCCCGTGCCGGTCATCATGCTCACCGCGCGCGGCGACGAGGACGACCGCATCCTCGGCCTGGAGGTCGGCGCCGACGACTACGTCACCAAGCCGTTCAGCCCGCGCGAACTCGTCCTGCGCGTCGAGTCCGTACTGCGCCGCACCCGCCCCGCCCCGGCCCCCGCGTCCGGGCTGCTGCGGGCGGCCGGCCTCTCCGTCGACCCCGCCGCCCGCCGGGCCACCAAGAACGGCACCGAACTCGCCCTCACCATCCGCGAGTTCGACCTGCTCGCCTTCTTCCTGCGCCACCCCGGGCGGGCCTTCGCGCGGGAGGAGCTGATGCGGGAGGTGTGGGGCTGGGACTTCGGCGACCTGTCCACCGTGACCGTCCACGTGCGGCGGCTGCGCGGCAAGGTCGAGGACGATCCGGCGCGGCCCCGGATCGTCCAGACCGTGTGGGGCGTCGGCTACCGCTTCGACGGGGAGGGGTGAGCGATGCGCGACATGCTGCTCATCGCCCTGTTCGCCTTCCTCGGCGCCGCCGCGGCCGGTGTGCTCGGCGCGGGCGTGCTGCTGCTGATCCGGCGCCGGTCGCTCATCGCGCACCTCGCGGTGGTCGCCGGGGTCGCGGTGGCGGCGATGCTCGCGGGCACCCTCGCCGTCGCCCAGGCGATGTTCCTGTCGGCGCACGACCTGAGCGTGGTGACCACGGTCGTCGCCATGGCCGCCGTCGTCTCCACGGTCACCGCGCTGCTGCTGGGCCGCTGGGTCGTCGCCCGCAGCCGCGAACTGGCGCTCGCCGCCCGCTCGTTCGGCGACGGCGGGGACTTCGCCGCGCCCGAGCGCCCGTCCACCGCCGAACTCGCCGCGCTCAGCCGCGAACTGGAGGCGACCAGCGTCAGACTGGCCGAGTCACGGGACCGCGAGCGCGCCCTGGAGTCCTCCCGGCGCGAACTCGTCGCCTGGATCTCCCACGACCTGCGCACCCCGCTCGCCGGACTGCGCGCGATGGCCGAGGCGCTGGAGGACGGCGTCGCCGCCGAACCCGACCGCTACCTCAGGCAGATACGCACCGAGGTGGAACGCCTCAACGACATGGTCGGCGACCTCTTCGAACTCTCCCGCATCCACGCCGGCGCGCTGACCCTCTCGCTCTCCCGGATCTCCCTGTACGACCTGATCGGCGACGCCCTCGCCGGCGCGGACCCGCTCGCCCGCGAGCACGGCGTACGGCTCGTCGGGGACCGGGTGGAGCCGCTGCCGGTGGAGGTGGACGGGCGGGAGATGAGCCGCGTACTGGGCAATCTGCTGGTCAACGCGATTCGCCGGACCCCGGCCGACGGCACGGTCGCCGTCGCCGCGCGGCGCTCGGACGAGGGCGTGGTGCTGTCCGTGACGGACGGCTGCGGCGGCATCCCCGAGGAGGACCTGCCCCGCGTCTTCGACACCGGCTGGCGCGGCACCCACGCCCGCACCCCGCCGGCTGGCGCGGGCCTCGGCCTCGCCATCGTCCGCGGCATCGTCGAGGCCCACCGCGGCAGCACCACCGTCCGCAACGTCACCGGCGGCTGCCGCTTCGAGGTGACCCTCCCGGCGACGGAGGGCTGACTCACTCGCCCCGCAGCCCCGCAGCCGCGAACTCCCGCATGCCGTCCGCGAAGCCGACCTCCGGTTTCCAGCCCAGCTCGGCCCGCAGGCGGGAGGAGTCCGCCGTGATGTGGCGGACGTCGCCCAGGCGGTACTCCCCGGTGACGACCGGGTCCGGGCCGCCGTACGCGACGGCCAGGGCGCGGGCCATCTCGCCGACCGTGTGCGGGGTGCCGCTGCCGGTGTTGTACGCGGTGAGCGCCCCGGCGGCCGGGTCCGCGGTCAGCGCGGCGACGTTCGCCGCCGCCACGTCCCGTACGTGCACGAAGTCCCGCCGCTGACCACCGTCCTCGAAGACGCGCGGGGCCTCGCCACGGGCCAGCGCCGAGCGGAAGAAGGAGGCGACGCCCGCGTACGGGGTGTCGCGGGGCATGCCGGGGCCGTAGACGTTGTGGTAGCGCAGCGACACCGCCGAACCGCCCGTCGACCGGGCCCAGGCGGCGGCCAGGTGCTCCTGGGCCAGCTTGGTCGTGGCGTACACGTTGCGCGGGTCGACCGGGGCGTCCTCGCCGACCAGCCCCGGTTCGAGGTCCGTCCCGCACACCGGGCAGGCGGGCTCGAAGCGGCCGGCCGTCAGGTCGGTGACGGCCCGTGGGCCGGGGCGCACGACCCCGTGCCGGACGCAGGTGTAGCGGCCCTCGCCGTACACCACCATCGACCCGGCCAGCACCAGCCGCTCCACCCCCGCCTGCGCCATCGCGGCCAGCAGCACCGCCGTACCCAGGTCGTTGCGGGAGACGTACTCCGGGGCGTCGGCGAAGGAGGTGCCGAGGCCCACCATCGCCGCCTGGTGGCAGACGGCGTCCACCCCGGACAGGGCCTCGCGCACCGCGCCGGGGGAGCGCACGTCCGCCGTCGGATCGGCGCGCACGTCGAAGACGACGGGCTCGTGCCCGCGCGCCTCCAGCGCCTCGACGACATGGGACCCGATGAACCCGGCACCGCCGGTGACCAGTACGCGCATGTGCCCACGCTAGGGGCGCACGCCGCCCGGCAGCGGTGCCGCGCCCGCGACGTCACGGGTCCGTAAGACCGGTGAGCGGAGTTCGCGTGGGCCGGGGGTGGGTTGCGCGGCCCGGCGCGTTACGGGGTGCCTCCCCCCACTCTCGGCTCCGCTCGAGCGGGAGGTACCCCCATCGCCCACCCGTGCCGCCCTGGGGGTACCTCCCAGGCCTTCAAGGCACTGGGGGAGGCACGACTGCCCGCGGGGGCCCGGGGGCGCGGAGACGCCTGGTCAGTGAGCGTCGTTCAGCGGTAGCCGTACCGTGAACACCGTCGCCCCCGGCTCGCTGCTCAGCTCGATGTCGCCACCGTGCGCCCGCACCAGGGACCGGGCGACCGCGAGGCCCAGGCCGCTGCCGCCGCGGTCGCGGCTGCGGGCCTTGTCGACGCGGTAGAAGCGGTCGAAGACCCGCTCCCGGTCCTCCGCCGGGACACCGGGCCCCGCGTCGGTCACCCGCACCAGGGCCGAGTCACCGGTGACGGACACCGCCACGGACACCCGGGTGCCGGCGGGAGTGTGCACGGCCGCGTTGGTGAGCAGGTTGTCCAGGACCTGCCGCACGCGCTGCGGATCGAGCCGGAGCCTCAGCGGCCCGGAGCCCGCCGTCACCGCCAGCGGATGGCCCGGGTGGCTCGCCCGGAACGCGTCGGCGGCCTGCTGGACCAGCTCTCCCAGGTCCGTGTCCGCCGTCCGCAGCGGCGCCTCCACCTCCGCCGCGTCCAGCCGGGCGAGCAGCAGCAGGTCGTCCAGGAGCACGCCCATCCGGGCCGCCTCCGCGCGCAGCCGGGCCAGATGCCGCTCGCGTTCGGCGGGTTCGTTGGCGGCGGCGTACTGGAACAGGTCCGCGTAGCCGCGTACCGACATCAGCGGGGTGCGCAGCTCGTGCGAGGCGTCCGCGACGAACCGGCGCAGCCGCGATTCCGCCTCCGCGCGCACCGCGAGGGAGTCGTCGATGTGCTCCAGCATCGTGTTGAACGCGGTGCGCAGCTCCGCCACCTCCAGGCCGCCGTCCCGCCCGTCGGCGCGCAGCGGCAGCCGGGCCGCCGACTCGGTCAGGTCGTGCGAGGCGATGCCGTGCGCGGTGTGCGCCATGTCGCTCAGCGGCTTCAGCCCGCGCCGCAGCATCCGCCGCCCGAGCACCACCAGCGCCAGCAGCGCGAGCGCGAACACCACCACCTGCACGGTGATCAGCTGCGCGACGGTCTCCTCGATGTCCTCCACAGGCGCGGCGCTCACCAGCACCACCCCCGGTTCGACCTCGCAGCCGCGCAGCCGGTAGGTGCCCTCCCCGTCGATGCGCGCGGTGCGCGTCAGCTCGGTGTCGGAGTGCGCCATCGCCCGCGCCAGGTCGGCCATCGCGCGGGTGTCCTCGGGCACGTCGGAGGGCCGGCGCAGGGTGACCGCGTCGTCGGAGACGTCGTACACCGCCGTGTACCAGCCGTAGTACGGCTTCCGCCGGACCGTGCCGTGCGCCGCCGCGTCCTTGGCCTGGACGGCCTGGATCAGCTTGAGCTGGTCGCCGAGCTGCCGCTCCAGATAGTCGTGCATGTACGTGGTGAGCGCGGTGCCGACGACCGCGAACACCGCCAGCGACAGCACCCCGAGACCCAGCGCCAGCCGGGTGCCCAGGCGCATCCTCCGGTACGTCTCCCGCAGCCGCCGGAGACACGCCGTCACTCGGCGGCCTGCCGGATCACGTACCCGAAGCCCCGCACGGTCTGGATCAGCGGCTCACCGGCGTCGTCCAGCTTGCGCCGCAGCCGGCTCACCACCAGCTCCACCACATTGGAGCGGCCCCCGAAGCCGTACTCCCACACGTGGTCCAGGATCTGCGCCTTCGTGAGCACGGTCGGCGACCGGCGCATCAGATAGCGCAGCACCTCGTACTCGGTCGGCGTCAGCGACAGCAGCCGCTCACCGCGCCGCACCTCGCGGGTGTCCTCGTCCATCGTCAGGTCCGCCACCCGCAGCACCGACCGCTGGTACCCCGGCCCCGTGCTGCGCCGCAGCACCGTCCGCAGCCGGGCCATCAGCTCCTCCACGGCGAACGGCTTGACCAGGTAGTCGTCCCCGCCCCGGGTCAGCCCCGCCACCCGGTCGGCGACCCCGTCCCGCGCGGTGAGGAACACCACCGGCACCATCGTCCCGGAGCGCCGCAGCCGGTCCAGTACGCCGAAGCCGTCGACGTCCGGCAGCATCAGATCGAGCACCACGATGTCCGGGCGGAAGTCGGCGGCGCGGCGCAGCGCCTCCTCACCCGAGTTGGCGGTGACCGCCTCCCAGCCCTCGTAGCGGGCGACCGTCGCCACCAGGTCGGCTATCGGCGGATCGTCGTCCACGACGAGGAGTCGTACTTTTTCCACCCGCCCATACTGCGGCACACCGCTCCCGGCGCCAGAGGCGGTGCGCGATCGCGTCTCGATCGATAAAAACTTGAAAGTCGACCGACAGGAGATCGACAGCGCCCGTGACCAAGCTCGGAGTCCCAGGACCCGATCAAGGAGTTTCCGGCGTGACAGCTGTCCAATCGCCTCCCGCACCCCCCACCGCGAGGCGACGCCCCGGGGCGGTGGCGCGCATCGGCCTGTACGGCCTGCTCGCCGCGAACGCGGCGGTGGTGGCCGTCTTCTTCGTCCAGGCGGGCTTCGGCGCGAACGCCCTCGTCGTACTCGGCCGTCTCACCGGCCTGTACGCCGCCCTGCTGATGGCGGTCCAGCTCCTGCTGGTGGCCCGGCTGCCCTGGCTGGACCGCAGGATCGGCATGGACCGGCTGACCCTGTGGCACCGCTGGACCGGCTTCGGACTGCTGTGGACGCTCCTCGGCCACGCCGTCTTCATCACCTTCGGCTACGCCGAGATGTCCTCCATGGACCCGGTGAACCAGCTCGTCGACCTCGCGGAGACCGTCGAGGGCGTGCTGCGCGCGGTCGTCGCGCTGGCGCTGATCCTGGTCGTCGGCGCGGTCTCGGCCCGCCGCGCCCGGCGCCGACTCGCCTACGAGACCTGGCACTTCGTCCACCTCTACACGTACGTCGCCGTGGTGCTGGCCTTCACCCACCAGGTCGCCGTCGGCTCCACCTTCACCGCGTCGACCGCCGCCACCGCCTACTGGTACGGACTGTGGGGCGCCGCCCTCACCGCCGTGCTCGCCGGCCGGCTGGTGCTGCCGCTGTGGCGGAACCGGCGCCACCGGCTGCGGGTCACGGCCGTCGTCCCCGAGAGCGACAACGTGGTGTCCGTCCACATCACCGGCCGCGATCTGGACCGGCTGCCCGCCCGCGCCGGCCAGTTCTTCCTGTGGCGGTTCCTGACGAAGGACCGCTGGTGGCAGGCGAACCCGTTCTCCCTGTCCGCCGCGCCCGACGGCCGCACCCTGCGGCTCACCGCGAAGGCGGCCGGCGACGGCAGCGCGGCCCTGCGCCATCTCAAGCCCGGCACCCGGGTCTTCGCGGAGGGCCCCTACGGCGCCTTCACCACCCTGCACCGCACCCGCCCCGACGCCCTGCTCATCGCCGGCGGCGTCGGCGTCACCCCGATCCGGGCCCTGCTGGAGGAGCTGGACGGCCACGCCGTCGTCCTCTACCGCGTGAACACGAAGTCCGACGCCGTGCTCCACGACGAACTGCGCGAACTCGCCCTCGCCAAGGGCGCCGGACTGCACCTCGTCACCGGCCCGCCCGTGCCCGACCGGCTCGCCCCCGGCGAACTGTCCCGCCTGGTGCCCGACCTCACCGACCGGGACGTCTACGTCTGCGGCCCGCCCGGCATGACCACCGCGGTCCTGCGCGGCCTGCGCGAACTGGGCGTACCGAAGCGGCAGATCCACTACGAGCGCTTCAGCCTGGCCGGATGACGGACGCGCGGAGAACGAGGAGAACACCGTGAAACGAGCACTGCCCGTCCTGGTCCTGACCGTCGCCGGACTGATCCCGGTCTGGCGCTACACCCCGTCCGCCCCAAAGCCGGCGGTCGCCGAACCCGCGCCCGCCCCCTCGGTGTCCACCTCCCCGGGCGGCACCGTCCGGGTGGTGGCCGGCCCCACCGTCGACACGGAGAAGGGCCCCGTGCAGGTCGAGGTCACCCTCGACGGCGACCGCATCAGCGCGGTGCGGATGCTCCGGCAGCCGGACCACCCGCAGACCACGGCCGCCGTACCGGTGCTGATCGAGGAGACGCTGCAGGCCCAGAGCGCCGACGTCGACACGGTCTCCGGCGCCACCGTCACCAGCGACGGCTACCGGGAGTCCCTGCAGGCCGCCCTCGACGCGCAGGGCTCCTGACGTGCGGCGCGTCGAACACGTCATGGGGTTCCCGGTGTCGCTGCGCGTCGACGACGAGGGGTTCGGGGAATCCGCGGTGGACGACCTCTTCGCCTGGCTGCGCGAAGCCGACGCCCGCTTCAGCCCGTTCCGCGAGGACAGCGAGGTCTCCCGCCTGGACCGGGGCGATGTGGGCCCGGACCGGCTCAGCCCCGAGCTCACCGAGATCCTCGCCCTCTGCGAGCGGTACCGGACCGCCACCGGGGGCGCGTTCGACGTACGGCTGCCGGGCCGGCGCCTCGATCCGTGCGCGGTGGTGAAGGGCTGGTCGGTGCAGAAGGGCGCCGAGCTGCTGCGGGCGGCGGGGGCGCGGCGGTTCTGCCTCAACGCCGGCGGTGACGTGGTCGCCGCCGGCGGGCCGTGGCGCGTGGGCGTACGGCACCCCGAACACGCCGACCGGCTCTGCGCCGTCCTGGACCTCACCGACGGCGCGGTCGCGACCTCCGCGCGCTACGAACGCGGCGACCACATCATCGACGGCCGCACCGGCCGCCCGGCGACGGGCCTGCTCGGCCTCACCGTGGTCGCCCCCACCCTGACGGAGGCGGACGCGGTCGCCACGGCGGCCTACGCGCTGGGCGCGGAGGGGATCGCGTGGGCCGCCGCACGCCCCGGCTGCGAGGTGTTCGCCGTGACGGCGGACCGGCGGGTGGTGCGGACCGCGGGGTTTCCCTCGGCGGAATCGGGGCAGGTGGCGGCGTAGTCCGGGTCGCCGCGACCCGGGTCGTTGAGTTCCAGGGTTCTGTCAGAGGTGCCGTTTACACTCGACCGGCGACAGAGCGTGCGACCTCGGTCAAAAGCTTTCGGCACCCGAAGGGCAATCGGCGTCTTGATACGGATCGATTCAGTCACGAAGCGGTACCCGGACGGCACGGTGGCGGTCGACCGGCTGTCGCTGGAGATCCCCGACCGCTCGATCACCGTCCTCGTCGGACCCTCCGGGTGCGGCAAGACGACCACGCTCCGCATGATCAACCGGATGGTCGAACCCACCGGGGGAACGATCCTCCTCGACGGCGAGGACATCCAACGGCAGCCGGTCACCACCCTGCGCCGGTCCATGGGGTACGTCATCCAGAACGCCGGGCTCTTCCAGCACCGTACGATCGTCGACAACATCGCCACCGTGCCCCGCATGCTCGGCTGGGGCAGGCAGCGGGCCCGGGAGCGGGCGGCGGAGCTGATGGAGCGGGTGGGCCTCGACCCCTCGCTGGCCAAGCGGTACCCGTACCAGCTCTCCGGCGGTCAGCAGCAGCGCGTCGGCGTGGCGCGGGCGCTCGCCGCGGACCCGCCGGTGCTGCTGATGGACGAGCCGTTCTCCGCCGTCGACCCCGTGGTGCGCAAGGGACTGCAGGACGAACTCCTGCGCATCCAGGACGAGCTGGGCAAGACCATCGTCTTCGTCACGCACGACATCGACGAGGCGATCAAACTCGGCACCATGGTCGCCGTCCTGCGCGAGGGCGGCCGGCTCGCCCAGTACGCGCCGCCCGCCGAGCTGCTGTCGAGCCCCGCGGACGGCTTCGTCGAGGACTTCCTCGGCGCCGACCGCGGCATCCGGCGGCTGTCCTTCTTCCCCTCCGCCGCACTGGAGCTGACCACCGACGCCGTGATCCCCGCCGACGCCGGCGCCGGCCGGATCGCCGCCGCCAAGGCCCCCCACCTCCTCGTCACCGACCCCGACGGCCGCCCGCTCGGCTGGGCCGGGCGCGACGAGCTGACCGCCGGTGACATCCGCACGGACCGACTGCTGCCGTACGGACGGCCGTTCGTGCCCGGCGCCGACTCCCTGCGGGTCGCCCTCGACTGCGCCGTGCTCTCGCCCGTCGGCTGGGCGGTCGCCGTGGACGACGGCGGCCGGGTGGCCGGCGTCGTCTCCCAGCAGACCATCGGCGAGGCCATCCGCGCCGCCCACACCGCCGGCCGCGCCGACGAGGAGAAGGTCGCGGGATGACCGGCTTCTTCGACATCCCCAGCGACCTCCAGCACAGCTGGACCGGGCTGATCGGCCTGCACATGAGGGAGGCCCTGCTGCCGGTGGCCGCCGGGCTGCTCCTCGCGCTGCCGATCGCGCAGCTGTGCGGGCGCTTCCGCTGGCTCTACCCGCCCGTGCTCGGCATGACGACCGTGCTGTACGCCGTCCCCTCCCTGGCGTTCTTCGTCGTCCTCATCGACTACACCGGCCAGACCGAACTCACCGTGATGATCCCGCTGGCCCTGTACAGCCTGGTCGTCCTGGTCCCGGCCATCGTCGACGGCGTGCGCTCCGTGCCGGACGAGACCCTCGCCGCGGCCACCGCCATGGGCTTCGGCCCCGTACGCCGTTACCTCCAGGTGCAGTTGCCCATCGCCGCGCCCGCCATCATCGCCGGGCTCCGGGTGGCCACCGCCTCCAGCATCTCCCTGGTCAGCGTCGGCGCCCTGATCGGCAACCAGGGCGCCCTCGGCAACCTGCTCGCCGCCGCGCAGAAGTACGACCGGCCCGAACTCGCGGTGAACGCCGTGGTCACGATGGCCGTCCTGGCGATCCTGTGCGACGCCCTGCTGGTCGGGCTGCGGATGCTGCTGACCCCGTGGATGCCGCGCGGCGGCACCCGTCCGAAACCCGCCGCGCGGCGGGCGGAGATCACCCCGGAGGGCGCGGTCCGGTGAACGTCATCGATTTCGCCAACGCCTTCTTCAGCGACAGCGCCCACTGGCACGGCTACGACGGCATCCCGCAGCGCTTCCTCGAACACCTCCAGTACTCCCTGCTGGCCCTCACCGTCGCCGCCGCGGTCGGGCTGCCCGTCGGCCTGCTGACCGGCCACACCGGACGCGGCGGCAACGCGCTCGCCTTCGTCGCCAACGCCGCCCGCGCGCTGCCCAGTTTCGGCCTGCTGGTCCTCGCCGTCCTGCTGATCGGGTTCGGTCTGCTGCCCGTGATGATCCCGCTGGTCGTGCTGGCCGTCCCGCCGATCCTGGTGACCACCTACGAGGCGGTCCGCTCCGTCGACCCCGCCCCGGTGGACGCCGCCAGGGGCATGGGCATGCACGAGTCGCGGATCCTCTTCCAGGTCGAGGTGCCGGTGGCGCTCCCGCTGATCCTCAGCGGCCTGCGCTCCGCCGCCATCCAGATCGTGTCGACGGCCACCATCGCCGCGTACGTCAGTCTCGGCGGACTCGGCCGGTACATCATCGACGGGCTCTACCAGCGCGACTACGAGAAGGTGGTCGGCGGCGCCACCCTGGTGGCGGTCCTGGCGCTGCTCACCCTCGCCGTGTTCTGGGCGGCGGGACGGCTGGCCGTGTCGCCCGGAGTGCGCAGGCGCTGACGTTCGATCACCTGTGCGACAAACCGTAATGGGCATGTTCTTGACTCACCATGAATGGCTGGATTGGATCGGCGAATGACTTCCACCGCGAAAAGCAGCAGGTCCAGGACGAGGCACACCGGCGCGGCGACCGCCGCGCTCACCGCCGCGGCGGCGCTGCTCGCGGGCTGTTCCTCCTCCGGCGACACCTCCGACAACCCCCTCGACGGGGAGAAGGCCGAGGCCGGCACCGTCGTCGTCGGCTCGAACAACTTCGCCGAGTCCACCCTGCTCGCCGACATCTACGGCGAGGCGCTCCGCGCCAAGGGCCTCAAGGTCGCCTACAAGCACAACATCGGCAGCCGCGAGACGACGTACGGCCTGATGAAGAACGGCTCCATCACGGTCCTGCCGGAGTACAACGGCTCCCTCCTCGCCTACCTCGACCCCAAGGCCGGGCAGGAGTCCGCCGAGGCCGTGAACGAGGCCGTCGAGGCGAAGCTGGACAAGTCCCTGACGCTGCTGGAGTCCTCGCCCGCCGAGGACAAGGACTCCGTCAGCGTCAACGCCGAGACGGCGGAGAAGTACGGCCTCACCGCGGAGTCGACCCTCGCCGACCTCAAGGACGTCGCGCCGGAGATGGTGATCGGCGGCTCGCCCGAGTTCCAGACCCGGCAGCAGGGGCTGAAGGGCCTGGAGACCGTCTACGGGCTGAAGTTCAAGTCCTTCAAGGCGCTCGACGCGGGCGGCCCGCTCACCCAGGCGGCCCTCGCCCAGAACGAGGTCCAGGCCGCGGACGTCTTCACCACCGACCCGACCATCGTCAAGGAGAAGTTCGTCGTCCTGAAGGACCCCGAGAACCTCTTCGGCTTCGCCAACGTCACCCCGCTGGTCAGCAAGGAGGGGCTGCCGCAGGAGGGCGTGGAGGCGCTGAACGCCGTGTCCGCGAAGCTGGACACCGAGACCCTCCTCGACCTCGACGCCCAGGTGCAGCTGGAGAAGAAGGACCCGCTGGACGTGGCGAAGGCCTGGCTGAAGTCGGCCGGCCTGGACTGACCCCGCCCGGGGTGCGGCGAACGGGCCGCACCCCACGGGCCGCACCCCACGGGCCGTTCACCGCGCCGGGGCCGCCTGCGCGATCAGCCGGTCGATCAGCGCGATCAGCACGTCCCGGCACGACTCCCGCTCCCGCGCGTCGCACAGCAGCACGGGCACGCCGTCCGGCAGCGTCAGCGCCTCCCGGATGTCCTCCACCGGGTAGGGGTGCTCCCCGTGGAAGCCGTTGACGGCGATCACGAACGGGATGCCCCGGCGCTCGAAGAAGTCGATCGCGGCGAAACTGGTCTTGGGCCTGCGCACGTCCACCAGGACCACCGCGCCCAGCGCGCCGACGGCCAGGTCGTTCCACATGAACCAGAACCGCTGCTGCCCCGGCGTGCCGAAGAGGTACAGCACGAGATCGTCCGAGACGCTGATCCGGCCGAAGTCCAGGGCGACCGTGGTGGCACGTTTCTCCTCGACGCCGTTCAGGTCGTCGACGTCCAGGCCCGCCATGGTCAGCGGCTCCTCGGTGCGCAACGGGGCGATCTCGCTGACCGAGCCGACCATGGTCGTCTTGCCCACGCCGAAACCACCGGCGATCAGGATCTTGACCGTGTCGGGTGCCGGACGCCCGGCGGACGCCCGCGCGGTGGTGTCAGAGCCGGCCAAGGCCCTCCCTCACTTTCTGCAGCAGATCCAGGTCCACGGTGGTGCGGTCGACGGGGTGCGGCGGGCGGACGGTGATCCGGCCCGCCTCCAGCAGGTCGCACAGCATGATGACGACCACGCTCATGGGCAGGTCGAGACGCGCGGCGAGCTCGGCGACCGCCACCGGCTCGGCGCACAGCCGCAGGATCCGGGAGTGCTCGGGCTGCGGCCGGGCCGCCCCCTCGGGCTGCGGATCCACCGCCGTCACCGTCGTGATGAGCGTGAAGTCGGCGCGGCTGGGCCGGGTCCGGCCACCGGTCAGGGTGAACGGCCGTACGAGCCGGCCCGCCGAGTCGCTTCCGCCCACCTCACGCGCCGGAGTCGGAGGCCGGCCCCGCGATGTCCCGCGGGGCCGCGCTGAGATGCTCGCCGATCTTCTTCACCAGCATGTTCATCTGGTACGCCACCACGCCGACGTCCGCGCCCGGACCGGTCAGCACCACCAGATGGGCGCCGGGACCGGCCGAGGTGAGGATCAGGTAGCTGTGCGCCATCTCGATGAGCGCCTGGCGCACCGGGCCGCCGCGGAAGTCCATGCTGACGCCCTTGCTGAGGCTCATCAGACCGGACGCGGTCGCCGCCAGGCGCTCCGCGTCGTCCCGCAGGAAGCCGGTGGACTTGCTCACCACCAGTCCGTCCTCGGAGAGCACCACGGCCTGGTTCACGTCGGCGACCCGTTCGACGAGTCCGGTCAGCAGCTGGTCGAGCTGGGTGTGAGTGGCGGGGATGGGGCGTGTCATGACGGTGTTCCTTCGTGAACGGTCGGCGGTCAGCGGTCGGCGGGCGGAGTCGGGGGCTCGGCGTGAGCGGCGGGCACGTGCGCCGGCGCGGCCGTACCGTCCGCGTCGTCCGGCGGCCCGGCCTCGTCGGGGCCGTCGTCCCGCGCCTGGGACGTGCCGCGCTGGAAGCCGGCGAGGGAGGAGGCGGCGTGCTCCGCGGTGAAGTCGCCGGAGTCGTCCCCGGCGTCCGGGACGGACTCCTCGCGGAGCTCGGCGGCCAGGCTGGTCTGCGGCACCCGGCGGGGGAGCGGGGTGAGCCCGTCCCGGCGGGGCGCGGACACCGGCGCGGCCGGTGCGGGGGCGGTCCGCACGGCGGTCACCGGCCGGGACGCCGCGGCCCGCTTCGCGCCGGCGGCCACGGGCTCCTCGCGCCGGTCGTCCGTCCGGTCCCGTACGGCCTCGGTGCGGACCTCCTGCCGGCCGCCGCCGGACGGCACGTCCCGCACCACGATCTCGTGCGGGATCAGCACGATCGCCGTCGTCCCGCCGTACGGCGAGGGACGCAGGGTCACGGAGATGCCGTGCCGGTGCGCGAGCTGGGAGATCACGAACATGCCGAGCCGGAGGTCGTCGGCGAGCGCCACCACGTCGAACTGCGGCGCCTTGGCCAACTGGGCGTTCAGGGAGGCGTAGTCGTCGTCCGACAGGCCCAGGCCCCGGTCCTCGACCTCCACGGCGAGACCCTTGGCCACCATCGCCGCCCGCACCGTGACGGGGCTCGGCGCCGGCGAGTACACCGTCGCGTTGTCGATCAGCTCGGCCAGCAGATGGATGACGTCGGCCACCGCGGGCGGGGCGAGCGACACCTCCTCCTCGGTGAGCACCTCCACCCGCTGGTACTCGGCGACCTCCCCGACGGCACTGCGCACGATGTCGATCAGCGCGACCGGCTCGCTCCAGGTACGGCCGGGGCGCTCACCGCTGACGATGACCAGGTTCTCCTCGTACCGGCGCAACTGACTGGCCGTGGAGTCCAGTTCGTACAGGCCCTTGAGGACCTCGGGGTCGGTGTGCCGGCGCTCCAGCGCGTCGAGCTTGCTGAGCTGGAGGTTGACCAGGTTCTGGCTCTGCCGCGCGATGCCGAGGATGACCTTCTGGAAACCGCGCCGGGTGTCGGCGAGTTCGACCGCGGTGTGCACGGCGGTGCGCTGTGCGGTGTTGAACGCCTGGGCCACCTGCCCCAGTTCGTCGTGGCCGTAGTCCAGCGGGGTCGTCGCCGACTCCGCGTCGACCTTCTCGCCCCGCTCCAGCCGGGCCACCACATCGGGCAGCCGCTCCTCGGCCAGACCGAGGGTGGCCACCCGCAGCCCGCGCAGCCGGCGGGACAGCGAGCGGGTGATGCGCCAGGACAGGCCGACGCACAGCAGCAGCGCGAGCAGTCCGGCGGCGCTCAGGGAGGCGGCCGTGATCAGCAGACTGCGGGCCTCGTCGGCGCTGCGGGTGAGCAGCGCGTCGGTCTGCTGCCGGATCATGGCGGCGTACTGCGGGGAGACCCGGTCCATGGCCTCGTCCCACCGCTCCCGCAGGTCCGGCAGTTCGACGGTGCGCTTCTCGCCGGTGGGCGCGGTCGCCAGCACCTGGTCCTCGACCGCCTTCAGGGCGCGCCACTCGGGGCTCTGCAGGATCCGCTCGGTCTGGGTCTTGGTCTCGCCGCGCAGGGAGGGCACGATCTGGTCCTCGATCAGCCAGCGGCGGGTGTGCACCAGCTCCGCGAACTCGCCCCAGCCCTCCGCGTCCATGTGTCCGGCGGACCAGGCGAGGGTGAGCCGCGCGTCCTCCTCGGAGACCAGCTCCGCCGCGTGCTCCAGCGCGATCAGCGGCTCGGCCTCCGAGGTCAGGTCCCCGTCGTCGACCTGGGAGAGTTCCTGGAAGGCGTGGATCTGGTCGTCGATGATCGAGGTGTACTGCTCGAGCGCCTGCTCGGCGGTGATGTCGCCGGGGTTGTCTATCTGGTCCCGGTAGTACTCCAGGCTGCCCACCGAGCCGAGCACCCCGTACATCCGGTCCGAGATGCGGGCCGGCGCCTCGGCGATCGCGTCCGCCTGACCGACCAGCTTCGCCACCGCCTCGTCGGTCTTCTCACGCTGTGCGTCCAGGGCGGTCCGGGGGCTCTCCGGATCGGCCAGCCACGCGGCGGTCAGCCCGCGCTCCCGCTGCAGCGCGAGCGAGGCGTGCGTGCCCATCGCGCCGGTCGACCGGCTCAGCTCCGTCTGGGAACGCAGTTGCAGCCCCTCGGAGAACATCTGGATCGTCGTCAGGCCCCACATGCCGGCGAGGGTGACACTGGGCACCAGGGCGAGGAGGAACAGCGAGAGACGTATGGAGCCGAGACGGCGCCGGGCACCTGTCCGTGGAGACATCGTGGTCCTAGAGCGGTCGGATGGTGGGAGAAGTACGCACGGGCCGGCCCGTCAGCGGGTTCCGTCGGCGGCGAACCCGGCGACCGAGGCGGCGTTGGCCTTCGTGACGAACGCGGGCCCGGTGAGCACGGGCGTGACCCCGCCGCCGCTGATGTTGCCGTTGGTCCGGTACAGCCACAGCGCGTCCACGGCGAGATAGCCCTGAAGGTAGGGCTGCTGGTCGACGGCGAACTGGACGTTGCCGCCGCGCACGGCCTCCACCAGGTCGTCGTTGAGGTCGAAGGTGGCGACGTCGGCGTCGCTGTCCGCCTCCGCGGCGGCGTCGACCGCGGTGAGCGCGAAGTCCGCCCCGTTGGTGACGACCTGGTCGATGGTCGGGTCCTGCCGCAGCCGGGCGGCGATGACGCCGGAGACGGCGCGCATGTCGGTGCCGTCCACGTAGAGGTTCTCGATGATCCCGCCGAACGTCTTCTTCACGCCGGCGCAGCGGGCCTCCAGGGCAACGTTGCCACGCTCGTGGACGACGCACAGGGCGTGCTCGGCCTTCAGCTCGTCCAGCTTGTCGCCGACGGCCCGGCCCGCCACGCTCTCGTCCTGGCCGAAGAACTCCAGCAGTCCCGCCGACTTCCAGGCGTCGATGCCGGAGTTGAGCCCGACCACGGGGATGTCCGCGGCCCGTGCCTCGTTGACCGGGCCCTTCATGGCCGCCGGCTTGGCCAGCGTCAGCGCGATGCCGTCGACACCGTCGCGGACCGCCTTGCGGATCAGCTCGGCCTGCCCCGCCGGGTCCGGGTCGCTCACGTACGTCAGCTCGATGCCGTCCTTGGCGGCCGCCGCCTCGGCCCCCCTCCTCACCCGGTCCCAGAACGCGTCGCCCTCGCTGCCGTGGGTGACCATCGCGACCTTGATCCGTCCGCCCCCGGAGGCGCCCGCACCGTCCGGGTCCGAGGAGTCGTCGGCCGAGCAGCCGGTCGCCAGCAGACCGACGGCGGCTGCCAGGGCGGCCAGACGACGTCTCGTGAGGCGGTGGGACGGGGGACGAGTGTTCATGGAGAGTGCGGACCTCGCTGTGCGGCCGAGCAAGAGCAGGGGAGAGCACGGACGGAACCGCGCGGGGTGCGTGCTCCGACCGGGTGACTCTCGCTGGCCCGGAGCCAACCCTGTGGAGCCACTGGTCGTCAAGTGAACAGCCACGTGAAGTGAGGCGATGCTGCCGCATTGTGATGAACCGTGAGTACGGTGCGGCTGTCGCCCGCCGCCGAACCGAATGGACGGTACGGAGCGGCTCCGTTCCCCCCGCGGTCACCCGCCGTTCGGCGCCGGCGCAGCCGCAGGGCCGACGCGACGCCACCGGCGAGCACCGGGACGACGGCGGCACGGGGCGGGGGAGTGCTCGCCGCCCGGGGGCGTGGAGACGGTGACGAGGGTGCCGCACTCTCCCGTGCCGGTCGCGCCGGCCTCTGCTTCTCCTCCTTCGGGAACACCACGTCCGAGCACGAGCAGTACGTGCCCGGGGTGCTGCTGTTCTCCCGCACCGCGTACAGCACATGGCGTCCCGTCCGGTCCGACGGCAGGGTCACCCGGAACCGGTGGGCGCCGTCCGTCGGCGCCGGGTCGTAGCCGGGCTCCGTCGGATGCGTCCGGAACGTGCCGGTGTGCGGGATCGTCGAGACGTACGTCATCGGCGGCGCCCCACCGGGTTCCGCCCGGGTCGCCGGCCGGTCCGTACGGGCCAGGTCGAGGCCCCGGCAGGCGGGCGGGCCCCCGCCGCACAGGTACCCGTCGGGGATCCGCAGCCGGTCCCGGCCGGCGCCGCCGCCCACAGTGGCAGCAGCGGGGCCACGAGGGCGCCGCGAGCGCGGTGCGGTGTGCGGTCGTCCGGGGCGTCCGGACCGCCTCCTTCGGCGGGCGGGGAACGCGGGGAACTCTTCCGTGCAGTACGGAGGAAAAGCCCGGTGCGTTCATCTCCGCGGCGATGCGGGCATAGCGGTCCGTTCCTGGTCAACCGCCTTTCGGCGAGGGTGGTTTCCCGGCCGGATCGAGGGTTTCCCCCGTATCCGGGCGGCCCGCGCGCTGCCTATCGTTCCACCGCAGTCGACCCGCCGGTAACCCTGGACGGGCCGCTGTTCGTGCCCGGCCGGCCGATTCGCCGCACCTCGATTCACCCCACGCTGCTTCGACGACGAGACGACAAGACGAGACGACGAAGCGAATCGATTCACCTCCCCACACTCCGCGTTGCCCGGAGTCCCGGCACGAAAGGCACCCCCTTGCGCACCTCCCCGAGCTCTCCCCACGGCTCCTCCCCGAGACGGAAGCTGATATCCGCCGCCGCTCTCTCCGTCGCCCTGCTGACGGCCGCTTCCACCCAGGTCGCGGTCGCCCAGGACGCCCCCTCCGACGCGCCGGCCGTCCCCACGGCCCGTACCGAGGCCGCCCCGGGCACCCCGGCCGAGCGGCTCATCGTCGGCTACAAGTCCGGTGCCGCCGAGGCGAAGTCGGACAAGGCCGCCGCCGCGGACGCCGCGGCCAAGGGCGAGAAGGCCGGCGAGGACGTCGGCTTCCGGCGCCGCCTCGGCACCGGCGCCGCCCTCGTCGACCTGGGCGCGAAGCCCACCACGGCGGACGTCGCCGACGTCGTCGCCGAGTACCGGGCCGACCCGCAGGTCGCCTACGTCGTACCGGACCGGCTCAACAAGCCGCTGGCCACCCCGAACGACACCGAGTACGGCAAGCAGTGGGACCTGTTCGAGTCCACCGCCGGCATGCGCGTGCCGGGCGCCTGGGACCTCGCCACCGGCAGCGGTGTCACCGTCGCCGTCATCGACACCGGGTACGTCGCCCACTCCGACCTCGCCGCGAACATCGTCGGCGGCTACGACTTCATCTCCGACACCGCCGTCTCCGTCGACGGCAACGGCCGCGACAGCAACCCGGCCGACCCGGGCGACTGGTACGCGGCCGGCGAGTGCGGCCAGGCCGCCGGCGGCAGCTCCTCCTGGCACGGCACCCACGTGGCGGGCACCATCGCCGCGGCCACCAACAACGGCAAGGGCGTCGCCGGCATCGCGTACGGCGCGAAGATCTCCCCGGTGCGGGTGCTCGGCAAGTGCGGCGGTTACGACTCCGACATCATCGACGCCATCACCTGGGCGTCCGGCGGCACCGTCTCCGGTGTGCCCGCCAATGCCGACGTCGCCAAGGTCATCAACATGAGCCTCGGCGGGGGCGGCGCCTGCTCCACCGCCACCCAGAGCGCCATCAACGGCGCCGTCAGCCGGGGCACCACGGTGGTCGTCGCGGCCGGCAACGAGAACCAGAACGCCGCCAACTCCTCCCCGGCGAACTGCGGCAACGTCATCACCGTCGCCGCCACCGACCGCACCGGCAACCGCGCCTACTACTCCAACTACGGCTCCATCGTGGACATCTCCGCGCCCGGCGGCGAGACCACGACCGCGTCCAACGGCATCCTCTCCACGCTGAACTCGGGCACCCGCACCCCGTCCACCGAGAACTACGCCTACTACCAGGGCACCAGCATGGCCACCCCGCACATCGCGGGCCTCGCCGCGCTGATGAAGTCGGCGAACCCCGCCCTCACCCCGGCCCAGGTCGAGTCGGCGATCAAGTCCAACGCCCGTGCGCTGCCCGGCACCTGCTCCGGCGGCTGCGGCGCCGGCCTCGCGGACGCCGCGAAGACCGTCCAGGCCGTCAAGGGCGGCACATCCACCGGCTCCACGTACTCCAGCAGCACCGCGCTGTCCATCCCGGACAACGGCTCGGCGGTCGAGTCGCCGATCACCGTCAGCGGCCGCAGCGGTTACGCGCCCTCGGCCCTCCAGGTCGGCGTGGACATCACCCACACCTACCGCGGTGACCTGGTGATCGACCTGGTGGCGCCGGACGGTTCGGTGTACCGCCTGAAGTCCGCCAGCGGTTCGGACTCCGCGGACGACGTCAACACCACCTACACCGTGAACGCCTCCGCCGAGACCGCGAACGGCACCTGGAAGCTGCGGGTACAGGACACGGCGTCCTACGACACCGGCCGGCTCGACGGCTGGCGACTGACCTTCTGAGCCACCCCCGAAACAGGCGGGCCGGCCGGTGCGGATGGGGCACCGGTCGGCCCGCCGTTCTCTTTTGCCCCCGCACCTGACACACTTAGATACCGGACGCGCCGTTTTCTTTCAGAGATCGCGTTTGTTTTGCCTGATGTGTCCAAGTCCGCTGCGATACCAGCGTAGTGAGCATGGGCGCAGGGTGAGATATCGTGTACCCGGCGTAAAAACAAACAGCATGACCCGTTCCTTTCCGGCTCAGGAGTTCAGGCGATGGCGAGGCAGGTACGCGCCGAGCAGACCCGCGCGACGATCATCACGGCCGCCGCCGAGCTGTTCGACCGGCAGGGCTATGAATCGACCAGTCTCAGCGACATCGTCGAGCACGCCCAAGTCACCAAGGGAGCCCTCTACTTCCACTTCGCCGCGAAGGAGGACCTCGCCCACGCCATCCTGGAACTGCAGTCCGCCACCAGCCGCCGGCTGGCCAGGGACACCGAGGTCCGGGGGCACACCTCCCTGGAGGCGCTGATGCGCCTCACCTTCGGCATAGCCAGGATGTCGGCCGAGGACCCCGTCCTGCGGGCCGGACTGCGGCTGGCCACCGGCGGCACCCGGCCGCGCCCCCCGCTGAGTCACCCCTTCACCGAGTGGCTGGACATCGTCACGGCCCGGCTCCTCGGCGCCGTCAAGGAGTCCGACGTCCACCCGGACGTCGACATCGACGTCGTGGCGCACTCCCTGGTCTGCTTCTTCGTCGGCACCCGCGTCGTCGGCCGCTCCCACGAATCCGTCACCCGGCAGCCCCGCCGTACGGCCGAGATGTGGCAGATCCTCATCCGGGGCCTGGTCCCCGTCACCCGGCGCGCCCGCTACCTCAGCCTGGCCGCACGGCTGGAGCGGGAGATCGCTCCGGTGTGACCCGCGGCGCGCGACGACCGGCGCGCGTTACGGTGAGCCACATGTCCGACCACCCCACCGCACCCGTGATCGTCGCCGACGAACCCGGCACCTTCCCCCACAGCGTGCTGGCCGAGCGGCACCCCGCGATCATCCGGCAGGTGCGCGAGGCCTTCCCGTACGAGCCCTGGCAGCACCGCGCGCTCGACGCCCTGCTCGCCGACTGCACCCGGGGCGTGATCGAACCCCTCCCCGCCGACGCGCACGACCGGCGGCACTGGGAGACCTGGGGAATGGACACCTACGCCGGCCGCTCCTGGTACGACGTGCCGTGGCTGTGGTCCGAGAGCTGGTTCTACCGCCGACTGCTGCACGCGGTGGGCTACTTCGCCCCCGGCCCCTGGCAGGGCATCGACCCGTTCCGCCCCTCCAAGCTCGCCGAACTCGACTCGCCCGCCACGGACGAGGAACTGGCCGCGCTCGACGACCTCGCCGGCCGCCCGGAGGAGGAGCGGGCCCGCGCCCTGCTGCACGGCTCCCTGTGGGGCAACCGCGCCGACCTCGGCTTCCGGCTGTCCGCCGAGGGCGCCGAGGAGACGGCCGCCGTCCCCGCGCTGGTGGCCGACGACGGCGAACGGCTGTGGCCGCTGCTCGGCACCTCCTCCGCGGGCACGCTGTGCCTGGTCGCCGACAACGCCGGCCGTGAACTCGTCCCGGACCTGCTGCTCGTCGCCCACCTGCTGGCCCGCGGCCGGATCGGCCGGGCGGTGCTGCACGTCAAGCCGTACCCGTACTACGTCTCCGACGCCACCACCGCCGACGTGATCGACGCGGTGCGCCGGCTCACCGACGCCAAGGGCGTGGCGGCCGAGTACGGCCGCGGCCTGTGGGCCGCCCTCACCGACGGCCGGCTCACCCTCCGCGCCCACCCGTTCTCCTGCTCGCCGCTGCCGTACGAGGACATGCCGGACGACCTCCGCGCGGACTTCGCCGCCGCCGCGCTCACCGTCGTCAAGGGCGACCTCAACTACCGTCGCCTCGTGGGCGACCGGTACTGGCCCCCGACCACCCCCTTCGCGGAGGTCACGGCCTACTTCCCGGGCCCGGTCGCCGCCCTGCGCACCCTGAAGTCCGACGTGATCACCGGACTGACCGCCGGCACCGAGGCGGCACTGGTCGCGGCGGAGGAACAGCGCTGGCGCACCAGCGGCACCCACGCGCTGATCCAGGTCCGGACATAGGGTCCGCGACTCCCGTACGGGGCACGGTTCACGCGATGGTGTGATCATGCCCGGCCCGGTGGATGCCGCCACCGGGCCGCGGGTAGCCCCCGGCCATGACGCAGCCGTTCGAACTCCCGCACTTCTACATGCCGCATCCCGCGCGGCTCAACCCGCATGTCGAGGAGGCCCGCGCCCATTCGACCGGGTGGGCGCGCGAGATGGGCATGCTGGAGGGCAGCGGGGTCTGGGAGCAGGACGACCTCGACGCGCACGACTACGGCCTGCTCTGCGCCTACACCCATCCCGACTGCGACGGGCCCGCCCTGTCGCTCATCACCGACTGGTACGTGTGGGTCTTCTTCTTCGACGACCACTTCCTGGAGAAGTTCAAACGCACCCAGGACCGCGCCGCGGGCAAGGCCCACCTGGACCGGCTGCCGCTGTTCATGCCGCTCGACCCGGCGGCCCCCGTGCCCGAACCGGAGAACCCGGTCGAGGCGGGCCTCGCCGACCTGTGGGCGCGCACCGTGCCGGCGATGTCCGCCGGCTGGCGCCGCCGGTTCGCCCTCGCCACCGAACACCTCCTCAACGAGTCGATGTGGGAGCTGTCCAACATCAACGAGGGGCGGATCGCCAACCCCGTCGAGTACATCGAGATGCGCCGCAAGGTGGGCGGCGCCCCCTGGTCGGCCGGGCTCGTGGAGTACGCGACCGCCGAAGTGCCCGCCGCCGTCGCCGGGACCAGGCCGCTGAGGGTGCTGATGGAGACCTTCTCCGACGCCGTGCACCTGCGCAACGACCTGTTCTCCTACCAGCGGGAGGTCGAGGACGAGGGCGAACTCAGCAACGGCGTGCTCGTCCTGGAGACCTTCTTCGGCTGCACCACCCAGGAGGCCGCCGACATCGTCAACGACGTCCTCACCTCACGGCTCCACCAGTTCGAGCACACCGCGTTCACCGAAGTCCCCGCCGTGGCCCTGGAGAACGGGCTCACCCCGGCCGAGACCGCGGCCGTCGGGGCGTACACCAAGGGCCTGCAGGACTGGCAGTCCGGCGGCCACGAATGGCATCTGCGCTCCAGCCGCTACATGAACGAGGGCGCGCGGTCCGCCGCCCCCTGGCAGTCCCCGTCCGGCCCCGGGACGTCCGCCGCCGACGTCGGCGCGCTCCTCGCCGGCGCGGGGGCCGAAAGGCTGCGCGCCCACACGCACGTGCCGTTCCGGAAGGTCGGCCCGTCGATCATCCCCGACATCCGCATGCCGTTCCCGCTGGAGCTCAGCCCCGCCCTCGACGGCGCGCGGCGGCACCTGCTGGAGTGGTCGCGGCGGATGGGAATCCTCGGTGAGGGCGTCTGGGACGAGGACAAGCTGGAGAGCTGCGACCTGCCCCTGTGCGCGGCGGGCCTCGACCCGGACGCCACCCAGGAGCAGCTCGACCTCGCCTCCGGCTGGCTGGCCTTCGGCACCTACGGCGACGACTACTACCCGCTCGTCTACGGCCACCGCCGCGATCTGGCCGCCGCCCGGCTGACCACGGCCCGCCTGTCGGCCTGCATGCCCCTCGACGCCGGCGAGGTCCCGCCGCCGCCCGTCAACGCCATGGAACGGTCCCTGATCGACCTGTGGGCACGCACCACGGCCGGTATGACGCCCGACGAGCGCCGCCCCCTGAGGGCGGCCGTCGACACGATGACCGAGGCCTGGGTGTGGGAGCTGTCCAACCAGATCCAGAACCGCGTCCCGGACCCCGTGGACTACCTGGAGATGCGGCGCGCCACCTTCGGCTCCGACCTCACCCTGGGGCTCTGCCGCGCCGGACACGGACCGGCGGTGCCGCCGGAGGTCTACCGCAGCGGTCCCGTCCGCTCCCTGGAGAACGCGGCGATCGACTACGCGTGCCTCCTCAACGACGTCTTCTCCTACCAGAAGGAGATCGAGTTCGAGGGCGAGATGCACAACGCGGTCCTCGTGGTGCAGAACTTCTTCGGCGTCGACTATCCGACCGCGCTGCCCGTGGTGCAGGACCTGATGAACCAGCGCATGCGCCAGTTCGAGCACGTCGTGGAGCACGAACTGCCCGTCGTCTACGACGACTTCCAGCTCTCGGACGAGGCACGGGCGATCATGCGGGGCTACGTGACGGACCTGCGGAACTGGATGGCGGGCATCCTCAACTGGCACCGCAGCGTCGACCGGTACAAGGACGAGTACCTGTCCGGCCGGGTCCACGGCTTCCTCCCGGACCGCTCACCGGCACCACCGGTCCTCGTCTGACACCCAGCCCGTCACACCCCATCCTCCCAGCCTGTACTGCCGCCGGAGGCGAACCATGGAACAGACCGCGTTGCGGCCCAGGCCGATGCCCGGCGACGGGGGCGGGGGTGGGGGTGGCGAATCCGCGGACGGGCCGGACCCCGGCCCGCCCGCCCGGCGGCCCGAACGGCGGCGCGGGCGACGGCTGACGGCCGTGCTGCTCGGGGTGCTGGCGGGGGTGGTCCTGGTGCTGTCCGGGGCCGGTCTCGGGGCGGTGGGGGCCACGGTCGTCGGCGCGGGCGGGCTCGCCGAGCCGAAGCGGCAGACCGGAGCGGCCCCGACCCCGGCTCCGGCCCCGTCCGCGGCACCGCGGTCCGCCCCGTCCGTGCCCGTGGTCACCAGGCTCGGCGTGGAGGTGGCCGACGACAGGAGACCCGGGGCGCTGGTCGTCGCCGTGCACGTGCCAGGACCAGGGTCCTCGGCCGGTCTCGTACGCGGTGACGTCCTCCTCGCCTTCGGCGCCACCCGTGTCGACTCGGCCGCAGACCTGGCACGAGCCGTCGCCCGTGCCCGCCCGGGCGACGAGGTGGAACTGACGGTGCGCCGCCGGGGCGGCGGCTACCAGCAGTTGACGGCCGTCCCCGGCATCGTCACATGACCACGCGGAAGTGGCTGGTGAGCCGGCCCTCGTCGTCCAGTACGTGGAAGGCGAGCCCGACCGGGGCGTCCCGGTCCGCGATCCGCTCGCCCTCCCAGGGCAGCCGCAGCGTCCAGGTCACGCCCGGTCCCACCAGCACCGGGCGGCCCGCGAACGTCGTGGCGGCCGGGGTGTGGGCGTGACCGGTGATCAGCCCGGCGACCCGGGGGTGGCGTGCCAGCAGGTCGGCCAGCCGCTCCGGGGCGCGCAGAGGAAAGGAATCGGGCAGGGGGTGGTGCAGCGGCACCGGGGGGTGGTGGAAGGCGAGCAGGGCCGGGAGACCGTCGTCGAGTCCGTCGAGCGTCGACTCGATCCAGGCACAGGTCTCCGCGTCCAGTTCCCCGTCGTCATGGCCGGGGATGCTCGAGTCGCACATCAGCACCGCGCCGCCGTTCAGTACATGCGCGCTGTTGACCGGCCCGTCGGCGGCCGGCCGGCCCAGCAGGGCCTTGCGGTACGGCTCCCGGCTGTCGTGGTTGCCCGGGCAGGTCAGCACCGGGAACGGGGCGCTCCCGTCACGCAGCCCCAGCAGACGGGCGGCCTCCTCGTACTCGGCCTCGGTGCCGTGGTCCGCGATGTCCCCGGTCACCAGCAGCGCGTCCGGCGGGACCGGAAGCTCCCACAGCCGGTCCCGCACCCGCCGGGCGCGCTCCGTCGCCCGCGCGGTTCCGTCCAGATGCAGATCGCTGATGTGCGCGAGTACGAGCACGACCGTATGCCTCCCCGATGTGCCTGTTAACGGTTCGATGAGATCAAACCATTAGATGTAATGGGAGGGCAATGCCCGGCCATTAGTTGTGGTGGGTCGCGGGGTGAACACCGCGAACCGGCTCGCGTCACCCCCGCCCGCCGGGCAGGATGCTGCCCGTAACCTGCCGTCCCCCCTGGGAGGACCCCGAATGACCGGCGCCGTGCCCGTGTCCTTCACCGCCGACGACTACGAGGCCCGCATGGAGCGCGCGGCGCGGCAGGCCGCCGACGCCGGGCTCGCCGGACTGCTCGTGGCACCCGGCCCCGACCTGGTGTGGCTCACCGGCTACACCCCCACCGCCGTCACCGAGCGGCTCACCCTGCTGGTCCTGGCGGCCGGCCGGGACCCCGTGCTCGTCGTCCCCACCCTGGAGGCCCCGGACGCCGAACACGCCCCCGGCGCCTCCGCCCTCACCCTGCGCGACTGGACCGACGGCAAGGACCCCTACGCCGCCACCGCCGCCCTGCTGGACACCGGCGGGAGGTTCGGCATCAGCGACAACGCCTGGGCCATGCACCTGCTCGGCCTGCAGAAGGCGCTGCCCGGCACCTCGTACGCCTCCCTCACCGAGGCCCTGCCGATGCTCCGCGCCGTCAAGGACGCGGCGGAGCTGGAGCTCCTGGCCGCCGCCGGAGCCGCCGCGGACGCGGCCTTCGAGGAGATCAGGCAGGTCGCCTTCGCCGGCCGTCGGGAGACCGACGTCGCGGCCGATCTGGCCGCCCTGCTGCGCCGGTTCGGCCACTCCCAGGTCGACTTCACGATCGTCGCCTCCGGACCCAACGGCGCCAACCCGCACCACGAGATCGGCGACCGCGTCATCGAACGCGGCGACATGGTCGTCCTCGACTTCGGCGGCCTCAAGGACGGCTACGGCTCCGACACCTCCCGCACCGTCCACGTCGGGGAACCCACCGACGAGGAGCGCCGGGTGCACGACCTCGTGCGCGAGGCGCAGGAGGCGGGCTTCCGCGCGGTGCGGCCCGGGGCCGCCTGCCAGGACGTCGACCGCGCCGCCCGCGCGGTCATCGCCGGCGCCGGGTACGGGGAGTACTTCATCCACCGCACCGGGCACGGCATCGGCGTCACCACGCACGAACCGCCCTACATGATCGAGGGCGAGGAGCAGCCCCTCGTCCCCGGCATGTGCTTCTCCGTCGAACCCGGCGTCTATCTGCCCGGCCGGTTCGGCGTGCGCATCGAGGACATCGTGACCGTGACCGAGGACGGCGGACGGCGGCTGAACAACACCGCGCGGGAGATGGTCATAGTGGAATGAACGGCTCCAACCGTCCCCTCCCTGCTTCCCCGAACGGCAACGGCGCGATCATGACCCAGGCACCGACACCCACCGCGGACACCGTCCGCCGACTGGCCCGCTCCCTGCTGAAGGACAGCGGGAAGGGCGGGGACGGCGGCGGCGCGCAGTCCGCCGCCGGACCCGACGTCCGGCCCGTCGCCGCGGGCGCCGAGCCCGCCACCTGGTGGGTCGGCACCCGCCATGTGCTGCGCCTCGCCCCGGACCGTGAGGCGAGCGTGCGCCGCCGCCGCGAACTGCGGCTGCGCGACCTCGTCCGCCCGCACGTCCCGGTCGCGCTGCCGTCCACCGTGGCACACGGCGAGTGGGCGCCCGGCCTGCTCTGCGTCCTGGACACCCGGCTGGCCGGCGGGACGGCGGAGGAGCACCGCGTCTCCGCCGTCGGCGAGACCGACCTGGCCGGGCTGCTCACGGGGCTGCGGGAGGTGCCGGTGCGGCAGGCGGAGACGCTCGGCGTGCTGCGCGTCCCCCCGCGCTCCCTGGAAGCCCTGCGCCGGGCCGCCGAGGAGTCCGCCGGACGGCTCGCCGAGGCCGACGAGTTCGACCCGGACCGGCTGAGCCGGCTCACCCAGCCCGCCGCGGTCCAGCTCGCCGCCCAGCCCGGCACGGCCGTCCTCGTCCACCACGCCCTCACCGGCGGGCACCTCGTGGTGAGCGCCGACGGCCGCGTACGGGGCGTCCTGGGCTGGGACGCGGCGGTGGTCGGCGACCCCGCCGAGGACATCGCGGGCCTCGCCCTCGCCGTCGGCGCCCCGGCCGCCGTACGCGCCGCCACCCTCGCCGGCTACGGCGCCCGCCCCTGCCTGCGCGGCCTGTGGCTGGCCCGCTGCGACTCCGTCCACCACCTCGCCGAGGCCCTCACCGGCCGCACCGCCCCGCCGCCCGTCCTGCGCGCCCGGCTGCGCCGCGCCTGGGAGCCGATCATGCTGGAACGGGTGACGGACCTCGGCGGCGGCGACGAAGCCCCGTAGCCGCGGCTGTCACTCCTGTGCCAGAACCACCGCCGACTCCGCGGGCAGCCGCAGCACCCCGTCCGGGCCCGGGGTCTCCACCGGCTCCCACGCCGCGAGGACGCGTGCGTCGGGGACGCCCAGGGGGATCGCCGCCGGCTCGGGGCCGAGGTTCACCGCGACCCGGACGTCCCCCCGCCGGAAGGCCAGCCAGCGGTGCTCCTCGTCGTAGGCCACCTTGGTGTCGCCGAGGTCGGGGTCGGTGAGGTCCGGCTGTTCGTGGCGCAGGGCGAGAAGGAGCCGGTACCAGGACAGCACGCGCGCGTGGGGTTCGCGTTCCGGCTCCGACCAGTCCAGGCAGGAGCGGTCGCGGGTGGCGGGGTCCTGCGGATCCGGCACGTCCTGCTCGGCCCAGCCGTGCGCCGCGAACTCCCGCCGTCTGCCCGCGCTCACCGCCTTGGCGAGCTCCGGGTCGGTGTGGTCGGTGAAGAACTGCCAGGGCGTGCCCGCCGCCCACTCCTCGCCCATGAACAACATGGGCGTGAAGGGAGCGGTCAGCGTGAGGGCCGCCGCGCAGGCCAGCAGCCCGGGGGAGAGCAGCGCGGCCAGCCGGTCCCCCTGGGCGCGGTTGCCGACCTGGTCGTGGGTCTGGCCGTAGCCGAGGAGCCGGTGTCCGGCCACCCGGTTGCGGTCCAGGGGGCGGCCGTGGCGCCGGCCCCGGAAGCTGGAGTACGTCCCGTCGTGGAAGAAGCCGCCGGTGAGCGTCTTGGCGAGGGCCGCGAACGGGGCACGCGCGAAGTCGGCGTAGTAGCCCTGCGCCTCACCGGTCAGCGCGGTGTGCAGGGCGTGGTGGAAGTCGTCGTTCCACTGTGCGTGCAGCCCGAGTCCGCCCTCCGCGCGGGGCCTGATGATCCTGGGGTCGTTCAGATCCGACTCGGCGATCAGGAACAGGGGCCGGCCGGTGTCGGCGGCGAGGGCGTCCACGGCCCCGGACAGCTCCTCCAGGAAGTGGCACGCGCGCGTGTCCACCAGCGCGTGCACCGCGTCGAGGCGCAGCCCGTCGATCCGGTAGTCCCGCAGCCAGGCCAGCGCGCTCTCCACGAGGAACGCGCGCACCTCGTCGGAGCCGGGCGCGTCCAGGTTGACCGCCGCGCCCCACGGGGTGTGATGGGTGTCCGTGAAGTACGGCCCGAACCGCGGCAGGTAGTTCCCGGACGGCCCCAGGTGGTTGTGCACGACGTCCAGGACGACGCCCAGGCCGAGGGCGTGCGCCCGGTCGACGAACCGTTTCAGCCCCTCGGGTCCGCCGTACGGCTCGTGCACCGCCCACAGCGAGACCCCCTCGTACCCCCATCCGTGCCGGCCCGGGAACGGGCACACCGGCATCAGCTCCACATGCGTCACGCCCAGCTCCGCGAGATGGCCGAGCCGCTCGGCGGCGGCGTCGAAGGTGCCCTCGCGCGTGTACGTGCCCACGTGCAGCTCGTACAGCACCGCGCCGGGCAGCGGGCGTCCCGCCCACTCCGTACGCCAGTCGAACCGGTCGTGGTCGACGACGGCGCTCAGGCCGTCCGGACCGTCCGGCTGCCGGCGCGAGCGCGGATCGGGCAGGACGGGGCCGTCGTCCGGCGCGAAGCCGTACCGGGAGCCGTCGTGCGCCTCGGCCTCCCCCCGCCACCACCCCTCCCGCTGCGGATCGCGCTCCAACGCGCGCGTGACGCCGTCGCACTCGAGCGTCACTCGGCCGGCCTGTGGTGCCCACACCTCGAACTGCACGGACGGTTCCCCTTCGTCTGCTCACCGTGAGGTAGTCCGTCCATCGTGCGCCATGGGAGATCAATTCGCCGGGGGATCCGCCCTTTTGCGGCGGGTGTCGCCGGGCACGCCCACGCGTGCGGCCGTTTCCCCGCTTTCTGGACAGCCCGGCCGTCACTGACCGACAATCGGCGGCGTGACGTCGTCCTTCGAGTTCCACACGTACCCCGCGCGGCTCTCCGACGCGGAGCGCGACAAGGCGCTGAGCGTGCTGCGGGACGGCGTCGCCATGGGCCGCCTGTCCCACGACACGTTCGTCCGGCGCATGGAACTCGCGCTCGTGGCGCGCCGTTCCGACGAACTCGCCGCGCTCATCGCCGACCTCCCGCGGGAAAGCCGCTTCTCCCGCCTGGTGTTCGGCAGCGTGGAGGCCGTATCCGGGTTCACCGTGCGGCTGCGCCGGGCCTGGCAGGCCGAGAAGCTCCCCAAGCTGCTGCTGCCGCACCCGACGAGCGGGTACCCCCTGCGCATAGGCCGCGATCCCGGCAGCGGACTGCGGCTCAGCCACGAGACGGTCTCCCGCGTGCACGCCGAACTCCGCCACCAGGGCGGCCTCTGGGTGCTGCGGGACCTCGGCTCCACCAACGGCACCACGGTGAACGGGCGTCGGGTGGTCGGCGCGGCCGTCGTCCGCGAGGGCGACCAGATCGGCTTCGGGCAGATCACCTACCGGCTCGCGGCGCGCTGACCCCGGCGGGTCCCCGCCGGGTCTCTGGCGAAATCCCCACGATCGTCGCGGTGTTGACGTACCCCCGAAGTCGTGACTGACTGTGCGTACGCCCTGCACTCCCGGTGAAACGACGGCACCACTTCGTGGAGGTGTGCCCTGCCGCCCCTCCCGCACTACCCGACCGTCGACGAACTGGGCGCGCGGGCCGCCGCCCTCGTCGCCCGGCACCCCCGCGACGCCCGGCTGCGCCGGGTCGGCGCCTCCCGCGCGGGCATCCCCCTGTGGCTGCTCAGCGTCGGCCACGGCAGCCGCCAGGCCCTCGTCGTCGCCGGGCCGCACGCCAACGAACCCGTGGGCGGCGCCACCGTGCTGCGCCTGGCCGAGCGCGCCCTGGCCGACCCCCGGCTCACCGAGGGCGCCGACGCCACCTGGAACCTGCTGCTCTGCCTCGATCCCGACGGGCTGCGCCGCAACGAGCGCTGGCTGACCGGCCCGTACACCCTGGGCCACCACTTCCGGAACTTCTTCCGGCCCGGCTTCCTGGAACAACCCGAATGGCTGCCCGACGGCGCCGCCGCAGCGGCGCTGCCCGAGACCCGAGCCCTGCTGGCCCTCCAGGACGAACTGCGGCCCTTCCTCCAGTGCTCCCTGCACGGCGTCGACGTCGGCGGCGGCTTCGTCGAGCTCACCCGTGACCTGCCCGGCCTCGACCGGCGGGTCGCGGGCATCGCCGCCCGCCTCGGCGTCCCGCGCGAGCTCGGCGCCTACGACGCCCTGTACTGGCCCGGACTCGGTCCCGCCGTCTACCGCATCCCGCCCCCGCACCGCCGCGACCTCGCCGCCGCCATCACCGAGGCCGCCGTCGAGTCGACGTGGTTCCACCCGCACCGGCACGGCACCGTCACCGCGGTCGTCGAGGCGCCCATGTGGGGCGTGGCGGCCGTCGGGGACGGCTCCCCGCACGCCGGCGTGGAGGCGGAGCTGCGGTCGGTCAGCCGCACCCTGCGCCGGGACACCCGACTGCTGGCCGGCCTGACGGCCCGCATACGGCCGTACCTCACCGGCGTCCCCGACGCGGCGCGGCTGCTCGCCCCGGTCGACGACTACCTCCTGGTCTGCCCGGGGCTCGCCGACGCGTGGGACCCCGACTGCGGGAACGATTCTGCTCATCCGCTGCCGCCCATGACCACGGCCCGCCTCGCCGCGCTGCGCCTCTCCGGGCGGCGGCTGGCCGTGCGCACCGCCGGGCTGCTGCACCAACTGGTGACGCGCGCCGGGCGCGACCCGGCCGGGGCGCTGCCGGAGCTGGACCGGCTCATCGACGCGCGGTGCGCCGACTTCCGGGAGGTGTCCGGGGCGCGCTGGATCGCGGTCGCGCGCCAGGCCGAGTACCAGGCGCGGGTGGTCCTCGCCGCGTTCGAACTGGCCGGCCGCGGAACCTTCCGTTCGGGTGAGCCGGGGTGGGGTCCGGACACCGTCGTGCCGATGCATCGGGAATGACGCACATCTCATGGAAAGCGGTACGGGCGGGACTGCTCGCCGCCCTCGTCCTGCTCGCGTGCGCGGCCCCCGCGCGGGCGGGGGGCGGGCACTCCGGCGAGGACAGCTGGCTGATGCTCACGGTCACTCCCGGAGAGACGCCGTCCACCGGGGAGAACGGCACCATGCTGCGGTGCGATCCGCCCCGGGGCCACCGGCACGCCACCGACGCCTGCGCGGAACTGACGGCGGCGGACGGCCGCATCGCCGACATCCCGCCGAGGGAGGGCGTCGTCTGCCCGATGATCTACGCACCGGTCACCGCCCACGCCGACGGAATGTGGCGAGGCCGCCCCATCGACTACACGGAAACCTTCCCGAACACCTGCACGATGACGGCCCGAACAGGCTCGATCTTCACAATCGCCTAGCCACAGACTCCCGCACGCCGCGTTCCCACGGGCACCCGCTCCCACCGTTCCCGCGGGTACTCGCTCGCCGCGTTCCCGCGGGCTCCCGCTCCCACCGTTCCCGCGGGTACTCGCTCGCCGCGTTCCCGCGGGCTCCCGCTCCCATCGTTCCCGCGGGTACTCGCTCGCCGCGTTCCCGCGGGCTCCCGCTCCCATCGTTCCCGCGGGTACTCGCTCGCCGCGTTCCCGCGGGCTCCTGCTCCCATCGTTCCCGCGGGTACTCGCTCGCCGCGTTCCCGCGGGCTCCCGCTCCCATCGTTCCCGCGGGCAGACGTGCCGCTGGGGCGGCACGGGTGGGCGCGACGGCACCCCGTCATCGCCGGGCTGCGTAGTACCCCCCGCCCAGCACCGACACGCGCGAGCACCTGGACCGGCGCGCCGGTTCGCGGCCCGTTCGGGAGGTACGCGCCCCGGCGCCCCGGCGGGTGCCGCCGCGCCCACCCGTGCCGCCCTGGGGGCACCCCCAGGCCCTTGAGGCACTGGGGGAGCCGAGCTACGTCAGGGGGCCTGTTCGCGCGCCTGGCGCGCAGTCACCAGCACCGTACGGCACTGGTGCTCCACCTGATGCTCCACCGGCACCCACCGAGCCCGAAAGCGCCCGGCGAACGCGTCACTCCAGCGCGCGACCAGCCCCTCCAGCCGAGCCGCCGCCCCCGCGTCACTCTCCCGCAGCGCCCGCCGCGACATCGCCGCCGCCCTCAACGGCACCCGCCGCACGAACGCGTCCACGCTCCCCACGTACGCCCGCGTACCGTCCACGGGCGGCGTGCGGACCAGGTCGGCGGCCAGCCCCGGCACCAGTTCCAGCCCCCAGACGGCCGCCCGCAGCAGCGGACCGTCCCCCTCCCCCCGCCGCGCTTCCTCCAGCACCCGCCGCACCTCACCCGCGTCCCGCAGCAGCCGGTCCGCGAGACGGCGCAGCTCCGCGTCCGGGTCCGGGTCCGGAGCCGTGTCGTCCACCAGGTCGCCGGCCCACATCGGCACCTCGATCACCGCCGTCAGGCCGCCGTACCGGTGGGCGTGGTACCAAGTGCTGCGCCGCGCGTCGTCGGTCAGGCTCGGATAGGCCGGGGCGGCCTCCGCCACCGGCATCACATGCACCCCGGGGCCGGACGCCGGCCAGCCCGCCGCGTCCGAGGCGCTCGTCTCCACCGGAATGTGCAGCTGCGCCGCCGACTTGGCGAACGGTTCCGCGAGCCCGGGCACGTCCCTCGTCAACTGCACCCAGCTGCCGCCCAGATCGGTGCCGTGCAGGGACACCTGCAGATAGGGCCGCACCTCGTCGATGACCCCGGTCAGCGCCCGGGTCTCGGGCGGCAGCCGGCCGGGCGGCAGCACCGACGGCGCCCACTCCGGCTGCTCCGGCCCCGAGGGACGGAAGAACCCCAGGTGGTAGTCGTACAGACTGCGCGACGCCGGCGTCACATGGAGACTCGCCCCGTCGGGGTCCGCGCACAGCAGGAAGTGCCACGACGTGCCGTCGCGCAGCTCCCGTTCCCGAACCGTCCGCCGGGCCAGCGCGAGCAGCGTGGCCCCGCCGGCCGGTTCGTTGGCGTGGGCGCCGGCGACCACCAGCACGGCCCGCCGCGCGTGTCCGACGGACAGCAGGTGCAACGGCCGGCCCGCGCGGGAGACCCCCACCTGCCGCAGGACGCACAGACCGGGCGACCCGGCCGCCAGCGCGCGGGCGGCGGAGACCAGTTCGGCCACCGTCGGATAGCGCAGCTCCAGCAGCGGACCCACCCCCCGTCACACCACCCGAATCCGCATTGCGCAGTACCCCACGGCGGGGAGGCGGTGTCAAGGGCGTTCAGTCCGGGAGCCGCTCCAGCAGCGCCACGGGTGAGCGCCCGAGCAGTTCCGCCACGCGCGCGTGCCCGCTGAACTCCCGTCCCCTCTCCAGCACGTCGGCCCACCGTCCCGGTGGCAGGGGCAGGCGGGTGTCGCGCCAGCCGCCCGCCTCCGCCAGCCGCAGCGACAGCCGGGTCACGGCGGTGAGCACCTCGCCGGAGCGCACGAAGGCCAGGCAGTGCGCCGCCGCGGGCCCCTCGGCGGACAGCGGTTCGTACGAGGCCGTGTCACCGAAGACGTCCGGCCGCCGCGCCCGCAGTCGCAGCGCCGCCCGCGTCACCGCCTCCTTGCCGCTCCCGTCGCTCCCGTCGTCCGTGAACCGCACGGGCCGCCGGTTGTCCGGGTCGACCAGCGCCCGGTACTCGTGCTCCGTGCCCTGGTAGAGGTCGGGCACCCCCGGCATCGTCAGCTGCACCAGCGCCGTACCCAGTACGTTCGCCCGGATGTGCGCCTCCAGCGAGGCGCGGAACGCCGCCACCCGCTCGCCCGGCACCCCGCACGGCCCCGCCGCCACGAACCGCGCCACCGCCTCCTCGTACGGCGGCTCCTGCTCCGTCCAGCTCGTGTACAGGCCCGCCTCCCGCACGTGCTTCAGCAGCGCCTCCCGCACCCGCTCCTCCTCCGCCGGGCCGAGCCCGAACACCGTCTGCCAGGCCGCCCACGCCAGCTGCGCGTCCGGCACGCCCTCGCCCGCGCGGGTGACCTCCGCCAGGACGTCCGCCCAGCGCTCCGGGCACTCGGTGAGCACCTGCAGCGCCGCCCGCACATCGGCACTGCGCTTGGTGTCGTGCGTCGAGACGACCGTCCCGGTCGACGGCCAGTCGCGCTGCACGCGCGCGCAGTACGCGTGGAACCGCTCCGGGGACACCGCCGGGTCACCGGGGTTCCCGCCCACCTCCGTCGCCGACAGCAGCGGCACATAGCGGTAGAACGCCGTGTCCTCCACGGACTTGGCCCGCAGCGCCGACGCGGTCTGCGCGAACCGCGTACGGAACTCCACGTACTCCGCGCCGTCCCCGTACCGCCCGAGCACCAGGTCCCGTACGACGTCCACCGCCCCGGCCTCCTCGGGGACGGCGAAGGCGAGCCGGGCCTCGGCGGCGGCCTCCTCGGTGACGACACCGGCCGCGTCCACGGAGGCGTAGGGGCGGTACACCTCCAGCCGTACCAGCAGCTCCTGCAGGGCGGTGCGCAGCGCCCAGGGCGCGCGGTCGCGCAGCCCGGTCTCCGGGGCGGTCGCGCACAGCCGGCCCGCCACCCGGGTCAGCCGGTCCATCTCGGTGGCCAGCTCGTGCGTGAGCACCTTGTACGCGGCCCGCCGCACCGTGGCGTCCCAGTCGCCGCCCCGGTCCGTCTGCGGGGCCGCGAACCGCCGGTACCGGCCGAGCAGTTCCCCGAACCCCGCCGGGTCCGTGAACAGCCCGTCCACGTGCCGCAGGGCGTCGTAGCCGGTGGTGCCGGCGACCGGCCAGGAGGCGGGCAGCGGCTCCCCGTCGGAGAGGATCTTCTCCACCACCGTCCAGCGGCCGCCCGTGGCCTCGTGCAGCCGCCGCAGATAGCCGTCGGGGTCGGCCAGCCCGTCGGGGTGGTCGACGCGCAGCCCGTCGAACACGCCCTCCCGGAGCAGCTGAAGGATCTTGGCGTGCGTGGCCTCGAACACCTCCGGGTCCTCCACCCGCACCCCGATCAGCTCGGAGATGCTGAAGAACCGCCGGTAGTTCAGCTCGGTCCGCGCCAGGCGCCACCACACGGGGCGGTACCACTGCGCGTCCAGCAGCTCCGGCAGCGGCAGCCCGGCCGTCCCCTCGCGCAGCGGGAACGCGTGGTCGTAGTAGCGCAGCACGTCGCCGTCGGTCTTCAGGTGCTCGGCCTCCTGGCCGAGCGGCCCCCCGAGCACCGGCAGCAGCACCTGGCCGCCCTGCGCCTCCCAGTCGATGTCGAACCACCGCGCGTGGCGCGACGCGGGGCCGTCGCGCAGCACCTCCCACAGGGCGGGGTTGTGGCGCGGGGACATCGCCATGTGGTTCGGGACGATGTCCACGACCAGGCCGAGCCCGTGCTCCCGCGCGGTGCGCGCCAGCTCCCGCAGGCCCTCCTCGCCGCCCAGCTCCTCGCGCACGCGCGTGTGGTCCACCACGTCGTAGCCGTGCTGCGAGCCGGGCACGGCCTCCAGGACGGGGGACAGGTGCAGGTGGGACGCGCCGAGCGAGGCCACGTACGGTACGGCGTCCGCCGCCGCCCGGAACGGGAAGCCGGGCTGTAGCTGCAGCCGGTAGGTGGCCGTGGGCACCGCCGGGTCAGGTCGCTCAGGGGTCATGGGAACGTACGTACCCGCGTGGCCGCTTCTCGTGTCATCACTCCTCCGTTCGGGGGCGGAAAACGTAAGGGGCCGCGCGCCCGCCTACGCCGGCCGCTGCAGCACCGTCATGCTGCGGTCGGTCAACGTCAGCCGGGTGCCGGCCGTCACCTTCGGCCCGGTCCCCGGCGGGACGCCGTCCGCGCGGGCGGTGTCGACGACCACCTGCCACTGCCGGCCGTGGTCGACCGGCACCACGAAGTCCAGCGGTTTCGGCGAGGCGTTGAACATCAGCAGGAACGAGTCGTCGGTGATGCGCTCCCCGCGCTGCCCGGGCTCGGAGATCGCGTTGCCGTTGAGGAACACCGTCAGCGCCGACGCCCGCGCCGAGTCCCAGTCCCGCTGGGTCATCTCCGCGCCCTCGGGGGTGAACCAGGCGATGTCGGAGAGGTCGTCGTGGGTGCCCTCCACCGGCCGGCCGTGGAAGAAGCGGCGCCGCCGGAACACCGGGTGGTCCTTGCGCAGCCACACCATCGCGCGGGTGAACTCCAGGAGCCGCCGGCGCGGGTCCTCCCCGCCGTCCTCCCCCTCGCCGGGCGCGGGCCAGTCCAGCCAGGCCAGCTCGTTGTCCTGGCAGTAGGCGTTGTTGTTGCCGCGCTGGGTGCGGGCCACCTCGTCGCCGTGGCTGATCATCGGCACGCCCTGGGACAGCATCAGCGTGGCGATGAAGTTGCGCATCTGCCGGGCCCGCAGCCGCAGCACGTCCGGGTCGTCGGTCCCGCCCTCGGCGCCGCAGTTCCAGGACCGGTTGTGGCTCTCGCCGTCCCGGTTGTCCTCGCCGTTGGCCTGGTTGTGCTTGTCGTTGTACGACACCAGGTCGTGCAGCGTGAAGCCGTCGTGGCAGGTCACGAAGTTGATCGAGGCCAGCGGGCGGCGCCCGTCGTCCTGGTACAGGTCGGAGGAGCCGGTCAGCCGGGAGGCGAACTCCGCGAGCGCGCGCGGCTCGCCCCGCCACAGGTCCCGCACGGTGTCGCGGTACTTGCCGTTCCACTCGGTCCACAGCGGCGGGAAGTTGCCCACCTGGTAGCCGCCCTCGCCCACGTCCCACGGCTCGGCGATCAGCTTCACCTGGGAGACGATCGGGTCCTGCTGGACCAGGTCGAAGAACGACGACAGCCGGTCCACCTCGTGGAACTGCCGCGCGAGGGTCGCCGCCAGGTCGAAGCGGAACCCGTCGACGTGCATCTCGGTGACCCAGTACCGCAGCGAGTCCATGATCATCTGCAGTACGTGCGGGGACCGCATGAGCAGGGAGTTCCCCGTGCCCGTCGTGTCCATGTAGTACCGGGGGTCGTCGGTCAGCCGGTAGTACGACGGGTTGTCGATGCCCTTGAGGGACAGCGTGGGACCCAGGTGGTTGCCCTCGGCGGTGTGGTTGTAGACCACGTCCAGGATCACCTCGATCCCGGCCTCGTGCAGCGCCTTCACCGCCGACTTGAACTCCAGCACCTGCTGGCCCCGGTCGCCCCAGGACGCGTAGGCGTTGTGCGGGGCGAAGAAACCGATCGTGTTGTAGCCCCAGTAGTTGTTCAGGCCCATGTCCACCAGGCGGTGGTCGTTGACGAACTGGTGCACCGGCATCAGCTCCAGCGCCGTCACCCCCAGCTCGGTCAGGTGCTCGATCACCGCCGGGTGCGCGAGGGCCGCGTAGGTGCCGCGCAGCTCCTCCGGCAGCCCCGGGTGGCGCATGGTGAGACCCTTGACGTGGGCCTCGTAGATCACCGTGTGGTGGTACTCCGTACGGGGGCGCCGGTCGTCGCCCCAGTCGAAGTACGGATTGACCACGACCGACGTCATCGTGTGCGGCGCCGAGTCGAGGTCGTTGCGCCGGTCGCGGTCGTCGAAGTGGTAGCCGTACACCTCCTCGCCCCAGTCGATCTCCCCGCTGATCGCACGCGCGTACGGGTCGAGCAGCAGCTTCGCCGAGTTGCAGCGCAGCCCCCGCTCGGGGGCGTACGGCCCGTGCACACGGAAGCCGTACCGCTGCCCGGGCATGACCCCGGGCAGGTACGCGTGCCGCACGAACGCGTCGCTCTCGCGCAGTTCGATCGCGGTCTCGGAGCCGTCGTCGTGCAGCAGACACAGCTCCACTCGGTCCGCGGCCTCCGTGAAGACCGCGAAGTTCGTTCCGGCGCCGTCGTACGTGGCACCGAGCGGATACGCCTCGCCAGGCCAGACCTGCATGGATACGACTCTTTCAGGTGTACGGCGCCGGTGGGGCGCCTTGGCTTCGAGTGTTTCCGTGTCTCCCCGAACGGACGGGAACCACCTTCTACCCAGGCCCACCGGGTCCGATGACCCGTGTCCACCGCTCATCCCGCTATGAATCAGCTCACTCCCGGGGGCGCTGCGGGCGGAACGGTCCAGTGATTGCGGGAAGTTGGGAAACGACCCTGTCCATCGGGCTGCACCGCGCGCCGCTGGCGGAGTACTCTCCTTGATCGTCGGGACGGGAGTACTCGGGGGAGCGGAAGGCGGTAAGCGGGTGGGCGCGGGAGGGCTGGAGCTCCCCCCTGGTGACGACGGTCACGAGGGGAGCAGTTCCACGGACGTCCCGCCCGGTGCGGTGTCCCTGGCACGGCCGATGGACGCGGGCTCGATCGGGCCGGAGCTGGACTGGGGCGCCGACGCCTGGCGCGAGGTGCGCACCCGCGCCCAGCGGGCCGGCCGCGCCTACATCTGGCTGAACCTCGTCGAGCAGCGGCTGCGCGCGGTCGTGGCGGCCGTGCTGCGGCCCGTCTACGAGCCCGTGCACGGCGACGACTGGGTGGTCGCCGCCGCCGGGCCCGCCGGACAGGAGTGGGTGCAGCGCGCGGTCGCGGTGCGCGAGGTCAGCCGCCGCAAGGGCTATCTGCTCGACCCGGCCGACGACAACGTCCTGTCCTTCCTCACGCTGCCGCAGCTGCGCGAGCTGATGGTGGCGCACTGGCCCTGCTTCGAGCCGTACTTCGACGACCGCCGGGACGTCGAACTCGCCCTGGACGAGCTGGAGGTCACCCGCAACGTCGTCTCCCGCAACCGCGCGCTGTCCGAGGCGGTCCTCAGCCAGGCCGAGCGGGCCTCCGCGCGGCTCCTGGAGATGCTCGGCGCCGGCGGCGACGTGCCGTCCGCGCGCCGGCTGCCCGTCGACGCGGTCGAGGACCTGGTCGGCGACCGGTACGCCGACGTGGTCGCCGTCCACCCGGACCGGGTACGGCTGCTGCGCCAGTTCCCGGCCGAGGACATCTTCGGCGGGGCCCGCCGGCTCGACGCCCTCGGCATCGGCCTCAACCTGCTGGTGCAGAACTTCTCCGGACGGCGTCTGGTGCGGCTGGCGGAGTCCGGCTGCCGGGTGCGGCTGCTGTTCCTGAACCCGGCCTCCAGCGCGGTCAAGCGCCGCGAGCGCGAACTCGGCCTCAAGCGCGGCGAGCTCGGCCGCAGCGTCGAGATGAACATCCTGCACATGCGCCGGGTCCGCTCCCGGCTGCGCGACCCCGGCGCCTTCGAGATCCAGGTCTACGACGAGACGCCCCGCTGCACCGCCTACCTCGTGGACGGGGACGGGTCGGACGGCATCGCGGTCGTGCAGAACCATCTGCGCCGGGCCCGGGGCATGGAGGCGCCGGTGCTGGTCCTGCGCAACGGGACCAAGGTGGTCAAGCCGGGCGAAGTCGAGGAAGGCGGGCTGTTCCCCACCTACCGCGAGGAATTCGAGCTGATGTGGACGGATTCGCGCCCGGTGTCGTGAACGCCCCGGCTCGGGGCCGGTGAGCGGAACACGATCCTCCGATTGTCAGTGGTGCGTGCGAAGGTGGGAACCACTGGGGGAACGCACCACACAGAAGGGGGACAGCCCATGGGCTGGCACCGGGAGCCGCTGATCGGCTTCGACCTGGAGACGACGGGTACCGACCCGCGCGAGGCACGGATCGTCACGGGGGCCGTGATCGAGGTCAGGGCGGGGGAGCCGGCCGGCCGCCGGGAGTGGCTGGCCGACCCGGGCGTACCGATCCCGGAGGACGCGGTGGCCGTCCACGGCATCAGCAACGAACGGGCGACCGCCGAGGGCAGCCCCGCCGACCGGGTCGCCGACGCCATCGCCGACGTCCTCACCGCCCACTGGAGGGCGGGCGTCCCGGTCGTCGCCTACAACGCGGCCTTCGACCTGTCCCTGCTCTCCGCCGAACTGCGGCGGTACGGACTGCCGTCCCTGCGCGACCGCCTGGGCGGCGCCGATCCCGGCCCGGTCATCGACCCGTACACCATCGACCGTTCCGTCGACCGCTACCGGCGCGGCAAGCGCAACCTCGAAGCGGTCTGCGCGGAGTACGGCGTCGTCCTCGACGCGGCGCACGACGCGACCGCCGACGCCCTCGCGGCGGCCCGGCTGGCCTGTGCGATAGCCGCCCGCCACCCCGCGGTCGCGGCCCTCGACCCGGCGGAGCTGCACCGCCGCCAGATCGAGTGGTACGCCGCGTGGGCGGCGGACTTCCAGGACTTCCTGCGCCGCAAGGGCGACACCACCGCGGTGATCGACGGCACCTGGCCGCTGCGGGAGCCGGCGGGCGAGCGGGTCTGACGCGCCGGGGGGCCGTCCGGATCAGAAGGGATACCAGCGCACGGTCTCGTCCCCGTCCCGCAGTGACGCCACCCGGCGCCGGAACTCGGCCAGCGCCTTGGGGTTGCCCGGCGCGTGCTGGGCGACCCAGGCGCAGCTCGCGGTCTCCCGCGCGCCGCGCAGCACCGAGCAGCCCTCCCAGGCGCGCACGTCCCAGCCGTAGGCGGCGGTGAAGGACGTGTACGCCTCGTCCGGCAGCCCGTAGCGGTCGTGCGAGAGGGCCATGACCACCAGGTCGTGCTCGCGAAGGTCTGCCGAGAAGGTCTCCAGGTCGACCAGGACCGGCCCGTCCGGCCCGATGTGCACATTGCGGGGCAGCGCGTCCCCGTGGACGGGGCCCGGCGGAAGCCGGGGCGTCAGCGCCGCCGCGGCCGAAGCGAAGCCGTCACGCCGCTCACGCAGATACGCCGCGTCCGCGGGGTCGATCGCGTCGCCCGCCAGCCGCAGCCAGCGTTCCACACCGCCCAGCAGCTCGCGGGGCGGAAGCCCGAAGGGGGGAGTGGGCAGTGCGTGGACCAGCCGCAGCAGTTCGGCCAGATCCCGTGGCCCGGCGGGCCGCACCGCCTCCGGCAGCCGGTGCCACACGGTCACCGGATGGCCGTCGACCAGCAGCGCCTCCGGCTCGGCCGCCCGCACCGCCGGCACGCCCTCCTCCGCCAGCCACCCCGCGACGGCCAGCTCCCGGCGGGCCCGCTCCAGCAGCTCGGCGTCGCGGCCCACCTTGACGGCCAGGTCACCGGCGGCGAACACCGCGTTCTCACCGAGGGCGAGCAGCCGCGCGTCCGCCGCCGCGCCGGGCAGCACCCCCGCCACCGCGAGTACGTCCCGCGCCCGTGCCTCGTCCATCCGTCCGCCTCCGTGTCCGTCCACGCCCGATCACCGGCCCCGTCCGACCGCCGGGATCCGGCCATCCGTCGGCCAGTGTCGCATTCGCACAGGTGACGGCGGTGTGCGCGGTGCCTTGACGAGGCAGGACGCCTTCACGACCATGACCTGGCCCACCCGCGCCGCGCAAAGGGGCTGGTTCCATGACATCGGTGACCCAGGTGAGGAGACCGGCGCCCCGCGCGCCCGGCCCGGGCCGCGAAACCGGGCGGGCCGTCGACCACGGCCCGTGGTTCCTGGTGCTGCCCGCGCTGATCCCGATCCTCGTCCTCAGCGTCGGCCCGCTGCTCTACGGCATCCTGCTGGCCTTCACCGACGCCCAGTCCGGGCGCACCGAGCCCACGCAGTGGATCGGCACCCTGAACTTCCAGGACCTGCTGCGGGACACCCTGTTCTGGGAGTCGTTCCGCATCGGCCTGGTGTGGGCCGTCGGGGTGACGGTGCCGCAGTTCCTGCTGGCGCTCGGCCTGGCCCTGCTGCTCCACCAGGACCTGAGGCTGCGCTGGCTCGCCCGCGCCCTGGCGATCGTCCCCTGGGCGATGCCCGAGGTCGTCGTCGGCATCATGTGGCGGATCGTCTACAACCCGGACGCCGGCCTCCTCAACGAGACGCTGCGCGACCTCGGCCTGGGGGACGGCCGGGACTGGCTCAGCGGGCTCGCCACCGCCCTGCCCGCGGTGATCGTCGTCGGCGTGTGGGCCGGAATGCCCCAGACCACGGTCGCGCTGCTCGCCGGGCTCCAGAACACCCCGCGCGAGCTGCACGAGGCGGCGGCCGTCGACGGCGCCGGCGCCTGGCGCCGCTTCCGGACGGTCACCTGGCCCGCCATCCGCCCCGTCGCCCTCGCCATCACGGCGCTCAACCTGATCTGGAACTTCAACTCCTTCGCCCTGGTCTACGTCCTGACCAACGGCGGCCCCGGCGGACGCACCCGGCTGCCCATGCTCTTCGCCTACGAAGAGGCCTTCCGCTACGGGCAGTTCGGCTACGCGGCCGCGATGGGCTGTGTCATGGTCGCCGCGATCTCGATCGCGCTGGCCGTCTTCCTCGCCGGCCGGCTCCGGGGAGGTGACGAGGCATGAGGACCTCCACCGGCGCCCGCGTCGGCCAGTACGCCGCGCTGCTCGCTTATCTGGTCTTCCTCGCCTTCCCGTTCCTCTGGCTGCTCTCCACCGCCTTCAAGCCGCCGACCGAGCTGGCGAGTCTGCATCCGACCTGGATCCCCCAGGACCCCACCCTCGCCAACTTCCGCCAGGCCTTCGACGAACAGCCACTGCTGCGGGCCGCCCTCAACTCCCTGCTCGCCGCGCTCGCGTCGGCCATCGTCGCCGTCGTCGTCGCCACCCCGATGGCGTATGTGATGGCCCGTCACCGCACCGCGCTCGCCCGGGCCGCGACCGGCTGGGTGGTGGTCAGCCAGGCGTTCCCGTTCGTGCTGCTGATCATCCCGCTGTTCCTGGTGCTGAAGAACCTGCGGCTGATCGATTCCGTGCCCGGCCTGGTGCTGGTGTACGTGGTGTGGGCGCTGCCCTTCGCCCTGTGGATGCTCACCGGATACGTCCGTGCCGTGCCGGCCGAGCTGGAGGAGGCGGCGGCCGTCGACGGGGCCGGGCGGCTGCGGATCCTGGTGTCGGTGACCGCGCCGCTGCTCGCGCCGGGGATCGTGGCGACCGCGCTGTTCGCCTTCGTCACCGCGTGGAACGAGTTCTTCTTCGCGCTCGTCCTGCTCAAGACCCCGGAGAAACAGACCCTGCCGGTCGTCCTCACCCACTTCATCGGTGCCGAGGGAGTCGCCGACCTCGGCCCGCTGGCGGCCGCCGCGTTCCTCGCGACGCTGCCCTCCCTGGTCGTCTTCGCGATCATCCAGCGGCGGATCACGGGCGGCATGCTCGCCGGGGCGGTGAAGAGCTGATGCGGACCAGAATCCTCGTGGCGGCCCTCGCCGTCGCCCTGCTCCTGGCGGGCTGCTCCTCCGGCGGCACCCGCGACGACGGCCGGATCACCCTGCGCTTTCTGTCCCTGGCCTGGCAGGAGGAGTCGGTCGAGGCCAACAAGGAACTGGTCGAGGAGTGGAACGCCACGCACCCGGACGTCCGGGTGGAGTACGTCCAGGGAAGCTGGGACAGCGTCCACGACCAGCTCCTCACCTCCTTCGAGGGCGGCGAGGCCCCCGACATCATCCACGACGCCTCCGACGACCTCGCCGACTTCGCCTACGGCGGCTACCTGGCCGACCTGACGGACCTGCTGCCCGAGCGGCTGAAGTCCGACATCCCGCCCAGCGGCTGGGAGACCGTCACCTTCGACGACGGCGTCTACGGCGTCCCCTTCCTCCAGGAACCGCGCGTGCTCATCGCCAACTCCACCTGGCTGAAGGAGTCCGCCGTCCGCGTCCCGACCCCCGAGCGCCCCTGGAGCTGGGCCGAGTTCCGTCAGGTGACGGAACGGCTCGCGGGCGACGGGAAGTACGGCGTCGCCTGGCCGCTCAAGGAGCCCGTGTCCGCCACCCTCAACCTCTCCCTCTCCGCGGGCGGCCGGCTCTTCCACCGGGGCGCCGACGGCAAGGTGACCGTGCGGTTCGAGGAGGGCGACGAGGTCGTCCCGCGCACGGTGCACGAGCAGGTGAACACCGACCGCAGCGCCTCGCCCACCACGCTCGGCAGCGGTGGCTCCGACACCCTGCCCGGCTTCTTCGCCGGCAAGTACGCGATGGTGCCGCTCGGCTTCTCCTACCGTCAGCAGATCGTCCAGCAGGCGCCGGAGGGCTTCGAGTGGCGGGTGCTGCCCGCTCCGGCCGGGACCGGCGGACTCACCCAGGGCGTCAGCCCGCAGACCCTCTCCGTCGCCCAGGACTGCCCGTACAAGAAGGAGGCCGTCGCCTTCCTCGACTTCCTGCTCCAGCCGCGGAACATGGTCCGCCTCGCCCTCGGCGACTGGATGCTCCCCACCGGCCGCCGGGCCCTCGCCGACCCCGCCCTGCACACCGCCGAACACGGCTGGGCCACCGGCACGGCCCTCGCCGCGCACCTGCGCCCGGCCCCCGCGCAGACGGTACGGGGCTACCCCGAGTGGAAGGACAAGGTCGCCACCCCGGCGCTCCAGGAGTACTACAGCGGCGCGATCGGTCTCGACGAGCTGCGCGAGCGGCTGGAGGAGGACGGCAACCTGGTCCTGGCCCGCTACCAGCGCTGAGCACGGCCGGGTTCGGTGACCGAGCCCGGCGCGTCGCCGTTGGTCCGGGGCGGGGTGCGGCGTTCCTTCCTGGAAAGACCTACTCGTCCGGGGCGGAGGTTCGATCCGCGAACGCGGCCACGTACGACGCCACGCACGGCTCCGGGGTGGCCAGGGAGGTGACGACGTGGCCGTCGACGGTCACCGGCGGGTCGAGCGGCATCCGCAGCAGCCGCTCGGAGCGGGACCCGTCGAACTGTTCGGCCGGCATCAGCGTCCAGCTCTCGGTGTCCCGGCCCACCTCGAACAGCACGTTGAGCATGTCCCCGGCAGGCGGCCGCAACGGGGGCACGGGCAGGGCGGCGAGGATCGCGTCGTGCATCGGCGGGTCGCTGTCGCGGGCGGGAAGCCGCAGACCGTACGGATCGAGGTCGTGCAGGCTGACCGCGGGCTTGCGGGCGGCGGGGTGTTCACGCGCGAGCACTGCGTGCAGCGGCTCGGACCAGGCGCGCACCACCGTCACCGTCGAGGAGGTGAGCGCGCCCCGCACCAGCGCCAGATCCAGCTCGCCGTCGCGGACGGCGTCGAGTCGCGCGGCCACCGGCAGGTCGACCAGTTTCGGTTCGGCGGGGCGTTCTCCGGCGCTCAGGCGGCCCACCGCCCGGTCGAGCCGTCGGGTGACGCAAGACGCGACCCCGATCCGCAGGACGGTCGCCGGTTCTCCGGCGACCACCCGCACCCGGGCCGCCGCAGCGAGGGTCCTACGGGCCGCAGCGAGCACTCGTTCGCCGGCCGGGGTGAGCCGTACCCGGCGGGAGGTGCGGTCGAGCAGGCGCACGCCGAGCTCGCGTTCGAGCCGGGCGATCTGCTGGCTCACCGCCGGCTGCACTATGCCCAGCCGTTGCGCCGCGCGTCCGAAGTGCAGCTCCTCGGCGACGGTCACGAAGTACTGCAACGCTCTCAGCTCCATCCGCCTGATCTATCACATGATGTGATTGCTGCCGAGCGTTTCTGACCATTGTTCGCGCAGGTCGATCCGGCTGTGATGGATACGAGCCCGCCGGAGCGGTCCTGTCCACCGGATGCCGCGACGCGGGGAAACGCGAACGGAGAACAGAGTGAGCACAACAACCCTCGGCGTCATCGGCACCGGCATGGTCGGCCTCGGGGCCGCCCGCCGCGCCGTCGACGCCGGCCTGCGCGTCGTCCTGAGCAACTCCCGCGGCCCCGAGACGCTGGCAGATCTCGTCGCGGAGCTCGGCGAGCGGGCCCGCGCGGCCACCCCGGCCGAAGCGGCGAGCGCCGGTGATCTGGTCATCGCGGCCGTGCCGCTGGCCGCCCACGAGCGGCTGCCCCGGGCGGAGCTCGCCGGCAAGACCGTGATCGACCCGATGAACTACGCGCCGAATCCCGACTTCGAGGTGCCGGAACTCGACAGCGACGAACTGACCTCCAGCGAACTGGTGCAGCGCCACCTCGCGGACGCCCGGGTGGTGAAGGCATTGCACAACATCGGCCCCAAGCAGTTGCTGGAGCTGTTCCGCCCGGCCGGAGCCCCCGACCGCACCGCGCTGCCACTTTCCGGCGACGACCCGGACGCCAGGAAGGAGGTGGCCGACCTGCTGGACGTCCTCGGCTTCGATGCGGTGGACCTCGGCGCACTCGCCGACAGTTGGCGCAGCGAACCCAACACCCCTTTGTACGCCCTCCCGTACGTGGGACAGCCGCCGTCCGGCCTCACCGCCAAGGAATTCGTGGCCTGGGTCCAGCAGGCGCCCGGTGTGCCCGCGCCCGTCGCCCGGGTCGAGGAGCTCGCCGCCGCCGCGGTGCGGGGGCCCGCGGGTTTCCGGATGGAGTAGAGGGCGATCCGCCCCGAGGGTACGGCCGAGTGTCCGCTCACCGTCACCGCGACCGTCATCCGGGCGCTGCGGCACGGAGATCCCGGGGACCGCTGCCCGGGGGCTCACCGGGCAGCGGCCGTTTCCCGGCCCCGGTCCCAGAGGGGCGTCCGCCGCAGTCGGGGCGGGCGGTGACGGACACCGTGTCGCGGACGACGCTCCGGCCGGTGGGCGGGCCCGGGCTGCTCGGGGCGGCGCCCACGCGCGTGGGCGGCCGCTCCGGCTCCGGGGACGGCCGCTCCGGCTCCGGGGACGGCCGCTCCGGCTCCGGGGACCGTGCGCCCGCCGTCACCGAGCCGTCGTCGACCCCGCCGGGCTGCCGCCGGAATCCGGTCCGGCCCTCCTCGCTGCCCGACCCCGACCCCGACGCCGACGCCGATGCCCACCGGAGCCGGCGGCATGAGATCAAAAAGGTTGCACGAGACGTATCGTCTCGCCTATGGTTCCGGCATGACCACTCCCGCTCACATCGCCATGTTCTCCATCGCCGCCCACGGCCACGTGAACCCGAGCCTCGAGGTGATCCGCGAGCTCGTGGCGCGCGGTCACCGGGTCACCTACGCGATCCCGCCGCTGTTCGCCGAGAAGGTCGCGGAGACGGGCGCCGAACCCAAGCTGTGGAACAGCACGCTGCCGGGCCCCGACGACGACCCGGAGGCCTGGGGCACCACGCTGCTCGACAACGTGGAGCCGTTCCTCGCCGACGCCGTCCAGGCGCTCCCGCAGCTCATCGAGGCCTACGAGGGCGACACCCCCGACCTCGTCCTGCACGACATCACCTCCTACCCGGCGCGCGTGCTCGGCCACCGCTGGGGCGTGCCCGTCATCTCCCTCTCGCCGAACCTCGTCGCCTGGGACGGGTACGAGAAGGAGGTCGCCGAGCCGATGTGGGAGGAGCCGAAGAAGACCGAGCGGGGGCAGGCCTACTACGCCCGCTTCCACGCCTGGCTGGAGGAGAACGGGATCACCATGGGTCCCGACGACTTCGGGGGCCGCCCCGCCCGCTCGATCGTCCTGATCCCCAAGGCGCTCCAGCCGAACGCCGACCGGGTCGACGAGAGCGTGCACTCCTTCGTCGGGGCCTGCCAGGGCGACCGGAGCGCCGAGGGCGACTGGCAGCGGCCCGCCGGTGCGGAGAAGGTCGTGCTCGTATCGCTCGGGTCGTCCTTCACCAAGCAGCCGGCCTTCTACCGGGAGTGCGTCAAGGCGTTCGCGGATCTGCCCGGCTGGCACCTGGTGCTCCAGGTCGGCAAGCACGTCGACCCCGCCGAGCTGGGGGACGTGCCGGAGAACGTCGAGGTGCGGTCCTGGGTGCCGCAGCTCGCGATCCTGAAGCAGGCCGACCTGTTCGTCACCCACGCGGGGGCCGGCGGCAGCCAGGAGGGGCTGGCCACGGCCACCCCGATGATCGCCGTACCGCAGGCAGTGGACCAGTTCGGCAACGCGGACATGCTCCAGGGGCTCGGAGTGGCCCGGCACGTTCCGGCCGACGAGGCGAAGGCCGAGGTGCTGAGGGCGGAGGCCCTCGCCCTGGTCGACGACCCGGAGGTCGCCGCCCGCCTGAAGTCCATCCAGGCCGACATGGCCGAGGAAGGCGGCACCATGAGGGCAGCCGACCTCATCGAGGCGGAGCTGCCCGCGTAACCGCGGACAGTCGTGCCTCCCCCAGTGCCTCAAGGGCCTGGGAGGCACCCCCAGCGGCACGAGCCCGCAGGTACGGCAAGGGCCCGGCGGAGAATCGCCGGGCCCTTGTCGCAGCTAGCCGATCACACCGGTACGCGGTCGCCCTCGTCGTCCCGTGACGTCGGCGTCGCCGCCACCGCCTCCGGCGACTCGTCGTGGGTCAGGTCGGGCATCCGGTGCAGCCACTTCGGCAGGTACCAGTTGCGCTCGCCGAGCAGGGTCATCACCGCCGGCAGCAGCACGCCCCGGATGATCGTCGCGTCGATCAGCACCGCCGCCGCGAGGCCGACACCCATCTGCTTCATGGACTGCATGGACAGCGTCCCGAAGATCCCGAACACGGCGACCATGATGACCGCGGCACTGGTGACCACGCCGGCCGTGGTGACCACACCGTGCTGGACCGCGTCCCGCGTCGTGCGGCCCCGCAGCCGGGCCTCGCGGATCCGGGAGACCACGAACACGTGGTAGTCCGTCGACAGGCCGAACAGGATCACGAAGAGGAACAGCGGCAGCCACGTGATGATCGCGCCGACGCCCTCCGCGCCCACCAGGGACGCGCCCCAGCCGTGCTGGAAGACCGCCACGAGGATGCCGTACGCGGCGCCCACCGACAGCAGGTTCAGCACGATCGAGGTGATCGCCACCGTCAGCGAGCGGAACGACAGCAGCATCACCAGGAAGGCGAAGACCACCACGAAGGCGAAGACCGGGACCACGGAGCCGACCAGCTGGTCGTTGAAGTCCTTGTTCCCGGCGACCTGCCCGGTGATCGGCGCCTCGACGCCGTCGACCTCACCGAGCGTGGCGGGCCGTACCTCGTCGCGCAGCGTGTCCAGGCTCTCGCTCGCCTTGTCCTGGTCGGAGCCGCCCACCAGCGGGACGTAGACGAACGCGACGTTCTGCTGGTCGTGCAGCTTGATCTCGACCGGGCCGCGCGAGGCCCCCGAACTGATCGCCCGCTCACGGAACTCGGCGAGCGCGGTCTTCACCTCGGGCGCGTTGATGTCGTCCGCCTTGACGACCACCTCGGCCGGCTCGGAGCCGCCCGGGAAGGCCTCGTTGACCCGGTTGTACGTCTGCACGATCGGCAGCGAGTCGCCGAACTCCTGGTCCAGCGTGAGGTTCTGCGTCTTCATCCCGACCGCCGGAGCGGCCACGGCCAGCAGCGCACCGGTCGCCACCACGACCGACAGCACCGGCTTGGCGAGCACCCGCTTCAGCACGGCAGACCAGAACCGGCTGTCGCCGTTGCCGCCGGTGCGGCGCCGGCGCAGGAACGGCACGCGGCCCTTCTCGACCCGCTCGCCCAGCAGCGAGAGGAGCGCGGGCAGGACGGTGACGGAGCCGACCATGGCGACCGCCACGACCATCAGCGAGGCCAGGCCCATCGCCTCGAACTCGGCGAGCCCGGTGAACAGCATGCCCGCCATGGCGACACACACCGTGACACCGGAGACGACGATCGCGCGGCCACTGGTGGCGGCGGCGATCCGCAGCGCGGTCTGCGCGTCCCGGCCGGCCGCCCGCTCCTCACGCTCGCGGCGCAGGTAGAACAGGCAGTAGTCGACCCCGACGGCCAGGCCGACCAGCAGCATCACCGAGTTCGCGGTCTCGCTCATCGGCTGCAGATGGCTGACCAGGCCCATCAGACCCATCGTCGCCATGATCGCGGTGATCGCCAGCGCCACCGGCAGCAGCGCCGCCACCAGCGCGCCGAACGCGATCAGCAGGATGCCGAGGGCCACCGGCACCGCGGAGTACTCGGCCTTCTTGAAGTCGTCGCCGAACGCGTCGTCGAACGTCTTCATCATGCTGGCGCCGCCGATCTCCTCGATCCGCAGCGACTCGTGGTCCTTCTGAACCTCCTCCACGGCGTTCAGCACCGGCTCGATCCGCTCACCGGCGGTGTCCGAGTCACCCCGGACGTCGAACTGGACCAGCGCGCTGCGCCCGTCCTTCGAGATGGTGTCGCTCTCGTACGGCGAGGTGACGTCCGTGGCCTCGCCGGTCTTCTCCACGGCCGTGACGACCGCGGTGACCGCCGACCGGAACTCGGCGTCCGTGGCCGTGAGGCCCTCGTCCTTCGCCTGGACGAGCACGGTCTCACTGGCCGGCTCCTCGATGCCGGCGTCCTCGATGATGCGGGCGGCGGTACTGGTCTCTCCCTTGAGCTGATCGCTGTCGCCGACGTCGACCCGGCCCGCGGCCGAACCGAGTCCCATCGCCAGCACGACGAACAGCACCCAGATGCCGACGGCCGCCCAGCGGTGCCGGGCGCTCCAGCCGCCGGCCCGTGCGGCGAGGCCCCGCACCCGTGATTGTCCGTTCCCCATGACGGGCTCGCTCCCTCGTGTTCGGCAGCGACCCCCTGCCGCCACCTGACGCTTTCGAAGGTATGGGCCGGATAAGCCCGTCTCGTCGTGCTGTCCGGTGAAGCTCGAGGACCCCGGGTCATCCCATCGGCGCCCGCCTCCTCCCCACTGGGGAGGACAGCGGCCCCCTACACGTACCCGGGCGTGTCGGGGCCGATGATCAGGGTTCCGGTACGCGACCGCCGTCGGGCACACCCCCACGGGGTACGACGGCCGTCCTAGGGTGTACGCATGGCGACGACGAGATACGCGGCGCTGCTGCGCGGGATCAACGTGGGCGGCAGCAGGAAAGTCCCGATGGCCGAACTGCGCGCCCTCGTGGACGGGCTCGGTCACGACGGGGTGCGCACCCATCTGCAGAGCGGCCAGGCGGTGTTCACCGCCGCGCACGGCGACGAGGAGTCACTGGCCGCCGAGTTGTCGGCGGCGATCGAGCGGCACTTCGGCTTCGCCGTGGACGTGATCGTGCGCGACCACGCCTATCTGAAGGGGATCGTCGACGCCTGCCCGTTCCCGGCCGGCGAGCTGGAGCCCAAGCAGCTCCACGTCACCTACTTCTCCGCGCCCGTCACCCCCGAACGCTTCGCCGAGATCGACCAACAGGCGTGTCTCCCCGAGGAGTTCCGCCTCGGCGACCGCGCGCTCTACCTGTACGCCCCGAACGGCCTGGGCCGCTCCGGACTCGCCGAACACCTGGCCAGGCCCCGTATCAACAAGGGCGTCGTCGCCACCAGCCGCAACTGGAACACGGTGCGCAGACTGGTGGAGCTCACCGAGGACTGAGATCAGGCGCCGACCGCCGCGAGCAGCGGCACCCGTGCCGCGTCGTACCGCTCCAGCAGCAGCCGCGCCACCTCCGGCGCCGGGCCCAGCACGTCCGCGAGGACGTCCGCGTCGGCCGCGCCCCGGGCGATCCGGTCCGGGAGGAAGCCGGGGGCCAGGACGTACGGGGCGACGGCGACGCGTGCGCAGCCGAGGGCGCGCAGTTCGCGTACCGCCTGCTCGGTGCGGGGGAGGGATGCGGAGGCGAACGCAGGCCGCACGGCGCACCAACCGGTGTGCCGCCACTCCCGCGCGATTTCTGCGATCACTGCGATCGCCTCCGGGTCGGAGGACCCCGCCGAGGCCAGTACGACCCCGGTCGAGGACTTGTCGGCGGGCGTGAGGCCCGCCTCGTACAGCCGGCGCTCCAGCGCCGACGTCAGCAGCGGGGAGGGGCCCAGCACCTCGGCCTGGCGGATCCGCAGCCGCGGCGGGGCCTGGGCCAGCACCGCCGGGATGTCCGCCTTGGCGTGGAAGGCGCAGGTCAGCAGCAGCGGGAGGGCGACCACATCGCGGACGCCCTCCGCGTCCAGGGAATCCAGCACCCCTTTGACGGACGGGATGTTGAAGTCCAGGAACCCGGTCTCCACGCGCAGCCCGGGCCGCAGCGACCGCACCCGCCGCACCAGGGCGTGCACGGTCGCGGCGTGCCGCGGGTCGCGGCTGCCGTGGGCGACGACGAGAAGTACCGGACGGCGCATGGTGTCCCTCAGCCCTTCACCAGCAGACCGCGGCTGCGCAGCACCCACCGCTCCAGCGGACTGAAGATCAGCAGATCGATGGCGATACCCACGGTCAGGATCAGCAGGATGGCCTCGAAGACCATGGCCATGTCGCTGGCGTTGCGGCCGTTCTCCAGCAACTGGCCGAGGCCCACGCCGAGGTCCGGGAAGGACGCGATGATCTCCGCGGCCATCAGCGAACGCCAGGAGAACGCCCAGCCCTGCTTCAGACCCGCCACATAGCCCGGCAGCGCGGCCGGCAGCACGATGTGCCAGGTGCCCTTCAGCCCCGTCGCGCCCAGCGTCCGGCCGGCCCGCAGGAACAGCGGGGGCACCTGGTCGACGCCGGAGACCAGGCCGTTGGCGATCGAGGGGACCGCGCCGAGCAGGATGACGGCGTACATCATCTGGTTGTTCAGACCCAGCCAGATCACCGCCGGCGGCACCCACGCCACCGACGGCAGCGACTGCAGACCGGACAGGATCGGCCCGATCGCCGCGCGCACGAACTTCACCCGCGCCACCAGCAGCCCCAGCGGGGTGCCGATCAGCAGCGCGAAGAAGAAGCCGAGCAGGCCGCGCGAGACGCTGGTCCAGATGTAGCCGAGCAACTCGCCCTGGAGCCACGCCTGACGGAGGACGTCCCACACGGCGCCCGGCGAGGGCAGCTTGGTCGGATCGTCGACGATCTTGAACGACACCAGGGCCTGCCACACCGCCAGCACCAGGGCGATGGCGACGACCGGCGGCAGGATCTTCTCCACGAAGGTCTGCCGCAGCGGCTTGCGTCCGGTCTGCACCGTCTCCAGTGCGTCGAGGCCCGCCTCCAGACCGGCGAGGTCGCCCCCGTCCTTGTCCTTGGCGGTCGTCTCAGTGCTGGCCATGACGGCGGATCTCCCCACGGAGTTCTTCGGTGATCTCGACGGACAGTTCCGCCACGGCGGTGTCCTCGATACGGCGCGGATGCGGGATGCCCACCGTCCACTCGCGGGCGATCCGGCCCGGACGGGAGGAGAGCAGCACCACCCGCTGCGCGAGCCGTACGGCCTCGCGCACGTTGTGCGTGACGAACAGGACGGACAGCCGGGTCTCGCTCCAGATCCTGGTCAGCTCGTCGTGCAGCACGTCCCGCGTGATGGCGTCCAGCGCCGCGAACGGCTCGTCCATCAGCAGCAGCCGGCTGTCCTGGGCGATCGCCCGCGCCAGCGCCACGCGCTGCCGCATACCGCCGGACAGCTCGTGCACCCGCTTGCCGTGCGCGCCCTTCAGCCGGACGAGTCCGAGGAGTTCCTCGGCCCGTTCCCGCCGCTCGGTCTTCGCCACGCCCCGCAGCTTCAGGGCCAGTTCGATGTTCTTGCCCGCGGTCAGCCACGGGAAGAGGGCGTGCTCCTGGAACATCAGGGCCGGCCGCCCGTCCGTGCTGATCGTGCCGGCCGTGGGGCGGTCGAGCCCCGCGACCAGGTTGAGCAGCGTGGACTTGCCGCAGCCCGAGGCACCCAGGAGGGTGACGAACTCACCGGGCGCGACATCGAGGCTGATGTCGTCCAGCACGAGCTGCTGTCCGGCGGGGCCCGCGAACGACTTCGAGACGTGCTCGATGCGGGCGGCGTGGGTGGCCGCCTCGGTGCCGTCGGCGGCCTTGGCGAGGGTCGTGGCCATGGTCGTCACCTCCTGGGAGATCTCTGTGATCCGGGCTGATCCGGGCTTACTCGGCGCCGAGACCGGCGTCGTCGACGGCCGGTTCGCCGGCGGCCTTCAGGACCTTGTCGAGCAGCGTGAGGTCGTAGATGCCGTCCAGGTCGGGCTGGTCCAACAGGCCCGCCTTGACGGCGTGCTTCGCCTGCGCGTCGAGGGTGGCGGCCAGCGGGTCGTCGGTGAACTCGATCGACTCCCACGCCGGGTCCAGCACCTCGGCGGGCAGCGCCTTGCCGGTGTCCTTCTCCAACTGCTCGTTGGCTGCGGCCTTCGCCTCGTCCGGGTGGGCGTCGATCCACTCGTTGGTTTCGACGGACGCCTTCAGCACCGCCTCGACGGCCTTCGGGTGCTCCTCGAGGAACTCCTGGCGCACGATGATGTTCGTGATCACGAACTTCTCGTCCGGCCACAGCGACGCCTCGTCCAGCAGCACCTCGCCGCCCTGCGCGACCAGCTTCGACGCGGTCGGCTCCGGCACCCAGGCGCCGTCGACCGACCCGGCCCTGAACGCGTCCGGGGTGACCTTGTTGTCGCTGCGGACGACCGTGACGTCGCCCTTGCCGCTCTGGGCGTCGACCTTCCAGCCCTGCTCGGCCGCCCAGTTGAGGAACGCCACGTCCTGGGTGTTGCCGAGCTGCGGGGTCGCGATCCGCTTGCCCTCGACGTCCTCCAGCGACTTCACCTTGTCCGGGTTCACCACGAGCTTCACCCCGCCGGACGCCGAACCGCCGATGATCCGCAGGTTCTTGCCGCCGGACTTGGTGTAACCGTTGATGGCGGGGGACGGGCCGATGAACCCGATGTCGAGGGAACCGGAGTTGAGCGCCTCGATCTCCGACGGCCCCGCGTTGAAGACGGCGTACTTCGCCTCCGTGGCGCCCAGTTCCTTCTGGAACAGACCCTTGTTGTTGCCCACCAGGGCGGTGCCGTGGGTGAGGTTGCCGAAGTAGCCGATCCTGACGGAGTCGAGACCGTCGGTCTTCTTCGCCCCGGCGGCGATCTTCGCGGCGCCGTCGTCCTTGGCCTGGGAGCCGTAGCCGCAGGCGGCCAGGGTGAGCAGCGGGAGCGCGGCCATGACCGCGAGGGTACGGCGCAGGGCGGATGTGGCAGGCACGGGAGGTGTTCCTCTCGCAAGGCCCGGCGGTCACGGTCCTGGTCTCTCAGGCCGTGGCCGGGAAGTCGGCGGGTTTTCGTCTACGGCGGTGGGGGATGAGGGCGCGCGAGCGGTGCGCGTACGTCATCGCGCACATCGGTCCACCCCGCCCTGCCCGCTGCCGAGGGCACCGCTGCCGACGCGGCCGCCCTCCTTCGCGAACTCGGAGTAGAAATCCGTGGGGTTCATGCTCAGAAGTCCCACCCGTCGTCCTCGGCCTCGTCCTTGACGGGTTCCGGTGCGGCGAAGGACTCACCGACCATGCCGGCGGTGAGCGTGGTGCCGTCGCTGGGGTCGATGAGGATGAACGAACCGGTGCGCCGCGAGTCCGCGTAGGAGTCGGCGGGCAGCGGTTCGGCGGTACGGATCTTCACCCGGCCGATGTCGTTGGCGCCCAGGGTGCCGGGGTGCGGGTGCAGCGACAGGTCGTCCAGCGTCAGCCGGGACGGGATGTCCTTCACGATCGCCTTGACGGTGCGGGTGCCGTGCTTGAGCAGCACCCGGTGGCCGACGGTCAGCGGCTGGTCGGCGACGTGGCACACGGTGGCCTCGACGTCCTGCGTGGTGGCCGGCGCGTCCTTGCTGGGCACGATCAGGTCACCGCGGGAGATGTCGATGTCGTCGGCCAGCAGCAGCGTCACCGACTGCGGCGTCCAGGCGACGTCGACCGGCTCGCCCAGCAGGTCGATCCCCGTGACCGTCGTCGTCCGCCCGGACGGCAGCACGGTCACCTCGTCGCCCACCCGGAAGGTGCCGGCGGCGATCTGGCCCGCGTAGCCCCGGTAGTCGGGGTGCTCGGCGCTCTGCGGACGGATCACGTACTGCACGGGCAGCCGTGCGTGGCAGTGCGCCAGGTCGTGGCTGACCGGGACGGTCTCCAGGTGCTCCAGCACGGTGGGGCCGCCGTACCAGTCCATGTGCGCGGACGGCTCCACCACGTTGTCGCCGACCAGCGCCGAGATCGGGATCGCGGTGACCTCGGGGACGCCCAGCTCGGTCGCGTACGCCGTGAACTCCTCGGCGATCGACGCGAACACGGACTCCCGGTAGTCGACCAGGTCCATCTTGTTGACGGCGAGGACGACGTGCGGGACGCGCAGCAGGGCGGCGATGGCGGCGTGCCGGCGGGTCTGCTCGACGACACCGTTGCGGGCGTCGACCAGGATCACCGTCAGTTCGGCCGTGGAGGCGCCGGTGACCATGTTCCGCGTGTACTGCACATGGCCCGGGGTGTCGGCGAGGATGAACCGGCGCCGGGGCGTGGCGAAGTAGCGGTAGGCCACGTCGATGGTGATGCCCTGCTCCCGCTCGGCCCGCAGGCCGTCGGTGAGCAGCGCGAGGTCGGGCGTCTCCTGGCCCCGGCTCGCCGACGCCCGCTCCACGGCCTCCAGTTGGTCGGTGAGGACCGACTTGGAGTCGTGCAGCAGCCGGCCCACCAGGGTGGACTTGCCGTCGTCGACGGAACCGGCGGTGGCGAACCGCAGCAGCGTGGTGGCCGCGAGCTCCTCGGTGGTGATGGTGCTCATGTCTAGAAGTACCCCTCGCGCTTGCGGTCTTCCATCGCGGCCTCGGAGAGCTTGTCGTCGGCGCGGGTGGCACCGCGCTCGGTGAGCCGGGAGGCGGCGATCTCGGTGATCACCTTCTCGATGGTGTCGGCGTCGGAGTCCACCGCGCCGGTGCAGGACATGTCGCCCACCGTGCGGTAGCGCACCAGCCGCTTCTCGACGGTCTCGCCGTCCTTCGGGCCGCCCCACTCACCGGCGGTCAGCCACATGCCGCCGCGGGCGAACACCTCGCGCTCGTGCGCGTAGTAGATCTCCGGCAGTTCGATGTTCTCGCGGGCGATGTACTGCCACACGTCCAGCTCGGTCCAGTTGGACAGCGGGAACACGCGGACGTGCTCACCGGGGGCGTGCCGGCCGTTGTAGAGGTTCCACAGCTCGGGGCGCTGGCGGCGCGGGTCCCACTGGGAGAACTCGTCGCGCAGCGAGAACACCCGCTCCTTCGCGCGGGCCTTCTCCTCGTCGCGGCGCCCGCCGCCGAAGACGGCGTCGAACCTCTCGCTCTGGATCTTCTCGGTGAGCGGCACGGTCTGCAGCGGGTTGCGGGTGCCGTCCGGGCGCTCCTTGAGCACCCCGCGGTCGATGTAGTCCTGCACGGAGGCGACGTGCAGCCGCAGCCCGTGCTCGGCGACCGTGCGGTCGCGGTAGTCGAGGACCTCGGGGAAGTTGTGCCCGGTGTCGACGTGCAGCAGCGAGAACGGGACCGGCGCCGGGGTGAACGCCTTCAGCGCCAGGTGCAGCATGAGGATGGAGTCCTTGCCGCCGGAGAACAGGATCACCGGCTTCTCGAACTCACCCGCCACCTCGCGGAAGATGTGCACCGCCTCGGACTCGAGGGCGTCCAGGTGGGAGAGGGCGTACGGGCTGTCCGTGCCCTCCTTCACGGTGGCGACGGTCGTCATGCCAGTCCCCTTTCGCTGAGCGCGGCGTACACCGACGCCGCGGACTCCTGCACGGTCTGGTTCTGGGACTCGATCCGCAGATCGGGTGTCTCGGGCTCCTCGTACGGGTCGTCCACTCCGGTCAGCCCGGTCAGTTCACCCGCGGCCTGCTTGGCGTACAGGCCCTTCACATCGCGTACGGAGCACACCTCGACCGGGGTCGCCACGTGCACCTCGACGTACGGCGTGCCGTTCGCCCCGTGCCGCTTGCGCACCGCGTCCCGGCTGTCCGCGTACGGCGCGATGACCGGGACGAGCGCGATGACGCCGTTGCGGGCGAGCAGTTCGGCGACGAAGCCGATGCGCTGCACGTTGGTGTGCCGGTCCTCGCGGGTGAAGCCGAGGCCCGCGGAGAGGAACTCGCGGATCTCGTCGCCGTCGAGCACCTCGACCCGGCGGCCCTGCTCGCGCAGCCGGCCCGCCAGCTCGTGGGCGATGGTGGTCTTGCCCGCACTCGGCAGACCCGTGAGCCAGACGGTGGCTCCGGTCGTCACGTGGTTCTCCCTGGCTCTCGATGGTCCGGTGGTCGTCGTCATGTCAGCCGTGCAGCCCGCACTCGGTCTTGGCGCGGCCCGCCCAGCGGCCGGCGCGGGCGTCCTCGCCCTGGAGCACCCGGCGGGTGCAGGGCGCGCAGCCCACGGAGGCATAGCCGTCCATCAGCAGCGGATTCGTGAGGACGCCGTGCTCGTCGACGTACGCTTGCACATCTTCCTGTGACCACTTCGCGATGGGGGAGATCTTCACCTTCCGCCGCTTCTCGTCCCAGCCGACGACCGGGGTGTTCGCCCGGGTCGGGGACTCGTCGCGGCGCAGGCCGGTCGCCCAGGCCACATAGCCCTTCAGGCCCTCCTCCAGCGGCTTGACCTTGCGCAGGGCGCAGCACAGGTCGGGGTCGCGGTCGTGCAGCTTCGGGCCGTACTCCGCGTCCTGCTCGGCGACCGTCTGCCGCGGGGTGAGCGTGATGACGTTCACGTCCATCACGGCCTCCACCGCGTCCCGGGTGCCGATGGTCTCCGGGAAGTGGTAGCCGGTGTCGAGGAACACCACGTCGACTCCGGGCATCGCGCGGGAGGCGAGGTGGGCGACGACCGCGTCCTCCATCGAGGAGGTCACGCAGAACCGCTTGCCGAAGGTCTCGGCGGCCCACTGGAGGATCTCCAGGGCGGAGGCGTCCTCCAGGTCCCGGCCCGCCTGCTCGGCCAGTGCCTTCAGGTCCTCGGTGGTGCGCTCTTCCTGAACAGCAGTCATGTCCGGTCCCCTCCCGTGTCGGATCGCTCAAGCCCCCGGGCGAGCAGCCCGAGGAACTTCAGCTGAAAGGCTCGGTTGCACGCGCCGCATTCCCACGCCCCGTGGCCCTCTTCGGCCGGTCGCAGGTCCTCGTCCCCGCAGTAGGGGCAGTAGAACGGCGCCGCACGCTCGCTCACGACAGGGCCTCCTCCGACGCGCGGCCGACCCAGGCCGCGAACCGCTCGCCGTCCTCGCGCTCCTCCTGGAAGCGGTTGAGGACCCGCTCGATGTAGTCGGGCAGCTCGTCCGAGGTGACCTTCAGACCGCGGACCTTGCGTCCGAACGACGGCTCCAGGCCGAGCGCGCCGCCCAGGTGCACCTGGTAGCCGCCGACCTGGTTGCCCTCGGCGTCGGTGACGAGCTGGCCCTTGAGACCGATGTCCGCGGTCTGGATGCGGGCGCAGGCGTTCGGGCAGCCGTTGATGTTGATGGTGAGCGGCTCGTCGAAGCCGGGGAGCCGGCGCTCGAGTTCGTCGATGAGGTCGCTGCCGCGCTCCTTGGTCTCGACGATGGCGAGCTTGCAGAACTCGATGCCCGTGCAGGCCATCGTGCCGCGCCGGAAGGGGGAGGGGCTGACCCTGAGGTCCAGCGCCTCCAGCCCGTCGACCAGGGAGTCGACCCGGTCCTGCGGCACGTCGAGGATGATCATCTTCTGTTCGACGGTGGTGGAGACCCGGCCCGAGCCGTGGTTCTCGGCCAGTTCGGCGACCTTGGTGAGCAGCGAGCCGTCCATCCGGCCCACACGCGGGGCGAAACCGACGTAGAAGCGGCCGTCCTTCTGGCGGTGCACGCCGATGTGGTCGCGCCACCGCTGCGCCGGCATCTCGACGGCGGGGCCGTCGATCAGCTTGCGGCCCAGGTACTCGTCCTCCACCACCTGGCGGAACTTCTCCGGGCCCCAGTCGGCGACCAGGAACTTCAGCCGGGCGCGGTTGCGCAGCCGCCGGTAGCCGTAGTCGCGGAAGACGGAGGTCACGGCCTCCCACACGTCCGGCACGTCCGCCTCGGGCACCCAGGCGCCCAGCCGCACGCCGAACTTGGGGTTGGTGGACAGACCGCCGCCGACCCACAGGTCGAAGCCGGGGCCGTGCTCGGGGTGGACCACGCCGACGAAGGAGATGTCGTTGATCTCGTGGGCGACGTCGAGGAGCGGGGAGCCGGAGACGGCCGTCTTGTACTTGCGCGGCAGGTTGGAGAAGCGCGGGTCGCCGATGTAGCGGCGGGCGATCTCGTCCAGCGCCGCCGTGCCGTCGATGATCTCGTCCTCGGCGACCCCGGCGACCGGGGAGCCGAGCATGCCGCGCGGGCAGTCGCCGCACGCCTCGGTGGTGGACAGGCCGACGGCCTCCAGACGCTCCCAGATGGCGGGCACGTCCTCGATGCGCACCCAGTGGAACTGGATGTTCTGCCGGTCGGTGATGTCGGCGGTGCCGCGGGCGTAGGTCTCGGCGACCTCGCCGATCGCCCGGAGCTGCTCGGTGGTGAGCCGGCCGCCGGTAATGCGCACGCGCATCATGAAGTACTTGTCCTCGAGCTCTTCCGGCTCCAGCAGACCGGTGCGCCCGCCGTCGATCCCGGGACGGCGCTGGGTGTACAGGCCCCACCAACGGAAGCGTCCGCGCAGGTCGTTGGGGTCGATGGAGTCGAAACCGCGCTTGGAGTAGATCGTCTCAATGCGTGTCCGCACATTGAGACCGTCGTCGTCCTTCTTGAACTGCTCGGCGCCGTTGAGCGGGGTCAGGTGCCCCACGGCCCACTGTCCCTCTCCGCGGTGACGGCTCACCTTGCGGCGGGGAGTCGCGGCGGCAGGCTTCTGCGCGGCGGCAGGGTTCTGCGGGGTGGCGGCCATGGTTGATACGTCCTTCGGGACAGGCGGGAATGCGGCTCTGACCTGCGCATATATGCGCACGAATGTGAGTGCGCGTCATTGCGCGGGGAGTGAGGCGAAGAAGGGATGTCGGGCGGTGCTGGGTGCTCTCAGCGCGCCGGACAGATGGCGCTGGACATGCGGCCGAGGTCGACGTGCCGCCGACTCACCAAGGCTGTTCCAGTTCCAGGCATGGCGGAAGCGTGTCATGGCGATCTGGACACAGTCCAGCTTCGTCCAAAATTCGGACACCCTTGTCTCGGAATGAGAGACAAGGGTGTGCTTGGTCACAAGCGCCGCAGGCGCTCTTGTCCGTGCTGGTCAGGCAGGGTAGGCCCCGGCCCACGGGCCCGGCGTCGGCGCCTCCGGCTCGTCCTCGACCTTGGTGTCGAACAGGGTGAAGCCCCGGCGCCGGTAGTTGTCCATGGCGTGCTCGCCGTCCTTGCTGCAGGTGTGCAGCCACACCCGCGTGGTCGGCTTCAGCTCCGGCCGGCGGTCCGCCAGGTCCCAGGCGCGGGCCGTGCCGTACGACAGCAGGTGTCCGCCGATGCGCCGCCCCCGGAAGGCGGGCAGCAGCCCGAAGTAGACGATCTCGACGACCCCGTCCGCCTGGGCCTCCAGCTCCACGTACCCGGCCGGCGTCCCCCGGTCGTAGGCGACCCAGGTCTCCACCTCGGGCCGGTCCAGGTGCTCCAGCCACCGCGCGTACGTCCAGCCCAGCCGGTCGGTCCAGCGGATGTCCCCGCCGACCGAGGCGTACAGGAAACGGCTGAACTCGGGGGAGGGCACCTCGGAGCGGACGACCCGCACGTCCCCCTCGGGCACGGCGGCCGGAAGGAGGTCGGTGGGCGCGGTCTGCTCCAGGGACCAGGTGGTCACGGAGATGGTCGTCATGCCGGAAAGGGAACCATCCGGCACGAGCTTCTGTCGAACGCCTGATCAGGGTGCGGACGGGTCCTGGTCCGGCAGGTCCTGGTCCGGCGGGTGTCCTAGTCCAGGGACCGGTCCACGGACGTCAGCGGCAGGGCGAAGAGCATCCGGCCGGACTGGGACCACACGTCGCCGGTCTCCTCCCAGTAGGACAGGGACGCCGCCGGGCCGCTCCAGCAGCGGTGGGTCTCGTCCGCGCCGCAGCGGGTGGGGCGGGCCCCCTCCGTGTCCTGCCGCCACAGCGTGCCGCGCTCCTCCGGTGTCCCGGTCATCCGGCCCAGGTACCAGCCCGACCGGTACGACAGCACACCGCGCACATCGGTCAGCTCCGTCTCGTACGCCCCGACCGGGTCCGGGTCGAGCAGTCCCGCACGTTCCGGTTCGGTGCTGAAGGAGTACCGCCACAGCCGGGTCGGCCCGTCCTCGTCCACGGGCGCCGCCTCGCGGGTGACCAGGCTGTCGGGTGCGGTGCTGCGGTCCAGGGAGATGCCGTCCGGCCGGGGCGCGCCGGCCCCGCTCGTCCGATAGGAGGCGACGGCCGGCAGCACGTACCGCGCCCCCGCCGCCGACCAGCCGCCGGGCACCCGCCCGACCGACGTGCCGTCCACGGTGGCCCGCTGGACCCGGCCCAGGTCGTACACGTACAGCGCGCTGTCGTCCGCCGGGCCCGCGGTGACCAGCAGTTTGTCCTGGTACCAGACCATGCCGGACACGGCGGAGCCCAGTCCGCGGTAGTCGCGGCCGCCGTCCTCGGGGACGGTCAGCAGGGCCCAGGTGTAGCGGAGGTCGTCCGGGTCGCCGGCGTCCACGAAGGCGACGCGGGCGAGACCGTCCTCGGCCGGGGCGCCGGTGCTGCGGCTCCACCCGGAGAGGATCACCCGGTGCTCGCCCCAGCGGCCGTCGTCGTCCGCGTCCCCGGAGGTGGTGACCGCGCCGGACCGCCAGCCGTCGGTGTCGGCGTCCGGCCAGCAGTACGCGCGGGTCGCGGCGGGCTCGGCCGGCAGGGCCCGCCGGTCGTCGTCCGTACAGTCCTCCGCGTCGCCCAGGGAGCCGTCGGGGTCGGCGAGCACGGAACCGACACCGACCGGCCCGCCCATCCCGTCGGAGAGCCGGTCCAGCGCCTCGCGCGGCACGTGGTGCTCGGTCAGCCGCAGCGGCGCGGTCTCGGCGGACGCGGTGAGCGGCTTCAGCGCCCCGGGGTCGTCGGCGTCGGTGGCCTGGGAGGCGCTGATCATGGTGGCGGCCGCGGTCAGCGCGAGGGCGGTCCCGGCCAGCGCCGCCCGCAGCGCCCTGCCCTGCCTGCGCCGGCGGTGTCTGCCGCGATGCTTCATGACGTCCTCCCGAGACGAGCCAACTGCGTCCGGTGGTCCGAGGGTTGACCGTGGAGCAGTTGGGGTGGCCCGTACCCGGATGCTACGGCAGCCGAACGGCCCGGGAGCCGAAGACCCTGCAAATATGCGAAACAGCGACCTTCCGAGCGTGCCCCCGGGCACGCCTGTACGACCCCGCGCGGTCTTGACGGACGGGAGTCAGGCTTCCCGCCCCGGCCGCCGCCGGCGGCCCAGCGCCGGGGCCGTCGAGTGGGGGAACAGGTCGCGCGGGTCGTCCGGGAGGACCGTCCTCACCTCGGCGGTCTCCGTGAAGCGGTAGGGGCGGTGGTCCAGGAGGGGGCCCAGATAGCGGCGTACACGGGACATCTCCGCGCGGACCGTCACCGTACGGGCCGGGTCGCCGAAGACGTCCCGGGCGAGGTCCGCGGCACTGCGCCCCGCACGGTGCACGGCCAGCAGATACAGCAACTCGGCGTGCCGGGGGCTCAGTTCCCGGGTCCACGAGCCCGCCCCGCCGGACACCTCCACCGACCAGCGGCGCGGCCCCCGAAGGTCCAGCACGATCCGGGTCGAGGAACGTGCCACCGGTTCGTCCGCCGCCCGCACCAGCCAGCCCCCGGCCAGCGGCTCCAGCGAGCAGCGGCCCAGCGCGGACAGCCACCGCATGCCCGCCGACACCGACTTGGGCAGCGCCAGCCGCTCCGTGTACGGCATCCCCGTCACCGCCGCCGTCCACCCCTGCCGGTCCACGACCAGCGCCCGCCCGTCGATCCGGGCCAGCACCGGAGCCGCCACCGCGCGCAGCCGCTCCAGCGACCGCAGATGCGTCTCCCGCAGCCGCGCCTCGGCGAGCTTGGCCACCGAGTCGACCCACGCCAGCGTGGCCGGGTGCATCGTCTCCAGCGGCCCGCTCACATCCACCACGCCGATCAGCCGCCCGTCGCGGGGATCGGTGATCGGCGCCCCGGCACACGTCCAGGCGGCGTGCGACCGTACGAAGTGCTCGGCGGCGAACACCTGCACGGGGCGCCGCGTCACCGCCGGCGTCCCCACCCCGTTGGTGCCGACGACCTCCTCGCGCCAGTCCGCGCCGATCTCGAAACCCAGCCCGTCGGCCTTGCGCAGCACCGGCGCGCTGCCCTCCCGCCACAGCACCCGGCCCTCCTCGTCGGCCACCACCATGATGTGATGGGCGACGTCCGCGACCGACAGCAGCCCCTCCCGCAGCACCGGCAGCACCTGCCGCAGCGGCGACGACTCCCGCCGCCGCTGCACCTCCTCCCAGGACAGCAGACCGCTGCGGAAGTCGTGGTCCGGGTCCACGCCACTGCGCAGCATCCGCTCCCAGGACTGCCCGATCACCGGGCGGGGAGCCACGGGCGTACGCTGCCCGGAGAGCGCGGCGGAGCGGACCTCGTCGAGCACCCGCGCCGCACGCGCGGTGTCGACGGCGGCCAGCCGCGTCACGTCCATCGGCGAGAGCGCCACCGGTCCTCCCGGGAAGAAAGCCTGTCAGGACTCATACTGCCGTCCGCCCCCGGCAGGGACGCCCGGTACGGCCACGACAACAACAAGTTGCAACCCCTTGCAACCCTGGTGAAGCGCCCCCGGCTGTTTGAAACTTGAGCGACGCCGTCCCGAGCGGCGTCCACGGCTCGTAAGGGGCCTGTGCGGCGGGGGTGGTGCCGTGTCGGCGCAGCACCACCCCCGCGTCATGCCTGCGGCGGCCGGGCGGTGTGCGCGGCACGGGGTGCGGCTTGACGCGCGTCGGCGGCTGCCGGCTGTGGGTGGTCGGCCGCGCGGTTCCCCGCGCCCCTGGGGCGGGCCCCTCAGGGCATCGGCCGGGCCCGTTCCACCACCGACGCCAGGTCCAGTGTGTGCGGCAGCGTTCCGAACGCCGCGCCCCCGTCGCCGCCCAGCCGCGCCGCGCAGAACGCGTCCGCCACCTGCGGCGGCGCGTACCGCACCAGCAGCGACCCCTGGAGCACCAGCGCGAGGCGCTCCACCAGCCGCCGTGCCCGTCCCTCGACGCCCTCCAGGTCCGCCAGTTCGGTCAGCAGGTCCTTGATCGCCGCGTCCAGCCGGTGATCCGCCCCGCGCGCCCGCCCCACCTCCCGCAGATAGGCGTCCAGCGCGGCCGGCTCCCGGCGCAGCGCCCGCAGCACGTCCAGCGCCTGGACGTTCCCCGCGCCCTCCCAGATCGAGTTCAGCGGCGACTCCCGCACCAGCCGGGGCATCCCCGACTCCTCCACGTACCCGTTGCCGCCCAGGCACTCCGCCGCCTCCACCGCGAGCGGCGCGCACCGCTTGGTCACCCAGTACTTCGCCGCCGGCACCGCGATCCGCAGCAGCGCCCGCTCCCGCTCGCCGCCGTCGTCGTACGCCGCCGCCAGCCGCAGCGCCAGCGTGGTGGCCGCCTCCGACTCCAGCGCCAGATCGGCCAGCACGTTGCGCATCAGCGGCTTGTCGACGAGCTTCCCGCCGAACGCCTCCCGGTACGCGCAGTGGTGCACCGCCTGCGCCACGGCCTGCCGCATCAGCCCCGCCGAGCCCAGCACACAGTCCAGCCGGGTCGCCGCCACCATCCCGATGATGGCGTGCACCCCGCGCCCCTCCTCCCCGACCCGGCGCGCCCACGTCCCGGCGAACTCGACCTCGGCCGACGCGTTGGACCGGTTGCCCAGCTTGTCCTTCAGCCGCTGGATCAGGAACACATTGCGCGTACCGTCCTCCAGCACGCGCGGCACGAGGAAACACGTGAGCCCGCCGGGTGCCTGCGCCAGCACCAGGAAGGCGTCCGACATCGGCGCCGAGCAGAACCACTTGTGCCCGGTCAGCTCGTACGCGCCGTCCTCGGCCAGCGGGCGCGCCGCCGTCGTGTTCGCCCGTACGTCGCTGCCGCCCTGCTTCTCCGTCATGCCCATCCCGAACAGGGCGCCGGGCTTCTGCCCCGGCGGCCGCAGGGCACGGTCGTAGACCGTCGACGTCAGCCGGGGCTCCCACTGGGCCGCCAGCGCCGGATCGGTGCGCAGCGCGGGAACCGCCGCGTGGGTCATCGACAGCGGACAGCCGTTGCCGGCCTCGACCTGCGTCCACACCAGGAACGCCGCGGCCCGCCGCACGTGCCCGCCCGGCCGCCCCCACGCCGCCGTCAGCCCCGCCGAGACGCCCTTGCCGAGCAGCCGGTGCCAGGACGGATGGAAGTCGACCTCGTCGATCCGGTGACCGTAGCGGTCGTGGGTGCGCAGCCGCGGCGGGTTCTCGTTCGCCAGCACCCCCCACTCCTGCACCTGGGCGGACCCGGCGGTCCGCCCCAGCCCCGACAGCTCGGAGCGGCCCTCGTCCAGCACGTCCGGCGCCAGATGCCGCTCGACCGCCTCCACCAGCGCCCGGTCGGCGCCGAACACGTCGTACTGCACCAGCGGGGGAGCCTGATTGGTCACGGTGTGCGTGGTGCCTGCCATGCCCACGAACCTACCCCGCGGTACGCCGGCCTCACCCGCCGATCCGGCCTCGGGTGAGTGCGACCTGGTACGACGGATACCTTTAGGTCGTGCAGCCAGCAAGTGAATCCCCCGACGAGCCCTCCGGCCGCCTCCACCGGGCCCGGGCCCTCTACCGGAACGTCTCCAAGCGCAGGACCGCCTGGCTGCTGCTGAAGGACACCGTCAACTCGTGCATGGAGTACCGCATCCTGGGTCTGGCGGCGGAGGCGGCGTTCTTCACGCTGCTGTCGGTGCCCCCGCTGCTGCTCAGCATGATCGGCCTCCTCGGCTACGTCGACGCCTGGACCGGCGCCGACACCATCCAGAGCCTGCAGCGCAACCTCCTGGACGCCTCGCAGACGGTGCTCTCCGACCGGGGCGTGAAGGAGATCGCGGAGCCGATCCTGCGGGACGTCACCAAGGGCGGCCGGCCCGACGTGATCTCCCTGGGCTTCCTGATCGCCGTGTGGTCGGGCTCCCGCGCGGTGAACGTCTTCATCGAGACCATCACCGTCATGTACGGCCTCGACGGCGTCCGGGGCATCGTGAAGACCCGGCTGCTGGCCTTCCTGCTGTTCATCGTGGCCCTGCTGATCGGCTCGGTCGCGCTGCCGCTGATGGTGGCGGGACCGGACGCGGTCGTCCGGGTGGTGCCCTGGTCGACGACGCTCGTCCAGATCCTCTACTGGCCGGTCGTCATCCTGCTCTCCGTGGCCTTCCTGACCACGCTGTACCACGTCTCCGTGCCCGTGCGCTCCCCGTGGATCGAGGACGTGCCCGGCGCGCTGGTCGCCCTCGCCATGTGGGTGCTCGGCAGCTTCCTGCTGCGGCTCTACCTGACGAACACCGTCGAGGGACCCACCATCTACGGCTCCCTCGCGGCCCCCGTCGCCGTACTGCTGTGGATCGGTGTGTCCGCGTTCGCCGTGCTCGTCGGGGCCGCGGTCAACGCGGCCATCGACCGGGTCTGGCCGGCCGCCGCGACGGCCGCGGCCCGTGAGGCGAACGAGCGGCTGCGGCAGGCGCAGGTCGCCGAGTACGTCGCCCGCACGACCGCGGCCGGGGAGGCGGACCCCGACATGCCCTCCGAGTTCCCCGAACGCTGGTCCCGCTTCCTCCCCCCGGAGGACGTCACGGCCCGTCTGCGCACCCACGTGAAGTCCACGCACCCGAGGAACGGGGAGGGGCCGGGGCACGAGGAGAAATGAGCCGTTCTCCACCCCGCTCCTCAAACGCCGGAGTGGCTGGAAATCAGCCCCTCCGGCGTTTGAGGAGCGGGGGTCCGGGGGCAGCGCCCCCGGGACGGGACGGGTAAGGGCGGCGGGGGCGAGAAAAAATCAGGCTCACGCCTTCCAGGTACCGGCCCCCGCCTCCTCCGCCACGAAGTCGGCGAAGTCCCGCGGCCCCCGTCCCAGCACCCGCCGCACCCCGTCCTCCACCCGCGCGTTCCGGCCGTCGAGCAACGTCTCGAACAGCCCGGTGAGGAAGGCGGCCTCCTCCGGCGGCACCCCGAAACCGGCCAGCGCCTCACCGTAGTCCCGCGCCGGCACCGCCCGGTACGCCAGCGACCGCCCCGTCGCCGCCGCGATCTCCGCCACCGCCTCCCCCCAGGTCAGCAGCCGGGGCCCGGTCACGGAGAGCGTCCGCCCGGCATACCGCTCCCCACCCGTCACCGCGGCCACCACCACCTCCGCGATGTCCCGCACGTCCACGAACGGCTCGGCCACCTCACCCGCCGGGAACACCAGCTCCCCGCCCCGCACCTCCGCCGCCAGCGGCCCCTCGCTGAAGTTCTGCGCGAACCACGCGGCCCGTACGACCGTCCAGTCCGCGCCCGACGCCCGCAGCGCCTCCTCGGTGGGCAGCGCCTGGTCCTGGCCCCGCGCCGACAGCAGCACCAGCCGCCGTACGCCCAGACCGACCGCCGTCCCGGCCAGCTCACCGACCGCCTCCGCGGTCCCCGGGGCGCCGACGTCCGCCGGGTGGACGAGATACGCCGCGTCGGCGCCCCGCAGGGTCTTTGCCCACGTCGACCGGTCCGCCCAGTCGAACCCGGTCGCCCGCGACGCCGCCCGCACCGTCAGCCCCGCCGCCCCGGCGGCCCGCGCCACCCGGCTTCCCGTACGCCCCGTCGCGCCCGTCACCACGATCGTCGTGTTCTTGGTGTCCTGTGTCATGCCGACGAGTCAACTCCCGCACGCCGCACGGAACCATCGCTGAACGGCTCGTTCCCATAAGCCCGCGTCTACGCTGCTCCCATGGACGCACTCACCGGCCTGCTCGAGGGCCCCCGCGCGCGGGGCGCGTTCATGATCAGGGCCTGTCTCGACCCGCCGTGGGCGATCCGCGTGGAGGACCGCGCCCCCCTGACGCTGATGCTGCTCGTCCGCGGCGAGGCGTGGATCGTGCCGGACGGGGGAGAGCGCCTCCGGCTGCGCCCCGGCGACCTCGCCATCGCGCGCGGCCCCGACCCGTACACCTGCGCCGACGACCCGGCCACGGCCCCGCAGGCGCTGATCCTGCCCGGCGGCGAGTGCTCCTACCCCGACGGGCGCCCCCTGAACGGCGTCATGGACCTGGGCGTCCGCACCTGGGGCCACCGGCCGGACGGCGGGACGGTGGTGCTGATCGGCACCTACCAGATGCGGGGCGAGATCGGCGGCCGGCTCCTGGACGCGCTGCCGCCGCTGCTCTCCCTCACCACCGACGTGTGGGACTGCCCGCTCACGCCGTTCCTCAGCGAGGAGATCGTGCGCGACGCCCCCGGACAGGAGGTCGTCCTGGACCGGCTGCTCGACCTGCTGGTCATCGCCGCGCTGCGCGCCTGGTTCGCCCGCCCGGAGGCGGAGCCGCCCGCCTGGTACCGCGCCCAGGCCGACCCGGTGGTGGGCCCGGTCGTCCGGCTGCTCCAGGACGACCCCGCCCACCCGTGGACGGTCGCCACGCTCGCCGCGAAGGCCGGGGTCTCCCGCGCCGCCCTCGCCCGACGCTTCACCGAACTCGTCGGCGAACCCCCGATGACCTACCTCACCGGCTGGCGCCTCGCCCTCGCCGCGGACCGCCTCCGCGACACCGACGACACCATCGGCGCGATCGCCCGCCAGGTCGGTTACGGCAGCGCGTTCGCCCTGTCCACGGCCTTCAAACGGGCCTACGAGGTCAGCCCGCAGGAGTGGCGGACGCGGGCGGCGTAGCCTGGGGGCGTGTACAGGGAGCGGGAGTCACGAGTGGCGGGCGCGGTCGTGTGGACCAACACCCCGTCCACGAGCGGGCAGGGCCGGGTGCTCCCCGACGGCTGCATGGACCTGCTCTGGAACGAGGGCCGCCTGCTGGTCGCCGGCCCCGACACCCACGCCCACCTCACCGAAGGCCGGCCGAGCGCCTGGGCGGGCGTCCGTTTCCGCCCCGGCACCGCGCCCGCCCTGCTCGGCGTACCCGCCCACGAGCTGCGCGACCTCCGCGTCGCCCTGTCCGACCTGTGGCCGGCGGCCGACGTGCGCCGCATGACCGCCCGGGTGAACGCGGCGGACGATCCGGCGCACGCCCTGGAGGACCTGGCCCTGCGCCGGGCGGCGCGGACGCCCCCGCCCGACCCCCTGCTCGGCCGTCTGGTCACCGCCCTCGCCGCGGGCCGCCCGGTGGCCACCACCGCCGACGAACTGGGCGTGGGCGCCCGCCAGTTGCACCGCCGCTCGCTGGCCGCGTTCGGCTACGGCCCGAAGACCCTGGCCCGCATCCTCCGGATGCGCCGTGCCCTCGCCCTGGCCCGGACGGGCGTCCCCTTCGCGGAGACGGCCACCCGGACCGGCTACGCGGACCAGGCCCATCTCTCCCGCGAGATACGGGACTTGACGGGCCTGCCGCTGGGCGAGCTACTGACCGCTCACGGCTAGCGGCGCGAACAGGTCCACCCCGTTCCCGTCCGGGTCGAGGAGGACGGCGTACCGCTGCCCCCACACGGCGTCCCACGGCTTGAGCTCGAAACCGCTCCCGGCGTCGGTCATCTCCGCGAACAGCGTGTCGACCTCCGCGGGACTGTCGCACCGCAGCGCCAGGGAGGTCCTGCCCCCGCCCGACGGCGGCTCCCATCCCGTGTGGAAGGACCGGACCACCTCCTCCGTGTCCAGCAGCAACCGCAGCCCTCCCGGCAGCCCGGCCTCCACATGTCCCTGCTCCTCGGCCCCCTCGGGGAAGGCGAACCCGAGACGCCGGTAGAAGGCGACGGAGGCGGCCATGTCCGAGACGACCATCCCGATGGCATCGAATCGTGCACTCATGCGGCCCACCGTAGGGCCGCGCCCCTACGACGGTCTTGAAGGAATCGGACACGCGAGTTCGGACCGGACCAGTTCGAGGAGGCGGCCGGTCCAGTTGCGGCCCCTGCCGCGGTCGTCGCCCCAGAACGCGGAGTCGGAGTCGCCGTAGACGATCGTCGCGTCCCCGGTGCCGAGGAGGACGCGGGCCAGTTCCGGATGCCGGGTGAACTTGGCGCGCAGCAGTGCCGTCATGACGGCGGTCCGCCGCTGCTCCCAGCCCTCGCTCCGCTCGGCGTCGGCGGCCAGGTTCCGGGCGCTGAACGTGCTGTCCGCGGCGGCGACCGCCTCCCGCAGGGCGGGGTCGGCGACGGAGAGGGCCCAGTAGGCGTGGGTGACGGTGGGGTAGGTGACGCCGTCGACCTCGACGGGCGCCGGGTACTCGTTGCGCAGCGCCTTCGTGCCCGGGTCGTCGGACGGCTTGAGCGGGTAGCTCTCGTACAGGTGGACCGCGGGGGCGACGGCGGTCGCGGGACCGTCGGCCGGAACGCGCGCACGCGCCTTCGCCATCCACTCGGCCCGCTCCTCGAAGTAGGAGAGCGCCCAGTCGTACTGGTCCCGCGTGACCTCCTTGTCGGGCCGGCGGCCGGTGGTCCCGCCGGGGCCGGCCAACAGCACCTGCAACGGCCAGTCCTTGTGGTCCATGTCGCCCAGCGCGTAGTGCCGCTGCGTCTCGGGAATGGCGAAGTACAGGTCGCGTGCCGCCTCCCGGTTCTCCTCGGAGCGGTCGGCCAGGAACACGTCGACCGCCGCCAGACAGCGGGCCGTCGAGTCCGGGCGCCTGTTGAGCTGGTCGATCGTGTCCCGTATCTCGGCGACCAGGACCTCGGGAGTGAGCCAGGTCTGCGGCTCGGCGAACTTCCACCGGGCCAGGTCGAAGGCGGACGCCTCCGCGCCCTCCGGGAGTTCGGTCGCGACCCGGCCGCTGCGCAGCTTCCGCTCGAACTCCTCCAGGGTGACCAGTCCCCAGCAGTCGATGAGCCCGTCCGCGTAGATGAACAGGTCGGTCAGGTGGTAGTCGAGGTTACGGATGAAGGCGTGCCGCCAGGTTCCGGGGACGCGTACGCCGTCCGCCATGCGGTAGGTGATCCGGTTGCCGATCATCCGCACATTCTGGAGGACCGTGACGGCTGCCCGACATCGAGTTTCCGGCGCCCGCCGCATAGGCTCCCGCCCATGCCCGCCTCCGCACGCCCCGCCCTCCTCGTGTACACCCGCACCACCGACTACCGGCACGACTCCATCCCCGCCGGCGTCGCCGCCCTGCGCACCCTCGGCGACTTCGCCGTCGACGCCACCGAGGACCCGGCCGCCCTCGAGGAACCGCTGGACCGGTACGCCGCCGTCGTCTTCCTCTCCACCAGCGGCGAGGTGCTCACCCCGGCCGGGCGGCGACGACTCACGGCGTACGTCGAGGCGGGCGGCGGGTTCGTGGGCGTGCACGCCGCCGCCTGTACGGAGTACGACTGGCCGTACTACGGCGAACTCCTCGGCGCCCGCTTCGACAGGCACCCCGCCTTCCAGCCGGGCCGCGCCCTGACCGAGGACCACGACCACCCGGCGACCCGACACCTGCCCGCCGTATGGGAGTTCACCGACGAGTGGTACGACTTCCGCACCAACCCCCGTGGTGCGGTACGGGTCCTCGTCACCGCCGACGAGTCGTCGTACGACGGCGGCGGCATGGGCACCGACCACCCGCTGGCCTGGTGCCGCGAACAGGGCGCGGGCCGCGTCTTCTACACCGCCCTCGGCCACGCCGCCGAGGCCTACGACGACCCGGACTTCCGCGCCCATCTGCTCGGCGGCATCACCTGGGCCACCGCCCGCTGATCACTCCTTGCAGGAGGAGTACGTGTTCACGTCCTGCGGGTCGGGGCGGAAGCGGTTCTCCCAGTCACCGGGGTAGGCGGCGACCAGGGCGGGCAGTTGGGCCTTCACATCGCTGGCCCACTCGTCGGCGATGTAGCGGCGCAGCGCGTCCCGCAGCTTGTCGCAGTCGCCCCGGCGGTCCTCCGGCAGAGCGATGCCGTACCGGTTGATGTTGCCGAACGAGACGTCGGGCACGACCTTGACGGGCGTGGCGCTGTTCTTCTGCTGTTCCACGTAGCCGTAGAGCAGTGCCTCGTCGGTGAACACGGCATCGACGTCGCCCTGCTGGACCTTGCGCACGCACGTCGAGTAGTCGCTCTCCGTGTGCGGTGTCGCGCCGCCGGGCAGTGCGGCGATGGCCGCCGTCGAGCCCTCGACCGTGCAGATCACCTTGTCCTCGACGTCCTTCTCGGTCTTGATGCCCTCGTAGTCCTCGCGGACCAGGAACGCCTGCTTGGTGACGAAGTAGGGCCCCACGAAGTCGACCTGCTCGTCCCGCTGCGGGGTGATCGAGTACGTACCGATGACCAGCGTCGACGACTTCTCGACGAGCTCCTGCTCGCGCTTGGCGGACACCACGTCGTGCCACTTGGGGGTGAAGCCGATCCGCTTGCCGAGGTAGGCGGCGAGGTCCGGTTCGAAGCCGCGGTCGGTGTGCTCGCTGTGCAGGTTGAACCCCGGCTGGTCGGTCTTGCCGCCGATGTAGACGGTGCCGGTGAGGGAGGTCTCCTGGTCCGCGCCGTCCGCCGTCCACCCGCAGGCCGCGACGGTGAACAGCAGGGCGGCGGCCACCGTGACCCGCGCGCACCGGTGGCCGGGGGAGCGGGAGGAGTACGGGCGGCGCGGCGAATGCGTGTTGGCTGTCACTGGCTTCTTTCCCTAGTCGTCCAGATGCGCGGAGGCGACGGACAGGTCCACTTCGCAGCCCTGCTCGGCGTCGAGCAGGACGGACAGCTCGACATCGGTCACCCCTCGCCCCAGGGCGAAGGCGAACTCCGTGCCGGGGTCGCCCGTCCGCACCTGGTCCTTCCCGGCGCCCGCCGTGGAGGTCACGGTCAGCCCGGTGCCGGGCACGCACACCGGGGCGGCGGGGTCGTGCGGGGCGACCTCGAAGGTGATGGTGAGCCGCGGCTTCGGATCGTCGGTGTGCAGGGAGGCGTGGACGGTGTCGCCGTTCACCAGGGGTGGGGCGACGTCGAGCTTCACGCGGCTCGTCACGTCCACGGGGCGGCTGTCCAGGAACGCCCAGGTGCCCCAGGCCGGCAGTCCCACGGCCAGGACGGCCAGCGGGATCACCACGAGGACGAACGGCGGCCACAGCGGTGGCTGTCCGTCGGGGCCCCGGCGTCCGATCAACGGCAGCACGGCGGCGGCGAACGCCAGCAGCGCCGCCGCCGTCACGCCGACCACCGCGGCGTCCCCGCCGAGCGTCAGCCAGATGGCACCCGCCCCGAGGACGGTCACGAGATCGGCCAGGAGCAGGAGGGTGATCACCCACGCGCCCGCGGCGGCGTCGCGGACCCGCAGCGCCGCACGCCGCAGCCACGAGGGACGCGGACCGTCGTCGCCCGGGGGATCGGCACCTGTCGAGGTACTCGACGAGGTGCTCGTCACTTCGTTGCTCACGCGCGCAGCATAGGAGCATACGGAGTGACATGGCGGGGGATGTCACCCTGGCGGCTGACCACGGGACGAAGTGGCCCGCAACGGCGCTTGGTTGTGCTATCGAACGTCCCCCGAACCGTCGGACGGGTCCCGTGGCCGTGCCGTGCTGGCGCGTTCCACCAGACGGGTCGACAGTTCCGTGCGGGTGCTCTCCGGGCGGTGGCCGTCCATCATGCGCAGCAGCAGCCGCAGGGCCGTCGCCGCCATCTCGGACAGGGGCTGGCGGACCGTGGTCAGGGCCGGGGTGAGCCAGCGGGCCTCGGGCAGGTCGTCGTAGCCGACCACGCTCATGTCGTCCGGTACGCGCAGACCCCGCTCGGCCAGGGCCTCGTAGACGTCCAGCGCCATCCGGTCCGAGCAGACGAAGACGGCCGTGGGCGGCTCGGGCAGATCGAGGAGTTCGCGCACGCGGCGGCCGGCCGCGCCCTCGTCGGAACCGGCGTGCCGGACGTACTCGGGGCGGTGCCGCACACCCGCCGCGGCGAGGGCCGAGCGGTAACCGGCGATCCGCGCGTCGGCGCACAGCGTGTGCCGGTGACCGGCGACGACCGCGATGCGCTCGTGCCCCAGGGCCAGCAGGTGCTCGGTCGCCGTCACCCCGCCCCGCCAGTCCGCCGCGCCCACCGAGACCACGCCCGCCGGCGGTTCGAGCACCGGGTCGATCATCACGAACGGGATGCGGTGCTGCTGGAGCCACGCGTACTGCGGCTCGCTCAGCTCGGCCAGGTGGAACAGCACCCCCGACGAACCCCGCAGGACGAGCTTGTCCAGCCACCCCCGCTCCGGCCGCTCCGCACGGCTCCGCGTCAGGGCCGCCGAGACGACGAGTTCGAGACCCGCGTCGTCCGCCGCCTCCTCCGCGCCGTGCAGCACCGCGCCCGACCCGGAGGTCTCCAGCGAGTGCACCACGAGGTCCACCAGACGCGGCGCCCTCCCGCCGTCGAACCGGGGTCTCCTGATGTACCCGAGCCGGTCCAGTGCCTCGGTGACGCGGCGACGGGTCTCGGGAGCCACGTCCTCGCGGCCGTTGACCACCTTGGACGCGGTCGGCACCGACACCCCCGCCTCACGGGCCACCACCGCCAGCGTCGGCCCGGCCGTCACGCCGGCACTCCCCGCACGGACCATCGAGCACCCACCTCTTCGAATAGAAAGCGCTTCCTACTGTAGATCCGGTGCGCCGGGGCGGGAAGAACTCTCACGCGTACCCGGGAATACCGAGGGGCGTCGTGGTGCTCTCGTGTTACCGGCGGGGCCGGTGGGCCCGGCCGGTGCGTGACGCCGCGCGGCGCGGCGAAGGGCTGGTGGGCACATGACGGCGGACCGAGTGAACCCCGTGACCAGAACCCCGTACGGAGCCGTCCGCGGCCGCTGGGAGCAGGGCGTGGCCGTCTTCCGGGGCATCCCCTACGCGGCACCCCCCTTCGGCCCCCGCCGCTTCCGCCCGCCCACCCCGCCCGAGCCCTGGGACGGCGTACGCGAGGCCGCCGCCTTCGGCCCGACGGCCCCGAAACCCCCGTACTCGGAGGCCTTCGCGCAGTACCTGTCCGACCCGGCCGTCCCCGGCGACGACTGCCTCAACCTCAACGTCTGGACCCCCGACCCCGCCCCCGGCGCCCGCCTCCCCGTCCTCGTATGGCTCCACGGCGGCGCCCTGACCAGGGGCTCCTCGGCGGTCCCCGTCTACGACGGCCGCACCTTCGCCCGCGACGGCGTGGTGTTCGTGTCGGTCAACTACCGCCTCGGCGTCGAGGGCTACGGCCTCTTCCCGGACGCCCCCGCCAATCCCGGACTGCGCGACCAGCTCGCCGCGCTGCACTGGGTCCACGAGTCGATCGGGGCCTTCGGCGGCGACCCGGACCGCGTCACCCTCGGCGGCCAGTCCGCCGGAGCGATCAGCACGGGCGCGCTCGTCGCCGCCCCGCAGGCGCGGGGCCTGGTCCGCCGGGCCGTCCTGCAGAGCGGCCCGCCCGAGACCACCGACCGCGACAAGGTGCGCCGCATGGTCCGCCGCATGGCGAACCGCCTCAAGGTCCCCGCCACCGCCGAGGCCTTCGCCGCCGTCGACCGCGACCAACTCCTCCGCGTCCAGGCCGACATCGGCCGCCTCGGCAGCCCGATACTCGGCGGCCCCGCCTTCGGCATCGTCACCGACGGCGACCTGGTCCCGCGCGACCCCCTGGAGGCGCTCACCGACGGCGCGGCCCCCGGCGTGGAGCTGCTGACCGGCTGGACCCGCGACGAGTACCGCCTCTGGCTGGTCCCCGGCGGCCTGGTGGAACGCGTCGACCGCCTCGGCGCGGTCGCCCTGGCCGGCGCGATGGCCCGCTGCCGCTGCGGCAGCGAGGTCCCGCGCGGCTACCGCGCCCTGCGCCCCGACGCCGGTACGGCGGAACTCGTCGGCCAACTGGTCACCGACCACCTGCTCCGCGTCCCCCTGCACCGCCTCGCCGACGGCCGCCGGGACCCTTCCTACGTCTACGAGTTCGCCTGGCCCTCCCGCCGCCCCGGCATGGGCGCCTGCCACGCCCTGGAACTCGGCTTCGTCTTCGACAGCGGCGACGAGCCGGACGCCCGCAAACTCGCCGGCGAGGGCGCCCCGCAGGACCTCGCCGACGCGATGCACGGAGCGTGGGTACGGTTCGTCACCGACGGCTCACCGGGCTGGGAACGCTGGGACACGCACCATCCGGTGCAGGTGTACGGCGACGGCGACCCGCACGTCGAACACGGCCCCCGGGACCGCGAACTCGCCCTGTGGACCACCCCCGCCCCCGAGGCCCCCGCGCCCGCCACGCCCCCCGAACTCCGCTCGGTCGTACGCCGCCTGCGCCGCGTCGGCGCACTCCGCCGCGACTGACCCGGGCGTGCGGCCGGCCCGGCGGCTCCGAACCGGCCCGGTGGGCCCCGCCTACCGGTTCGCGGGCCGCATGTCGCCGTCGTACACGGTGCGGTAGTCCGGGACGACGGTCCGGGTGGCCGGAGACGCCTTCTCGACCCGGGCGAGGAAGGCGTCGAGGTCCATCGCCGGGTCGCGGACCGGGGAACCGCTCAGCGGCAGCTCGAAGTTGTCCCAGTGGACGGGGACGACGACACCGGGGGCGTCCAGGGCGCTCAGCAGCCGGGGCACGTAGTCGTGGGTGGTGCTGGTGGCGGTGGGTACGGCGACCATCGCGAGGTCGGGGCGCAGGCCCCGCACCGCCCGTTCGGAGAAGTCGCTGGCTCCCATGAGGAACGCCGACGGGCCGTGCTCCCCGGCCGTGACCTGGAAGGCCAGGGTGTCTCCCTCGGGCAGGTCCGCGATGGTGCTGGGAACCGTCGTGGGCGGGGCGTTCAGCGTGCCCGGGGCGAAGTACGAGCAGTTCTTGTTGCGGCTGTGCAGGCTGGGGACGACCTCGACGGTGATCGTGCCGATGTCCAGCACCTCGCCGCCCTTCACCACGGAGATCTGCTTCGAGTCGACTCCGAGGGCGGTGAGCAGGTGGTACGTGGTCTCGGTGCCGATGACACGGGCGCCGGTGGTCTTGGCGATGTAGGGCACGTCACCGAGGTGGTCCCAGTGGGAGTGGCTCACCAGCACCAGTTCGGGACGGCCGATGTGCGCGTCCACGACGGCGGGATCCGTTTTCAGTTCGGTACCCGAGTCGAGGCCGCCGTCGAACAGGCCGGTGGGGAAACGGGTGAGGTAGGGGTCGAAGAGCACGGTGCGGCCGCCCACGTCGATGCGCCAGCCCGCGGTGCCGAGCCAGCGGAACGACACGGAACGGGCGGCCCGGTCACCGCCCCGGTCGCGGCCGGCGGACGCGGACGCGGTGGCCGCTGCGGCTGCCGTGGCCGGGATCAGCGGGGCCGCCGCACCGAGCGCGGCGCCCCGCAGCACCGTACGGCGGTCGAACCCGCGGCCGGGGGAGACATCTGATCTGTCCGAGGTGTGTATGTCCTGGGTCATGGCGTCAGCAGATCAAGGGGGGAAGTCCCGTGTCCAAGACCGGCGTTCGGCACTTCCGATACGAGAACGCATATGTGCCCCGGTCAGCGGCCGTCGCCGCGGAGGGAAGCGGCCGCGATTCCGGCGGCCCGGCCGATCGCCGCGTCCACCGTGGCACGGGAGGCGGTCAGGTCGTGGGTGCGTGCGAACACGGCGATCGCGTAGCACTCGCCGTCCGGGTAACGGGCGACGCCCGCCTCCATGTGCAGTCCGGGCAGGGTCCCGGTCTTGGCCGCGACCGCGACGTCGTCCGGGAAACCCGACACCAGCCGGTGGCGGAAGACCTGTCGGCCCATCAGATCGCGCACGAGCGCGCAGGCTTCCGGCGGCCCGGCGGCATCGGTCCAGACGAGCCGGAGCAGCCGTGTGATCTCGCGGGGCGTACTGGCTGTGGTGTGGCGGGGGTCCAGCACCGCCAGCCGTCTCTTCCGCTCGTCCGGCAGGGCCGGGTAGCGCACGGCGAACTCCCTCTCGTCGCGTGCCCCGACCTCCGCGAGCATCGACTCCAGCAGGTTCCGCGGGCCGCCCACGACGCGCGTCCGGTCCAGGCCGAGTTCCTTCGCGAGCAGTCGCACGGTGTCCAGGCCGACCCGGTCCAGCAGCAGATCGGCGGCCGAGTTGTCGCTGACCGACATCGCGAAGTAGGCCAGATCGCGCAACGACAGCTCGACGTCGTCCAGACAGCCGGCGGTGCCCCAGCCGCCGAGCCGGTCGGCCGAGGTCACCCGCACCCGCTCCCTCGGATCGAGCTGGCCGGCCACGGCCTGCCGGGCGAACTCCAGCACCAGCAGTATCTTGAAGATCGAAGCGATCACCACGGCGTCGTCGGCGCCCACGGCGACTTCACTGACACCCCGCTCGCCGTCGGCCTCCCCGGCGGCCGGCGTGCGCGCGCGGACGGGAACAGCGTGCAACTGCCCCCTCGCGCCCGCCTCGGCGAAGACCTGCCGGATCCGATCCTCGATCGCTGTTCGCGTGCTCGTCACTGCTCATCCTCGGACATCGACGTTCCCCGTCATCGGCCGTCCGGTCCATCCCCGTACGGCGGCTTCCGGATAGGATCCTTGACCGTGGATCTCTTGCGCCACCTGCGTCTTTTCGTCACCGTAGCCGACGAGCTGCACTTCAGCCGGGCCGCCGAGCGACTGGGCATGGCCCAGCCACCGCTCAGCCAGGCGATCCGCCGGCTGGAGAAGGAACTCGGAGCCGAACTGTTCGACCGCTCGCAGCGCGGCGTCCGGCTCAGCGCCGCCGGAGCGGCGCTGCTGGAAGAGGCCCACGACCTCCTCGCCCGGGAGAAGAGGCTGCGCACCCTGGCCCGTCGCGCCGCCGACGGCGGCCTCGGCACCCTGCGCGCGGGCGTGCCTCCCGACACCACGGCCGCCGTGTTGTCCGCGCTGCTCTCCGCCTGCGCGGAACACGCCCCGGAGCTCTCCGTCGACCTCCAGGAGGTCACCACCGTGGAGCAACTGCGGCTGCTGGCCTCAGGCGGCCTGGACGTCGGACTCGTGCACCATCCCGTCGACGCCACCGAACTACGGCTGGGCCCCGCCGTCTCACTGGACCTGGGCGTCGTCCTTCCTCGCACCTCCCCCCTGGCCCGGCTGCCGGAAGTGTCGCTCGGCGACCTCTCCGGCCACGACCTGGTGCTCTTCCCCCGCGCACACGCGCCCGGTTGGCACGACCGCATCCTCGACGTGTGCCGCGCCGAAGGCTTCGTCCCCGGCCGTCTCCGCCACGCCTCCAACCCCGAGTTCCTGCTCGCCCTCGTGACGGCGGGGCACGGAGTCGCCTTCGACCAGGGACCGGCGGCCCGCAGAGAACCCCGCGTCGCCTGGTCCCCCCTGGCGGGCCGCCCCCTCACCCTGCGCATCGGCGGCGCCTGGCCCACCGGCCGTGGAGCCCACCCGGCCGCCCGCCGCTTCGCCGAACTCGCCGCCGAGGTCCTGGCCCGCCACCACACCGCCACCCCACGGCGCGGGGGCACCGCCCACCCACCCGACGACACCCCGCGCCCGTGGTCGGTGGTGTACGGCTGAACCCCCGCACACCGGCCGGTGTCCTAGAGTTCGGACTCTCCCCACGAGGTGACGTCCACGGCGTCGCCGACGGACAGGGTGCCGGTGCGCAGCACGGCGTACTTGGTCCCGTAGGCGACGCCGCCCTCGGCGGCGCGTCGGTAGTCGGCGAGGGTGCGGAGCGGCTCCGGGCCCGCCTTCGCCCCCGTGCCCTGTTCGACCATGGTGACCGCGCAGCGGATGGCGAGCTTGGCGTAGCCCAGTTCGGTGTCGCCGATGCGGATGCGGTGGGCGCGGTCCTCGGTGTGCGGTTCGGCCCAGCCGTCGACCACGATGTTGGGCCGGAAGCGGTTCATCGGCAGCGGCGGGACGCCGCGTTCGGCCAGCTTGCGGTTGAGCAGGCCGAGCGTGGCGCGTGAGACGACGTGCAGGGCGCAACTGTCGGCGTAGGCGGAGGTGCCGGGGGTCCTGCCGTCGGTCACCCGGTCGTGCTCCGGCGGCACGCGCACGAGCCGGCTCGGCACGCCGAGCACCTCCGTGAACCAGTCGGCTGCCGTGTCGCCCTGGTCGATGCCCTGGTGGACCGTCCCGAACAGGTCCACCTTCCGCCGGGCGGCGGCCGTGTCCACGCGGAGGTCCAGCGTTTCGAACCCTGGCGCGTGGAGGGTGAGTCGGCCGCCGTCGGCGCTGACCGCCGGCCGGACCAGGGCCAGCCCGGGATCCCTGCGCTGCGTCCGGCCCGCCCCCTCCTCACCGACGACCATGAAACTGCGATCGTGCGCGAGCCCGGCCGGGGTGAGCAGCGCCTCGCGCGCCGACGTCCCGGCGCAGCCCTTGACGGGGTAGTACGTCAGCTCGACAACGCTGGCCATGGTGGCGTTTCCGTCCTGTTCCGCCGGCCGGGAGGCCGAGCCGGCGGAACGCTCGTCCGCGCTCTGCCCGCACGAACCTACCCGCAGTGGACGCCACTGCGGGAAACCTGGGCCGTACCCCAGGAGCCGAGGATCAGCCCGTAGATCGATATGCACCGATCTGCGGCGGACAACGAGACAGGTCCGGCGTAGTACGAGTAGAGCCCCTCGTCGGTCACCTTCTTCTCCGAGTAGCAGCTCGAACCAGAAGTGCCGGCCCTGCATCGGTCAAGGGTCACGTTCGTCAGGGACGGTGTGCCGTACGCGCCGGCCGAGTTCTTGACCGTCGCCGCGCAGTTGTAACCGGTGGAGGAGTCGTAATAGAGGTAGACATTACCTCTCGACACCCCACTGTTGTCCTTCACCGGATACGTGCTGATGAGTGACCCGGAGCAGCCGTATCCTGCGGCGCTCGCCGTCGGCGCGGCCATCAGTGTGGCCCCCACGGTCGCCATGGCCACAACAAGACCGGAAGCGGCGGTTCGTTTCCGCATCTACCCTCCATGAGTGAATCTTCCCGCGGTTGACCGCGAGTGGGTGACATTGTTCCGACTGGACATGCGTCACGACGCCGGCGCGCGACCGGTCGAAGGTATTGCAGGAATATCCCGAACCGATCGGCACCAGGACCCGTCCGGCGATTCGGGAAAAGGACGGGGATTATGTCTGCGTGCCGAAACAGCGACATCAGCTTAATCGTGCATAGCTTGTCGGGCGGCGCGGGTCTTGGGAGTTGGCGTAATCACGACACCTCTTCGGGTGCGCTGAACCTCTTTCACCCTGGGGTGTCGGATGAGCCGGGTCGCCGCGGACGAGAGGCCGCAGACGCGGTACGGGTTTGCGCCTGGCGTGTGGTGACGGGCGGCATGGACGGAGGAAGTTGAGGCGACGCCGTTCAGGAGCGCTCTCGAAGTGCGGTGCTGCCCATTGGTCTCCCAGGAGACGGTCCGGCAATTCCCTCGTGTCCTCCACTTCTGCGTGAGGATCGCCACCTCGTCGGGATCGGCGATCAGTCGGCTGCCGCGTTGGTTCTCCGTGTGGGCGAGCCGCTGATGTTCGGGGGTTTCCAGCAGCACGAACGGGCCGTCGAGGGCTGCGTGTGCGGTGTGTCCCAAGGGCAGAACCCGCAAGGTGAAGCCCGGAAATTCGGCGAGCTGCCGCAGATGCCGCAACTGGTCGACGTACACCTCCCCACGTGAGTGTTTCTTCGGACGTGGGCGTCGTTCCGTGCCCGGTGCACGGGCGTTCGCGCGCCGGGCGCTGGAGGACCAAGGTGTGCGCGGGCGCACGGACGATGTGCTGCCGTGCGTCAGTGAATTGGCGACCGACGCGCTGCTGCACGGCGTGCCGCCCGGCCGTGGATTCCTCCTCCGCCTCCTGCCGTACGCCGACGGCGTCCGCGTCGAGGCGCGCGACAGCGGGGGCGGTGTGCCCGCCGTACCGCAGGACGAGCCCGACGAGAGCGCTGGCGGACGAGTGGGGCGTGGGGGAGCGGGACCCCGGGGAAGGTCGTCTGGTGCGAGTTCGCTACGGGGTCCGCAGCGCCGACGCCACCGACGCGATCGTCCCCGGTCCCACCCGGCAGCACCCTCCGATCAGCCGGGCCCCCGACTCACGCCAGCCCTTCACCCGCCCGGCACTGAACGTCGACCGGCCCGTCCACGCCCGCGCCCCGGCGTCCCACGTCTCGCCGCTGTTGGGATAGACCACGACCGGTTTGCCGGTGACGCGGGCGGCGAGGGCGACGGCGTGGTCCGCGTCCTCCGGCGTGCAGCAGTTCACGCCGACCGCGATCACCTCGTCCGCCCCTGCGGCCAGCGCGAAGGCCTCCTCCAGCGGCTGGCCGGCGCGGGTGCGGTCGCCGGAGGCCGAGTACGACAGCCAGGCCGGTACGCCCAGACCGCGCAGCGCACGCAGCAGGGCCTGGGCCTCGTCCGTGTCGGGGACCGTCTCCAGGGCGAGTACGTCCGGGGCGGCCTCCGCCAGGACCTCCATGCGCGGGCGGTGGAAGCGCTCCAGCTCCGCCACGCTCAGCCCGTACCGGCCCCGGTACTCCGAGCCGTCCGCGAGCATCGCGCCGTACGGGCCGACCGAGGCCGCCACCCACAGGGGGCGCGTCACCCCGGTCCGCCGGGCCGCCGTCCGGGCGCACTCCACGCTCAGGGCCAGCAGATCGGCCGCCCCCTCCCGGCCGGTCCCGCGCCGCGCGAACCCCTCGAACGTGGCCTGGTAACTGGCCGTGATCGCCACGTCCGCGCCCGCCTCGAAATACGCGAGGTGGGCCGCCGTCACCGCCTCGGGGTCCTCGGCGAGCAACCGGGCCGACCACAGCTCGTCGCTCAGGTCGTGTCCGGCCGCCGCGAGCTGGTTGGACATGCCACCGTCGAGTACGACCGTGCCGTCCGCGAGTGCCTCTGCGAGGGCGGGAGGGGTGCTCATACCGACGACGCTAGCCGAGGTGGTTCCGTACGCCGCGATCCGTCGGCCAGAAGGGCGTGCTGATCCGCGCGGTGATGTCCGTCGCGAGCGGCGGCGTCGGGCGTGTACCGTTCCGGGCATGACGAAGAGAATCGAGTTTTCTTCCGGCCGGTGAGCGTGGCCCACGAGCGCAGTGCGCTCGACCGCCCGGTCTCCCTGTTCGAGCATGCGCGGCGACTGTCCCGGCTGTTCCCGGACGGACCGCTGCCGGACGGCGGCCGTCCCTGGCCGGATGACGGCGACCACCCCAGTGTTCCCCCTCCCGAACGCAGGCTCGCCCTCACCGCCGTACTGCGGGAGTTCATCGGCGATACGGCCCTGTCACCCGCGGATCTTCATGACCGGTGCACTCGCCTGGCGGTCGACACCGGGGACGTGACCCGAGTCCTGAGCGAGCTCGCGCCCGAACCTTCGCAACGGCTCCTCGACGCGGCCCGGTGGCTCGTCAGGAACGGCTGGGATCGGCGCGCGGTCCTCGTCGGACTGGGACTGCTCTGCGGCCATGCCGAACAGCGCGACGTCCCGGCCGTCAGGACGGTCGGGCTGTTGTGCTTCGCCGACCGGCTCGCCGTGGAGGCGCTCGCGAAGGTACCGGGTGCGGCGCACGACCTCATCCGGCTCGCCGAACGATCACGACGCCCCGCGCGGGTTCTCGCCGTCCGGGCGCTGACCGCGCATGCGGATCCGATCGTGCGCCAGTGGGTGCGGTCGACACCCAGGGACCTGCTGTCCAGCGACCACGCGCGGCAGATCGCCGAGGAGCACGGGCTGGCGGAGCTGCTCGGCCGGCCGACGGCGGACGACGCCCTCTGGGACCAGGCCGGCAACCTCCTGCTCGCGATGACCAGCACGCGCAACTACCGGTCCGAGATCAGCCGGTATCAGGAAGCCGAGGTCGTCTGTCGACGGTGGGTCGCTCTCGCCGGCCGACGACCGGCGACGTTGCAGCGGGCCGCCGTGCTGACCATGGTCGCCCAGGACCTGTGCACGGGGCCGGCCGCCCCGGCGGTCGGCGGGCTTCGCCGAGGTCTCGTCGAGCGGATCAACCACGTGCTGTCCTCCCGGCCGTGGGTCGAGATGCTGCGCCGCGGTGCGCGTTCCGACGACCCGGTCGAGGCCCGGCGCGCCGCTTGGGTCCTCAGCGAGGTGCCCCGGAACGACGTACCGGAAGGAAGGTTCGCGATCCGGGTCGTGGTGCCCGATCCGGATCCGGTCGGCTTCCCCCAAGTGGAGGCCAGGGTCGTGGTCGACGGCATGCCGGTCGTCGCGGCCGCGTTCGACAAGGGTCCCGCCGAAAGCCCCGAGCGGCTGGTTCACCACGGGCGGCTCAGGGCCACGGGCGAGCCGAGGGAGGTCATGCTCGCCGAGGCGTACTGCACCGAAGGGTGCTGCGGCGGGCTGTACACCACGATCGTGCGCGACGGGGCGGAGGTGGTCTGGAAGGACTGGCGGTCCTCGATGCCGGGCGATCCGCCACAGGAGCTCCGGTTCGACGCGGCGGAGTACGACCGGGAGGTCGCCCGAGCCGAGCAGGACCACAGTTGGGAGTGGCCGGCCCGGACACTGGCCCGGCTGGTGGCCGACCGACTCCGCGCGGATCCGACCGTCCTGGGCCGGTGGGACTGTGCGCCCGGCTGGTGCACAGCCTGGCTGAAGGAGTTCGACACCGCGCGCCTGACCTTCACCCACCCGGCTCGCAAGGACTTCTTCGAGGACCCTTCCCTGCAGTTCGGCCTGGTGATCGACGTACGGGGCCGAGCCCCGGAGGCCCTCGCGGCCGAGATCATCGAGTCGTTGAGGAACACGGACCCGAAGTCCGTCGCGGAGATGATCGGCGGAAGCAAGGACGGGGCGGAGAAGCTGGGACTCGTCCGCAGGGAGCCGAGCCGCTGGTAGAACCCGTCCGCGCGGTCGATCGCAGACGTCCGGCAACGCTCCCGGCGGTCACCGGCGGTGAGGCGCGGGTACTCACGCCGGGTCCGCCGAGCCCCGCCTGTCCTCGACGTGGACGACGTGGAGTTCGGTGCCGTCCCGGTGGCGCTTGGAACGTCCGAGCAGTCCGACGGCGATCTCCGACCGGTCCTGGGGCTCATCGGGGCCGACGTAGGTGAGGACGTCGTCGTGGTGCCCGGTGACGACCCATCCCTCGGCGTCCTCGAGGGCGATCACTCCGAAGTCCCCCGCCGCGGACCCGGCATGCGCCGGGCCGAACCCCCGCAGGATCCCGGTGGCCTGTTCGGCGAGCTCTCCCTCCGGAGCGGTCAGCACGACACAAGTGCCGTGCTCGAACAGCACCCACGACTTGCGGGGGTCGGCGAGGAGCCGCTGCCAGACGTCTGTCAGTGTCTCGGTGTTCACGGCGGTCATCATGCCGCAGAGCACTGACACCAGGGTGGCGACCGGCTCTTCGCCGACGGGGGCGGGTGTCAGCCCGCCCAGATCTCCGCCTCGTCGGCCGGGACGGTGGTGGCCAGGCCCAGTTCCTTGCGGGCGGCGACCGACTTGTTCGGGTCGATGTCGGTGAACGCCGGGTCGTAGGCGACGTAGAACGCGTCGGCGTCGGCGGCGTTCGCGGCCTCCTTCCAGTTCCCGGCCGCCTTCGTCAGCGTCGCGCGGAGCTTGCCGACCTCGGTGCCCTCGATGCCGTCCAGGCCCTCGAGGTGGGTGTCGAGGGCGGCGGCGACGGCCTTGGCCTGTGCCTTGTAGCCGGCCAGGTCGGCCTCGACGGTGTCCTGCTCGGGCTGGTTCGCCCACAGGGCGTTGTAGACCGCGTTCGAACCCGTGAGGTACGTCGTCTGCTCGGGCTTGAGGGACTTCGCGGTGTCCAGCGAGCCGCTGAGCTTGGCCCCCTCCGCGGTGTAGGTGCAGCTCACCGAGCGGTCGCCGGTCGCCCAGCTCTCCTTGGTCGGGGTGTAGTAGAAGAGGGCGGCGCCCTTGGGGAGCGCCCAGGTGTCCGGGGCGTACTTCTGCGCCTCGACCGGGCAGCGCTCGTCCGCGATCGCCGAGATCTCGTCGTCGCCGGGGTACTCCGTGCCCTTCTTCTGGATCGCGAACTCGCCGACGACCTGGCCCTCGTGGGCCTCGTCGCAGGGCACGACCTCGACGGAGTACGCCTCCCCCTCGGCCTTGCCGTTGGGGTTGTAGCAGTCGCCGGTGTCCAGCGAGAACACCGAGCGCTGACGGGCCACCTTCTTCGCGCCGTCCTTGGCGCTGTCGACGGCGTCGGACACCTCCGAACATCCCACCGCGCCGATCGCGAGCAGGGCGACAACGGCGGATATGCCGCGAAGGGAACGATGCGGGGCACGGATTGCCATGGCGTGTGCATCCTCTTATGTGATCTTTATGAGGGTCGCGCGCATCGTATGCCATTCCCGTGGTCCGGTTGTGCGCAGACCCTCACCCCGTGGTGACGTCTCTGACTCGCGACGGACCGAAAGGGTTGTATCCGGACTGTCCGCAGGTGGGAGCCGGGTGCTGGTGAGTGCGTGGAGGGGGGTGTGCGAGCCCGCGCCCTCGACGAGGCGGCACCTCACGGCGCGCCCTCCGGTCACAGTGCTGGGATGCTGAGAGGGAGCCGCAGCCGAACAGAGGCGGTGAGCGCCATGACCGGGCTTGAAGGGGACGGTTCGTCCGCCGCGGAACCCCTCGCCGACCCGCACGGGGATCCCTTCCTGCGGACCCGGTTCGCCGTTCCGGCGAGACCGGTGACGTACCTGCGGCGGGAGCGGCTGACCAGGCGTCTCGACCAGGGGCTGCGGACTCCGCTGACCATGGTCAACGGTGCCGCGGGTGCGGGGAAGACCCTGCTCGTCGCGGACTGGGCGGAGCGTCTGGGCGACGGGCTGCCGGTCGCCTGGTTCACCACCGAGGCGGCCGGGGACGGGCCCGGGATGTTCTGGGCTTACCTGCTGCGCGCCCTGCACACCGCCGGTGTCCCGCCGCCCGCCGGCGTCGGGTTCCCGGCGGACGCGAACCGCGTGAGCCCCACCCTGGGGGCCCGCCTCGCCGCCGAGCTGAGCGTCCGGGAGCGGCCCGTGGTGCTGGTGCTCGACGAGTTCGACCGGGTCACCTCCCCGGAGATCGCCGAGCAGCTGGAGTTCGTGCTGCGTCACGCCGGGCCGGGGCTGCGGCTGGTCCTCGTCACCCGTACCGAGCCGCTGCTGCCCCTGCACCGCTACCGGGCCGCGGGCGAGCTGACGGAGATCAGGGGCGCCGAGCTGGCCCTCACCCCCGACGAGGCCGCCGAGCTGATGGAGCTGCACGGGCTGCGGCTGCCCCCGGCCGCGGTGAGCGCCTTGGTGGAGCGCACCCGGGGGTGGGCCGCCGGGCTGCGGCTGTGCGCGCTGGCGGCGGGGGAGAGCCCGGATCCGGAGGTGTACCTCAAGGAGTTCGAGGCGGACCGCAGCACGATCGCCGACTTCCTGCTGGCGGAGGTGCTCAAGCGGCAGCACGCCGAGACCCAGGACCTGCTGCTGCGGGTGAGCGTGCTCGACCGGTTCTGTCCCGGCCTGACGAACGCGGTCACGGGGCGCGACGACGCCGAGGCCATCCTGGCCCGGCTGAGCCGGGACAACGCCTTCGTCGAGCACCTCGGGCACAATCTGTACCGGCTCCACCCCTTGTTCGCCGAGATCCTCCGCGCCCATCTGCGGATGCGCCTGCCCGGACTGGAACCCGAGCTGCACCGGCGGGCCGCCGAGTGGCTGCGGCGGTCCGGACACCTTCCGGAGGCGCTCGGACACGGGGCCGCCGCCGACGACTGGGAGTTCACCGCGAACGCCCTGGTCGACGACCTCGCCATCGGCCAGTTCTTCACCGGGCCGCGCTCCGACGCGCTGGCCGGGCTGTTCTCCCGGATGGGGCGGGAGGGCACGGGAGCGGCCCCGGAGCTGGTGCGGGCGGCCGACCGGCTGGCCCGGTGCGAGATCGACGGCGGGCTGACCCACCTGCGCCGCGCACGGCACGAGCTGGCGGAGCACGACGGCACGGCGGACGCGGCGGCGGCCCGGCTGAGCTGCGCCCTGCTGGAGGTGCTGGCCGCCCGGCTGACCGGTGCGCCGGAGCGGGCGGAGGACGCGGCGCGGGCGGCCGGGAGGCTGCGGGAAGCGGTCCCCGCCGAGCTGCTGGACCGGCATCCCGAACTCACCGCGCTGCTGTTGGACCACCTCGGCTCCGCACGGCTGTGGGCCGGGCGCTTCGAGGAGGCGCGGGCCGCCCTGTCCACCGTGGCGGACTCCGCCCCGGGAGCGGCCACGGCCCTCCCGCGCGAGGACTCGCTCGGCCGGCTCGCCCTGATCGACCATCTGGACGGCTGGCTCGGCAGGGCCGAACGCAAGGCCCGCGAGGCCCTCGCCGAGACGGAGCGGTTCGGGCTGCCCCGGCCGTCCGGCTCCGGTGTCGAACGGCTCGTCCTGGCCGCCGTCGCCGTGGACCGTGACGAGCTGGGGCAGGCCCAGGCCCTGCTCGACACGTCGGCCGAGGCGCACCCCGCGATGCGGGACCCCGTACTGGAGGCCGGACGCGCCCTGACGGCCGCACGTCTGCATCTGGCGCGCGGCGATCCGGAGGCCGCGCTGAAGGCGGTGGAACCGCAGGTGCCCGCCGACGCCGTCTCACCGTGGGCGCGCGGGCAGACGGCGCTCGTCGCGGCCGACGCCCACCTCGCCGAGGGACGTACGGAGACGGCCGCCGGGCTGCTGCGGGAGGTGCCCGACGAGCAGCCGGCCTGCGTGGTGGGGGCCGCGCGGGTCCGGCTCGCCACCGGCGGGGCCGCCGAGGCCGTACGACTGCTCGACCGGGCGCGTCCGGAGGGGCGCGCCGGTCCCGCCGTGGCCGTCCGGGCCCTGCTGGTGCGGGCGCGGGCCGCGGACGAGGCGGGGGACGGCGCGACCGCGCGCGGACTCGTGGCGCGGGCGCTGGCGGAGGCGCGCCGGGAGCGGCTGAGGAGGCCCTTCACCGAGGCCGGGCCGTGGATCCGGCGCTACCTGGGCGCGGCGTCGCCGCCCCGGCCGGTGACCGGCCGGCCCGCACCCGGCAACGGCGCGTCCCCGCGCGGGCAGGAGCCGCCGCCCCCCGTCGTCGAGGAGCTGAGCGGACGCGAGTGCGACGTGCTGCGGCGGCTGGCCCTGACCATGTCCACCGAGGAGATCGCCGCCGACCTGTACGTGTCCGTGAACACGGTCAAGACCCACCTCAAGAGCGTCTACCGGAAGCTGTCCGTCAACCGCCGCAACGAGGCGGTGCGCCGCGCCCGCGAGCTGGACCTGCTGTGACGAGGGGGAAGCCCGTGTTGACCGGCACCGGGCACCGCGCGCCCGGCCGTGCCGCGCGCACCGCCGAACGCCGGGCGCACGCCGACTACACGGGCGGTGTCTACGGATCCATGCTCGCGGCCTCGGTGATCGTCGGGGCCGGCACGCTCGGCTCGTTCCCGCGGCTGGAGATGGTGCTGCTGCTGTTGCTCACCGGCGGGGTGTTCTGGATCGCGCACGTGCACGCGCAGTTGTTCGGGGCGCGGCTGGCGCAGCGCAGTCCGGACCGGCACGTCGTCCTGCGGGCGTGCCGTGAGGAGTGGACGATCGTCAAGGCCGCCGTGCCACCGGCGGCCGCCGTGGCCGTCAGTCCCGTGCTCGGCCTCGGCGTGCAGGGCACCCAGTGGTTCGCGCTGTCCGTCGCCGTGGCGGGGCAGGTGGGCTGGTCGGTGGCGGCGGCCCGCCGGGCCGGTGCCGGCCGGCGCCTGATGGCCCTGTCGGCGGTGGTGAACCTCGTACTCGGCCTGGTGATCCTCTCGTGCAAGCTCTGGCTGAAGCACTGAGACGGGCGGTCCCTCACCTGTACCGGGTGAGCCGGGCCGCCGCCCGGTGGCGGACGATCGCAGGGTACGGGCGCGGCCCGCCTGTCCCAGGCCACCCGGGGAGCAGCCCATGCGCTACGAGATCCGTGTCGACGGACATCTCTCGGAACCGCTGATCGAGGTTTTTCCGGAACTCGACCACGTCGTGATGTCCGGTCAGACCCTGCTGTTCGGGCACGTCGTCGACGAGGCACACCTGTACGGGCTGCTGGCCCGCTGTCAGTCCCTGGGGCTGCGGGTCGTGGAGATGCGCCAGGTGCCGGAGTAACGGTCCCGGCCGGCGGGTCACGGGCTCTCGGCGCGCACCCTGCCGGACCGCACGGCCTCGCCCAGCGCCTCGAAGTCCCGCTGGTTGCGGTCCGCGTAGTCCTGCGCGAACCCGGCGAGCGCCCGGTCGAAGCGGTCGCCGCGCCCCAGGTAGGCGGCGATGGCGACCGGATCGCCGGACCGGGCGTGGGCCCGTGCCAGACTCGCCCCGCACAGCCGCGCGAACAGCCGCAGCAGCCCCGGGTCCATGGTCTCCGGACGGGCGATGCCCTTCCAGTCGCGCAGCTGCCGTACGTAGAAGTCGCGGGGGCGTCCGTCGAGACCCACGGCGTGCGTCCAGCCGAGCAGGATGTCGCTGGTCGTCTGGATCAGCCGCTGACCCGCCACGACCCGGCGGCCCTGGTTGTCGTAGCGCTCGTGGTGCGCGCCGTCCGTGTACGGCGCGAGCACCGACTCCTGCGCCTCCTTGGCCTGCAGCAGCAGGGGATCGCCGTCGTCCCGGCCGAGCAGGAGCACGATCCAGCAGCGGGTGCCGACACTGCCGACACCCACCACCTTCCGGGCCACGTCGGCCAGGTGGTAGCGCCCCAGCAGGTGCCGGCGCTCCGACGACAGCGAGCGCGCGTAGCCGTCCAGGACCTCGCGCAGCGCCTCCTCCTCGGTGGAGGGATCGTCCAGCAGGTCGCGCAGCGGCGTGACCAGCGGCGGATCCGGGGCGATGCGCCGCCCGTCCGCCGATACACGGGTGAGCTTCGCGAAGGCCTGGAGATGCGTGCGGGTCCGGGCGCGTTCCGTCGCCCCGGCGGTACGGCGCCGGGCCGCACGGTTCATCGACGAGGCCATGAGCTCCCGCAACCGGTCGGCGTCGTCCTGCGCGTACCAGACGTCCAGGGTGCGCATCCCGGCGAACTCCCGCATGCGCAGGCGGTACGCCTCCACGCAGGCGCGCACCGCGCCGTTCTGCTTCCCGACCGGGAAGCCGTTCGCCCGGCCGGCGACGGCGAAGCTCGCCGCCAGTCGCTTGACGTCCCACTCGAAGGGACCGGCGTGCGTCTCGTCGAAGTCGTTGATGTCGAAGACCAGACGGCGCTCCGGGGAGGCCAGCAGGCGGAAGTTGAGCAGGTGGGCGTCGCCGCACAACTGCACGGTCAGACCGGTGTCCGGGAGCGGACCGAGGTCCGCCGCCATGATCGCCGCCGCACCACGGTAGAACCGGAAGGGGGACTCGAGCATGCGGCCGTGGCGGACCGGCACCAGCTCGGGCAGCCGGGTCGCCGACTGCCGCTCGATCACGCCGACGGGGTCGGGCCGGTCCCCGGCCGCCTCGAACCGGCCGTGGGAGGCGCGCGGGACGCGGCTGCGCGCGTCCTTGCCCCGGGCGGCACGCTCGGCCGGGCTCAGGGGGGTGCCGGACGAACTTCCTGCGGCCATCGCTGCCTCCCGTCCGTGCCGCGCGCGACGACTTCCCCGAGGCCCATCCCATCGCGTCGGCGCCGTGCCCGGATCACCCGTCCCGGGTGAGGCAGTGGGCCACGCGCCGAGTACAGGCTGAGCCTGGCACCCAACCGCACGTCGGGGCGCAGGCCCGGAACGGAGGACCGAGATGAGTGGTGCGACGTACCTCGCGTACGACTATCCGCTGCTGAGCGCCTTCTGGACCATACTGGTCTTCTTCCTGTGGATCATGTGGTTCGTCCTGCTCTTCCGGGTCGTCATGGACATCTTCCGCGACGACGACCTGAGCGGCTGGGCCAAGGCCGGCTGGCTGGTGTTCACGGTCGTCCTGCCCTTCCTGGGCGTCTTCGTCTACGTGATCGCCCGCGGCAGGAACATGGGGCGCCGCGAGATCGCCCAGGCGCGCGCACAGCAGGAGGCCTTCGACAGCTACGTCCGCGAGACCGCCAGGGGCGCCGGCGGCCGCGCCAGCAGCGTCGACGAACTCTCCCGGCTGTCCGAGATCAAGGCCCGCGGAGACATCACGGACGACGAGTTCCGCCGGGCGAAGGAACTGGTCCTGAGCGGCCACGGCCCGGCGGAACACCCGGGCCCGTTCGCTTCCTCCGCGAGCCGCTGAACACACGACACGGACACGGACACGACACGGAATCGAGGCATCGGAATGACAGCGACACATCCGACACACGGCGCACGCGCGGCGACCGGTGCGCACGCCCCGTCGGCCAAGGGGCAGTGGGCCGAAGGCCTGACCGTCTTCGCCGCCGTCACGCTCATGATCGTGGGAGTGCTCGACATCCTCCGGGGCATCATGGGCATCGCCGAGGACGACGTCTTCGTCACGACGCGGAACTACGTCTTCGAGTTCGACCTCACCGCCTGGGGCTGGACCCACCTGGTGCTCGGCGCCCTCGCGGTGCTCGTCGGCCTCGGCCTGACCCGGGAAGCCATGTGGGCCCGCGTCGCCGGCGTGGTGATCGCCGGGCTCATCATCATCGCCAACTTCCTGTCCCTGCCGTACTACCCGGTCTGGTCCGTCGTGATGATCGCCTTCTCCGGGTTCATCGTCTGGGCGCTGTGCGTGTCGCGTGCGCACACCGGCGCGGAACGCTGAGCCGGGCTCCGTGCCGACCACCGGCCGCCGGGGTGCCCGGTGGGCGCGACTGGCGCTCCTCGCCCTCGCGGCCGGCGTCCTGGTCCCGCTCGTGGCCGCCGGCCTGCGCAGCGTGCTCTGGGCGCTGCTCGGCCTCGCCGGACTGGCCCTGGCGGCCGTGGGACTGTGGTGGACGCTCTCCCACTTCGGGGCGGTGCGGATCGTCGGCGCGGTGCTGTGCGTGACGGCACCGCTGACGGTCCTCGCCCTGTACGCCGCGGGCGGGATGCTGGGGCCGGCCGCGGTGTCCCTGGCGCTGTGGGCGCTGGCCGTGGGCGCGGCGCGGAACGCGGTGGCGCCCGCGACCGCCGAGCCGGTGCCCGCCGAGCCGCCGCGCCGTCCCTGGGCGCTGATGAACCCGCGCTCCGGCGGCGGCAAGGTGGACCGCTTCCGGCTGGCGGACCGGGCGCGTGCGGCGGGTGTCCGGGTGGTGCTCCTCGGCGCCGGGCACCAGGACGTGGCCGCGCTCGCCGAGGACGCCGTGCGCGACGGAGCCGATCTGCTGGCGGTGGCCGGCGGGGACGGCACCCAGGCGCTGGTGGCGGAGGTGGCCGCCCGCCACGACCTGCCGTTCCTGGTGATCCCGGCCGGCACCCGCAACCACTTCGCGCTCGACCTCCGTCTCGACCGGGACGACCCGGCGAAGGCCCTCGACGCCCTGACGGACGGCGTCGAACTCCGGGTCGACCTCGGTTTCGCCGCCGGCCGGGTCTTCGTCAACAACGCCTCCTTCGGCACGTACGCGGCGGTCGTGGGCGATCCCGCGTACCGGGAGGAGAAGCGGCGGACCACGCTCCGGACGCTGCCCGGTCTGCTGTCCGGCCCGTCGGCGCCCCGGCTGCGGATGCGGGCCGCCGGGACGCGGGCGGACGGGCTGCAGGCACTGCTCGTCAGCAACAACCCGTATCTGCGGGTGGTCGACGCCTCCCGGCCGGGGCGCCGGGAGCGGCTGGACTCCGGACGGCTCGGGGTGCTGGGAGTGCGGGTCGAGAGCGCGGTGCGGGCCGCCGGGATGGCACGCGGCCCCCGCGCGGCCGGCCTGCTGCGGCTGACCGCCGACGAGGTCGTCGTGGAGGCGGACACCCCGGTCGTCCCGGCCGGCGTGGACGGGGAGCACGTGCTGCTGCCGGTTCCCGTGGTGTGCCGGATCGTGCCCGGGGCGCTGCGGGTGCGCGTCCCGCGGGGTGCGGTGGGTACGCGGCCGGGGAACGGGGCACCCGACTGGCCGCGGGTGACGAGGCTCGCGCTGGGCCGGCGCGACGACGGACCCTGGAACGGCGGTTGTGACCGTTGACCGGGAAGGCGGTGGACGATGTGCCGTTGGCTCGCCTATTCGGGCACTCCCATCCTGCTCGACAGCATCCTCTACAGGCCGGCCCACTCACTGATCGACCAGAGCCTGCACGCCAAGATGGGCGTCGAGACGACCAACGGTGACGGGTTCGGCGTGGGCTGGTACGTGCCGGACAAGGACAGCCCCGCGGTCGTCCGGGACATCGGACCGGCCTGGAGCGACCGCAACCTGCGGGAGATCGCCGAGCACGTCGTCTCGCCGCTCTTCTTCGCCCACATCCGGGCCTCGACCGGCACGGCGGTGCAGCAGACCAACTGCCACCCGTTCCGGCACGGCCGCTGGATGTGGATGCACAACGGGGCGATCGCCGAGTTCCACCTCGTCAGACGCGACCTCGCGCTGTCCGTCGAGCCGGGTCTGTTCCCGTACGTCGAGGGTTCCACGGACTCGGAGATGATGTTCTACCTCTCGCTGACCCTCGGTCTGGAGGAGGATCCGCCCGGTGCCGTCGCGCGGATGGCCGGCCTGGTGGAACGCGTCGGCCACGAGCACGGCGTGGAGTTCCCGCTGCAGATGACGGTCGCGGTGACCGACGGCGTGCGCCTGTGGGCGTTCCGCTACTCCAGCCAGAAGGAGTCGCGCTCGCTCTTCTACAGCACCCGCGTGGACACCCTGCGCTCCCTCCACCCGGACCTGGCCTTCCTGCGCGAGATGTCCGACGACGCCCGCCTCATCGTCTCCGAACCCCTGGGCGACCTGCCCGGCGCCTGGAACGCGGTCCCGGAGGGGACGTACGGCGTCGTCCAGCCGGAAGGGGACCGGATGGGGACCTTCACGCCTGTGGCGGCCCGAAGGCCCTGACCGCGGAGGGCCGGAGACCGTACGTCACCCCGGTCCCGCCGGGACCGGGGTGACGTGGGCTAGACGCCCGCCTTGACGCAGTTACGGCCGGGGTCGCCGTTGATGTAGTAGTACCACTTCATCGCCTTGCGGGTCTCCGGCCCGTAGATGCCGTCCACGCCGATCCTCGCCGCGGCCTGGACCTCCCTCACGGCCTGCCGCGTCAGGTCCCCGTAGATGCCGTCGGTGCCGCCGGTGTTCTTGCCGTGGCAGTGGATCAGGTTGAACTGCAACTCCTCGACGGCCGGCCCGGAGTCGCCTTTCCGCAGCTCGCAGTTCCTGCTGCCCGTGCCCTTGTAGTACGGCTGCAGGACCGTCGTCGCCCCGGCGTCCAGCGCCTTCTCCTTGACGCCGTTGCACGTCGGATAGGAGGCGGCGGACGCGGTGGGCGCGGCGGCGACCGCGCCCACCAGGAGACTCGCGGTGACGGCTCCCGAGAAGAGAGCGGCCTTGGTACGAGGCAGGCGGCCTCGGTGCATGGTTCCCCTCCTGTTGTTGGTGCGGATGTGGTCGGCGCACCGGTCTGCCGCTTCAGCGTTCCTGCGACCGGCCTGGCCGGCCAGGCCTTTGCGCCCTGCCGAAAAGGCCCAGCACACGAGGGGGCGCCGCATGCTCCGAATTCACCTCACCGACATCGCCCCACCTGGGCTTTTGCGTCCAGCCTCAAAGGTGTGGCGTGGTGGTGGAGTTGCGGCGAACGTTGGCCGGGTATGCCCCTGTGCCCACCGTTCACTGGAGAGAGCCGCCATGGCCGTCACCATCCTGCGCCGGTCCACCTGGGCCGCCCATGTCCCTGATACGTCGACGGGAGCGGAACTCATCGCGGACAGAGCCGCGACCGTCTACTGGAACTACGAGTTCCCCTACCGGGCGGCGGAGGAGGCCATCGTCGCGCAGGCCGGCATGGGCCCGCTGAACACCGGCCGCGCGTGGACACCGTGGAAGGGCGGCGTGTTCATCCACCACCGCGGGCTCGTCCCTCCCGTCCTGAACTCCGAGGACGACTGCCGCCGCGACATCGCCGAGGTGTGGGCGAAGGAATACGCCGAGGACTTCGAGGACATCGAGTACAACTTCCTGGTGTGCCCGCACGGACACGTCTACGAAGGGCGCGGCCTGCAACGGGGGGAGGCGAACTCGCCCGGATACATCCGGGAAGAGGGCTACGGGGACGTCGGACGCAACACCGGCTACTACTCCATCTGCGGCCTGCTCTGGAAGTACCAGCAGCCGACGTCCGCGATGAAGAACGCGATCAAGGACCTGATCTGGCATCTGCGCACCGCCGTCCCCGACAACCGCAAGGCCGGCGACGCGATCTACCCCCACTCCAAGAACAACCCGGACACCGACTGCCCCGGCAACCTCACGGAGTACGCGAAGACGGGGTCGGCCATCGACCCGGGCATGCCGAGCCAGTCGGCCCCCGCCCGGCTCGACGTCATCTCCCGCTCGGAGTGGGGAGCGCGCCCTCCCCGTGACGTGGTCAAGGTGGCGTACGGGCAGCGCATCGGCTTCGCCGTGCACTACTCCGCCGCGAACAAGTACCAGACCGTGCGGGCGATCCAGAACTACCACATGGACTCCAACGGCTGGGACGACATCGGCTACAACTTCCTCGTCGACTGGCAGGGGCGGATCTACGAGGGGCGGGGCTGGGACAACCTGGGCGCGCACATCACCGGGCACAACACCACCCACTTCGGGGTGTGCTTCATCGGCGTGGACGGCGATGCCACGACGGCGGCCAAGAACGCGATCCGCAGCCTCTACCACGCCGCCAACGAACGGACGAACAAGGTCCTCGACGCCACCTACCACGGGGCGCTGGCCTCCACCCAGTGCCCCGGCTCGGAGCTGCGGCTGTGGGTGATCAACGGGATGAGCGGGTCGACCCTGCCCATCGGAGGCGGTGATCCGGGCACTCCCGGAACGGGACTGGTCAGCGTCCGCTCGGTCTCCGCCCAGCAGCGGGCCGTCAACAGCCTCGGTTACACCCCGCCCCTGGACGTGGACGGCAGCTTCGGCCCGCTCACCGAGGCCGGGGTCAAATGGCTGCAGACCAAGGTCGGTACGGATCCCGACGGGTTGTGGGGGCCGCTCACCGAGGCGGCGTACGTGGCGTACATCGGCAGGGGCGGCGGCGGGGGCGGGTACGCGGCGATCCGCTCCATCGCCGCGCAGCAGATCGCGGTCAACGGTCTCGGTCACACCCCGCCGCTCGACGTGGACGGCAGCTTCGGGCCGCTCACCGAGGCGGGGGTGAAGTGGCTGCAGACCAAGGTCGGCACCGCGCCGGACGGTTTGTGGGGACCCGACACCGAGCAGGCCTACGCGACGTACACCGGGTCACCGAACTTCGGTGGGGGCGGGATCACCACGATCCGCTCCGTGCGGTCCCAGCAGAGCGCGGTCAACGGCCTGGGCCACACCCCGCCGCTGGACGTGGACGGCGTCTTCGGGCCGCTCACCGAGGCGGGGGTGAAGTGGCTGCAGACCAAGGTCGGCGCGGCGGCGGACGGAATGTGGGGACCCGCCACCGAGGCGGCGTACACCGCCTACACCGACGGGGAACGCCTTTCGGTCGACGGGGAGTTCGGACCCGCGACGATCACCGCGACACAGCGCGCGATCGGGGTCACCGCCGACGGGGAGTGGGGGCCGGCTTCCAAGCGCGCCCTCCAGCAGCACCTCAACACCTGGGCGGGGGCGGGCCTCGTCGTCGACGGCGACATCGGTGAGGCCACCGTGAAGGCGATGCAGCGGCACCTCAACAAGATGACCGGCGCCGGTCTGACCGTCGACGGCGACTGGGGAGCGGGCACCACCCGGGCCCTGCAGACGGCTCTCAACCAGGGGAGGTTCTGATGCGTGACGGAGCGTGGAGCAACGAGGCGCCGGGCAACGACGCGCCGGGCAACGGGACGGAGGCGGCGGGGGGCCCGTCGCGGCGCGGTGTGGTCGCGTACGGCGCGCTGACCGCCACCGGACTGCTGGCCGTCGGGGCACCCGGCGCCGCGGCGGCCGACGGCTCCGCGCGGCGGCCGGCCGCAGGGACCAGCCGCCCGCCGTCGTCACGGTTCGAACCCGTGGCGGCCAGTGAGGCGGACGCCGTCACCGTCCCCGCCGGGTACCGCGCGGACGTCATCGCCCCCTGGGGGCAGCGGATACGCACGTCCGGGACGGACGCGGACGGCTCCACCGCGCAGGCGCGGCAGGTCGGCAGCCACCATCACGGCATCCGGTACGTCCCCCTGGCGGACGGTGCCGCGGCGAGCCGGCACGGTCTGCTGGTCATCGGCCACGAGAGCGCCGATCCCGCGCTGCTGGGCGACGACCCCCGTACGGCCATGGCCGCCCAGGGGGTCACCGTGGTCGAGGTGCGGGAGTCCGGCGGGACCTGGAGGACCGTGGGCTCGGCGCTGGGCCGCAGGATCACGGCGGACACGCCGACCCGGTTCTCCGGTCCGGTCGCGGTCGACGGCGACCCGCGCGGTGTGCCGGCCGTCAGCGGTGTCGGCGTCACGCCCTGGGGGACGTGTCTGGCCGCGGAGGAGGACTTCCGGGCCTGCTTCGGCACGGACGACCCGGCCTGGCGGCGCACCGAGGAGGACATCCGCTACGGGCTGTCCGCCACCGGGTTCGGTCACCCGTGGCACCGCTCGGACCCGCGCTTCGACCTGTCCCGACCGGAGGCGAGCCCCCGGCACTTCGGCTGGATCGTGGAGTTCGACCCGCGCGACCCGTCCTCCGCGCCGGTCAAGCGGACCGCCCTCGGCCGCTTCGCGCACGGCGGCGCGACGGTGACCGGGAGCGCCGGCCGTGCCGTCGTCTACAGCACCGACGCCGTGGACGGCGGCCACCTGTACAAGTACGTGAGCGGGGGCGGCCGGAGCCCGCTGGACGACGGCACGCTCTACGTGGCGCGGCTGCGCGCCGACGGCACCGGGGCCTGGCTGCCGCTGCGGCACGGGCACGGCCCGCTGACCCGTGAGGCGGGGTGGCGTGACCAGGCCGACGTGCTGGTACGCGCCCGGCTCGCCGCCGACGCCCTGGGCGCCACCGCGCTGAACCGGCCGGAGCGGGTCGCCGTGAGCCCCGTCGACGGCCACGTCTACCTGGCGCTCGCGGGCGGCAACGGCACGGCCCGGTGTTCGGACTCGGGCACCGGGAGCGCGGTGCCGCGGCTGGGGGACGCCGATCCCCACGGGCGCGTCGTGCGGTGGCGGGAGACGGCCGGTGACGGGCTGCGCTGGGAGGAGTTCCTGTCGGCAGGGGAGCAGCGGTCCCCCGAGGCGGCCTTCCTCGCGCCCAAGGGCCTGTGGTTCGACGCGCGGGGCACCCTGTGGATCTCGACGGGGATCTCCGGTCACGCGCTGAACGGCCCCGGCGCCGCGTACCGGGAGGCCGGCAACAACGCCCTCCTGGCCGCGGACGTCGCGACCGGCACCGTCCGCCGCTTCCTCACCGCCCCGCGCGGCGCCGAGGTCACCGGGGTGGACGCCACCCCGGACGGGCGGACGCTCTTCGTCAACATCCAGCACCCCGGCGAGCGGACCGCCCGCTGGGGCGCCCCGGACGCGAGCGACCCCCGCGCGGTGAGCGGCTGGCCGGGACTGCGGCCGGGTGACCGGCCGCGCTCCGCCACGGTCGTCGTGCGCCGCACGGCCGGATAGGACCGGGCCCCGCGTGCGCCTCCTCCCGGGACGGGACCGATATCGGATCGCGGGAGGAGGCCGCCGGCTGGCACGCTGCCCCCATGGACCGGGCTGAGGCGCTGCTCATCGGAGGACGGGCCGGAGTCGGCAAGACGACGGTGGCGTGGGAGGTTTCGGCGCTGCTGCGTGCCGCGGAGGTCTCCCACGCGATCGTCGAGGGCGACTTCATGGGGCAGGTGCATCCGGCACCGGAGGGGGACCCCCACCGCTCGGAGATCACCGAGAGCAATCTGACCGCCGTGTGGGCCAACTTCGCCCAGCGGGGCTACCGGCGCCTGGTCTACACGAACACCGTGAGCGTGCTGCCCGAGGCGACGGGCATGTTCGAGCGTGCCATGGGGGCCGGGGTGAGGATCGTACGGGTCCTGCTCACCGCCTCCGACGCCACCGCCCGGGAGCGGCTGACGGGCCGGGAGCTCGGCTCGGAACTGGAGCGGGAGCTGGAAGGGAGCCTCCGCAAGGCGCGGCTCCTGGACCGGCGCGCCCCGGCGGGGACGGTACGGGTGGCGACGGACGGACGGTCCGTCGTGGACATCGCGCGGGACGTGGTGGCCGCCACCGGCTGGACCGTCATGCCCGCGCGACCCTGACGGTCACGTCCCGCCGGACCCGTTGACCTCTCCGTGACACGCCCTTACCTTTTCGACGTTCGTCGTTTCAGACGACGTTCGATATACCGAAAAGCGAGTGCATGTCATCTTCCCCACGAGAGGCAGACCGCATGAGCCGCGCCGCCGACGACCGCCTGCCCGACCCGTCCCCGCCCCCCGCCCGCAGACTCCTGCTGAAGGGCGCCCTCGCCGCGGGCGCCCTGGCCGCCGCGACACCCGCCGCGGCCGACGCCGCCGCACACCCGAAGGCAGCCCCGTACGTGAACCCGCTCGTCCCCAACCGCGCCGACCCGCACATCACCCGGCACACCGACGGCTTCTACTACTTCACCGCCACCTCCCCCGAGTACGACCGGATCATCCTGCGCCGCTCCCGCACCCTGGGCGGGCTCGGCCGCGCCGCCGAGTCCGTGATCTGGCGGGCGCACCCCTCCGGGGACATGGGCGCCCACATCTGGGCGCCGGAGATGCACCGCGTCGACGGCAAGTGGTACGTCTACTTCGCCGCCGCGCCCGCCGAGGACGTGTGGGCGATCCGCATCTGGGTGCTGGAGAACGCCCACCCCGACCCCTTCAAGGGCACCTGGACCGAGAAGGGGCGGATCAGAACCGCGTGGGAGACCTTCTCCCTGGACGCCACCACCTTCGCCCACCGCGGCACCCGCTACCTCGCCTGGGCCCAGCACGAACCCGGCCTGGACAACAACACCGCCGTCTGGCTCTCCGAGATGGCGAACCCCTGGACCCTGACCGGACCCCAAGTGCGGCTCTCCACACCCGAGTACGACTGGGAACGCGTCGGCTTCGCGGTCAACGAGGGCCCCTACGTGCTGCACCGCAACGGCCGCCTGTTCATGACCTATTCGGCCAGCGCCACCGACCACAACTACTGCGTGGGACTGCTGACCGCCGACGAGGACAGCGACCTCATGGACCCCGCCAACTGGGCCAAGTCGCCCGTCCCCGTCTTCACCAGCAACGACACGACCGAGCAGTACGGCCCCGGCCACAACTGCTTCACGGTCGCCGAGGACGGCCGTACCGACGTGCTCGTCTACCACGCCCGCCAGTACAAGGAGATCGTCGGCGACCCGCTGCACGACCCCAACCGGCACACCAGGATCCAGAAGCTCGGCTGGAAGCCGGACGGCACCCCCGACTTCGGCGTCCCCGTGGCCGACACCGCGGGGGCGTGACATGAGACGTGCGTACGCCGTACTGCTCGCCCTCTGTCTCGCGCTCGCCGGCGCCCTGGCCACCGCCGGGCCCGCGCAGGCCGCCCCGCAGACCATCGCCAACGGCACGCAGTTCACCGACCGTTCGGGCAGCCCCGTACACGCCCACGGCGGCGGCGTCCTCAAGGTCGGCGCGTACTACTACTGGTTCGGCGAGCACCGCAACGCCGACAACACCTTCCGCTACGTGGACGCCCACCGCTCCACCGACCTGAAGAACTGGGAGTTCCGGGGCCACGTCCTCACCGAGGACAGCCACCCGGAGCTCGCCACCGCCAACATCGAGCGGCCCAAGGTCATGTACAACGCGGCCACCGGCCAGTTCGTGATGTGGATGCACAAGGAGAACGGCAGCGACTACAGCGAGGCCCGCGCCGCCGTCGCCGTCTCCGACACCGTGGACGGCGCCTACACCTGGCGGGGCAGCTTCCGGCCGCTGGGACAGCACATGTCCCGCGACATCACCGTCTTCACGGACACCGACGGCGCCGGCTACATGGTCTCCGCCGCCCGCGAGAACTACGACCTGCACATCTACCGGCTCACCGCCGACTACACCGGCATCGCGAGCCTGGTCGCCAACCCCTGGCCCGGCGGCCACCGCGAGGCACCCGCCCTGTTCAAGCGGGGCGGCGTCTACTTCATGCTGACCTCGGGCGCCACCGGCTGGAACCCCAACCAGCAGCGGTACGCCACCGCCACCAGCCTCTCCGGCCCCTGGTCGGCGATGCGCGACGTCGGCGACTCGACCGCCTACGGCTCACAGACCGCGTACGTCCTGCCGGTGCAGGGCTCCTCCGGCACCTCGTACCTGTACCTGGGCGACCGCTGGGGCAACTCCTTCGGCGGGACCGTCAACGACTCCCGGTACGTGTGGCTGCCGCTGACCTTCCCGTCGGCCACGTCGATGTCCCTGTCCTGGTCGCCCGAGGTCACCGTCGACACGGCCGCCGGAACGGTCGACGGCACCGCCGCCACGTACCACACGCTGATCGCCCGGCACAGCGGCAAGTGCGCCGACGTGACCAGCCAGTCGCTCTGGCAGGGCACCCAGATCAAGCAGTACGGGTGCAACGGCGGCGGCAACCAGAAGTACTGGTTCAAGTCCGTCGGCGGCGGCCACCACCAACTGGTGGTCCGCAACAGCGGCCTGTGCGTGCGGGAGAACGCGAGCACCGTCTCGCAGGAGGACTGCGACGCCTCCGCGGCCGGCCAGCAGTGGTCGGTCACCACCACGGGCTCCTACGTCACCATCAGGTCCCGCGCCACCGGCGAGTGCCTGGACGTGAACGGCGCGTCCACCGCCGACTCCGCCGCGATCATCACACACACCTGCAACGGAGGGACCAACCAGCAGTGGACACGCGGGACATGAGACCGGGCCGCGCACCCGTCCGGGCCGTCGTGACGACGGCCCTGGCCCTGGGCATCGGCCTGTCGGCCGTACCGGCCCAGGCCCAGGCACAGCAGCACAAGGAGCGTCCGCCCGCCCCGGGCATCGAGAACTGCACGGCCACCGCCTGCCACTTCGACCTGCCGCCCGGCACCTACGACGTGCGGGTCACCCTCGGCGGCGACCGGGCGTCCAGCACCGCCCTCGGCGGCGAGACCCGGCGCGCCCTCCTCCCGGAGACCGCCGCACCGGCCGGGGAACGCGTCGTGCGGAGCTTCACCGTGAACGTCCGCACACCCGAGGGCGAACCCCTCGGCGCCGAGGGCACACCCGGACTCGACCTCACCGTCGGCGGGACCGCGCCCGCACTCGCCGGCATCCGGGTCACCCCGGCCCGGCACGCCCGGCAGATCCTCCTGGTCGGCGACTCCACGGTCTGCGACCAGCCCGGCGACCCGTACTCCGGCTGGGGCCAGCGACTGCCCCAGTACCTGCGCAAGGGACTGTCCGTGGCCAACTACGCGGACTCCGGGGAGAGTACGGTCAGCTATCTCGGGAACCCGCTCCTGTGGGACACCGTCCGGCCACTGATCCGGCGCGGTGACCTCGTCCTGATCCAGCTCGCCCACAACGACAAGACCACCGACGGGGCGACCTACCGGGCAGGCCTCGAATCCCTGGTGGCGGGCGTGCGGGAGCGGGGCGGCGAGCCGGTCCTCGTGACCCCGGTCGTGCGACGCTGGTTCAACGCCGACGGCACCCTGGACAACGGCACGGCCCTGCTGGTCAACGGGCTCGGCGTCGACCACCCGGCCGTCATCCGCTCCGTCGCCGCCGACCGGGACGTACCGCTGATCGACCTCACCGCGCGGACCAAGGAACTGGTGGAGTCCCTCGGCGTGGAGGGCTCCAAGGCGCTGTACCTCTACAACGAGAAACGGGACAACACGCACACCTCCGTGCACGGCGCCACCGTGTACGCGGACCTGGTCCGCCAGGAACTGCTGGACCTGCGTCTGGTGCCCGAGGGCGCGGTCAGGGTGGGATGAACCCCTGGGGCGCTCCGACCGGAACCGGGGCGCCCCAGGCCCGCCCGCGCCCCCGGACGGTTCGGCCGGCACCGAAGCGTCCCGCTCCTAGCGTTGCCGCATGAACGAGAACACGCAGACCTCCGCCCCCTCCGCGGCCGTCACCGGCATGGTCGACCACGTCCTCGCGCTGGCCGCCACCTGGACCCGCTGGGACGGCGAACCCGCGCACGCCGACGGCCGCGTCCACACCCCGCACAAGGCGATCCGCCGTGTCGCCGACCACCTCGTCGACCACCTCGCGGAGATGGAGGCCCGGCTCGCCGGTGAGGACCCCCAGCCCGACCACTGGCACGCCTCCCTGATCACCACCGGGGCCGACCTCGCCCCCTTCACCCCGCAGGACCTCGACGAGGCCCGCAGCCGCCTCACCCGGCTCGCCCGCGTCTGGGCCAACCGCCTCGACGCGCTCACCGACGAACAGCTCGACGACTCACCCGGCGAGGGCTGGAGCTTCCGCGAACTCGCCCGCCACCTCACCGAGTCCGTCTACTACGCCGATGCCGTCGGAGACCTGTCATGACCGCCCCCGCCTCCCGGGGGGCACGACAACGACACCGGTGCACGAGGAGATCGGGGTGCTCGGCCGGCAGCGCCGAGACGGGGACGCGTCCCCGCCGGTGCGCATATCCTGCGGGGCATGCCGGATCCCGTGTACCCCCTGCCGTCGGACGCCAGGCCGCCCTCGCTGGGGACCCACAGCGCGATGGGCACCATGCTGCTGCACAACTCCCGTGCGGACGACAGCGGTTGTTTCTTCGCCACCCAGTGGCTGATGATCATCCTGCCGGTGGTCCCGCTGCGCCGCTACTACGTACGGCAAGGCAGGATCACCATCGAGGGCAGCAGCACGACGACCGAGTACGAGATCGTCGGCCGGTCCCGCATCCGCGCCGTCGAGGTCATCCGGACCTACCTGTTCTTCTGGGTCGCCGTCCCGGCCGCGGTCCTCGGCCCGGTCCTCGCCTCCATCGCCTGGGACGACGACCCGTCCGGCGACGACGCCCAGCTCGTGGGCATGTTCGTGGCCGTGGGCCTGCTCCTGCTGCTCCTGAGCCTGCTGTTCCTCCACCGGACGTTCTGGCGGCCGGTCCGCAGCGCTCGCTGGACCACGGCTCCGCCCCGTCGCCCCCGCACCTAGTAGTGCTCCCGGCGGTCAACCAGCCTGCTCCCGGGGCCAGTTCTCCAAGGCGACGTGCAGGGCGTCGATCACCCTGTTCCAGGATGCCTCGTGGTCGCGGGGGTCACCGAAGGCGCCGGAGGACTCCAGGGCGCAGTACCCGTGGAAGGTGCTGCGCAGCAGGCGTACGGCGTCGGTGAGGTCGGGTTCGTCCAGGCCGTAGGCGCGGAGCAGGCCGTAGGTGACCTCGGCGGTGCGGCGCATCGCGGGGGAGTCGGTGACCAGGGACGGGTCCAGGCGGATCTGGGTGGCCGTGTAACGGCCGGGGTGGGCGAGGGCGTACTCCCGGTAGGCGCCCGCGAAGGCGGCCAGCGCCTCCTTGCCGGTCCGTCCGGCGACCGCCGCCGCGATCCGGTCGATCATCTCCCCGCCGGCCAGCAGGGCCATCCGGGTGCGCAGGTCCCGCAGGCCGCGCACATGCGCGTACAGGCTCGCGTCCCGCACGCCGAAACGCCGGGCCAGCGCGGACAGGGTGACGTTCTCGTAGCCCGCCTCGTCGGCGAGGTCGGCGGCGGCCGCGACGAGACGGTCGGTGGTGAGTCCGGCGCGGGGAATGGGGGCCTCCGAAGCAAACCCGACAGGAAGCGCCCAGCCTACCGATCAGGTGCGGGCGAGCCGCCGTGTCCAGGGCATGCCCCGCTCATCCGCACGTCGTTCAACGTTCACACGCTGCCTCGATCCTCCACACGCGGCGTGATCGCGCCGCGGCATCGAGGAGGCACATCATGGGTCACGGGCACGCGCACGGACACGGACACCATCACCACTCTCACGAAACGACGGCCCCGCTGCCCGCCGCCTTCGACACCTCCGTGCCCGACGAGGCGCTGAACCCCGAGCAGAGGTCCCGCCGTACGCTGCTGCGCCGGGCCGGGCTGCTCGGCGCGGGCCTCGCGGCCGGCACCGTGCTCTCCACCGGCGCCGGCGCGGCCACGCCCGCGCACGCGGCGGGCGACAGCCGCCGCGGCGCCGGCAGGGGCAAGGGCTTCCTGTGGCTGGCCGGTGACCACCACATCCACACCCAGTACAGCAGCGACGGCAAGTACCGGGTCGTCGACCAGGTCCGCCAGGGCGCCCGGCACGGCATGGACTGGCTGGTCATCACCGACCACGGCAGCACCACCCACGCCAAGATCGGTGTCGAGAAGGTCAACCCGGACATCAAGGAGGCCCGCGCCGCCTACGAGGACACCCTCGTCTTCCAGGGCCTGGAGTGGAACATCCCGGCCGCCGAGCACGGCACCGTCTTCGTCCACCCCGGCCGCAACGAGGTCTCCGTCCTCAAGCAGTTCGAGACCGACTACGACGGCAGCGTCAAGGGCGCCGGCGACTCCACCCCGGCCAACGAGGCGCTGGCCGTCGCCGGCCTCAACTTCCTCGCCGACCAGGTCAGACGGCGCAAGGTCAAGGACGCCCTGATGCTCGCCAACCACCCCGCGCGCAAGGGCATCGACTCCCCGCACGAGATCCGCGCCTGGCGCGACGCGACCGGCACCGGCGACCGGCAGATCGCCGTCGGCTTCGAGGGCGCCCCCGGCCACCAGGCCGCCGGACTGCCCGAGCCGCTCGGCATGGGGCGCGCCCGCGGCATCTACGACGGCAGCCCCGGCGCCAACTCCTTCCCCGGCTACCCGCTGGAGAGCTACCGCACCTGGGGCGGCTTCGACTGGATGACCGCCACCGTCGGCGGCCTCTGGGACAGCCTCCTCGCCGAGGGCCGCCCCTGGTGGATCACCGCCAACTCCGACTCCCACCAGGTGTACGCCGACACCGGCGCCCGGGGCGGCGGCGACTTCGCGGCCAACGGCCGCTACGACGACCCCGTCTACGCCGGGCGGATCGACGTCACCCAGGGCGACTACTGGCCCGGCCAGTACAGCCGCACCCACGTCGGTGCCGACGGCTTCTCCTACGCCGCCGTCATGGACGGCATCCGCGCCGGCCGCATCTGGGTCGACCACGGGCAGCTCATCAGCGGCCTCGACGTCCGCGTATCCGGCGGCAGCCGCTGGGCCACCCTCGGCGGCGCCCTGCACGTCCGCAAGGGCACCAGGGTCACGCTGACCGCCGACATCGCCCTCGCCGGCGGCAACAACTGGGCCGGGTTCACCCCGAAGCTCGCCCGCGTGGACGTCATCCAGGGCGATGTGACCGGCCCGGTCGCCGACAAGGACACCTTCACCGCGCCCACGGCGAAGGTCGCCCGGTCGTACGACATCGACAAGTCGGCCGGCACCGTCCGCGTCACCTTCGACCTCGGCCGCGTCGACCACCCGGTGTACGTACGGCTGCGCGGCACCGACGGCAACCGGTCCGCCGTCGGCGTGTTGGGCGCCGAGGTCGACCCGGCGGGCCCCGCCATCGACGTCGTCGGCGACGCCGACCCGTGGCGCGACCTGTGGTTCTACTCCAACCCGGTGTGGGTCCTGCCGTCGTGACGCCGTACGCCCTCACCGTGGACGCGGGCATCAGGGACCTGCTCGACGCCGACCACCTGCTGCACCGGATGGCGGCCGGACTCGACCTCCCCGAGGAGACGTTCGGCTGCACCCACCTCGTACGCGACGACCGTCCGCGCGTCGTGGTGTCCCTGTCCCTGCCCTCGCGGCCGCTCCCGGACACCCTCCGGGAGCGGCTCGCGGGGTACGGCGCCGTCTCCCCGGGCCTGCCCGACGAGGTGGGACGCGCGGTGCTCTACCCGGGCGTCTTCGCGCTCACCGGCACGACGACCGTCGCGGAGCTGCTCGCCGGCTCCGCGATCGCCCGCGTGACGGTCCTGGGCACACCCGAGCCACCCGGCCCGCAGACCCGCCTGGTGACCCGTGACCACGTACGGCCGCAGTGGTGGCGGGACGAACTCGTCCTCGCCACCACCCCGGCCCTGGGCGGTACCCTCGTGCCGTTCGAGGCCCCGGACCCCACACCCTGCTGCGCGGACCACTGAGCCTCGTCAGTCGCGCGGCCGGGAGAAGACGAAGGAGAACTCCGCGGGCTCGGGCCACAGGTAGTACCGGGGGAGCGGGCCCGGGCCGCAGGACTGGGAGCCGATGCCGTGCAGGCGGTGGTCGAGGTTGACCCAGACCGTGTCCCCGGGGACGAGGTCGGCGCGGTGCCGGGCGGCGTCCAGGTGTTCGGTGGTCCAGGGCCGGGCCGTGAACCAGAACTCCGGCTCGCCGTCGACCCGCAGACCGCCGATCTCCGCCCAGCGCACGTCGGCGTGGGCGCCGTTCTCCTGCGGGCGGACGTAGGGCGTCTGGAGCTCCCCGACGCTCGCGTCCCACAGCAGGTCCTTCGACGCCGCCCTGGTGTCCGGATACGACTCGTTCCCGCCGCCGAACCAGAGGACGGCGTCCTCGGGGGTGACCCCGACGAGGCCGAAGCGGACGCCCAGCCGGGGCAGTGGCGCCCGCCACTCGCCCTCCGGCACGACCGAGACGGTCAGCCGCACCCGCGAGCCGTCGGAGGTCCAGCGGTACGCCGCCCGCAGGCCCGCCTCCCGGCCGGCGGGAGCCACCCGGGTCCGTACGGTCAGCGCGTCACCGTCCGTCTCGACCGCGGCCGTCCGGTGCCGCATACGGTGCAGGCCCAGCTCGCGCCAGAGCGGCCCGTACCGGGTGTCCGTCTGCCAGGTCGCCCCGTCGTCGTTGTCGGTCGTCGCCCGCCACACGTCCAGCCGCAGACCGCTCACCGGCACACCGAGGAGGGCGCGCACCGCGCCGGTGCGGGCGTCGAAGACCGCCGGGCCCAGGGTGATCCGGTCGCCGTCGACGGCGGGCCGCACACCGGTCGCCGCCGGCAGCGGGGCGCGGCGGGCCACCGTCCCCTGCGCCCAGGCCACCTCGTGGTTCCTTCCGGCCCAGGGCGTGTCCTCGGCGAGCCGCGCCTCCACCGTCCACTGCACCTCCTCGCCCTTGCCGTCCGGCGCCTCGGGCAGCTTGACCTCCGCCGACTCCCCGGGGGCCAGCGGCGGCACGCCGAGCGGGTGCGCTCCCGTCGGCCGGCCGTCCACCTGGTAGGAGAACGAGAACTCCAGACGGGACAGGTCCGTGAAGTCGTACCGGTTGGTCACCCGTACGGTGCCGTCCGTGTCGCCCGCCTCGATCCGGACCGGCTCGATCACCTTCTTGTACTCGATCAGCCCCGGTGACGGCGTGCGGTCCGGGAACAGCAGCCCGTCGCAGACGAAGTTGGCGTCGTGCAGCTCCTCCCCGAAGTCACCGCCGTAGGCGTAGCCCAGCTCCGGGTGCTCGACGCCGTGGTCGATCCACTCCCAGACGAAGCCGCCCTGCAGCCGGTCGTACCGCTCGAACAGCTCCTGGTACTCGGTGAGTCCGCCGGGGCCGTTGCCCATGGCGTGCCCGTACTCGCAGAGGATCAGCGGCAGTTCGCGCCTGCGGTGGGTGCCGCCGTCCAGGCCCCGCGCGATCCGCTCGACCTCCTCGTGCGGCGGGTACATCCGCGAGTACACGTCCGTGTCGCGGCAGCCGGGGTCACCCTCGTAGTGCACCGGGCGGGAGGGGTCCCGGCCGTGGATCCAGTCGGCCATCGCGGTGAGTCCGCGTCCGGTGCCGGCCTCGTTGCCGAGGGACCACATCACCACCGACGGGTGGTTCTTGTCCCGCTCCACCATGCGCGCGGCCCGGTCCAGCAGGGCCGGCGTCCAGCGCTCGTCGTCGACGGGGTTGTCCCGCCACTCCTGTTCGACGAAGCCGTGGGTCTCCAGGTCGCACTCGTCGATCACCCACAGCCCGTACGCGTCGCACAGGTCGAGGAAGGCCGGGTGCGGCGGATAGTGGGAGGTGCGGACCGCGTTGACGTTGTGCCGCTTCATCAGCAGCACGTCCTCGCGCATGGTGTCGAGGTCCAGCGCGCGGCCCCGGCGCGGATGCCACTCGTGCCGGTTGACGCCCTTGAACAGCAGGGGGGTTCCGTTCACCTTGAGCAGGCCGTCCTCGACGACGACCGTACGGAAGCCGATGCGCAGCGGGACGCGTTCGCCCGCCGTGGCCAGCACCCCCTCGTACAGCCGGGGCGTCTCCGCCGTCCACGGCTCGACCGGGAGCGTCACCGGTTCCCCGGCCGCCACGTCGATGCCCAGCTCCTCGACGGTCACGCGCCCTTCGACGTCGGAGTCGACGCGCAGGGTGCCCGCGCCGGTGACGTGGTCGTAGGAGGCGCGCACGAAGAAGTCGCCCACGCCGCCCGCCGGGCGGTGCAGCAGGGTCACGTCGCGGAAGATGCCGGGCAGCCACCACTGGTCCTGGTCCTCCAGGTACGACCCCGCCGACCACTGGTGGACCCGGACCGCGAGGACGTTCCCGGACGGCTTCAGCAGATGCCCGACCGCGAACTCGTGCGGCAGCCGCGATCCCTTGAACTCCCCGATGTCCGTGCCGTTCAGCCAGACCCGGGCGCAGGACTCCACCCCGTCGAAGCGGAGCACGGCCTCACCCCCGTCCGGCCAGTCCCCGGGCAGGTCGAAGACGCGCAGATGGTCGCCGGTCGGGTTCTCGGTGGGGACGTGCGGCGGATCGACCGGGAAGGGGTACAGGTGGTTGGTGTAGATCGGTGCGCCGTGGCCCTGGAGCACCCAGTGGCCGGGCACGGTCACCTCGGGCCAGCTCCCGGCGTCGTACCCGGGCGCGGCGAACGAGTCGTCCTCGGCGTCGGCGGTCTGGGACACCCGCAGGCGCCAACCACCGTTCAGGGAGAGGGAGGCCGCGTCGGAGGACGCGTACCAGGCGCGCGGGGGCAGGGTTCCGCGGCCGGGGGAGACGTCCTCGACGTAGCCGGTCGCCGGGGTGCGCAATGACATGGATCTCCTAGATCGGTCCTGGCTCAGCCCTTGATCCCGGTCTGCGCGATGCCCTGCACCAGCCAGCGCTGGAGGAAGAGGAACACGCACACCAGGGGGAGGATGGATATGGCCGTGGCCATGAAGATCAGATGGAAGTTGACGGTCTGGTTGGTCATGTAGGAGGAGAGGGCCACCTGGACCGTCCAGGCGCTCGGGTCCTGGCCGATGACCAGCGGCCACAGGAAGGAGTTCCAGCCGCTGATGAAGGTGATCGTGGCGATGGCGGCGAAGAAGTTCAGCGAGTTCGGCACGACGACCCGCCAGTACGCGCCCCAGTGGCCGAGCCCGTCCACCCGCGCCGCCTCCTCCAGCTCCTTGGGGAACCCCAGGAAGTACTGCCGGAACAGGAAGCAGGTGAAACCACTGAAGAGGCCCGGAATGATCAGACCCCGGTAGCTGTCCACCCAGCCGAGCGAGGAGACCAGGACGAAGCTGGGCACGAAGGTGACGGCGGTCGGCACCATCAGGGTCACCAGGACGGCGTAGAACACCTTGTCGGCGTGCCGGTACGGGATGCGGGCGAGACCGTACCCGGCGAGCGAGCAGACCAGCAGTGTGCCGACGGTGTGCGCCACGCCGACGACCGCCGAGTTCCACAGCGACCGGGCGAAGTCGACCGTCGGGTCGTCGAACGGCTCGGTGATGTTGCCCCATTGGACGTCGGTGGGGAGGAACTTCCATTCCTCGCCCGTGATCTCGGCATCGGTGGACAGGGCGTTGCGCACGATCAGGTAGAAGGGGACGAGGAAGAGCAGCGCGGCGACGGCCGTGGCGGCGTACAGGCCCGCCGAGCCGATGACGTTCCCGCGCCGGACCCGGCGCGATGTCCTGGTGGTCACTTGGTGCCCTCCGACCTGCCGAAGCCCATGATCCGGCCCTGAAGCAGCGTCACCAGACAGATCAGCAGCGTCAGGATCAGCGCGCCCGCGCTGCCCGCGCCGTAGTCCTGGTTGTCGCCGAGCGCCTTGTAGTACAGCTCGACCAGCGGCGGGCGTCCCCAGGTGGTCTTCGACAGCAGGTTGAAGAACTCGTCGAAGGCCTGGTACGCTGCCACGAGCAGCAGCAGGACCACCGCGGTCGAGGTCGCGCGCAACTGCGGCAGCGTGATGTGGCGGAACGTCTGCCAGCCGGGCTTCGCCCCGTCGATGGCCGCCGCCTCGTACAGCTCCGGCGGGATGTTCTGCAGCGCCGCCAGGAACAGGATCATGTAGAACCCGGCCTGCAGCCACAGCCGTACGGTGACGATGACCAGCCAGTACCAGGGCGGGTCGGGGCTGGCCAGCCAGGCGGTGTCGTCGGCGCCGAACCAGCCGAGGACGGTGTTGGCGAGCCCGAAGCGCACGCCGTTGAAGATGGACATCTTCCAGATGAGCGAGGCGGCGACGTAACTCACCGCCGTCGGCAGGAAGAACACCGACCGGAAGAACGCCCGCATGAACCGCAGCCGGTTCACCGCCAGCGCGAGCGCCAGGGACAGCGCCCAGGTGGTGGGGACGATGATGACGGCGAAGACGGTGAAGGTGACGAGGGAGCCCGTGAACCCGTCGTCCGTCAGCATCGTCCGGTAGTTCTCGAAGCCGACGAACTCACTGGGCGTGACCGTGAAGCGGGCCTCGAAGAACGACAGCCACGCGCTCCAGAGGATCGGGACGTAGACGAAGATCAGCAGGCCGATGAGGAAGGGCCCGGTGAACAGCCAGAAGGCGAGGGTGCTGTGGGTTTGCAGGCTCCGCCGCGGCCGGGCGGGGGCGGAGCCGGTGGTGACCTCGCGCGTGGTGGTGGTCGACATCGTGTGTCCGCCCGTCCGCCGCGCTATCCGAAGAGCTTGTCGAGTTCGCGGTTCACCTTCCCGTCGGCCTTGTCGAGTTCGGCCTCCGGGTCACCGCCCTTGCGGACGCAGTTGGCGAGGACGTCCTCCAGGGCCGTGATCATGGCCTGGGTCCAGCCGATGTTGTCGAAGTGGCCGAACTCGTTGAACAGCCTGACGCCCTCGGCCGGCAGGCCCGACTTGAGCTTGTCGGCGGACTCGGCGAGCGACGTGCGCGGCGGGATGTGGAAGCCGTAGGAGAGCGCCCAGTCCTCCTGGTACTCCTTCTGGTCGATCCACAGCCACTTCACGTACTCCTTGGCCGCCTCCACGTTCTTGCCCTTGGCGTTGACGAACATCGACCAGCCGCCGTTGTAGACGGTCTGCTCGCCCGCGTCGGTGACCTTGGGGAAGGGGAAGATCCCGAGGTCGTCGCCGAGCGCCTGCTGCATCTGCGGCATGGCCCACATGCCGCACCACTGGATGGCGGTGAGCCCTTGGTTGAGCGCGGAGGGGTCCCAGAAGTCGGTCGGCGCGTCGAGCAGCAGATCACCGCTGGTGAACAGCTTGCGCAGGGTGCGGAAGCCGCCGACGACACCGTCCGTGTGGTACGCGATCTCGTTGTTCTCGTCCAGGGTGTCGGCGCCGGACGCCCAGATCATCGGGTTGACGATCGAGTGCAGGGTGTTGCCGAGGTAGACGCCCTTGACCTTGTCGGTGGTCAACTCCGCCGCCGTGGCGAGGAGTTCGTCGAGCGTCCGGGGGACGCCCACGCCGGCCTCGTCGAACAGCGACTTGCGGTAGAAGAAGAACTGCGGGTCGTCGATCATCCGTACGCCGTAGATCTTCCCGTCGACGGTGTGCGACCGGATGTCGGCCGGGTTGAAGTCGTCCTTCACCGGGCCGACCAGGTCGGTCAGATCGGCGACCTGGCCGCTCTTGACGAGCTGGATCTGCGGGTGGAACTCGAAGACGTCCGGCGCCTTGTCGGTGAGCAGCGAGGCGAACAGCTTGCTCTCGAAGTTGGAGCCCGTGATCCACTGCGTGGTCACGTCGGCCTTCTCGTACGCCTTCGCGTACCGCTTGATCGCCTGTTCGGTGCCGGCCTCACCGTAGGCGTGGAAGTACTGGACCAGGCTCTTGCCCGATCCCGAGCCGCCGCCACCGCGGCCGTTGTTGCCGCCGCAGGCGGCCAGTCCGCCGGCGGCGGCGAGGCCCAGGGCGGCGCGGAGTGCTGATCGACGGTTCCACATGCTGTTGCCCGATTCCGGCATGGCGACGTCCTTGTCTCGAGTGCGGCTGTCGGCGGGATGGCGCTCAAGGACTTGCGGTGCGCAGGACTTGCGGTGCGCGGGACGTTAACCTTCGGCCAATACTTCGGCAAGGGGTTGGACAAAGTCCGTTCGAAGCGTTGCGACCCGTTCGTGATGACGAACGGGACGGGAGTTACCGGCGACCGCCGGCGGTACGGTTCCCGGTGCGCTTCCCGGCCGACTGCAACGCGCCCTCCAGCGCGAACGTCGCCGCTCCCAGGCACACCGGATCGGTCGGGATCGGGGAGAGGACGATCCGGGTGGCGGCCAGCGGGCGGCGCAGCGCGTGCCGGGCGACGGCCGCGCGGACCTCGTCGAGCAGCGGCTCACCGAACGCGGCCGCGACCCAGCTGCTGAGCACGACCACCTCAGGGTTGAAGAGGTTGACCAGATCGGCGATCCCGGCGCCGAGGTAGCGGGCGGTGTGCCCGAGCACCTCCACCGCCACCGGATCGCCCGCGCCGACCCCCTGGGCGAGCGCGTCGACGGTGGCCGTCTGGTCGTCGGCCCGCAGCAGCGGGCTGTCCGGGCTCAGCTCCCGCAGGTTGAGCATGATCCCGGGCGCGCCGGTGTACGTCTCCACACAGCCGCGGTTGCCGCAGTGGCAGGGGCGGCCGTCCAGGACGAGGGTGGTGTGCCCCCACTCACCTGCGCTGTTGCTCACCCCCCGGTGCACGGCGCCGCCCAGCACCAGCCCGGCGCCCACCCCGGTCCCGAGGTTCACCACCACCGCGTCCCCGCACCCGCGCGCCGCCCCGAACCACAGCTCGGCCACCGCGCAGGCCCGCAACGGGTTGTCCAGGTGCAGGGGGTGGGCGATGTGCTCCGTGAGCAGGTCGAGCAGGGGGACGTCGTGCCAGTCCCAGTTCGGCGCGTACGCGGAGATCCCGGTGTCCCGGTCCACCTGACCCGGCACGCTCACCCCGACCCCGAGCACCCGCGCGCCCTCCACCCCGGCCTGTGCCACCACCGACCCCACCGCCGTGGCCACGTGCCCCACGACCTGCTCGGGCCGGCTCTCGCCGGGGCGCATGCCCTCCTCGGCGCGGGCCAGCACGTTCAGCGCGAGGTCGAACAGCTCGACCCGCACGTAGGTCTCGGCGAGATCCACGCCGATCAGCGCGCCCCCCGACGCGTTGACGGCCACCAGGCCCCGGGGACGGCCGCCGGCCGAGTCCTCGAAACCCACCTCGGTGATCATGCCGAGGCCGAGCAGCTCCCCGACCAGCGTGGCGACGGTGGCGAGACTCAGTCCCGTGGCGGCCGCCAGCTCCTGCCGGGAGGTCGGCGACGCGGCGATGATCTGGCGCAGCACCTGATAGCGGTTGGCCGTCCGGATGTCCCGCGATGTCCGCTTCACCGAGCCGCCCCCATCCCCGCCGGGCCGGGCCGACCCGGCACCGGCGCGGCAAGGCTATGGCGCGGGCGGAACTTTCGACAAGGGGTTCGGAAAGGGGCTTGACGAAGCCCGGCCGGGGCCGGGATCAGGAGCCGAGCACGTCCCGCACGAAGGCGTTGGTGAACACGCGCCGCGGGTCGAGGTCGTCGACGATGCCGCGGAAGTCGTCCATCCGCGGGTAGCGGGCGCGCAGCTCCGCCGCCGGAGTGGTGAACACCTTCCCCCAGTGCGGGCGCGGGTCGAACGGCGCCAGCGCCTCCTCTACCCGCCGCACCACCGGCAGCACCGCCTCCGTGTCCTCGATCCAGGTGAAGTGGACGGCCACCGTGTCCCGGCCGTGGGAGGGGCTGAGCCACTGGTCGTCACCGGCGACGGTGCGCACCTCGCAGGTCTGCAGCACGGGGGCGACCGTCTCCCGGATCCCGTCCAGCGCGTGCAGCGCGGCGAGGGCCGACTCCCGCGGCATCAGGTACTCCGACTGCAGCTCCGCGCCGCTGCTCGGGGTGAACTCCGCGCGGAAGTGCGGCAGCCGCTCGTGCCAGGGCCCCGGCACGCCGAACTGCTCGGTGCAGTTCACGGCCGGCATCCCCGGCACCGGGTGCATCTTCTCGGTCGCCGGAGCCGCCCAGGGGAAGTCCGGCAGCGGCTGGTCGGTGCGCCGCTTCACCCACACCTGGCGGAAGCCCGGCGCCCGCCAGTCGGTGAACAGGCTCACGCTGTACGCCGCCGACATCACCTTCTCGAACGTGGCCTGGTCCAGCCCCTCCAGGGGCATCTCGGTGAACACGTGCTGCTCGACCTCGTAGGCCGGCTCCAGGCTCAGGGTGAGCGCGGTGACGACACCGAGCGCGCCCAGCGAGGTGACCACACCGCCGAAGAGGTTCGTCACCCCTTGCGTGAACCACCCTCTGGAACCGTCCGCCACCACGATCTCCACCGCGCGCACGGACGAGGCCAGCGGCCCGTTGCCGACACCGGAGCCGTGGGTGCCGGTGGCGACCGACCCGGCCACCGAGATGTGCGGCAGCGACGCCATGTTCGCCAGCGCCAGCCCGTGCCGGTGCACCTCGCGGGCCAGCTCGGCGTAGCGCACGCCGCCCCCGACCCGTACCGTCCGGGCCGTCGTGTCCACGTCGATCTCGGGGGGCAGCGCGTCGAGGGAGAGCAGGACGCCGTCCTCGCCGGGCTCGGCGATCTCGTTGAAGGAGTGCCCGCTGCCCAGCACCCGCACCCGCGAGCTCGCGGCGACCAGGTTCAGCAGCGCGTTCACGCTGTGCGGGCGGTGCAGCTCCTTGGCGGCGTACGTGATGTTGCCCGCCCAGTTGGTCACGCTCTCGGTCATCCCTCGTCCTTCCTGACCAGCGGGGCCGAAAAGGTCCCCCGCCGGAACCTACCTCGCGAGTGGTCCGCGCCCTGTGGGGGGACCCGGCACCCCGGACGTCCGAGCGGGGGCATACCGTGAGGAGTCGTACGTCCGCACCGGGAGGAGAACAACGGGATGGGCAGCCGTACCGCGCTGGTCGAGGATCTGATGGAGCGGTTCCCGCACGTGCCGCGCGAAGCCGTCTTCAAGGAGGACCTGCTGCGCGGCGGTGTGGCCTTCGACCCGTCCGCGCTCAGCGACAACGAGGGCGGCGAGGTCAAGCCGAAGTCGTACTTCATCTTCTCCTTCGACCACGGCACCCTGCCCGAGCTGGGCGAGGCCGCGCTGCGCCGCCCACCGGAGGAGATCATCCTCACCGGCGGCCCGTACGACCTGCGCCGCACGGTCGTGTCGGTGCGGGTGAACCCGGCCTCCCCCTACCGCGTCGCCGCCGACGAGCACGGCGTGCTCGGCCTCTACCTCGACGGCAGGCGGATCTCGGACGTCGGCGTGCCGCCCATGCCCGAGTACTACCGGCACACCCTCTCCAACGGGAAGTCGGTCATGGAGGTGGCGCCCACCATCCAGTGGGGCTACCTGATCTACCTGACCGTCTTCCGGGTCTGCCAGTACTTCGGCGCCAAGGAGGAGTGCCAGTACTGCGACATCAACCACAACTGGCGCCAGCACAAGGCGGCCGGGCGGCCCTACACCGGCGTGAAGGACGTCGAGGAGGTCCTGGAGGCCCTGGAGATCATCGACCGGTACGACACCGCGAAGGCGTCCACCGCCTACACCCTCACCGGCGGCGCCATCACCAGGACCGTCTCCGGCCGCGACGAGGCCGACTTCTACGGCCACTACGCCAAGGCCATCGAGGAGCGCTTCCCCGGCCGCTGGATCGGCAAGGTCGTCGCCCAGGCGCTGCCCAAGGACGACGTGCAGCGCTTCAAGGACTACGGCGTGCAGATCTACCACCCCAACTACGAGGTGTGGGACGAGTACCTGTTCAAGATGTACTGCCCCGGCAAGGAGCGCTACGTCGGCCGCGACGAGTGGCACCGGCGCATCCTCGACTCCGCGGAGATCTTCGGCGCGCGCAACGTCATCCCCAACTTCGTGGCCGGCGTGGAGATGGCCGAGCCCTTCGGCTTCAAGACGGTCGACGAGGCCATCGACTCCACCACCGAGGGCCTGCGCTTCTTCATGTCGCACGGCATCACGCCCCGGTTCACCACCTGGTGCCCGGAGCCGACCACCCCGCTCGGCAAGGCCAACCCGCAGGGCGCCCCGCTGGAGTACCACATCCGGCTGCTCCAGGCCTACCGGCAGACCATGGAGGACTTCGGCCTCTCCTCTCCCCCCGGCTACGGCCCGCCCGGACCCGGCAACGCGGTGTTCTCCGTCAGCTCCTTCATGGACAGCCTCCCGGCACAGGAGTCCGCCGGGACGGTCTGAGACACCGGGGACGCAGGGCCCTCGCGGAGAAACCAGGAAGGCCGGAACCGAGACGTTCCGGCCTTCCGTGCGTATGGTCCCTGCGAGGGGTGGCCACGCCGCCACTCAAAGTGAGGGAAGCGCTTGTCAGTTGTGGCGGGAACGTGAAAAGCTCGGCCACTGCCGCGAGGTTTCCCCAACTCCACCACTCCTATGGCGAGTTGACCTCGTTCGTGATGCGGGAGTCCCATGCCCGACCTGCCGAGCCCCCAGGACGCCACCGAGGCGGCGCTGTTCTCCGAGTGCTGGGACGCGGCGCTCTCCTACGCCGACCTGTGCACCGCCGGGTCCGCCGCCGCGGCGGAACTGGCCCGCGAGGCCTTCGAACAGGGCATACGGGAGCTGCGCGAGGCCGAGTCGGGCACCGTCCGGGGCTACGGCCGCCGCTCCGCCCGGCTGCCCCGGATACCCGTGCTGCTGACGGCGGTCCGCGCTACGGCCGCCGCCTGGGAGGACGCGGGACAGGGCCACAAGCTCGACCCCGACCTGCGGCTGTGGCTCCACTCCGACCAGGCCGCCCGCTACACCGGCCCGCCACTGGAACGCCCGGTCGCCCTGCGCGGACTGCGCGATCTGCAGCCGGCCGACGCCGAACTGCTCTGGCTGGCCGAGGCGGAGGCCCTGCCGCTGCCCCTGGTGGCCCGCCGGCTCGGCCTCGACCCCGCCACCGCCGCCGGTGAACTCGCCCAGGTCGGCCGCCTGTTCCGGGACCGCTGCCACCGCAACCACCTCGACTCGCCCCTGGACGCCGAGTGCCGCAGCTACGCCCGGCTCCTCGACGCCGTCACCCGCTCACCCGCCGCGGACACCCCCGACGACCTCTCCCGCCACCTCGCCACCTGCGTGCCGTGCGCCGAGGCCGCCGCCTGTCTGCGGCTGCACGGCGGGGGACTGCCCGGCGCGCTGGCCGGCGGGGTGATCGGCTGGGGCGGCCTCGCCTATCTGGAACGCCGCCGCCGCGCCGCCGAGGTACGGCTCGGGGCCGGACGCCCGGACCGGCCCGACCCGGACGGCGGCGACCCGGCGGACGGCACGGCCGGGACGCGCGTCGCCCGGCACGCCCTGCTGGTCGCCGCCCTCCTGGTCTCCCTCCTCGCGCTCGCGGTCACCCTGATGCCGTTCGGCGACACGGCCGACGAGAGCGCCGAACGCCCCGACGCCGACCGGCAGCCCGTGGCCGACCCCGGCCCCTCCCTGCCCGCCGCCCCCACGGCCTCCCAGGACACCCCGTCCGCGTCCGCGTCCGCGTCCGCGAAGCCGTCCGCCGGGCACACCCCCGAGCGCACCCCGGACCGGGAGAACCCCGACCCCGGACCACAGGGCACCTCCTCCGCCACCGCCGACGGCGAACCGGCCGCCTGCCACGCCGACTACGACCTGGTCAACCAGTGGCCCGACGGCTTCCAGGCCACCGTCACCGTCACCACACGCGACCCCCTCGACTCCTGGCACGTCGGCTTCGCCTTCCCCGACGGCCAGCGGATCACCCAGATGTGGGACGCCTCGCTCGACCAGGACGGCTCCCGGGTCACCGCCACCGCCGCCGACTACAACAAGTCGGTCGCCGCCGGCGGGAAACTCGCCTTCGGCTTCCTCGCGTCCTGGAGCGGAACGAACTCCCAGCCCACCGACATCACTCTCAACGGCCTTCCCTGCGCAGGCAAATGACCCACGCCGACCCGCCTCGGGGGCGAGCCGGAACCGCTGGACGCATTCGGGCAGATTCCATCATCTGATGAGAAGTTGACCCGACTGTTCTTCCTACGCTGGCGGCGTGACAGAACAGCAGGTGGTGAACGGCCCGGGGGAAGCGCGGGACTCGGCGGTGTCCGGGCATCTGCGATGGATTCACGACCTGCTCGACCGTCTCCGTCTGCCACCCGAACGCCTGGACGCGCTGCGCTCCCGGCTTCAGGCGGTCGACGCGCGAGCGGCCGACCCGGAACTGCGGGTCGCGGTCTTCGGTGAGGCCTCCAGCGGCAAGAGCACCCTGCTCAACACCCTGCTGCGACGCCGGCTCCTGCCCTCCTCGGCCCGGGTGACCACGCACACCACGACCGTGCTGAGGTACCGGGACGGCGCCCAGGGCATGGTGGTCCGCACCACCGACGACACCGTACGGGCATGGCCGTCCAGGGAGTTCTCGCAGTGGACGGGACGGCTGCACACCGCACGGCCGGGCGATCTGGAGATCGCCCTGGAACGCGTACTGACCACTGACCTGGCCACGGAGGTGGCGGAGCTCGAGGTGCTGTCACCCGTTCCCCTGCTGGGTGGCGGCACGGTGGTCCTCGACACCCCGGGGTTCAGCGTGACCGACCCGGGGCATCGGCAACTGGCCGAGGCGGCGGTGCGGCAGGCGGACCTCGCGCTGGTCGTGGTGCCGGCCGTCTCCGCCATGTCGATGACCCTGGTGGAGTTCCTCGACGGGCCGCTGCACGACCACCACGACCGGTGCGCTTTCGTCCTCACCAAAATGGACCTGCTCGACGACGACGAGCGCTCCGAGGTCGTCGAGACGGTCGAGACCCGGCTGAGGGACCTGGGGATCGCGGACCCGGTGCTCCTGCCCTGCGCCCCGGCCCGAGCATTGAAAGAGCTGACCGCCGTACCGGACGCGACCGGTACGGGACCGTCCGCGCCCCCTCCCCGTGGCTCCGGCCCGGACGCGCACCTGCCGCGATTCCTCGCCGTCGAAGCGCGGATCGCGGAACTGGCCGCTGCGAGACGGCAGTCCGCCATGACGGCCACGGTGCTCGCGCTGCTCGCGGAGCTGCTCCTCGCCGTGGAGGAGGCCACCGAGTCCCAGCGCTCCGCGCTCCTGCGCACGGAGCAGGGGCTGGCCGCCCTGTCCCTGCCCGACTTCCCGGCCTTCCTGGGCGCATGGTCGCAACGCGTCCTGGACGGGGTGGAGCGACAGCTCGGCCGGGCCGCGGCGGCGGGTGTACCGGCCGGCTCCCGGACGGAACTGGACGCGGCCATCGCCGCGGCCGTGGCGGGGGAAGGGATCGGCGACATCGCCAAGGCCACCGAGAAGGTCTCGCGCATCGTCCGTCTCCACCTGCGGGCCGATGTCGAACGGACCGTGCACGCCGCAGTGGACCAGGCCGGTGAGCTGCTGAAATCCGAGGCCCGGAAACTGGCGAAGGACTTCACCGCGGAGTACAGCGCACTGGCGGGACTGGCCGGCGAGTCCTGGACCGCACCGGCGGCGCCCCAGGTCGGGGTCCGTGGCCTGCCCGCCCCCGACCTCTCCGGTGTCGACCGGCGGCTGACCGAGATCGGCACCCGGCTGACCGCCGGCGGCAAGCTCCGCACCGGAGGCGGGGCGATGGCCGGAGCCGTCGCCGGCAGTCTGATCGCCCCGGGCATCGGCACCTTCATCGGGGGCGCGCTGGGCGCGCTCATCGGCAAGGGGAGTCACGAGGCGGCTCGTACGCGTTTCCTGGAGCGGATCCAGCCGATCGTCTCCGCCGCGTACGAGGAGATCGACGCCCTCGTCGGCGAGTCCCTGCTGCGCGTCCGCGTGGGCGTCATGGAGAGCACCGCCGAACTCCGCGAGCGGTACGACGGCCAGTGGGGTGCGGAGATCGTCCGGCTCACGGCCGCGCACACCCGGCAGCGTGCCGAACTGGCTGCCGGAATCGCCACCATGGAGCAGGCCGCGGCCGCCGCCAGGCGCCGTCGCGAAGACGTCGCCGCGCTGCGTGGCGACGGGACCGCCCCCGATTCCGAGGAGATGTGACCTGTGGACAACGGTTACCCGCCCGCCGGTACCCAGCCGTCCGTCACCACCCACCACATCGCCGATGTCGGCGCCGCCGCACCCGGCTGGTTGCGGGAGGCCCGCGGGCTGTCCGGCGCCCACGGCCTGGACCGCATCACCGTGGCCTTGGAGGCACTGGCCGCCGAACGAGGCAGGCCGGCCTTCCGGATCGCGGTGGTGGGCGAGTTCAACCGGGGGAAATCCACTCTGATCAACCGGCTGATCGGCCGGGAACTCCTGCCGACGGGACCGCGTCCGGTCACCCGCGTGCCGGTGACGGTCCGAGGGGCCCAGGCAGATTCGCTGCGGCTCACGTGGCCGGACGGACACCACGAGATGCGCCCTCTCGACGCCGACGATCCGTGGGGCGGACTCATCGGTCCTCCGACCGCTCCGGGACCCGGTGCAGGAGGTTCCTCCTCCGGGCCGGTGCCGCAGGAGCCCGCAGTGGTCGCCTCCGTGGCCGATGCCTGGCTGCGGGAACTGGGCGCCGAACTCGTGGACCTGCCGGGCGTCAACTCCGGGGGTGGGGAACAGTTCGAGCAGGTACGCGCCGCCTCCGCCGCCGGCGACGCCGTGCTGTTCGTCGTCTCGGCCGTCTCCCCTCTGAGCAGCACCGAGATCCGGCTTCTTCAGGAGGAAGTGCTCTGCCGCCACGTCCCCTTCGTCGCCGTGGTGGTGACCATGCTGGACCTGGTCGAGGAGGAGGGCCGCGAGGAGACCATGCGGCACCTCCGCGAGCGCCTGACGGAGCTGCCCGGCGACCTCCCCCTGCTGCGGGCTCCGGAACCGGGCGCCGGGGAGCCGGAGCTGACGGCCCTGCGTGCCCTGGTCGAGGACTTCGCCGGGAGCAGCGGACGCGCGCTGTGGCGCGACCGGCGCATCGCCGCCCAGGTCGCCGACCACTGCGAGGCCATGACCGGGATCGCCGCCGCCGCCCTCGCGGCCGAAGGGCTCTCCGACACCGAGGCCGACGAGCAGGCCGCCCGGGCCGACGCACTACTGGAGAAGGAGGAACAGCAGTGGAAACAACTGCACATCGACCTCACCGAACGCCAGCTGACGCTCACTGCTCGCCTCCGACAGCAGATCCACAAAGAGCGCGACGGTCTCATCGAACGGCTGCGCTGGGAACTGGAACGCTCCCCGGACCCGGGAGGCTGGTGGGAACGCGACCTGCCGTTCCGGCTGAGGCACGAACTGGCGCTGCTCGCCCAGCGGTGCGAACGCACCGTCCTGCCCGGTCTGGCCGCCGACACCGACTGGCTGGACGCCGAGGTCGCCCGGCGGTTGCCCGGCACCGTCCCCGCCCCCGCCCCGAGCCGCGGCCCCGTCTGGCGCGGACCCACCGTGGAACCGCAGCTCACCGGGGAGATCTCCGACCTGACCAGAACACGGCTGGCGACCCGGCTCGGCGCCCAGGGCGGTGCCATCGTCGGCTACTTCATCGCCCTGGCCCGCGCGGTGCCGGTGCCGATGATCTACGGAGCGGGGTTCAGCCTCATCGGCGGCCTGCTGGCCGAGGGCGCGATCCGGTCCGCGACCGAACGCCAGCGCAGCGAGGTCGACGCCGTCCTCGTCCGTGTGGTCGACGAGGGCACCACGGCCTTCCTGCGGCAGGCCCTCGACCTGCTGACGGGCATCTACGCCGATGTGTTCGACCGGCTGCACCGGTCCCGCGAGGTGTGGCACGACGCCCGGCGGGCCGCGCTCGCCGCCCCGGCCGCCCCCGGCACCGACTGGCCGGGCCTGGCCCGCGACGCGTCCGCCCTGGCCGTACGCATCCGCACCGCACTCCAGGACTGAAGGAAAGAGTGACGACCATGACCACCACGGAAGCGGCAGGTTACGACACCGCGGGCGCCCAGCGCCTGCGCCTGATGGAGATCTGCAGGGAACTCGGGCGGATCGCCGAACGCATCGGCGACACCGGGGCGCAGAGCGTTGTGACCGACCTGCTCGGGCGTATGGACACCGACGCCTTCCACGTCATGGTGGTCGGTGACTTCAACCGCGGCAAGTCCACCTTCGTCAACGCCCTGCTGGGTGCCAAGGTGCTGCCTGTCAAAGCCACCCCGGCCACCGCCGTCATCACCGAGGTCAAGTTCGGCGACCCTCCGGCCGCCCTGCTGTGGCGGGAGGACGTCACGGAGCCCGAGAGGGTGCAGCCCGGGGAGCTCACCGCCCTCATCACCGTCAACGGCAAGGAACGCGACCGGCGCAGCCCCTTCGTCAAGGCCGAGGTCCTCTGGCCGCTGGAACTGTGCCGCCGCAACGTCGTACTGATCGACTCACCCGGACTCAACGAGCACGCCCACCGCGACGAGATCACCCTCAACCACCTGGCCAAGGCGGACGCGGTCGTCTTCCTGCAGCATGCGATCGCTCCCATGAGCATCAGCGAGTCCCAGTTCCTCACCTCCTACCTGGACGCCCACGACCCGTTCTTCGTCTTCACCTACTTCGACGCCATCGACGACACCGAGCGGGCCGATGTGGCGGCCGGCGCGCAGCAGCGCATCCACCAACTGCGCGGCGAGGACCGGGACGAAGGCCGCTTCCACTTCGTGGACGCCAAGGCCGCACTGCTCGCCCGGATCGCCCACGACACAGCGGCGTACGAGGAATCGGGCGTGGCCGGCCTCGAGCGCTCCCTGGAGCGCTATCTGGTGAAAGAGCGGCACAAGGTGAAGCTGCTGGCCCCGGCGCGTGCCCTGCGCGGCCTCGCACGTGAGCTCGACCGCAACATCCCCCACGAGCTCGCCCTGCTCGACGCGAAGTCCTCCGACCTGGAACGGGACTGGGAAGCGGCGCAGCAGCCACTGCGCGACCTCGAGGTACAGGCCCGGCAGATCTCCCTGGACATCTGCAACCAGACCCGGATGCTCCAGGACCGCGTGGAAACGCTGCTCGGCGGCTACCTCGCGTCCGTGGCGGACGAGGCCCCGACGCTCGCGGCCGAGGTGCCCCTGACGGCCAAGATCGGCATGAACCCGCTGAAAGTGATGGAGCAGGCCGAACAGGTCACCCAGGAGATCGCAGCCGGCACGGCCAGGGCCCTCGAAACAAAGGTGGCTGCCTGGGTGAGCAACTCACTCGAACCGGTGATCGTCCAGGACATGGAGAAGCTCGCCGAGCGGATGAACGCCCAGCTCACCTCCTTCGAGGCCCGTCTGGACGAGTTCCGGATCAGCCTCACCGGCGTGGAGGACGCGGGCCGAGCCGGGGAACGCCAGGAGGAGCAGGCGCTCACCAGGTTCATCTCGGGTGCGGCCGGACTGATCCTCGGCGGTGTGGCCGGCGGCCTGGTCGGGGCCCGCTTCGGAGCCAAGGAGGCGCTGCGCACCCTTCCGGTCACCATGGCCATCCTCGTGGCCTGGATGTTCACCCCGTTCGGGCTCCCCACCCTGGTCGGCAGCATGGTCGTGCACGCGGTCATCAAGAGCAAGCAGGCCGGAGGCCGCCTGGAGAGCAGAATGCGCGAGGCGGTGGGCCGGGAGATGTCCACCCAGATGCGGCTGGCCGCCCCCCAGCAGGCCCGTGAAGCGGCCGAGGCCTTCGCCACCACGACCATGGACCCCATCGCCCGGGAGATCACCGAAGGAATGTCCGCCCGCATGCGGGAGCTGACCCGCAGTGTCGAGTCGGCCCGGGAGATCTGCGGACAGGGCGAGGCGGCCGTCGCGGAACGCCGCGCCGCACTGCGGGAACTGGACGCGCTGCTTCGTCGGGTCGGTGACGATCTCGGCGACCTCACCGACGAACTGGCGCTGCTCTGATGGCCCGTTACCGCGGGCGCCTGTGCATGGCCGTGGACCTGCGCCAGTACAGCCGCCACACCTACAGCGGGCAGGCCGACGCCCAGGTGAGGCTCCGTCTCGTTGTCGAGCACGCGATGCGCCGCGCACGCATTCTGCGGGTCCGCACGCAGCAGCAACTGCAGGGTGACGGCCGGCTGCTGGTCTTCCCGGCCCGCACCGACGTGGTGCGGGCCGTTCCTGAGCTGATCCTTGGTCTCCGGGACGGGTTGTACGAGGCGAACCGGACACCCGGGGCGTTCGGCAGGATGAGGATGCGGGCCGCACTCGCGCAAGGCTCCGTCTCCCGGGGCGAGAGTGGCTACCTGGGCGACTGCGTGGTGCTGGTCAGCCGGCTGGTGGACTCCGAGGAGCTGCGCGGGACGCTGGAGCGCAACGAGCACAGTGACCTGGCCCTCGCCCTGCCCGACGAACTCCACCGGGACGTGATCCTGCGGCAGTCCCGGGGGCTGCCCGCCCCGGACTTCCGACGCAGCGAGGTGATCATCGAGAAGAAGGCGTTCGCGGTCGGCGCCTGGCTGTACGCACCGAGGTCGGCGCCGGCCAGGGACCCGAGCCCGGAACCGGTGATCTGGGGGCACTCACCGGGGCGCGCGGCACTGCGGGAGTACGTCGTCCCCGCGCTGGGCGCCGCCCACCTCGCCGCCACCGTGGTCGCGCACAGCCAGGTCCTGCGGGAATGGGCGGTACCGGGGTCGGCGGGCCACCCGGACGGGGACTTCGACGGGCCGGGCGGGGCGAGGGGGGACGCACACGGCACCGGTCATCCGGATGCCCCGGCCCAGACCCCGCACGGCACCGATGCCCACCACCCGGACGCGTCCCACGCCGGCGCGTTTCACGACGACGTTGCCCACGCCGGCGCGTCCCACCACGGCGCGTCCCACGACGGCGCGTTTCACCAGGGGGCGGACCTCTCCGACGTGCATGATCCCGGTTCGTACTCCTCCATCGATCCGTACCACCCGGATCCGTACCACCCGGATCCGTACCACCCGGATCCCTTTCATTGCGACCCGCATGTCCCCGGCTCGTACCACCCTGATCCGCACCACCAGGATCCCGGCCCGCACATCGACCACGCGGACCATGCCGACGACCTCGGCCACTTCGGCCACTTCGACCACGGCGGGCACTGAGAGATGACCGAGCACCTACCGACCACGGAGGAGTTGGCGGCCGCTGTCGCCGCGATGGCTTCGTTCCAACAAGTCACGCAGCAGGCCGACGCCAAGGCCGGGACGATGGTCACCGTGCACGTCGGTCTCGCGGCCGTCGTCGCGACCCAGGTCGGGTCGGCTGGCGTCCCGGCGTCCGGCGCGGCTCCGGTGGCCGTCTTGTTCTGGCTCGCCGCCTTCGCCTACCTGCTGAGCTTCACCGTGTCCGGCTATCTGCTGGTCCAGGTGATCCGCCCGCGGACGGGGAGACACACGACGCCGAACCGTTTCTCGCTGAACGCCGCCCAGCACTCCGGGGCGCCCGGCGACCAGTTGGCGGCCCAGGCATGGGCGACGGCGGCTGCCATCGCTCGCATCGCCTCCCTGAAGAACCGCTACACGGCCCGCGCCGTCAGCTGGGTCGCCGCGATGGTCCTGGCAGCGGCGGGGTGGCTGGTGCTGGCCGGGGTGACGCCATGAGAGGCGGGCCGTCCCCGTGCGCACCGGCGATCCGGCTGAGTTCGGGGACGTCCCGGACCAGGATGCGGCGGTACCCGGTCTCGATCACCCGGTCCTGGCGGAGCGAACGCAGCACTCTGTGGACGCTCGGCTCGGAGGCTCCGACCAGTGCCGCCAGTTCGGGCTGGCTCAGGGAGACCCCGATCGAGATACCGGCCTCGCGCGGGCTGCCGTACACCCTGGCCAGCTCGGTGAGCACCCGCGCGACCCGGGTGCTCACCGCCGAACCTCCGAAGTCCTGTCTTCGCCGGGTCGCCCAGCGCAGCTTGCCCGCCACCACGCCCATCACCGCCTGCGCGGCGTCCTCGTACCGGGCGAGGGCCGCGAGGAAGTCCTGACGTGTGATCCTCTTCGCCAAGCCGGCTCCGGCCGCCACGACCGTGGCCACCCGTGGCTGACCGTCGAAGCAGGCCAGCTCGCCGACTATGTCGCCGCCGGACCGGACCGCCAGGAGCGCTTCCCGGCCGTCCTCCGTAGTGGCCAGCACCTTGAACCAGCCACCCAGCAGGAGGAAGACGTGCGAGCCGTGGTCGCCCTCGCGCAGAAGGCGTTCGCCTCCCTCGAAGCGGACCGGCCGTCCGAGGTGGATCAGCTGGTCCCGTGTCCTCGCCGACAGGGTGCCCAGCAGACTGGCAGTCGGCCAGTGCGGTTCGGCGGGCCGCGGAACCGGCCCCGTGCGCGCAGCGCTTGACGTCATGGAAGGGCCCTTCGCATCACCGTTCATTTTCGGCCGAGATGCCGTCTGTCTTGCATTGTGTACCCAACTCGTGGGATCTGCACAGGAGTCGGGGGATCCCGTGCGGTTCTTCGGAAAGGGGCGCCTGTGGGGCGGGTGTCATGGTAAAGGCGCCGAGAGGGGGCACGCCGCCGCGGGCCCCGGGTGCTCGTCGTGAAAAACCGGTGGTGCCCGTCTCCGTGCCGCTTCTATGATGACCGGGAGGTCGTGCGGCGGCCACGTCGGCCGCCGCGTCCGAGCCGAGCGAGAAACAGGAGGTGTGACCGATGACTGTCTCTGTGAGGGGTGCTGCCCGCATCCGGACGATCGTTCATCCCACCTCCGTGGCCCTCGGCTGATACCTCCTCTTCTGCCGCGCCTGTGACGCGCGGTGCCGGGGCCGCCCTTCGAAGGGTTTCCCTTGAACCTCTCCTCTTCTCCGACTGCTTCCTCGCATCCTCTCGCTCCCCTCGGCTGGGACGACGCCTGGGCGGACGAGTTCGCCCCCTACGACGCGGAAGGGCTGCTGCCCGGCCGTGTGATCCGGGTCGACCGCGGCCAGTGCGACGTCGTCACCGCCGGCGGCACCCTGCGCGCCGACACCGCCTTCGTCACCCCGCACGACCCGCTGCGGGTCGTCTGCACGGGCGACTGGGTCGCCGTCGAACCCGGCGGGAACCCCCGCTACGTACGCGCGTACCTGCCGCGCCGTACCGCCTTCGTGCGCTCCACCTCCTCCAAGCGGTCCGAGGGGCAGATCCTCGCCGCCAACGTCGACCACGCCGTCGTCGCCGTCTCCCTCGCCGCCGAACTCGACCTGGCCCGGATCGAACGCTTCCTCGCGCTCGCCTGGGAGTCCGGGGCGCAGCCGGTGGTCGTCCTCACCAAGGCCGACCTGGTGCCGGACGCGGTGACCCGGGGGCACCTCGTCCAGGACGTGGAGACCAGCGCACCGGGCGTGCCGGTGTTCACCGTCAGCGCCAGGGACGGTGACGGGCTCGACGTCCTCACCGCGATCGTCGCCGGCGGTACGTCGGTGCTGCTCGGGCAGTCCGGCGCCGGCAAGTCCACCCTGGCCAACGCGCTCCTCGGCGAGGACGTGATGGACGTCCAGGCCATCCGGGACGTCGACGGCAAGGGCCGCCACACCACGACCACCCGCAACCTGCTGGCGCTGCCCGGCGGGGGAGTCCTCATCGACACACCGGGACTGCGGGGCGTCGGCCTGTGGGACGCCGGAGCCGGCGTCGGCCAGGTGTTCGCCGAGATCGAGGAGCTCGCCGAGCGCTGCCGGTTCCAGGACTGCGCCCACGAGAGCGAACCCGGCTGCGCCGTCCTCGACGCCATCGAGACCGGTGACCTGCCGCAGCGCCGCCTGGAGAGCTACCGCAAGCTGCTCCGGGAGAACCAGTACATCGTCGCCAAGACCGACGCCAGGCTCCGCGCGGAGATCCGCAAGGACTGGAAGCGCAAGGGCGCCATCGGCAAGGCGGCGATGGAGGCCAAGCGGGGCCGCCTGCGGTAGCGACACCTCCATGTCCGATTTCCGCCAGCCGGGACTCCCCGGCCGGCGGAGACTGGACGGTATGAAGGACGAGGACAGCAGGTACGAGGCGGTGCGCAGCCGGGACGCCCGGTTCGACGGGGCGTTCTTCTTCGCCGTGGAGACGACCGGCATCTACTGCCGGCCCAGCTGCCCCGCCGTCACCCCGAAGCGGCACAACGTGCGGTTCTTCGCGACCGCCGCCGCCGCGCAGGGCTCCGGGTTCCGCGCCTGCCGGCGCTGCCGCCCGGACGCCGTGCCCGGCTCCGCCGAGTGGAACGTACGGGCCGACGTCGTCGGCCGGGCCATGCGGATGATCGCCGACGGCGTCGTCGACCGCGAGGGCGTCGCCGGACTCGCCGCACGGCTCGGCTACAGCGCCCGCCAGGTGCAGCGCCAGCTCACCGGCGAGCTCGGCGCCGGACCCGTCGCGCTCGCCCGCGCCCAGCGGGCGCACGCCGCGCGCGTCCTCCTGCAGACCACCGGGCTGCCGGTCACCGAGATCGCCTTCGCCTCCGGATTCGCCAGCGTGCGGCAGTTCAACGACACCGTACGGGCCGTGTACGCCACCACCCCCAGCGAACTGCGCGCCTCCGCGCCCCACCGGGGCCGGGCGCGCACCGCCACCCCGTCCGCCGGAATCCCCCTGCGGCTCGCCCACCGCGGCCCCTACCGGGCGGAACCCGTCTTCGACCTGCTGGAACGCGAGGCCGTCCCCGGCGTCGAGGACGTGAGCGGCACCCCGGGCACCCGCACCTACCGGCGGACGCTCCGCCTGCCCTACGGCACCGGCATCGCCGCAGTCGACGAACGCCCGCACACCGGTCCCGGCGCCCACCCCGGCGGCTGGCTCGACGCCCGCGTCCACCTCACCGACCCCCGCGATCTGACCACCGCCGTACAACGCCTGCGACGGCTGTTCGACCTGGACGCCGACCCGTACGCCGTCGACGAACGGCTCGGCGCCGACGCCCGGCTCGCCCCGCTGGTCGCCGCCCGGCCCGGACTGCGCTCACCGGGGGCCGCCGACCCGGACGAACTGGCGGTACGGGCGCTGGTGGGCCGCGACGAGGCCGCGGAGCTGGTCCGGCGGTACGGCAAGCGGCTCGACGCCCCCTGCGGCACCCTCACCCACCTGTTCCCCGAAGCCGCCGTCCTCGCCGGGGCCGAACCCGACGGCACCCTGGGCGCGCTCACCGTCGCCCTCGCCGACGGCACCGTACGCCTCGGACCCGGCGCGGACCGGGACGAAGCCGAGGTCGCCCTGGCCGCCGTCCCCGGCCTCGACGCCCGTACGATCGCCGAGATCCGCACCCGCGCGCTCGGCGACCCGGACGTGGCCCCGCCCGGACCCGGCCTTCCCGAAAGCTGGCGCCCCTGGCGCTCGTACGCACTGAACCACCTGCGCGCCGCAGGGGAGTTGGAGTAACCATGACGACCACGACCACGACCACGTACTGGACGCGTGTGGACAGCCCCGTCGGACCGCTGCTGCTCACCGCCGCCCCGACCGGCGAGCTGACCTCGCTGTCCGTGCCCGGACAGAAGGGCGGGCGCACGCCGGCGGACGACTGGCGGCGGGACCCCGGACCGTTCCGCGAGGCCGAGCGGCAGCTCACCGCGTACTTCGCCGGCGACCTCAAGGAGTTCCGGCTGGCCATGAGCGCCACCGGCACGCCGTTCCGGGAGAAGGTGTGGGCCGCGCTCGACGACGTCCCCTACGGGAAGACGGTCTCCTACGGCGAGATCGCGGCCCGGATCGGCGCGCCGAGGGCCGCCGTACGGGCCGTCGGCGGCGCGATCGGCGCGAACCCGCTGCTCATCGTCCGCCCCTGCCACCGGGTGATCGGCGCCGACGGCTCGCTGACCGGATACGCCGGCGGGCTGGAGCGCAAGGTGCGGCTGCTCACCCACGAGGGCGTGCCGCTGCCGTGAGCCGAGGGGGCGGGGGCTCAGCCCCAGAACACCGCGCCCAGCCACGCCGCCGTGATCAACTGGCAGGTGAACAGCTCCGTCAGCACGCTCCACCCGCCCGAGCGCAGCGCCGTGCGCAGCGCCGCGACCGCCTCACCGTGGCGGCCGAGGCGCAGCCGCTCGAAGACGTAGATCCCGGCGAGGAAACCCGGAACCGCGCCGATCACGGGCAGCAGCACGAAACCCAGGAACGAGCCGCAGCCCGCGTACGCCAGCATCCGGCCGTCGTCGCCGCCCGCCCGCAGCCGGCGCGGCGGCAGCGTCCAGCGCACCACCTGGGACAGGAGCAGCACGACGGTCGCCCCCACGCACACCCACCACGCGACGGGCCGCGGGTCCTTCAGCGCCCACCACAGGACCCCGGCCCACACCAGCCACGACCCGGGCACCCCTGGCAGCAGCACTCCGCACAGTCCGAGCAGGAGCACCAGTCCGGCGAGCAGGAGGTCCCACGCTCCCATCCTTCCAGGGTGCGGGAGTCCGGGGAGCGGCGCAGGACGGAAACGGGCCGCGGCGCCCCTGTCGCACAGCCGTCCCGGGTGTGGCGCGGGACGGGGGATTTTCCGGATGCCCCGTTTCCATCCGGCCCGCGCGGTGGACAATCGGTGACATGAGCCAGCAGGGGGGAAGGCCCACCGGTCCGGAGGACGACTGGTGGGGGCAGCTGTACGACGACGTCACCGACGACACGGGCCCCGCACCGGCGCCCGATTCCCTGGACGACCGCTTCGCCTCGGCGTCCGGCACGCTGAACGCGGACGGTCCCGCTCCGGCGGGCGGTCCTGTTCCGGCGGGTGGTTCTGCTCCGGTGGGCGGTCCCGTCTCGGCGTCCGGTCCGCTGAACGCGGGTGGTTCTGCTCCGGCGGGCGGCTCTGCTCCGGCGTCCGGTCCCGCCCCGGCGGACAGCCCCGACCCGGACGGCTTACGTTCCACGCCGACGGTCCCGGACCCCCGCCCGGCCCCCGACGCGCCGGCGGGCTTCCCGCCGCGGCCCGCCGGCGCCCCGCCCCGCGCCCCCTGGGAACCCCCGTCCGCCGCGTCCGCGGGCCCGGTGACCTTCCCTCCGCCCGAGCCGCACCCGTCGCCGCCCCCGGCCTCCCCCACCTCCGGCACGGCCTACGGCCCCTGGACCCCCGCCACCGCGCCCCCGCCGCCCCCCACGGCCCCACCGGCCCCGGAGCCCGCGGACGGCTCCGCCCCCCGCCCCTCCCGCCTCGAACCACTCCCGGACCCGCTCCCGTCCCGCGCCCACGTGGGATCCCGGCCGCCCACCTACGACCCCGAGCCCACCGCCCTCCCGCCGGCCGACCCCGACGAACTGGACGGCCTGGTCCCGGACACCGTGCTGGACGGGGCCCGCTACGGGGCCTGCACCCTGCGCGCCGCCTCCGTGCGCGGGGACTCCGCGCGCTACCGGGGCGAACCCCGCCGCGACGCGCTGCTGACCGCCCGGTTCGGCACGGGGGAGCGGGCCCTCGTCCTCGTGGCGCTGGCGACCGGCGCCCGGAGCGCGCCCGGCGCCCACCGGGCCGCCGCCGAGGCCTGCCGGTGGATCGGCGAGGCGGTGGGCCGCAGCCACGCCCGCCTCGTCGACGACATCAGGGCCGCCCGGCGCGGCGACCTCAAGTCCGGCCTGCACCGCCTCACCGACCGCAGCCTCGGCAGGCTCCGCGCCGCCGCGGCCGAGCAGGGCCTCGAACCCGACGCCTACGCGGCCACCCTGCGCTGCCTCCTCCTGCCCGCCGACCCCGAGTGCCGCACCCGGGTCTTCTTCGGCGTCGGCCCCGGCGGACTGTTCCGGCTGCGGGACGGCGCCTGGCAGGACATCGAACCCGAGACCACCGAGGCCAAGGGCGAACCCGTGGTCGGTTTCGGCTCGCCGCCCGCCGAGACCCCCGACGGCGACCGCCTCACCATGGACCTGGGCATCCCCACACCCCCGAGCCCGTACGAGCCCGACCCCGGGCCACCCCGCGAACCCTTCCGCTTCCGCACCTCCATAGCCCGCCCGGGTGACACCCTGCTGATGTGCGGCACCGGCCTCGCCGACCCCCTGCGCGGCGAGCGGGAACTCCGCGCCCACCTCGCCGACCGGTGGTCCCGCCCCGGACCGCCCGGCCTCGCCGCGTTCCTCGCCGACACCCAGGTACGGGTCAAGGGGTACGCGGACGATCGTACGGCCGTCGCCGTTTGGGAGGCGTGAGCGCGCCCGGTGTGAATTCATGGAACCCGTCAGGCATCTTCGACCCCCGAGGGGCAGACGGAATCCATGGCCAAACAGAACGTCGCGGAACAGTTCGTCGACATCCTCACCCGCGCGGGGGTCAAACGCCTCTACGGCGTCGTCGGCGACAGCCTCAACCCCGTCGTCGACGCCGTGCGCCGCAACTCCGCCATCGACTGGATCCACGTACGGCACGAGGAGACCGCCGCCTTCGCCGCCGGCGCCGAGGCCCAGATCACCGGCAGACTGGCCGCCTGCGCCGGCTCCTGCGGGCCCGGCAACCTCCACCTCATCAACGGCCTCTACGACGCCCACCGTTCCATGGCCCCGGTCCTCGCCCTCGCCTCCCACATCCCGTCCGGCGAGATCGGCCTCGGCTACTTCCAGGAGACCCACCCCGACCAGCTCTTCCGCGAGTGCAGCCACTACAGCGAGATGATCTCCAGCCCGCAGCAGATGCCCCGGCTGCTGCAGACCGCCATCCAGCACGCCGTCGGCCGCTCCGGCGTCAGCGTCGTCACCCTCCCGGGCGACATCGCCGACCACGCCGCCCCCGAGAAGCCCGCCGAGACCGCCCTGGTCACCTCCCGGCCCACGGTCCGCCCCGGCGACGCAGAGATCGACCGCCTCGTCGACATGATCGACGAGGCCGGGAAGGTCACCCTGTTCTGCGGCGCCGGCACCAAGGGCGCGCACGCCGAGGTCATGGAGTTCGCGGGCAAGATCAAGTCCCCGGTCGGGCACGCCCTGCGCGGCAAGGAGTGGATCCAGTACGACAACCCGTACGACGTCGGCATGAGCGGACTGCTCGGCTACGGCGCCGCCTACGAGGCCACCCACGAGTGCGACCTGCTGATCCTGCTCGGCACCGACTTCCCGTACAACGCCTTCCTGCCCGACGACGTGAGGATCGTCCAGGTCGACGTGCGGCCCGAGATCCTCGGCCGGCGCTCGAAACTGGACCTCGCGGTGTGGGGCGACGTGAAGGAGACGCTGCGGTGTCTGACGCCGCGGGTCCGCGCCAAGGACGACCGGAAGTTCCTCGACCGGATGCTCAAGAAGCACGCGGACGCGCTGGAGGGGGTGGTGAAGGCGTACACGCGGAAGGTGGACAAGCACGTGCCGATCCACCCCGAGTACGTGGCGTCCGTACTGGACGAGATGGCCGACGACGACGCCGTGTTCACCGTCGACACCGGCATGTGCAACGTCTGGGCGGCCCGCTACCTCTCGCCCAACGGCCGCCGCAGGGTGATCGGTTCCTTCTCCCACGGCTCGATGGCGAACGCGCTGCCGATGGCGATCGGGGCGCAGTTCACCGACCGGGGCCGGCAGGTCGTGTCGATGTCCGGCGACGGCGGATTCACCATGCTGATGGGGGACTTCCTCACCCTGGTGCAGTACGACCTGCCGGTGAAGGTGGTGCTGTTCAACAACTCCTCGCTGAGCATGGTCGAGTTGGAGATGCTGGTCGCCGGACTGCCCTCGCACGGCACCGCCATGAAGAACCCCGACTTCGCCGCCGTCGCCCGCGCGTGCGGCGCCCACGGGGTGCGGGTGGAGAAGCCGAAGGAGCTCGCCGGGGCGCTGAAGTCCGCGTTCAAGCACAAGGGCCCGGCCCTCGTCGACATCGTCACCGACCCCAACGCGCTGTCCATCCCGCCGAGGATCAGCAAGGAGATGGTGACCGGTTTCGCCCTGTCCGCCTCCAAGATCGTGCTGGACGGAGGGGTCGGCCGGATGGTGCAGATGGCCCGCTCCAACCTGCGCAACGTGCCGCGCCCGTAAGGGGGTTCACTGGGGGCGGGGCTTCCAGCCGCGTGCCGAGGTGTCGTACTCGTAGCGGGGCAGGCCCCCGATGCCGCTGGTGCGGAACGGGCGGCCGTGGTCGTCGACGCGGACCGTGCCGGTGCGGCCCTGCGAGGACCAGTCCAGCTCCAGGTACCAGCGGCAGTCGCAGTCCGTGGTGCGGGCGGTGACCCGCAGCACCTCCGGGTCGGTCGCGGAGACCCGGTAGGGCATGCGCACGGCCGGGATCGGCGTACCGGCGTCGTTCCCGGCGACCGCGCGGGCGATGGGCCGGTCCTTGTCCAGGTCCACGTCGAAGGAGCGCGGGGTGAGCGCGCCGCCGCAGCCCTGGTCCATGGCGTACGCGTTCCCCGGCGCGGGATCGGAGCGGCCGGCCACACGGACCCGCAGCGCGGTGAGGACGACGGCCGTGTCGGAGGTCCCCTGCACCGACAGCTCCACCAGCGTCTCGCCCCCGTGCACGGCCGACTGCGCCGCCGCCCAGGTCCCGGCGTCCTGCGGGGCCGGTGGCGGCGGGACCCGCTCCGGCGGTTCGGCGACGACGTAGTCGTGGCCGCAGCCGTACGCCCAGACGTGGGAGTCGGCGGACCAGGTGAGGGGCGGGGCCCCGACGGGGGCGTCCGGCCCGGCCGGGGCGGAGGGGGCACCGGGCGCGCGCCGCGCCTCGGGGGAGGACGGGCCGCCCCTCGCGGTCGCGGAAGGGGACGAGGAGGGGGACGCGGAGGGGGAAGGCGATGAGGTGCGGCCCCGAGGGGGCTCGGCGGAACCGCGCGGCGCGGAGGTGACGGGCGGCGCGTCGACGGGCTTGCTGCCGGACGCCCGCCGGTCGTCCGGCAGCGCGGACAGGCTTCCCACGGTGGCCAGCAACGCACAGGCGGCGGCCAGCGCGACGGCGACCCGCTCGCGCCGCCGGTACCACGGCCGCCGGACGCGCGCCTCGCCGGCCGAGGGCCCGCTCACCACGTCACTTCCGGCCACCGGGCCGCTCGCGTGCCCGGACTCCCCGGCACCCGCGCCGGCGCCCGGCCCGCTCCGGTCGACGGGGGCCGATCCGGTGCCGGGCCCGCTCGGGCCGTCCTGCACTCCGCCGACGGTGTCCCGTCCGGTGATCGTCCGGCGGTCCGCGCCGGGTCGCCCGGACGGCTCGCTCAGGGGGGTGAGGGCTGTTCCGCGTGCGGTGCCCGGCCCGGCGGTCGGTGGGCTCGCGTCGCCCGGGGACGGCTCGCCGCCGAGGCGTGGTCCGGGGGACGCCCGGTGCTCGGTCGCGGGTCCGGAGCCCGGCACGTCGGCGGCCTCGGGGCCGGTTCCGCGGGCGGGGGCGTCAGGCGTTCGCGGGCTGTCGGTGGCCCTGTGCCCCGGGGGCCGTTCGCCGGGCCCGTCGGCGTGGGCCGTCCGGCGGCTGTCCCGAGGGCCGTCCGGCGCGGCGTCCCCGGCAGCCGTCCGCCCGGCGGTGCCGTGTCCCTCGACCGGGGCGTCGGGGGTCACGCCGTCCACCCGTCCCCGCGCCACGGTGTGCCGGCCGCCGACGCCCGGGGCGGAGCCGGAAGCCGGACCGGTGTCGGGGGCCGGGGGCGTCCCCGGTGCGGCCGGGGCGCCCGGTCCGCGTGGGTGCCGGCGTGTCTCCGCCGCGCGGAGCCAGCGGTGGTGGAGGTCCAGGCGCTCCGCCCTCGACGCGCCGCACAGGGCGGCGAACCGCTCCACCGGCGCGAAGTCGACGGGGACCGCGTCGCCCGCGCAGTAGCGGTGCAGCGTCGAGGTGTTCATGTTCAGCCGGCGGGCGAGCGAGCCGTAACTGCGGTCCGTGCGTTCCTTCAGCTCGCGCAGCAGCGCCGCGAACTCCGCCACATCGTCCTGTGCCGACACCGTCACCCCGTATTCGTCAGGACCCGACCGGGCCCCGGGACGGCATCCCAGGCACCCCATGTACCTGCACGTCGGACGGGCTGGGATGGTTCCATGCCGGCGGATCCGGCGACGACGCTTGCGCCCGCCTCCCGGGGCGGCCGATGCTCTTGGCACCGCGAACCGCCCGACACGGCGTACCGCTCCGCCCTTCCAGCACGCACACCTCACGGGGGACACCCATGCCCATGCGCACCCGCGCCACCACCCTCGCGGCGCTCACCGTCGCCACCCTCGCCGCCGGTACGGCACTCACCGCGCCGGCCGGCGCCGCGCCGGGGACCGCCGCGGAGCCCAGGTTCCTCGCGGCCTCCGAACTGCCCCCGCACCCGTCGTCCGCCTGGACCGCGGGCCCGGTCACCGACGGCTTCCCGGTGGAGCTCGCCCACTGTCTCGGCGAGGGCGTACCGGCGTACGACTACCGGCACCGCGTCTTCCGCACCGATCTGGACACCGGCGCGGTACAGACCACCGTCGTCACCGGCTCCGCCGCCAAGGGCAAGGCGCTGGCGGCCCTGCTGAACAAGGAGATCCGTTCCTGCGCCGACCGGATCGAGCAGTCCTACCCGGACGTCGAGGCCGAGGGCCGGTACTACGGTTCGCTGCCGGTCGAGGAGGGCGCGCGGGTGCACGGGCTGCACACCGAGACCTCCTGGGGTGCCACGGACATCCACCTGCTCTCCGTGGGACGTGACGGGAAGACGGTGACCGTCGTCGGCTGGGGGCAGCTGGGCGACTTCGACGACGCCCCGGTGGGCGCGTTCAGGAAGACGACGAAGAGGGCCGTCGACAAGCTGTACTGAGGCCGCGCGGCCGCCACGACCACCACGGGAAGCCGGGGTCGTCCTCTCGCCACGGGGGTCGGGAGGACGGCCCCGCGCGTTCGTGTGTCCATCTGCGTGGCCATCGCACTTCGGCCAACTACCGTTCGTGACCGTCCGGCATGACTGGCGCGTGGTTGACCGGGCAAGGATTCCCGTGAAGGTGTTCGAGTACAGGGGGAATCGACATCGGCACGCGGGCGGGGGCCATGAAGAGTCAGGCTTCGGCGGATCGGCTGAGGCGCACACTGGGGCGTGCGGATCTGCGGGCGGTGCCCGAGTCCCGCAGGGCACTGCGGGAACTGCTCAGGCACTGGGGGACACCGGAGCGCTCCGAGGTCGCGGAGCTGCTCACCAGCGAGCTCGTCACCAACGCGCTCGTCCACACCGGCTGTGAGGCGGTCCTCACGGTCACCGTCCGGCCCCGTGGATTACGGGTGGAGGTACGGGACTTCGTGGACCGCGCGCCCCGGCCCCGGGCACCGAGCGTCGACGACGGCACGCACGGAAGGGGCCTGGTGCTGGTCGAGTCCCTCGCCGACGGATGGGGCGTCAGGAAGCACCGGGTGGGCAAGTCCGTCTGGTTCGAACTCGACGCGGACGCGAACGCGGCCTGAAGGGTGCGGTCCGCACCCTTCAGGCCGCGTCGGGGCGTCAGCCGAACTGCTGCTCCAGGTCCTTGAGCTTGCGCTCCAGGGAGTCCAGGCGCGGCAGGGCCTGGGTGTCGTCCTCGGCGGTGAGGTCGACGGTCTTCGGGTCAGCGCCGGTGCGCACCGGCTGCAGGGAGGGACGCGCGCGGACGGGCAGGGCCTCCGGCGCCGGTATGGCAGGCTCCGCGGAGACCACGTCGGAGTCGCGCTCCACCGTGGGCGCCTCCAGTTCGCGTCCGCCGCCCCGGCCCACGAAACCGCGGTGGCCGCGGCTGATCGCCTTCAGCCGGGCCCGCTCCATACGCTGCTGGTCCCGCCTGCGCTGCTTCGCCGCCTCCTTGCGGGCCTTGTCCTCGCGCACTTCCTCGACGGCCTCGTCGAGGCTGCGCACGTTCTCCAGCAGCATCAGCGACCAGGCCCCGTACGTCTCCCGGGGGGCGCGCAGCCAGCGGACGATCCGGATCTGCGGCAACGGGCGCGGCACCAGGCCCTGTTCGCGCAGGGCGGCCCGGCGGGTCTGCTTCAGCGCGCGGTCGAACAGGACCGCCGCGGACAGGGACATGCCCGCGAAGAAGTGCGGGGCGCCCGCGTGTCCGAGGCCCCGGGGAGCGTGCACCCAGTTGAACCAGGCCGCGGCGAAGGCGAACGTCCACACCAGTATCCGCGAGCCGAGGGCCGCGTCACCGTGGCTGGCCTCGCGCACGGCGAGCACCGAGCAGAACATCGCCGCGCCGTCCAGGCCGAAGGGGACGAGGTACTGCCAGCCGCCGGACAGGCCGAGGTTCTGTTCGCCGAAGCCGACCAGGCCGTGGAAGGAGAGCGCGGCGGCCACCGCCGCACAGCAGAACAGCAGGACGTAGGAGACGGTGCCGTAGAGGGCCTCCTTGCGCCTGCGGCGTTCCTCACTGCGCTCCCACGAGTCGTCCGCGCTCGTGCTCTTGACCGAGGAGCGCTTCCCGCGCGCCAGCACCGCCACCGCCGTCAGCATGCCCAGGAGCAGCACGGCGCCCGGAAGCAGCCAGTTCAGCGATATGTCGGTCAGTCTCATCTAAGGGGTCCCTTGCATTGGGATAGGGCGTGCAACGCCCGCCATAGTGGCCCAACTCCATTGGCCCTCAGGGGGTTTCGGGGCAAGAGGCCGCCAAGGAGGTGCGAGGGGGGTGCCCAGGGCGGCGTTCTGCTCGAACTGCCGCGCGAAGGGCGGGAGTTGAGTTCGAGTGAAGACTACCCGTACGGGTGGTTCCACGGATAGTTCCCGTGGCGGGTGAGGGAATTGTGAATCCCCTGTGACCTCTGCGACCCGCCGACCGGACGATCTTACGTGCCGGGTGGGGGCTCCGGTGCCCGGCGCGGTGTCAACTCGCCTGCGCGACCAGCTCGGTGGCCCGCTTCCCGGCCCCTCCGGCGGCGCAGGTGCGCGGGCAGGTGGCGCAGATGTCCGCGGGGCGCAGGGTGTAGAACATGCAGCAGCTCACCCGGTCCCGGGTGACGGGCGCCGGCTCCCCGTCGGGCCCGGTCGGCCGGCGGAAGGCCGCCGCGCCGACGTACGGCTTGGTCGCGCCCGGCAGCAGCAGCTCCAGCTCCCGCAGTCCCCGCTCCTCCTCGCCGAGCAGCTGGGAGACGTACCGCAGGCTCTCGACGATCTCGTCGGTCGCCATGCCCCACAGGGCCCGGCCGCGACGCCGCATCCGGGGGCCGAAACCGGCCAGCACGGGTTCGAGGTGCTGGGCGACCGCCTCGCGCACCTCCGCCCGCAGCGCCTCCTCGTCGGGCACCACGCGGGCGCCGGGCAGCGCGGCGGCGGGGTCGCCGGGCAGGCAGGCGAAGCCGTCGGGCCGTACGGCCATGCGGCCGATGGCGAGGCCGGCGGCGGTACGGTCGAACGAGACGTGCGTCACGGGGTAGTACGGCACGCGGCGGTGCAGGAACCACGGCACGGTGATCAGCAGGCAGGCGGGCCAGGCGTAGCGGTGCAGACCGAAGCTGGCGATCACGTCCGGGCGGCCCCGCTGCCCGTAGTCCCGCAGCACCTGGGTGTCGTCCCAGGCGAGGAAACGCTCCTGCTCGGACCCGCCCTCGGCGAGACCGGACGCGGCGACCCAGCCGCCGCCCGTGGGTGCCGCCTCGCCGGTGCCGAGTTCGGTGACGGCCAGGGCGGGGAGGACCTCCGCCAGGCGGGCGTAGGCGTCCGCGACGGCCGAACCGGGCACGGGCATGGGACCACCCCTTCACGTCTCGAGGAGCAGGGCAATAAAGGTAAGGCTCACCTTACCGAACATTGTCGCGATGTGAACCGGCGCCCCTGTGCGCTTAAGGTGCTTGACGGACAGGTGACAACCCGCCGTAATGACCTCAAGTACCGAAACGTCCGCAGGAGGACCTTGTGAAGCAGGGCACGCAGGGGTCCGCCGTGACGGAGGACGCGGTGACCGGGCCGGCCGCCGTGGGGCGGTTCCGGATTCCCGTCCAGCCGGCGGCGCAGGGTGCGGAGCCCGAGTGCGACCGGGGCGACCGGCGTGACCGGCCGGGCTGCGGCGAGGGGGGTGCCGAGGGGGGTGCCGCGCGTGGTGAGCACACGCACGGCGAGACCGCCCTTCCGCGGCCCAGGGCCGCCGTCCAGCGGTCCTCCGTGCGCGGGCAGGTCCTGGACGCCCTGCGCACCGCGCTGGTGACGGGTGACCTGCGGCCCGGTGAGGTGTACTCGGCCCCGGTGCTGGCGGAGCGGTTCGGGGTCTCCGCGACGCCGGTGCGGGAGGCGATGCAGCAGCTCACGCTGGAGGGCGCGGTCGAGGTCGTCCCCAACCGGGGGTTCCGGGTCGTCGAGCGGGGGGCGCGGGAGCTGGCCGAGCTCGCCGAGATCCGGGCGTTGATCGAGGTGCCGGTGATGATGCGGCTGGCGCGGACGGTGTCCGCCGAGCGGTGGGCCGAGCTGCGGCCGCTCGCGGAGGGGACGGTGCGGGCGGCGTCGTCCGGGTGCCGGGCCACGTACGCGGAGGCCGATCGGGCCTTTCACCGGGCGGTGCTCGGGCTCGCGGGCAACGAGCAGTTGGTCCGTATCGCCGAGGATCTGCACCGGCGTGCGCAGTGGCCCCTGGTGGGGGGTGCTCCCGGTGGCCGCGGGCGGGCGGAGCTGGTGGCCGACGCCCATGAGCACACGGCGCTGCTGGACGCGTTGATCGCGGGGGATTTCGATGTGGTGCGCTCGTTGGTGGGGGAGCATTTCAACGGGGCGGGGTGAGGGGGCCGGGTTTTCCGCCCCCGCCGCCCTTTCCCGTCCCATCCCGGGGGCTCCGCCCCCGGACCCCCGCTCCTCAAACGCCGGAGGGGCTGATTCAGCCCGTCCGGGGGCGCAGCCCCCGGGGAAGGGGCGGCGGGGGCGGCATCCCTACGCCGTCGCCGCCCCCGGCGGTGCCAGCTGGTGGGCGAGCCACGTGGGGACGCCTCCCAGGAGACGGAAGAGGCGGCGGGCCTCCTCGCGGAGCCGGCTGGCCTCCGGTTCGGTCTCCGTGTCGGCGAGGGAGACCAGGGCCGGGGCCGTACCGACGAGGTAACCCAACTCCTCGCGGATGCGCAGGGATTCGGCGAAGCCGTGCCGTGCCTCCGCCAACTCGCCCTCACGCAGGGCCAGTCCGGCCAGATGGCGCCAAGTCGCCGACAGCAGCAGCGGATCGGCGTGCGCGGTGGCGCCCGCGTGGGCGCGGCGGTACGCGGCCCGTGCCGCCTGCGGCGACCGGGTGAGGTTCTCGGCGATCAGCCCGCGCCGGAAGTCCAGCAGCGCCCGCCCCACCGCCCCCGGAGCGATCAGCGCCGCCGCCCGGCCGAGCGCGGCCCGCGCCTCGTCCGCCCGGTCGCGCACGGCGAACAGGGTGGCGGCGTAGGCCAAGTACCCGCGTTCACAAGCGGCCGCCCCCCGCTCGTCGTCCGTGTGCGCCAGCGCCTCGGCCGTACGCAGCGCGTCCTCGGCCTCCCCCCACCCCGCCTCGGTGTACAGACACCGCTCCACCAGCAGCGACGCCCGCTGCAGCGCGGTGTCGGGGCCGGCGGGTTCGAGCAGGGCGGCGGCGTCGGCCCAGCAGGCACGGGAGCGCAATCGCCACACCGCCGTCTGGAGGGGATCGTCATCGGCGGTCGTTCCGTCACCGGACATGGCGGTATGCGCCACGTTGCCCTCCCCGAGCACGCCATCGAGCTGTTGAGTGGTGGCCGCATCTCAGCACGAACCACCGGGCCCGGCCAAGAGGGTGGGTGAAGGATTTCACAAAGTCCCGGATCACGGGCCCGAATCGCGGGCCCGGGTCCGGACGGGTTCAGCTCATCCGCAGCGCGAGGAAGAAGTCCAGCTTGTCCTCCAGCCGGGACAGGTCACGGCCCGTCAGCTGTTCGATGCGGCCGACGCGGTAGCGCAGCGTGTTGACGTGCAGATGGAGACGGGAGGCGCAGCGGGTCCAGGAACCGTCGCAGTCGAGGAACGCCTCCAGGGTGGGGATCAGCTCGGCGCGGTGCCGGCGGTCGTAGTCCCGCAGCGGATCGAGGAGACGGGCGGTGAAGGCACGCCGTACGTCGTCGGGGACGAAGGGCAGCAGCAGGACGTGCGAGGCCAGCTCCTGGTGGCCGGCCGCGCAGACCCGGCCCTGGCGGGCCGCGGCCACGCGCCGGGCGTGCCGTGCCTCCTCCAGCGCCCCGCGCAGCCCCTCCGCCGAGTGCACGGCGGCGGAGACGCCGAGGGTGAGCCGGCCGTCGCCGTCGAGCCCGGCCGTGAGCGGGTCGCGCACGGCCGCGAGGAGCGCGTCGGCGAGGACGCCGGTACCGGGGCCGTCGTGCTCGCCGGTCACCGAGGGCAGCGGTACGAGGGCGATCGCCTCGTCGCCGGTGTGGGCCACCGCGATGCGGTCGGAGTGCTCGGGTCCCGTCGCCGCCGGGTCGACCAGGATCTCCTCCAGCAGCGCCTGGGTCACCGGCCCGCCGTCGGCCTCCCCGCCGTCCCAGTCGACGCGGGCCACCACGACCTGCCAGTGCGGCGCGGTCCCCAGACCGGGCAGCAGCACCGGCGCGGCCACCCGCAGCCGTGCCGCGATCTCGGCGGGCGCGGCGCCCGTCTGCACCAGCTCCAGCACCTCCTGCGCGAGCCGCCGCCGCACCGTGCGCGCCGCGTCCCTGCGATCCCGCTCGACGGCGATCAGCTGGGTGACGCCGTGCAGCAGGTCCAGCCGCTCCCCGGCCCAGTCCCCGGCGTCCGCCTCGACCGCCAGCACCCAGTCCGACAGCACCGTCTCGCGCACGTCGCGCGGCGTCGGCGCGGAGCGCCCGCTGCCGCGCACCGGGAAGAGGCTGTACGTCGTCTGGCCCAGCGTGACCCGGTGCGGGCCGGGCCGGCCGGTGCGGGCGGCCGCCAGCTGCTCCGCGGCGAGCCGTGCGCACACGTCGGCGGGCAGCGCCGGTTCCGCCTCCCGCGACCCGGCGGCCTTGGAGCCCGCGATCAGCCGGCCGGTGGGCGACAGCAGCCAGGCCCGCAGGTCCAGGTCGGAACCGAGCAGGTCCAGTACGACATCGGGGCCGCCGCCCGCCGGACCGGAGGTCATCATCCGCCGGTGCCGGTCCACCACGGCCGCCAGGTCCCCGGCGCGCTCGCCGGACACCTGCCGCACGACGTGCTCGGTGATGGTCGCGAACGCCACCGACTCGTGCACCTCGAACAAGGGAAGCCGGTGCCGCGCACAGGCCACGACCAGGTCGTCCGGGACGTAGCCGAACTCCGCCGTACCGGCCGCGACGGCGGCCACCCCGGCCTGCGCCAGGCTCCGTACGAACGGCTCGGAGTCCGCCGCGTCCCGGCGCCAGGCCAGGCCCGTGAGCACCAGTTCCCCGCCGGAGAGATAGCGGCTGGGGTCCCTCAGGTCGGTGGTCATCACCCCGCGCACACCGCGTTCCAGCTCGTCCTCGCCGCCGAGCAGCTTCAGGCCCAGCGCGTCGGTGTCCAGCAGTGCGCGCAGCCGCATTCTCGTCTCCGTCGTTTCTTGTCTCGATAGCTGTGGTGGACCATGGAGGGGTCTTCCGGAGAGGGCCCGTCGGGTGGCCGATCAGCGGTGTCGGCCGTGTCCTGGACCGTGTCCCCTGTTTCCGGAGGAAGGTGGGGAGGCTACAGAGGACCTCCGTTCATACGAATCTACAAGATGCCCTCGCTGGCCAGCCAACTCCTTCATGGTTTCCGTGACTGACCCCCGCGGAGGACCCGGCGGTGTACTGGCCGCACTCCGAGTGAACCGCACGAAGACGAGCCGGGCCCGCCGCACACGGATTGGCTCAATCTGTACGCCCCACGAGACGAAGAAGAGAGCCGGTCATGGACTTCCTTCGCCCCGCCAGCTGGGAGGAGGCGCTCGCCGCGAAGGCCGAGCACCCCGCCGCTGTGCCGATTGCGGGTGGCACCGACGTGATGGTCGAGATCAACTTCGACCACCGCCGGCCCGAGTACCTGATGGACCTGAACCGCGTCGGCGACCTGTACGAGTGGGAGGTCGGCGAGGACAGCGTACGGCTCGGCGCCTCCGTCCCGTACTCGAAGATCATGGAGCACCTGCGCACCGAGCTGCCGGGCCTCGCCCTCGCCTCCCACACGGTCGCCTCCCCGCAGATCCGCAACCGCGGCGGCGTCGGCGGCAACCTCGGCACCGCCTCCCCGGCCGGCGACGCCCACCCGGCGCTGCTCGCCGCCGGCGCCGAGGTCGAGGTGGAGTCGGTGCGCGGGTCGCGCCGCATCCCCATCGACGCGTTCTACACCGGCGTGAAGCGCAACGCGCTGGCGCCCGACGAGCTGATCCGCGCCGTCCACGTCAAGAAGGCCGAAGGACCCCAGCAGTACTCCAAGGTCGGCACCCGCAACGCCATGGTCATCGCCGTGTGCGCCTTCGGCCTCGCCCTGCACCCCGGGACGCGGACGGTGCGTACGGGAATCGGTTCGGCCGCTCCCACCCCCGTCCGGGCGCGGGCCGCCGAGGAGTTCCTGAACGCGGCGCTGGAGGAGGGCGGCTTCTGGGACAACGGGAAGATCATCACCCCCTCCGTCGCCAAGCGGTTCGCCGACCTGTGCGCCGGCGCCTGCAACCCGATCGACGACGTGCGCGGCACCGCGGGCTACCGCCGTCACGCGGTCGGTGTCATGGCCCGCCGCACCCTGACCTGGACCTGGGAGTCGTACCGCGGCGCCCGCCGCATCACGGAGGGAGCCGCGTAATGCGCATCGACTTCACCGTCAACGGACGCCCCCAGGAGGCCGACGACGTCTGGGAGGGCGAGTCCCTGCTGTACGTGCTGCGCGAGCGGCTCGGCCTGCCCGGTTCCAAGAACGCCTGCGAGCAGGGCGAGTGCGGATCGTGCACCGTCCGGCTCGACGGCGTGCCCGTGTGCTCCTGCCTCGTCGCCGCCGGTCAGGTCCAGGGCCGCGAGGTCGTCACCGTGGAGGGCCTGGCGGACTTCGCCGAGCAGCGCTCCTGCGGCACCGGCACCCGCGGCACCTCGCTGGACGAGGCCAAGGGGTGGCAGGCCGAGGGCACCGACTCGCGGACCGGCGAGGGCGGCGGACTCTCCCCGATCCAGCAGGCGTTCATCGACGCCGGCGCCGTCCAGTGCGGCTTCTGCACACCGGGTCTGCTGGTCGCCGCCGACGAGATGCTGGAGCGCAACCCCGACCCGACCGACGCGGACATCCGCGAGGCCCTGTCGGGCAACCTGTGCCGCTGCACCGGCTACGAGAAGATCATGGACGCGGTCCGCCTGGCCGCCGCCCGCCAGTCCGAGGGGGTCTGAGCATGCCGACGAACGGGATTCCCACCAAGATCACGCAGGGCTCGGGCACCAAGGGCGGCATCGGCGAGTCCACCCTCCGCCCGGACGGCACCCTCAAGGTCACCGGCGAGTTCGCGTACTCCTCCGACATGTGGCACGAGGACATGTTGTGGGGCCACATCCTGCGCTCCACCGTCGCCCACGCCGAGATCGTGTCGATCGACACCGGTGAGGCCCTCGCCACCCCCGGTGTTCATGCCGTGATGACGTACGACGACCTGCCGACCGATGTGAGGAACTACGGTCTGGAGATCCAGGACACCCCCGTCCTCGCGCACGGAAAGGTCCGCCACCACGGCGAACCGGTCGCGATCGTCGCCGCCGACCACCCGGAGACCGCCCGCCGCGCCGCCGCCAAGATCAAGGTCGACTACCGCGACCTCCCCGTCATCACCGACGAGGCCTCCGCCACCGCGTCCGACGCGGTCCTCGTCCACGAGAACCGCCACGACCACCACAGCGGCCACGTCCCGCACCCCAACATCGTCCACCGCCAGCCCATCGTGCGCGGCGACGTGGACGCGGCCCGGCGCCGCGCGGACGTGATCGTCGAGGGCGAGTACACCTTCGGCATGCAGGACCAGGCCTTCCTCGGCCCCGAGTCCGGCCTCGCCGTGCCCGAGGAGGACGGCGGCGTCCACCTCTACATCGCCACCCAGTGGCTCCACTCCGACCTGCGCCAGATCGCGCCCGTGCTCGGCCTGCCCGAGGACAAGGTGCGGATGACCCTGGCCGGCGTCGGCGGCGCGTTCGGCGGACGCGAGGACCTGTCCATGCAGATCCACGCCTGCCTGCTCGCCCTGCGCACCGGCAAGCCCGTCAAGATCGTCTACAACCGCTTCGAGTCCTTCTTCGGCCATGTCCACCGCCACCCGGCCAAGCTGTTCTACGAGCACGGCGCCACGGCGGACGGCAGGCTGACCCACGTCAAGTGCCGCATCGTCCTCGACGGCGGCGCGTACGCCTCCGCCTCCCCGGCCGTGGTCGGCAACGCCTCCTCGCTCGGCGTCGGCCCGTACGTCGTCGACGACGTCGACATCGAGGCCATCGCCCTCTACACCAACAACCCGCCCTGCGGCGCCATGCGCGGCTTCGGCGCGGTGCAGGCGTGCTTCGCGTACGAGGCGCAGATGGACAAGCTGGCGGCACGGCTCGGCATCGACCCGGTGGAGCTGCGGCAGCGCAACGCCATGGAGCAGGGCACGCTCATGCCCACCGGGCAGCCCGTCGACTCCCCGGCGCCGGTCGCCGAACTCCTGCGCCGCGTCAAGGCGATGCCCATGCCGCCGGAGCGCCAGTGGGAGTCCAGCGAGGGCGCCGACGTGCGCCAGCTCCCGGGCGGCCTGTCCAACACCACCCACGGCGAAGGCGTCGTACGCGGTGTCGGCTACGCGGTCGGCATCAAGAACGTCGGCTTCTCCGAGGGCTTCGACGACTACTCCACCGCGCGGGTGCGGATGGAGGTGGTCGGCGGGGAGCCGGTCGCCACCGTGCACACCGCGATGGCGGAGGTCGGCCAGGGCGGTGTCACCGTCCACGCGCAGATCGCCCGCACCGAGCTGGGCGTCGGCCAGGTGACCATCCACCCGGCGAACACGCAGGTGGGCTCGGCGGGTTCGACCTCCGCCTCCCGGCAGACGTACGTCACCGGCGGCGCGGTCAAGAACGCCTGCGAGCTGGTCCGCGAGAAGGTGCTGGAACTCGGCCGGCGCAGGTTCGGCTCGTACCACCCGGCCTGGGCCACCGCCGAACTCCTGCTGGAGGGCGGCAAGGTCGTCACCGACGGCGGCGAAGTCCTCGCCGACCTGGTGGACGTCCTCGGCGACGAGGCCGTCGAGGTCGAGGAGGAGTGGCGGCACCGGCCGACCGAGCCCTTCGATCTGCGCACCGGCCAGGGCAACGGCCACGTCCAGTACTCCTTCGCCGCGCACCGCGCCGTCGTCGAGGTCGACACCGAACTCGGCCTGGTGAAGGTCGTCGAACTGGCCTGCGCGCAGGACGTCGGCAAGGCCCTCAACCCGCTGTCCGCCATCGGCCAGATCCAGGGCGGCACCACCCAGGGCCTGGGCGTGGCGGTCATGGAGGAGATCGTCGTCGACCCGAAGACCGCGAAGGTACGCAACCCGTCCTTCACGGACTACCTCATCCCCACCATCCTCGACACCCCGACCATCCCCGTCGACGTCCTGGAACTCGCCGACGACCACGCCCCCTACGGCCTGCGCGGCATCGGCGAGGCCCCCACCCTGTCCTCGACCCCCGCGGTCCTGGCGGCCGTCCGCGACGCCACGGGCCTGGAACTCGACAGGACCCCGGTACGCCCGGAACACCTCACCGGGACCGCGTAGAGGCCGAGGCCCGCCGCAACAGGCGGGCACGTGCCGACACCGCGCGCCGCTGCGGGCAGTGTGCGGCACATCGCAACACCCCCCGCCGCTGCGGGCGGTCGTGCCTCCCCCAGTGCCTTAAGGGCCTGGGGGGGGACCCCCAGCGGCACGGGTGGGCGATGGGGGTCCCCCCGCTCGAGCGAAGCCGAGAGTGGGGGAGGCACCCCACGCCGGGCAGGCGACCCACCCCACGGTCACCCCACCCCGATCACCCTCAGCGCCGGGCAGGCGACCCCACCCCACGGTCACCCCCGGCGCCGTACACCTTGTTCGTCTCGGGCCGTCCCCCGGGTCGTGCACCTCCCCAAATCCCGCGCACTTCGCCGAAGGCACGGGTGCCCCTATGAACCTTGGGAGCAGGCCCACATGACCCAGCAATCAATCGAGCCGGCGACGACCGCCGACGACGCGGGCACGGGAACCCGCGTCCCGGCCGGCCGTTCCTGGCTCGACCGGTACTTCCACATCACCCACAGAGGATCCACCGTCGCCCGTGAAGTACGCGGCGGCGTCACCACCTTCATGGCGATGGCGTACATCCTCCTCCTCAACCCCCTGATCCTCTCCGGCCAGGACGCCGCCGGGAACACCCTCGGCCGCACCGCCCTGATCACGGCGACCGCCTTCGCCGCCGCCCTCACCACGCTCCTGATGGGCTTCTTCGGCAAGGTGCCGCTCGCCCTCGCCGCCGGCCTCTCCGTCTCCGGCGTGCTCGCCTCGCAGGTCGCGCCCGTGATGACCTGGCCGCAGGCCATGGGCATGTGCGTGATGTACGGCGTGGTCATCATGCTGCTGGTGGTCACCGGCCTACGTGAGATGATCATGAACGCGATACCGCTCGCGCTCAAGCACGCGATCACCATGGGCATCGGCCTGTTCGTCGCCCTGATCGGCTTCTACAAGGCCGGCTTCGTGCACCAGGGCGAGGCGACCCCGGTCGTCCTCGGTCCGGCGGGCGAACTGGCCGGCTGGCCGGTGCTCCTGTTCGCCGTCACCCTCCTCGCCGTCTTCATGCTCCAGGCGCGCGGCGTCCCCGGCGCCATCCTGATCGGCATCGTCGGCGGCACCGTACTCGCCGTCGTGCTCAACGCGTTCGGGGTCATCGACCCGGAGCAGTGGGCGAGCGGCGCCCCCGAACTGCACGGCAGCGCGGTCTCGACGCCCGACTTCTCGGTCTTCGGGGACGTCGAGTTCGGCGGCTGGGGCGAGGTCGGCGCGATGACGGTCGGCATGATCGTGTTCACGCTCGTCCTCGCCGGCTTCTTCGACGCGATGGCGACGATCATCGGCGTCGGCACCGAGGCGAAGCTCGCCGACGACAAGGGCCGGATGCCGGGCCTGTCCAAGGCGCTGTTCATCGACGGCGCCGGCGGCGCGATCGGCGGTGTCTCCGGGGCCTCCGGGCAGACGGTGTTCGTCGAGTCGGCGACCGGCGTCGGCGAGGGGGCCCGTACCGGTCTGTCCTCCGTCGTCACCGGGCTCTTCTTCGCCGCCTGCCTGTTCTTCACCCCGCTGACGGCGATCGTGCCGGGCGAGGTCGCCGCCGCCGCGCTGGTGGTGATCGGCGCGATGATGATGATGAACGCCCGCCATGTCGACTGGGCCGACCGCGCCACCGCGATCCCGGTGTTCCTGACGGTGGTGATCATGCCGTTCACCTACTCCATCACGGCGGGTGTCGCGGCCGGGGTCATCTCGTACGTCGCGATCAAGACCGCCCAGGGGAAGGCGCGGGAGACCGGGGCCTTCATGTGGGGCCTGACGCTGATCTTCGTCGTCTACTTCGCCCTCGCCCCGATCGAGAGCTGGCTGGGCGTGCGCTAGCCGCCGTTCGCGGGAACCCGTCACACAACCGCAGTCGAGGAGAGCGAGAGATGCTGGACGTCGCCGAGGAACTGAACCGGTGGGTCGGGCAGGGCCGTGACTTCGTGGTGGCCACCGTGGTGGCGGTCGGCGGCAGCGCGCCCCGCCGGCCCGGAGCCGCGCTCGCGGTGGACGCCGACGGCACGGCGATCGGCTCGGTCTCGGGCGGTTGCGTGGAGGGCGCGGTGTACGAGCTGTGCGAGCGGGCGCTGAGGGACGGCGACACCGTCCTGGAGCGCTTCGGCTACAGCGACGAGGACGCCTTCGCCGTGGGTCTGACCTGCGGCGGGGTCATCGACATCATGGTCACACCGGTGCGGGCGGCGGACCCCGCCCGCCCGGTGCTCGCGTCCGCGCTGGCCGCCGCCGCGCGCGGGGAGGCGGTGGCGGTGGCGCGGATCGTGAGCGGCCCGGCGGAGCTGCTGGGCCGCGCGCTGACGGTCCGCCCGGACGGCTCGTACGAGGGCGGCTTCGGCGACCGTCCGGAACTGGACCGCACGGTGGCCGCCGAGGCGGGCGCCCTCCTGGACGCCGGCCGCACCGGCACCCTGGAGGTGGGAGAGCAGGGCTCGCGTTGCGGAGCACCGCTCACACTTCTGGTCGAGTCCTCCGTCCCCCCGCCCCGGATGATCGTCTTCGGCGCGATCGACTTCGCCGCGGCGCTGGTCCGGGTGGGCAAGTTCCTCGGCCACCACGTCACGGTGTGCGACGCACGCCCCGTCTTCGCCACGAAGGCCCGCTTCCCCGAGGCCGACGAGATCGTCGTCGAGTGGCCGCACACGTACCTGGAGCGCACGCCCGTCGACGCCCGCACGGTGCTGTGCGTCCTGACGCACGACGCGAAGTTCGACGTACCGCTGCTGAAGCTGGCGCTGCGGCTGCCGGTGGCGTACGTCGGCGCCATGGGCTCCCGCCGCACCCACCTGGACCGCAACGCGCGCCTGCGCGAGGTCGGCGTGACCGACCTCGAACTGGCCCGCCTCCGGTCACCGATCGGCCTGGACCTGGGCGCCCGCACCCCGGAGGAGACGGCCCTGTCCATCGCGGCGGAGATCGTCGCCGACCGGCGCGGCGGCAGCGGAGTGTCCCTCACCGGGGCGCACACCCCGATCCACCACGACGGCGCGTCCGGACCGGCGGGCCGGATCGGGTCGGTGGCCTGAGCGTCCCGGAGCCGTCAGGCCTGCCGCAGCAGCCGGTTCACCGCCCGCCCGAACACCCGGCGGCCCGCCCGTGCCAGGACCGCCTCGAAGGCGGAGGGCAGGAAGCGGACGCCGATGTCCTCCCGCCACACCACCCGCGCCCGGCCGCCCGGACCGGGCCGTACCTCGATCTCCGCCCAGCCGGTGACGACCCGGCCGCGCTTCTCCAGGCGGCAGAACCCCGGGGAGCCGTCCCGCGGGGGCCGCCACACCGTCACGTCCATCGGGTCGTCGAAGGAGAGCGGGCCGAGGCCCGTGCGGGCGACGATCCTCGTGCCCTCGCCGGTGGGCGGGGGAGTGGTCACCGTCGTCCGGGTCAGCGGGACCGCCTCCCCGTGGCGGGGCCACGTCGTGAGTCGGCGCCAGGCCTCGTCGGGGGACAGGGGCGCCGTGCGCTGGAGCTGGAAGGTGGCCACGGGGGGATCCTAGGGAATCCGGCCCGCCCGTCGGCGCGTCCGGGTGCGGGTCACCCGCCCGGCCCAGTCCCGGCGCTCCGGTACTACCGGTACACCTCGCCCGGCTCCGCCTTCCCCGGGGCGAGGAGCTGGGGGACCGTGACGAACACATAGCCCCGCTTCTTCAGTTCGGCGATGATGCCGGGGACGGCCGGGACCGTGCCGTCGTAAAGGTCGTGGAGCAGGATGATGCCGTCGCGTGAGGCCTTGGCGAGGACGCGGCGGGTGATGAGGTCGGAGTCGGTCGTCGTGTAGTCCTTCGCGGTGACGCTCCACAGCACCTCCGCCAGGCCCAGCTCGCGGCTGATCTCGTGCACCGTGTCGTCGGTGCGGCCCTGCGGCGGGCGCATGAGGGTGGGACGGCGGCCCGTGAGGCGTTCTATCTCCTGGTCGGTGCGCTCGAGTTCCTCGCGTATCTCGTCCGGTTCCAGCTCCGTCAGACGGCGGTGGGTCCAGGTGTGGTTGGCCACCTCGTGCCCCTCGTCGGCCATCCGCCGGACCAGCTCCGGGTACCGCTCGACGTGCCGCCTGCCCAGCAGGAAGAAGGTCGCCGGGACCTGCTCCTCCTTCAGGATGTCCAGCAGCCGCGCGGAGTGCTCGCTCGGCCCGGCGTCGAAGGTCAGCGCGATGCACTTGACCTCGCGGCAGTCGACGGTGCCGAAACGGGCCTGGACGTCGGTGGCGCGGACGGCGCTGGGGGCGGTCGTCTCCAGTCGCGTACAGCCGGTCAGCGCCGACGCCAGGGCCGTGGCCGCGATCACGGCCGCGGTCGCCCGGAACGCGGTCCCCGGTCTTTTCATCTTCCTGGTCAGAGAAGGCATGGCCGGACTGTACACATCGTCTATACACGGTATGTATAGTCCGTTTCGCGTGCCCTCACGCAGGGACGCGGGGGAGTGTGAGAGTCGTCACCGGGCCACCCGCGCCGACACGGACGACGAGGGCGAGGGCCCCGGACTCGCCGTCGGCCGGTTCTCGCGGCCCGTGGCCGCCTGAGCCGCCTCACCCGTCCCGGCCCGCGCGGTTGCCCGCCACCCGGCGCCGGTGCATACAGGTGTGTACCCGTGCGGAACGGTTCGAGTTGTCTCCATGTGTTTGAGACAACTGCGAGTGCGGCACCCGCACCCCCGCAGTACTCGCTCTTCGCAGGGACGGAGCACCCTCCACATGCGCATCCCCGGTATCGACGCCCTGTTCCACGACCCCGCCGCCGCGCTGCTCGCCGACGGCCGGACGGTGGCGGCGGCCGAGGAGGAGCGCCTCAGCCGGCGCGGGCCCGGCGAACGCCCGCTGCCCTTCTCCGCCTGGGAACCGCCCGGGCGGTCCGCGCGCCGGTGCCCGGAACGGGTGGGGCCGAGCCCCGTCGACCCGCTCGCGACCGGGCCCCACGCGGTGCGCGGGAGGAGGGCGTCCGGATGACGTCGTACGCCGTCGTGGTCCCCACCCTGCTGCGGGACACCCTCGCCGACTGCCTCGCCGCGCTGGCCGCGGCGCGCGGGCCGCGGCCCGACGAGATCGTCCTCGTCGACGACCGGCCCGACCCCGACCCCGCGCCCGACGCGCTCGCCCACGCGCTGACCGTCCTCGGCGACCTGCGCGAACGCACCACCACCGTCGCCACCGGCGGCCGGGGGCCCGCCGCCGCGCGCAACACCGGGCTGCGCGCCGTCACCACGCCCTGGGTCGCCTTCCTCGACGACGACGTCCAGGTGGGGCCGCACTGGTGCGCGCAGCTCGTCCAGGACATCGAGGAGGCGACCCCCGACACCGCCGGCGTCCAGGGCGTCATCACCGTCCCGCTGCCCGGCGAACGCCGCCCCACCGACTGGGAACGCGGCACCGCCGGACTCACCCGGGCCCGCTGGATCACCGCCGACATGGCCTACCGCACCGAGGCCCTCGTGGAGGTCGGCGGCTTCGACGAACGCTTCCCCCGCGCCTTCCGCGAGGACGCCGACCTCGCGCTGCGCCTCCTCGACGCCGGCTGGCGCATCCGCAAGGGCCGCCGCACCACGCTGCACCCGGTGCGCTCCGCCTCCCGCTGGGCGTCGGTGGGGCAGCAGCGCGGCAACGCCGACGACGCCCTGATGCGGCACCTGCACGGCCCCGACTGGTGGGACAAGGCGGTCGCGCCGCGCGGCCGGATCCGCCGGCACGCCGCGATCACCGCCGCCGGTGCCGCCGCCTGCGCCCTCGCCGCCACCGGACACCGCCGGGCGGCCACCGTCTGCGCGCTCGGCTGGGCCGCCGGAACCGCCGAGTTCGCCCGCGCCCGCATCGTGCCGGGGCCGCGCACCCGCGACGAGGTGACGACCATGCTGGCCACCAGCGTCGTCATCCCGCCCGCCGCGACCTGGCACCGGCTGGCCGGGGCCTGGCGCCACCGCAACGCCCCGGCCTGGCAGGAGGTGGCCCGATGAGCCCGGTGAAGGCGGTGCTGTTCGACCGCGACGGCACGCTGGTCCACGACGTCCCCTACAACGCCGACCCCGGCCTGGTACGGCCCGTCGACGGCGCCCGCGCCGCGCTCGACGCGCTGCGCGCACGCGGCATCCGCACCGGCGTCGTCACCAACCAGTCCGGCATCGCGCGCGGACTGCTCACCGAGGCCGACGCCCGCCGCGTCAACCGGCGCGTCGAGGAACTCCTCGGCCCCTTCGACGTCTGGGCCATGTGCCCGCACGGCCCCGACGACGGCTGCCACTGCCGCAAACCCCGGCCGGGCATGATCCTCTGGGCCGCCGGCCGCATCTGCACGGACCCGGCCGACTGCGTCGTCATCGGCGACATCGGCGCCGACGTGGAGGCCGCGCACCGCGCCGGCGCCCACGCCATCCTCGTCCCCACCCCGCGAACCCGCCCCGAGGAAACCTCCGCGGCCCCCCACGTGGCCCCGGACCTCCCGACAGCGGTACACCTGCTCCTGAACACCCCGCCGTGGGACGAACCCGCGGTCTTCCCACCACCCACCCGCCCGGCCGAGCAACCGCCGCCGGGGAGCACGGGCCCGGACGAGGCCGGCACCACAGCCCGCACCCCCGCCGCCGGGGCGGACGCCGAAGGCCGCCCGGCCGGCCCCGCTTCCGGCGCGGAGCGCCCTCTGCGGGGGAGGTCCGTGTGAAAGCCCTCGTCACCCGGCTCGACAGCTTCGGCGACGTGCTGCTCGCCGGGCCCGCCGTGCGGGCCGTCGCCGCCCGGGCCGACACCGTGACCCTGCTGTGCGGGCCGCACGGGGCGCCCGCCGCGCGGCTGCTGCCCGGTGTGGACGAGGTGCTCGTCTGGGACTCGCCGTGGACCGGGTTCCAGCCGCCCGAGGTCAGCCGGGAGGAGATCGACGGCATCGTCGACGCCGTCGACGCCGACAGCGCGCTGATCCTCACCTCCTTCCACCAGTCCCCGCTGCCCACCGCCCTGCTGCTGCGGCTGGCCGGCGTCCGCTTCATCGCCGCCGACAGCGAGGACCACCCCGGCTCCCTCCTCGACGTACGCCACCACCGCGCCCCCCACGCCCACGAGGCCGAGGCCGCGCTCGAACTCGCCGAGGCCGCCGGTTTCCCCCGGGTCGACGACGGACGGCTGCGGGTGCTCCCGCCGCCCCCGGCCGGCGCGCTGACCGGCTTCGGGGAAGGGGAGTACGTCGTCGTCCACCCGGGCGCCAGCGTGCCCGCCCGCGCCTGGAGCCCCGGCCGCTGCGCGCAGGCGGTGCGCGAACTCGCCGCCGCCGGACGCCGGGTGGTCGTCACCGGCGGCGCGGGGGAACGGGACCTGACCGCGTACGTCGCCGGCGGCCGGGCCGTCGACCTCGGCGGCCGTACCGGAGCCGCCGAACTCGCCGGCGTGCTCGCCGGGGCCGCCTGCGTGGTCACCGGCAACACCGGCCCCGCCCATCTCGCCGCCGCCGTCGACACCCCGGTGGTGTCCCTGTTCGCGCCGGTCGTCCCCGCCGAGCGCTGGCGGCCGTACGGGGTGCCGTACGTGCTGCTCGGCGACCAGGACGCGCCCTGCGCCGGGACCCGCGCCCGGCGCTGCCCCGTACCCGGCCATCCCTGCCTGGACACCGTGACCGCGCTCGACGTCGTCGCGGCGGTCGACAAGCTCGTGGAGGTGACATGAGGATCCTGCTGTGGCATGTGCACGGGTCGTGGACCACGGCCTTCGTGCGGGGCCCGCACACCTACGTCGTCCCCGTCACCCCGGACCGCGGGCCCGACGGACTCGGCCGCGCCCGCACCTTCGACTGGCCCGACTCGGTCGTCGAGGTGCCCCCGGAGCGCCTGCGCGAGGAGGACGTCGACGTCGTCGTCCTGCAACGGCCCCACGAACTCGCCCTGGTGGACCAGTGGCTGGGCCGCCGGCCGCCGCTGGTCTACCTCGAACACAACGCCCCGCACGGCGACGTGCCCGACACCCGCCACCCCGCCGCGGACATCCCCGGCGTCACCCTCGTCCACGTCACCCACTTCAACCGCCTGATGTGGGACGCGGGGGACACCCCCGCCACCGTCGTCGAACACGGGATCGTCGACCCCGGACCGCTGTGGACCGGTGAACTCCCGCACGCCGCGGTCGTCGTCAACGAACCGGTGCGGCGCGGCCGTACCACCGGCACCGACCTGCTGCCGGCCTTCGCCGACGCCGCCCCCCTCGACGTCTTCGGCATGCGGACCGAGGGCCTCGCCGGCCACCTCGGCCTGCCCCCCGACCGCTGCCGCTCGTACGAACTGACGCAGGCGGAACTGCACGAGGCGCTGGCCCGCCGCCGGGTCTACGTCCACCCCGTGCGCTGGACCTCCCTCGGCCTGTCCCTGCTGGAGGCGATGCACCTCGGCATGCCCGTCGTCGCCCTCGCCACCACCGAGGTCACCGAGGCCGTACCGCCCGGCGCCGGTGTGGTGTCCAACCGCGTCGACGTACTGACCGACGCCGTACGGGACTTCGTCGCCGACCCGGCGCACGCCCGCCGCACCGGTGAGCGCGCCCGCGCGGCGGCGCTCGCCCGCTACGGGCTGCCCCGCTTCCTGGACGACTGGGAGCGGCTGCTGAAGGAGGCGACCCGATGAGGATCGCCGTGGTGTCCGAACACGCGAGCCCGCTCGCCGCACCCGGCGGCGCCGTCGCCGTCCTCGACGAGGACACCCCCGAACGCCTCCCGTCCGGCCCGCGCCCCGACCTCCGGGGCAAGGGCGGCGACCACGCCGCCACCGGCCTGCCGACCCGCGCCGCGAAGGCCCCGCGATGAAGGGGACGCGCGCGCAGACGCGCGCACAGCGGCCACGGGTCCTGGTCCTGCGGGCCCTCGGGCTCGGCGACCTGCTCGCCGGGGTTCCCGCGCTGCGGGCGCTGCGGCGGGGGTTCCCCGGGCACGAACTCGTGCTGGCCGCGCCCGCCGCACTCGCCCCGGTCGCCGAGGCCACGGGAGCGGTGGACCGGCTGCTGCCCGCCGCCGCGCCCGGACGGGCCGTACCCCGCACCCTCGACTGGACCGGCCCGCCCCCGGACGTCGCCGTGGACCTGCACGGCAACGGACCGCCCAGCCACCGCCTGCTGCAGAACCTGCGCCCCCTGCGGCTGCTGGCGTTCGCGCACCCGCAGACCCCGGAGATCGAGGGCCCACCCTGGTACGCGGACGAACACGAACGGGACCGCTGGTGCCGGCTGCTCCGCTCGTACGGCATCGACGCCGACCCCGCCGACCTGCTGCTGCCCCGCCCGCACGCCGCGTCCCCCGCCCCCGGCGCCGTCGTCCTGCACCCCGGCGCGGGAGCGCCCGCGCGGTGCTGGCCCGTGGAGCGGTACGCGACCGTTGCCGGGGCCCTGCGCGAGCGCGGGCTGCGGGTGGTGGTCACCGGGGGAGCGGACGAGGACGACCTGGTGGCGCGGCTCGCCAAGGAGGCCGGGCTGCCCGACACCGACGTCTTCGCCGGCGGCCCGCCCTTCGACCGGCTCTCCGCGCTCGTCGCCGGCGCCCGCGCCGTCGTCAGCGGCGACACCGGCATCGCCCACCTGGCGGTCGCCCACGCCACCCCGACGGTCACCCTCTTCGGCCCCGTCCCGCCCACCCGGTGGGGCCCACCCGAACACCCCCGCCACCTCCCCCTGTGGCACGGCCCGGAGGGCGACCCCCACGGCCGGCACCCCGACCCGGCCCTCCTCCGCATCACCCCCGCCGAGGTCCTGCACGCCCTCGGCCGACTGCCCGCCGACCGGCCCCCGGCACGGGGGGCCACACCATGACCGTCCCGCCCGCGGACCGCGGACGGGTGCCGCCGGGGACCGTCCCCGGTGCGGGGCCGGCCGGCGGAAGGGAGTACGCACCATGACCGATCACCCGCGGCTCGGCGTCGTCATCGCCACCCGTGACCGCTGCGAGCGGCTCGCCGTCACCCTCCGGCAGCTGCGCTCCCTGCCCGAGCGGCCCGAGATCCTCGTCGCCGACAACGCCTCCACCGACGGCACCCGCGCCATGATCGCCCGGGACTTCCCCGAGGTGCGGGTGCTGGCGCTGCCCGTCAACCACGGCGCTCTCGCCCGCAACCACGGGGCCCGCGCCCTCGACACCCCGTACGTGGCGTTCAGCGACGACGACTCCTGGTGGGCGCCCGGCGCCCTCGGCCGGGCGGCCGAGCTGTTCGACGCCCACCCACGGCTCGGCCTGATCGCCGCCCGCACCCTCGTCGGCCCGGCCGCCGCCCCCGACCCGCTCAACGACGTCCTCGCCGGCTCCCCCCTCGGCCCGGCCTCCGATCTCCCCGGCACCCAGGTGCTCGGCTTCCTCGCCTGCGGTGCCGTCGTCCGCCGGCACGCCTACCTCGACGCGGGCGGCTTCCACCGGCTGCTGTTCTTCGGCGGCGAGGAGACCCTGCTCGCCTACGACCTGGCCGCACGCGGCTGGGGCGTCACCCACTGCCCCGACGTCGTCGCCCACCACCACCCGGCCCCCGCCGCCCGCCCCCGCCGCCCGGCGCTCCAGCGCCGCAACGCGGTCCTGACCGCCTGGCTGCGCCGCCCCGTCCCGTACGCCCTCGCCCGCACCGGGGCCCTCGCGGCCGAGGCGCGCGGCGACGACCAGGCCCGGCGCGCCCTGCGGGAGACCCTCACCCGCCTGCCGGCGGCCCTGCGCGAGCGCAGGCCGCTGCCCCCGCACGTGGAACGGGCCGCCCGCCTGCTGGAGCCGGAGAGGACGACCGTATGACCGACCCCCGTACGACCGTCGTCGTCATCACCCACAACCGGCGCCCCGAACTGCTGCGCACCCTCGCCGAACTCGCCGCCCTCCCCGAGGAACCGCCGGTGACCGTCACCGACAACGGCTCCACCGACGGCACCGCGGAGGCCGTCGCCCGCCGTCACCCGGACGTCCGCCTGCTGCGCCCCGGCCGCAACCTCGGCGCCGTCGGCCGCAATCTCGCCGTACGGGACGTCCGTACGCCGTACGTCGCCTTCTGCGACGACGACTCCTGGTGGTCGCCCGGCTCCCTCGCCGGTGCCGCCGACCTGCTCGACCGGCATCCCGCGCTCGGCTCGGTCACGGCGCGGATCATCGTCGAACCGGACGGCACCGACGACCCGATCGTCCGTGAACTGCGCGAATCGCCCGTCCCCGGCCCGCCCTGGCTGCCCGGCCCGGCCCTCGGCTCCTTCCTGGCCGCCGCGACCGTCCTGCGCACCGACGCCTTCCGCACCGCGGGCGGCTTCAACCCGCGCCTCTGGCTCGGCGGCGAGGAGGAGCTGCTGGCCGCCGACCTGGCGGCCGACGGCTGGTGGCTCACCTACGCCGATCACCTGACGATCCACCACCAGGCGTCGGCCGTGCGGGACGCCACCCTGCGCCGGATGCACGGCATCCGCAACACCCTGTGGTTCACCTGGCTGCGCCGCCCGGCCCGCCCCGCCCTGCGCCGCACCCTGAACCTGGCCCGCACCGTCCCCCGCGACACCGCCTCCCTGCGCGCCTTCGCCGAGGCCGCCGCCGCCCTGCCCTGGGTCCTGCGCGAACGCAGGGTCCTGCCGTACGAGGTCGAGTCCCGCCTACGCCTCCTGGAACCCGCCCAACGCACCTCCACGGCCCGCCGCTACACCGGCTGAGCCGCACCGCACGCACCGGGGCCCGCCCACCACCGAAGGCGGGCGGGCCCCGATGCGCGTGGGCTCAGTCCGTGCTCCCCGGGCGTTCGCCCTTGGGGCCGCGGCCGCGGTCCGTGCGGGGGCCGCGGCTGCGCAGGCCCTCGCCCTCCTGCAGTTCCTCGTTGGCGGCCGTGTTGGCGTCCTGGTCGGAGACTCCGGAGTCCTCGGCGTCCTTGCGGAGCCGGGCCCGGCGGGTGTCGTACTTCTTGCTTCCGGGTTCGGGCACGACCATCACCTCCTGCCGCGCCGGGTCCCCGCCGCCCTCGGAGGGCAAACGCTCAGCCGCCGGACCACCGGCACAGCAGCCGGAACACCGCGAAGAGCGTGGGCGGCCACACCGCCGCGAACGCCCAGATCGCCCACGGCGCCGAGGTGACGACGCCGGTCACCAGCAGCGCGACGGACACCGCGAGCAGGAACGCCACGGTCCGGCCGCGTGGACGGCAGGACGTGATCCGCGCGAGCAGGCGCGTCACGTCGGGTCCCCGGCGGACCCGGAGCGTGCGCAGCCGCCGGGCCAGGCGACGGTCGCGGCTGAGCGCCCGCTCGATCTCGTCGAGGATGTGCTGTTCGTGATCAGGGAGCCGACCGATGGACACCGTCTCTCCTCCGACGACCGCGAGGACAAGGACGTCCGGGTGCCCGGGAGCCGCCCGGCCTAACCGGCGCCGGCGCGCGACGCCAGCACCTCCACCAGCCGGTCCGCCCCGTCCGGCACCCGCCCCTCGCGGAACGCGTCGCGCACCTGCCGGGCGGCCACCCGGCCCGAGGTCAGACACCAGTCCCACCACCGCTCCAGCCGACGCGCGTCCACCTGCTCGGCGGCGAGCAGCGCGGGCCAGCCGCAGGCCCTGGCCTGCGCGGTCACCTTGGCGCCGCCGGCCACCGGGTCCACCGCCAGCACCGGAGTGCCGACCCGCAGCGCCAGCACCAGTCCGTGCAGCCGGTCGGTGACGACCAGGTCGAGCCGGGCCAGCACCGACTGCACCTGCGCCGGCGTCGCGCTCAGATGCCAGTCACGGGTGTCCAGCCGGGTCTCCAGCTCCAGCCGGGCACAGTCCTTCCCGGCCAGCCAGCGCGTCACCTGCTCCGCGACCTGCCCGTGCCGCCGCTGCTCCCCGTACTCCTGCTGCCCGTGGGTGAGGACCACCCCGACCACGGGCCGCGCGGGCACCGCCGGGGCGCGGGCCGCCAGGTCCTCGGACGGCGCGCTGCCGGGGGCGTCCCGCGCCAGCACGCGGTGGAAGCCGGTCACGGCCGCGTCGCCCGGGTCGATCACCGACGTCCCCACGGCGATCCGCACACAGTGCGCGAAGCGCCGGTGCAGCTCCTCCACCTGCGGCCCGTGCAGCGGCCCGCACACGAACACCAGGTGCGAGTAGTCGCCGGGCCGTACGTCGTCGAAGTGCAGCGCCGCCGGCCGGAACCCGGGGCTCCATACGACGTCGTACGCCATCCCGGCGCCCCGCAGCACCTCCTCCACGCGGCGCAGCGCCAGCACGTCCCCGGCGGTCGCCTCCCCGTCGCGGAAGCTGAACCACCCGGTCAGCAGGACCCTTCGCGGTCCTGATCGCTCTCGTCCGTACACAGTGCGCACCGAGTGCCCCGCTCCGGCGGAAGGCAATCAGCACCGCACGCCGGCGGCCATCGCGGACAGAAGCGGACAGGATCTGACCGCGATGACCGCTAGCGTGCGGGTATGACGACGACGAAGCAGGTCCTCGGCACACGGGCGCTGAACCGGGCCACCCTCGCACGGCAACTGCTGCTGCACCGCTCACCGATGTCCGCCGAGGACGCGGTCGGGCATCTCGTCGGTCTCCAGGCGCAGAACGTCAAGCCGCCCTACTACGCGCTCGCCGCCCGCCTCGACGGCTTCACGCCCGAGGCGCTGTCCGGGCCGATGGCCGACCGCGCGGTCGCCCGCATCGTCACCATGCGCTCGACCATCCACACCCACACCGCCCGCGACTGCCTCACCCTGCGGCCCCTGGTGCAGCCCGCCCGCGACCGCGAGCTGAACCAGTTCCGCAAGGGGCTCACGGGCGTCGACCTGGACCGGCTCGCCGTCCTCGCCCGGGAACTCGTCGAGGCCGAACCGCGCACCATGAAGCAGTTGCGCGAGGCCCTGCTGAAGGAGTGGCCCGACGCCGACCCGCAGTCCCTCTCCGTCGCCGCCCGCTGCAAGCTCCCCCTGGTGCAGATCACCCCGCGCGGACTGTGGGGCCGCAGCGGCCAGGTCACGCTCACCACCGCCGAGCACTGGCTGGGCAGGCCCGCCGAGCCGGCGCCGGCGCCGGACGCCACCGTGCTGCGCTACCTCGCCGCCTTCGGACCGGCCTCCGTGAAGGACATGCAGACCTGGGCCGGACTGACCAGGCTGCGCGAGGCCTTCGAACGCCTCCGCCCGGACCTCGTCACCTTCCGCGACGAAGCCGGCGTCGAGCTCTTCGACCTCCCGGACGCGCCCCGCCCCGGTCCGGACACCCCCGCCCCGCCCCGCTTCCTGCCCGAGTTCGACAACCTGCTCCTCTCCCACGCCGACCGCACCCGCGTCGTACCGCCCGAGTACCGGGGCCGCCACTGGCAGGGCAACATCGCCTACCGCACCCTCCTCGTCGACGGGTTCCTGGCGGGGCTGTGGCGACTGGACGAACACGCCCTCGTCGTCGAACCGTTCGGCCGGCTCGACGGGCGGCGGCGGGAGGAGGTCGTCGCGGAGGGGGAGCGGATGCTCCGCGTGATGCACCCGGGGACGGCGTACGACATCCGCTTCGGGACCGTACGGGAGTGAACGCGGGTGTGGAGAGGGGGCGTTGCGGGCTGCTCGTGGAAGCTCGCAACGCCCCCTGGTCTGCCGCCCGAGGGGTACTCAGGAATTCATGGGGTGTCCCGGGCGTCCCTCACCCGTCGGCCCGTGCCGTGGCCGTCCCGGTGGACGGGCGGGAGGACGGGAGGACAGCGGCGCCGACGGCGGCGGCCTTCTTGGCGCGGGTGGGCCCGGACATGGGTCTCCTCACGGGACGGCCGGTGGGGGTCGCACGGGGTGGGGGGTCGAGCACGGGGGCCTCGGGACAGGTCCCCGTGTGCCCGGCGAGCGGCACGCCGTTACGCTACGGCCCGGAGCGCGATCGTTCCAATGAGGGAACCCCCTAGGAGAGTTGGGGCAGGGAAAACCCTCGATCGCCCCAGTGGCGGCCCAGCGGCCCGGCGCTACTTCGTGCGACGGCCCGCCGCCAGCCGGACGATGTCGACCCGTGAGCGGATCCCCAGCTTGCGGTAGACCCGGGTGAGGGTCGCCTCGACGGTCTTGACGCTGATGAACAGGCGCCCGGCGATCTCCCGGTTGGTGGCGCCCTCCATCACCAGCGCGGCGACCTGCCGTTCCATCGCGGCCAGCCCGTCCAGGGCGCCCGGCGTGGCGGCGGGCGCGGTCTCCGCCTCCGCGGGACCGGCGGCCACGGCCCGCTCCACCTGGCGCAGCCACGGCAGCGCACGGCAGCGCCGGAACAGCCGAGCGGTCTCGTCGTACACCGCGGGCGCCGGGCCCCGACCGCGCAGCCGGGCCAGCGCGAAGGCGGCCCGCGCCTCCTCCAGACCGTACCCCAGTCCGGCGAGCCGCTTCTGCGCCGACGCCAACTGCGCCTGCGCCGCCTGGTGTTCACCGCGTGCCGCGCGCACCAGCGCCTCGGCGCGGTCGAGTACCGCGAGGACGCTCGCACGGTTCAGGCGCAGCGCGTGCACCCGGGTGACGTCGATGAGTTCCTGAGCCTCGCCGGGCTCGCCGATCCGCACCAGTGCCTCGGCGAGGTCGCCCTGCCAGCGGCCCCGTGCCGGGTCGCTGACGCCCATGCCGTGCTCCAGCTCCCGCACCCGGCGCAGCGAACGGACCGCGGCCTGCGCGTCCCCCGCCACCAACTGGGCGTACCCGAGGGCGGCCAGGGCGAGGGAGAGGTACAACTGGTCGCCGTCCACCTCGGCGTGGTCCGCCGCCTCGCGGGCCAGTGTCAGCGCCCGCTCCACGTCCCCGCCCGACGCCTCCGCGAGCGAGGCGAGCGTGGCCGAGGCGCTCTCGCCGATCCCGGAGTCCCGGGCCAGCCGCAGGCTCTCGCGGGCCAGGTCCAGGGCCCGGCCGCAGTGCCCGAAACGCAGTTCGGTGTCGGCGAGCAGCCGCGAGAAGTGCACCTCGCTCTCCACCATGCCGCGCCGCCGCGCCTCCCGCAGCAGCGCCGTGACGGCCGTACGGGCCTCCGGAAGCTGGTCGCTCATCAGCAGCCAGCGGAACCTCGCCATCGCGGCGCCGTTGTGGTGGCAGGCCACATCGGGATCCTGGGGCTCCTGGAGCGCCCGCTGGATGGTCGTGGGGGCGTCGGGGTGGCCCATCAGGGTCTCGGTGGACGACTGGAAGGCCAGCGCCATCAGCTCGGTGCGCCGGTCGCCGCCCCGCGCGGCCAGCTCCGCGGCGTGCGCGGCCTCCTGGCGGGACTTGGCGAAGTCGCCGTCCACCAGCACTTCCCGCCAGGCGAGCTGGTAGTGGACCAGGGCCAGCAGCCGGGGGTCGTCACCGGCGTCGGCCAGCATCTGCGGGAACACGGCGTCGACCTCGCCGAGCGCCTGCCCGGCCGCCTCGATGACCACCATCCACGCCCGCACCCGCTCGGCCGGCGCCGTCGCCCGGGTCAGCACCTCGCGCGCTATGTCCCGGGCCAGGTCGGCCTCGCCGGCGGTGATCGCGTCCTCGGCGGCCTGGAGCCGCCGCTCGTCGGGGCCGGGACCGCCGTCGGCCGGGGTGTGCCGGGCGGCGAGCAGCCCGAGCGAGGCCGCGACCGAGGGCGCCCCCCGGTCCCGGGCCAGCGCGGCGGCCTCGGCGAGCCGGGCCGCCACCTCCGGGTCGGGGCCGGTGGCGGCCAGCGCCAGGTGCCGGGCCCGTTCGATGGGGTCGGAGGCCGCCGTGGACAGCGCCGTGTGCACGGCCCGCCGCTCCCGTGCCGGGGCCTCCGCGTACAGGGCGGCCGAGATCAGCGGATGCGCGAACCGCAGCGCCGGCTCCTCGTGGTCCGTCGCCAGCAGGCCCAGCGTGGCGGCCTGCGCCGTCTCCGCCTCGGCGTTCTCCCGGCCGGCCGCGTGCAGCAGCGCCAGGGTGGGGCGGGCGCCCGCGCTGGCCACCAGCAGGGTGCGGCGCGCCTCGTCCGACAGCATCTCCAGGCGGCTCAGCACCAGGGCCCGCAGCGAGGTCGGCACCGGCAGCGGTTCGCCCGGTCTGGGCCGGGTGGGGCTCTCGGCGAGGGCGCGGCCCAGTTCGAGGGCGAACAGCGGGTTGCCGCCGCTGGTGCGGTGGATGTCCCGGGCCGTGGAGCGGGACAGGGCGGTGTAGCCGCGGTGGTCGAGGAGGGCGGACACCTGGGTCCGGGAGAACGGGCCCAGCCGCACCGCGAGCGTGTCCGGCGGGCAGGCGCGCAGATGACGGTCGTACTCCTCGCCGTCCGTGCGCACCGCGCACAGCATCCGCACCGGGCTGTCGCCGAGCCGCCGGGCGGCGAAGCCGAGGAGTTCGGCACTGGCGGAATCCAGCCACTGGAGGTCGTCGGCGACGAGGAGGACCGGCCCCTCGGCGGCCAGCGCCCGCAGCATGGACAGCACCGCGAGACGCAGTGCGAGGCCGTCCCGCTGGAGGGTGGACTCGCCGCGCCCGGTGAGTGCCGACTCCAGGGCGGTGCGCTGGGCGGCGGGCAGCCGGGCGGACACCTTGTCGAGGACCAGACCGAACAGATCGGCCAGCGCCAGGAACGGAAGATGGGATTCGGACTCCGTGGCGGAGCAGCGCAACACCGTCCCCGTCGTACCGGCGTTTTCCGCCGCGAGTGCCCGCAGCACGGTCGATTTTCCTATTCCCGCCGGGCCGTGCAGCAGCACGCTGCCCCCGCGGGCGAGCTGCCCCCGTGCCTCGGAGTACAGCTCCTCCCGGCCTATGACCAGGTCGGGGCGGCTCCTGGCAGGCTCCTTGAAGTCCCGTCGCACGGTCACCGCTCCCCTCCGTGTGGCGTGTCCTGGCCAATATTAGGCAACAGGCTCCTTAATTCCGGACGGACCGTGTAGTGAGGCAAATTACAGCGGACCGTGCGACGGTGAAATCCAAAGCCGTACCACTGGTAATACCCACCTCGGGAAAACACCGCAAACCTACGGCAACCACCCCGCCCGGCGGGCCGCGACCACGGCCTGCCCCCGGGTCCGCACCCCCAGCTTCCGCATCGCCGACCGCAGGTACGCCTTGACGGTCTCGGCCGTCACCCCCAGCCGCTCCGCCGCCGCCCCGTTGGTCGCCCCCGCCGCCACACAGGCGAGCACGTCCACCTCCCGGGGTGCGAGCCGCACCGCCGGGGACGGGGCGGTGCCCGCGGTGAGCAGGGCGCACGCGTCGAGCAGCTCGGCCCGCAGCACGGGATCCGTGATCCGCGGCGCCAGCGCCCGCAGCGCCGCGTGCGCCTCCCGCACCTGCTCCCGGGCCGCCCCGGCCGCCGGATCGGGCCGCCCCGCCCCCGGACCGGCCGTCCCCGGACCGGCCGCCGCCACCAGCGCCGCCGCCTCCTCCCGTACCACCAGCGCCTGCTCCACGTCCCGCGCCGCCTGGACCGCCGCGCCGAGCGTGCGGTCACCGAGCGGGTGCGCCGCGCGCAGGGCGCCGTAGAGCACCGCCCGCACCCGACGCCGTACGACCACGGGCACGGCGACGACGGCGCGCAGGCCCTCGGCGGCGACCGGGAGGTCGTACTCGTGGCTGATCTGCCGCGAGACGGAGTAGTCCGTCACCGCGCACGGCCGGGCCAGCGCCACCGCCTTGCCGCCCAGACCGTTGCCCGAGGTCACCGCGAGCGCGCTCAGCGCGGGCGTCGCGGTGCCGCTCAGCTCGCTGATGCGCACCTGCCGCCGGCCGGGCTCCACCAGTCCGCCGAAGGCGACCGGCAGCCCGGTCGCGCGCCGCAGCCGGGCCAGCGCCCCGCGGATCTCCACCGCGTCGCCCGCCCTCATCGGGTCAGCCGTCACCTGTTCACCCCTTCACCACGCTCTCCGCGCGGCGCACACCCCCGTTCGGGGGTAGTGAGACACGCATCACGGATTACACGATGGGGAAGAGCCGCCCGGCAATGGTCCGGCACGGTCCGGCACGAGGAGGAGCAGATGACGACGGCGACGGAGGCCTTCCGCAGGGCCCGGGACTTCCTGCTGGAACACCGCGAGGACTACGCCACCGCCCACCGGGACTTCGCCTGGCCCCGGCCCGACCGGTTCAACTGGGCGCTCGACTGGTTCGACGTGATCGCGGACGGCAACGACCGCACCGCCCTGCACCTCGTCGAGGAGGACGGGGACGAGACCCGGCTGTCCTTCGCCGACCTGGCCCGCCGCTCCGACCAGGTCGCCAACTGGCTGCGACAGCGGGGCGTGGCCGCCGAGGACCGGGTGCTGGTGATGCTCGGCAACCAGGCCGAGCTGTGGGAGACCGCCCTGGCCGCGATGAAGCTGCGCGCCGTGGTCATCCCGGCCACCCCGCTGCTCGGCCCCGCCGACCTGCGCGACCGCGTCGAGAGGGGCCGCGTCCGCCATGTGATCGCGCGCGCCGCCGACACCGCGAAGTTCGACGAGGTGCCCGGCGGCTACACCCGGATCGCGGTGGGGGAGGGGGCCCGCGAGAACTGGCTGCCGTACGCGGACGCCTACGGCGCCGCCGAGCACTTCGCGCCCGACGGGCCCACCCTCTCCGACGACCCGCTGATGCTGTACTTCACCTCCGGCACCACCGCCCGCCCCAAACTGGTCGAGCACACCCACACCTCGTACCCCGTCGGCCACCTGGCGACCATGTACTGGATCGGCCTGCGCCCCGGCGACGTGCACCTCAACATCTCCTCGCCCGGCTGGGCCAAGCACGCCTGGTCCAACCTGTTCGCCCCGTGGAACGCCGAGGCGACCGTCTTCCTGCACAACTACACCCGTTTCGACGCGCCCCGCCTGATGGCCGAGATGGACAAGGCCGGCGTCACCACGTTCTGCGCCCCGCCGACCGTGTGGCGCATGCTCATCCAGTCCGACCTGGGCCGGCTGCGCACCCCGCCCCGCGAGGTCGTCGCCGCCGGCGAACCGCTCAACCCCGAGGTCATCGAGCAGGTCCGGCGCGCCTGGAACGTCACCATCCGGGACGGCTTCGGCCAGACCGAGACCGCCGTCCAGGTCTCCAACAGTCCCGGCCAGGTCCTCAAGACCGGCTCCATGGGCCGCCCCAGCCCCGGCTACCGCGTCGAACTCCTCGACCCGGTCTCCGGCGCGCCCGGCGCCGCCGAGGGCGAGATCGCGCTGGACCTCTCCGACCGCCCGGTGGGCCTGATGACCGGCTACCACGGCGACCCGGACCGTACGGCCGAGGCGATGGCCGGCGGCTACTACCGGACGGGCGACATCGGCTCCCGCGACGAGGACGGATACATCACCTACGTCGGTCGCGCGGACGACGTCTTCAAGGCGAGCGACTACAAGATCAGCCCCTTCGAACTGGAGAGCGCCCTGCTGGAGCACGAGGCGGTCGCCGAGGCGGCCGTCGTGCCCGCCCCGGACGCGCTGCGGCTGGCCGTGCCCAAGGCGTACATCGTGCTCGCGGAGGGCTGGGAGCCCGGCCCGGACACCGCGAAGGTGCTCTTCGAGCACTCCCGCGAGGCGCTCGCCCCGTACAAGCGCATCCGCCGCCTGGAGTTCGGCGAGCTGCCCAAGACGGTCTCCGGCAAGATCCGCCGCATCGAGCTGCGCGAGGCCACGGCCGCCGGCTCCACCGACGAGTACCGCGAGGAGGACTTCCGGTGACCGCACCCCTGTCGTACAGCCACGGCACCAGTACGACCCCACTGCTCGGCGACACCATCGGCGCCAACCTCGGCCGGGCCGTCACCGCGTGGCCCGACCGCGAGGCCCTCGTCGACGTGCCGTCCGGACGGCGCTGGACCTACGCCGAGTTCGGCGCCGCCGTCGACGAGGTGGCGCGCGGACTGCTGGCGAAGGGCGTCGGGACGGGCGACCGGGTCGGCATCTGGGCCGTCAACTGTCCCGAGTGGGTCCTGGTGCAGTACGCCACCGCCCGCATCGGCGTCATCATGGTGAACATCAACCCGGCCTACCGGGCTCACGAGTTGGAGTACGTGCTCAAGCAGTCCGGGATCTCACTGCTGGTCTCCTCGCTCGCCCACAAGGGCAGCGACTACCGGGCGCTGGTGGACCAAGTGCGCGGAGCCTGCCCCGATCTGCGGGAGACCGTCTACATCGGCGACCCGTCCTGGGACGCGCTGACCGAGGGCGCGTCCGCCGTGCCACCGGAGCGACTCGACGAGATCGCCGCCGGGCTGAGCTGCGACGACCCGGTCAACATCCAGTACACCTCGGGCACGACGGGCTTCCCGAAGGGCGCCACGCTCTCCCACCACAACATCCTCAACAACGGCTACTGGGTGGGCCGCACCGTCGGCTACACCGAACAGGACCGGGTCTGCCTGCCGGTGCCGTTCTACCACTGCTTCGGCATGGTCATGGGCAACCTGGGCGCCACCTCCCACGGCGCCTGCGTCGTCATCCCGGCCCCCTCCTTCGAGCCGAAGGCCACCCTGGAGGCCGTCCAGCGGGAGCGCTGCACCTCGCTCTACGGCGTGCCCACCATGTTCATCGCCGAGCTGAACCTGCCCGGCTTCGCGTCGTACGACCTCACCTCGCTGCGCACCGGCATCATGGCGGGCTCGCCGTGCCCGGTGGAGGTGATGAAGCGGGTGGTCGCCGAGATGCACATGGAGGAGGTCTCCATCTGCTACGGCATGACCGAGACGTCTCCCGTGTCGCTCCAGACCCGCATGGACGACGACCTGGAACACCGCACCGGCACCGTCGGCCGGGTGCTGCCGCACATCGAGGTCAAGGTCGTCGACCCGGCCACCGGGGTGACCCGACCGCGCGGCACCGCGGGGGAGTTGTGCACCCGTGGCTACAGCGTGATGCTCGGCTACTGGAACGAGCCGGAGAAGACCGCCGGGGCCGTCGACGCGGGCCGCTGGATGCACACCGGGGACCTCGCGGTGATGCGCGAGGACGGCTACGTGGAGATCGTCGGCCGCATCAAGGACATGATCATCAGGGGCGGGGAGAACATCTACCCGCGCGAGGTCGAGGAGTTCCTCCACGCCCACCCGAAGATCGCGGACGTCCAGGTCGTCGGGGTCGCGCACGAGCGGTACGGCGAGGAGGTGCTCGCCTGCGTCATCCCGCGCGATCCGGCCGACCCGCTCACCCTGGAGGAACTGCGCGCCTTCTGCGCGGACCGCCTCGCCCACTACAAGATCCCGAGCCGGCTCCAGCTCCTCGACGCCTTCCCGATGACGGTGTCCGGGAAGGTGCGCAAGGTGGAGCTGCGGGAGCGGTACGGCACGTGAGGCCAAGACGGACTCGTATTTCCGAATTACGGGGGTGTTTTCACTTACGAGGCGCCTTGCCGGTCGGTGGATCCAGATGGATACAATGCGCTTCCGGTGATCTGGCAGAAGAGGGCGTTGTGAAGAAAGCGCGTATATGTATCGTGGTGGCGGCCACTCTCATGGCCACTCTCACGGCCGCCTCGTGCAGCGGAAGTGATACGTCCGTCGACACGTCCCGCCTGTCGGACCGGGAAAAGGAATGGGTCGAGTTCTCCTATGCGCACGAGAAGAACGACGAGATCAAACAGGCGTGGGGAGATCTGACCGCCGAAGGCGTCAAATCCTACCTCGATCAGCAGCGTCCCCGTCTGTGCGGCGACACGGCGTCACTGATGCAGAGCCTGAAGGAAGCGGGTTACGAGGCGGGCGAAATGCAGGAGTACAAGCAGAAGACCGAAGAACTCATCTGCTCGCCCCTGTAGAGCGGATTGTTCGACAGGAGCGAAGGTCCCCGCCGGGGACGGCGGGGACCTTCGCGTCCGAAAGCCGGTCACTCGCTCCGCGCCACCGCGCCCCCGAGGACCCTCAGCGAGTACTTGTCATACGCCCGGTGCAGAACCATCGTCACCGGCCCCGAGGTGAACACCCCGCTGACGACGTACTCCTTCTTGTTCCCCGTCTCGGCGACCCTTTTCGCATACAGCGAGTCGGTTTCCTTCTTCGCCTGCTCGAGCCACGAGGACGCCTTGCTGTGGTCGACTCCCGCCACATCGAGTCCCGTACAGGCGGCGAGGAAGCCGAAACCGTCGGACCGGTCCGCGCCGACTCTGCACAGGAGGGACGACAAGTTCTCGTGATCGGCGTATCCGGCCGAAACCGTCATCCCCTTCCCGTCGCGTCCGTGGACGTAGGTTCTTTCCTTCCCGTCGGGCATCTCCTGTTCGACGGGTGCGTCCAGCTTCAGCTTCCAGTCCTTCGAGAGCCCGGTGAGGAAGTCCTTCCCGGTGTATCCGGTGGCCATCGTGTCCGCCGCGCCGAAGCTGGGCTGCTTGTCGCTGGTCACCGCGTGCTTCGGCAGATCGGCGGCACGTGGTGCGGTCCGCGTCCCGGATGCCTCGGGACGGGGCGCCGCGGCCTTCGAGCGGTCGGACGCTGTCGTCGTGGAGTCGCCCCGGCCGCAGGAGACGGCTCCCGCCGCGCCGATGACGACGGTCATCAGCACGGCGGGAACACGGAGGGCGGCGCGCATCACAGGCCACCGTCGACAAGGGCGCACGGGCCGGGATCCGCGTAGTTGAACGGAACGAAGGCGATCGCGTCGAACACCACGTTGTCGTCTCCGGTGCCGCCCTTGTGGATGTTGTCCATCTCGATCCGGCCACCCTTCCAGAAGGTGAAGGTGCCCATCTCGAACCAGGTGTCCTTCCCCGCGCTGCGCGTTCCCTGGTTGACGTTGCAGTAGTCGGGTTTGGCGCCCGCCGTGTTGTCACCCGGGATGAAGTCGTACCGGACGACCGCTTCCGCTCCGTGGGCGGGCAGGTGGACAAAGACCTTGTAGCGCTGGCCGGGCTGGTCTCCGGAGGGGAGCTTGGCCTGGTTGACCTGCCACCGGCCGGTGACCCTGTGGAAGGGCTCGGTGTATTCGTAGCTGTGCGTGAAGTAGACGTGGTGGTCGTACCCGGCGCCGAGCTGGTGGAGGTCGATGCCGGCGATGTAGGGGGTCGCGCGGAACGATCCGTCTTCCCTCTGCATGGTGAAGTTGTCGCCGACCTGGAGGGTGAACTTGCCGTCGTCGGCCGCCTCGAAGTCCCCGCACCCGTAGGTGTCCTCGTGCTCTCCGAGGTTGTCGACGATGATGGCACCGGTGTAGACGCTCGGGTGGTCGATGCACGGGCCGTGACCGTACTTGCTCTGGAGCGCGGGCTCTCCCGAGCCGAGCGAGTAGCTGAGCTTCTCGGTGCTGGAGTTACCGCTGCTCTGCGAGCCGCCCATCCAGTTCACCGAGGCGTCCCAGCGGCACTGCTCGTCCCAGCTCGGGCACGGGTCGGCCGCGCCCGGGTCGCACGCGTTGACGCCGGGGTCGCAGAACAGGTCGTGGGGGGCGTCCGTGATGCGGCCGAGCGGCATGTTCGGCTCGGCGTACGACTCTTCTCCGTTCCAGGTCAGCTGTGGGGTCTCGGCCCAGCCGAGGACCTTCTCCTGGTAGCTCCATTCGCTGGGGGTGGAGGCGTCCTCGTAGCTGTCGCGCAGGAACAGGTGCCGGTCGGCGGGGTAGCTCGGGTTGATCGGGTTGTTGAAGAAGCCCAGACCGACGGAGCCGGAGGTGTAGACGCCGGAGTTGTAGCCCCACAGCGCCGTGTACCAGTTCTCGATGTAGGCCGGGTTGCCGTTGTTGGTGTTCATGCCCAGCGCCTTGAGCTGGTTCCACTTCTCGGCCAGGATCTCCAGACCGGCGGCGATGTTCGCCGCGTAGTCGGTGGTGATGGCGCCGGCGCGCAGGGCGTCGTACTGCGTGGAGTGCTCCCAGGACATGCCGGTCGTCACCTGGGCGATGCCGTAGCCGCAGTCGGCCTTGGACCGGTCGGGGTAGTAGTGGATGCCGTTCTCGTTGCCGAACCAGTCCGACCTGGTGACGTTGCCCGAGTCACCGTTCATGGAGTGCCAGGAGGCCTGCTTGAAGTTGGACTCCTGGGCGAGGATGCCCAGCATGACCTGTGCGGGGATATCGCCTCCGCCGGTCAGTCCCGGCTTGGGGAACAGGCCCTGCGGGGTGTAGGCGGCAAGCCCGGTGTCGTGCCAGTTCTGCGGGCGGGTGATCGTCAGGGTGCCGTGAACGGCCTGGTCGACCGCCCACTCGACCTGGTTCGCGCTGGCCTGGAGAGCCTGGCGCTTGGGGTCGTTGCGCTTGACGATGCAGGGGGTTTCCATCTGCCCGATCAAGCCGTAGTGGTCCGCACCGGACCCGGACAGGCACTGTGATTCCGGCCCGCCCTCGCCGCAGGTGGGAGGATCGTCGTCATCGGCCGTGACGAACGCGGCCGGGTCCATCGGCAGCGAGGTGTCCGGCTTCGGCCGCCTGCGGTCGGCGTCCACGAGCGTGGTGGCCTTCGCACCGGTCTTGAGCGCGGTCGCCTTGACGGTCAGCGTTCCGGCGCCCTGCTTCGAGGCGGAGCCGATGCGGGTGGTGAGGCCCTTCATCTGCTCGGAGAACACCGAGTGGGTCACCAGGTGACGGTGGCGGGAGATCCCGGTCACGCGTCCGTCCACGGCGTGCTTGAAGAGCCCCGGGGCGTCGCTGGTGACGATCTCCTTCACCTGCCCGACGACCGCGGCGCCGTCGGCCACCGGGAGGAGTTTGACCTTCCCCTTGGGGGCTCGGCCCAGTTCGGTGAAGTCCTCGCCGTCGAAGCGGGAGATGACGCTGCTCTTGCCGTCGACCGTGCCGATGTCCACGGTCCCGTTCTTCGAGGCGGTCAGCGCGAACATCGGGCCGGGCACCGCGGCGAGCTTGCGGGCGGACAGCTTCTTGCCGTTGCCCTTGAGGTCGACGAGGTTGCCGTCGAGCACGCCGAACGTGCCCTTCCGCGTGGGCGTGACATGGGTCAGGAAACCCTTGACCGTGCGGCGGGAGGACACCGCTCCGGTGGCCGCGTCGACCGATATGACCGTCGTCGAGCCGGCGGACTTGTCGGTGGCCGAACTGGAGGTGAACGCCACTTCGTCGCCCGCTCCGCAGCCCGGCGCGAAGTACGCCAGCTGCACCCGGCCGGGAACCTCGGTGACCTTGCCGTCGGAGAGACGGATCACCGCGGCGAACGCGCCCCTCGCGTACGCGCCGGGCTCGTTGGACCACATCGACGGGGCGTACACCGCCGCCGCGTAGTCCCCTGACCCCGTGGTGCAGACGTAGCCCGTCCACGGGCCGACGTCCGACAGTTCCTTGCGGTTGAGGCGGGCGATCTCATAGAAGGAGAACGCGTCGCTCTCCCTCGCCGCGAGGATGTGCAGCCCCTCGGCGTCGCCGGTGGCCTGCACGATGGCGTCCGACGAAGAGGCGTAACCGGATCCCAGCTCCTTGCCGGGTGTGGAGAACAGACCGGGCGCCGTGTCGTCCGCGGCGGCAGGGGCCGTCTGCACCGTGGTGTCCGAGGAAACCAGCGGGACCACGACCGCGGACGCCGCCACCAGGCTCAGAGCCATCAGCGGGTTCATGGAGAAATATCTCCTGAGACCTCTTCCACTTCTGCGCATCGTCTTCCTCACAGCCAATCCGTACAGCTGCCGTGGGTGGTCGGGAGGCTCGCGTCGACCGGTTTGTCCGATGTGGCGGTGGGGTTGTTGATGATGTACTTCAGTGGCTCGGGGTCGTATCGCGTGTGGACGTCGTTCCAGCACGCCTTCGCCGTCGTGGTCTTCCAGTTCTCCATCACGGTGTAGTCGCCCGCCACGCCGTCGGGCAGCGGGCCCGACGCGGTGGACCGCTGAATGCCGCCGTCGGGATCACGTGTCGACCACAGCGTCAGGTACACGTAGTCGGGCGACGTGTCGAGATCGCGTGAGACCTTCGCCCATACGCCCTGACACTGCGGTGACCACATCAGCCGCACCACGACCGACGCGTCCGGCTCGGCCACCTGCTGCAGGATCTCGGCGTCGTCGTCACACCCCATCTGAACGGGGTCCTTGCCCGAACAGGTGGCCCGCCAGCAGTCGGCGGCGGCTGCCGGGGACGCCTGGATTCCCTGGAAGGCTCCGGCCAGCAGCGTCAGGGCCGCCGCGGGCGGCCCCCATCTGCGTATGCCTTGCACGCATATCACCTCGGATTTTCCTTTTCCGTGCCGCGTCGAGCGCGGCACGTCCTGCCGTTTGTGCATGGATGTGACGCCGAGTCGGTCGATGCATGGTGCACTCGACCGCACGCCGCCCACAGGTTGCCCATCAAGATCCCGTAAGAAAACCCAAGCCGGTAAAGGGTTGATCAAGTTGTTCGCGGCCGGCGAGAGGTTGTCGCATTTCCCGACGTGATGGCTCTGTTTCCCGTGAGCGGGGTGATTTCAGTGGTCCTGCGGCAGGGGTGGCGCGTTGAGCCTTTTGCCCTTTCGCGCCGAATCGGGGCGAAGGGCGAGGGCCGACGGCCTCTCCGGTATTTCCCGTATTTCCCGGAGAGGGCGTCTCGTGACGTCGTGTCAGGCGACGGTCCGCCGGAAGACCTGCCGGGAGCCGCCCTCCGGACCCGGAGCGGCGGCCTCGGCGGGGGTGAAGCCGAGCCGCTCGTAGAAGACGCGGGCGCCGCTGACGACGGCACCGGGGTGGTCGGCCCCGAAGGTGACCACCTCGATGTCACCCGGCCCGCGCACCCACCGGCGCGTCGCCTCCGCCATCAGCGCGCCGCCGACGCCCTTCCCCCGCGCCCGGTGCGAGACGACGAGCCAGTGCACGTGATACGTCGGCGCCTCGCCCCCGAACAGCAGTCCGCCGAGGAGGTCCGGCCCCGAGGACTCGGCGACGAGCGCCAGGGAGCCGGCGATGTGCTCCCGCACCGCGTCGTGGAAGCCCGGCTCCTCGACCATCGGGCCGAACCACTGCTCGACCTGGGCGGCCAGGCCGAGGAAACCGGGGAGGTCCCGCTCACGCGCCGGCCTGATCGTCATCCGGGCGGTCCGGCTCTCCTGCCGCGGGTGCGGGGGAAGGTCCCGGCGCATGCACACGCGCGGCCACCGGTCGAGTCCGTGCCCGGCCTCCTCGGCGCGGATCCGCCGCAGGCCCGGCGTGAGTTCGGGCTCGCTCAGCGCGCGGAAGCCGAGGCGCGCGTAGTACGGGGCGTTCCACGGGACATCGGCGAACGTGGTCAGCGTCAGCGCGGTCAGGCCCTGTTCGCGGGCGTGGGCGGCGGCGTGGTCGAGCAGCGCCCGGCCCACGCCCCGGCGGGCGGCGTCCGGGTGGACGGAGACCTGCTCCACGTGGAGGGCGTCGTCCACGGGTTCGGCGGTCAAGTACGCCACGGGCCGGTCTCGTTCGTCGGCCGCCACCCAGCAGCGGCCCGCCCGGCGGTAACGCTCCAGCACGTCCGGTGCGGGCGGGTCGTCGTCGGCGATCTCCGGCATGCCGAGGTCGCGGAACGGGGTGCCGGCGGCCCGTTCGATGTCCTGGAGGGCGGGCAGTTCACCGGGTTCGGTGGGACGGATGCGCATCCGCCGAGTATCGGATGCCGGTGGCGGGTTCGTCGCCGGGATTTCAGGACCCGTCGGTGTCCAGCGCCTCGGCGGGTCCGTTCACCGGCCGCGGGGTGCCGGTGGGGCCGAGCAGGAACAGGGGGACGTCCAGCGCGTCGGCGCGGGCGCGCGCCTCCTCGGTGTAACCGGCGACGGTGAGGTACAGGCAGACGGCGGACTCGGTCATCGCCGTCAGCCACAGGCACTCCACGTCCCGCGGGGTCGCCGGGCGTGCCGACGGGCCGACCTGGGCGAGGACGCCGCGGCCCGCCAGTTCGACACCGGACGGGGAGCGCCGGCCGGTGCGGCGGACGTCCTCGTGGCCGAGCCGGCGCAGATGCAGCACGGCGGCCGTGACCGCGTCCCGGTCCGCGTCCCGCGCGGGACGGGCGGCGGAGGCCTCGGGGCGCACCGCCGGGGCGGGCGCCCGGGGCCCGGCCACCGGGATCAGCAGCACCGTCCCGCACGGGCACCCCAGTTCCGGCCGCGGCCACTCGCCACGGCGCCCGCAGCGCCCGCACCGCACGGCGACCCACTCCTCGTCCCAGGAGCGGTGCCCGGCCGGGCCGGCCACCCCGTCCAGGTCCAGCGGCGGTGTGACGGGCGCGCCGCACGCGCAGGGGTACGACGGTGCCGTGTAGCGGTGCGAGCGCCGACAGGCGGGGCAGCGCACCGGCACGCTCTCGGGCATGGTCCCACTCCCGTGTTCTCGAGGCGGTGCCCATCGTCCTCCACCGGTCCGCCGTGTGTCCGGCACTTGCCCCTCTCTTGACGGCTTCGGCCACCCACCCTACATTCATTCCAGATAGTAGAAATTATTTTCCACCATGCGGAAGTGCTCACCGCGGGGCGCGACGGGAGTACGCATCCGACAGCCGAAGCAGGAGTACTCGATGGCTCGAATGACCGCTGCCCGCGCGGCAGTTGAGATTCTCAGGCGTGAGGGCGTCACCGACGCGTTCGGTGTCCCGGGCGCGGCGATCAACCCCTTCTACGCGGCGCTCAAAGCCTCCGGCGGCATCACCCACACCCTCGCCCGCCACGTCGAGGGCGCCTCGCACATGGCCGAGGGCTACACCCGCACCCACCCCGGCAACATCGGCGTGTGCATCGGCACCTCCGGACCGGCCGGCACCGACATGATCACCGGCCTGTACTCCGCGACCGGCGACTCCGTCCCGATCCTGTGCATCACCGGCCAGGCCCCGACCGCCGTGATCCACAAGGAGGACTTCCAGGCCGTCGACATCGCCTCCATAGCCAAGCCGGTCACCAAGATGGCGGTGACCGTCCTGGAGGCCGCGCAGGTCCCCGGCGTCTTCCAGCAGGCCTTCCACCTGATGCGCTCCGGGCGGCCCGGCCCCGTCCTGATCGACCTGCCGATCGACGTGCAGCTGACGGAGATCGAGTTCGACCCGGACACCTACGAGCCGCTCCCGGTCTACAAGCCCGCCGCGTCCCGCGCCCAGATCGAGAAGGCGATCGGCATGCTGAACGCCGCCGAACGCCCGCTGATCGTCGCGGGCGGCGGTGTCATCAACGCCGACGCGGCCGAACTGCTCGTCCAGTTCGCCGAGTTGACCGGCACCCCGGTGGTGCCGACCCTGATGGGCTGGGGCGTCATCCCCGACGACCACGAGCTCAACGCCGGCATGGTCGGCCTGCAGACCTCGCACCGCTACGGCAACGCGACCTTCCTGGAGTCCGACTTCGTCCTCGGCATCGGCAACCGCTGGGCCAACCGCCACACCGGGAGACTCGACGTCTACACGGCCGGCCGCACCTTCGTGCACGTCGACGTCGAACCCACCCAGATCGGCCGGATCTTCGCCCCCGACTACGGCATCGCCTCCGACGCGCGCGCCGCGCTGGAGCTGTTCGTCGAGGTGGCGAAGGAGCTGAGGGCCGAGGGCCGGCTGCCCGACCGCTCCGCCTGGGCGGCCGCCGCGCAGGAGAAGCGCACCACCCTCCAGCGCCGTACGCACTTCGACGACGTCCCGATCAAACCGCAGCGCGTCTACGAGGAGATGAACAAGGCCTTCGGCCCCGAGACGCGGTACGTCTCCACCATCGGCCTCTCGCAGATCGCCGGCGCGCAGATGCTGCACGTCTACCGGCCCCGGCACTGGATCAACTGCGGCCAGGCGGGCCCGCTCGGCTGGACCGTCCCGGCCGCGCTCGGCGTGGCGAAGGCCGACCCCGAGGCGCAGGTCGTCGCCCTGTCCGGCGACTACGACTTCCAGTTCATGATCGAGGAACTGGCGGTCGGGGCGCAGCACAGGATCCCGTACGTCCACGTCCTGGTGAACAACGCCTACCTGGGCCTGATCCGCCAGGCGCAGCGGGCGTTCGACATCGACTTCCAGGTCAAGCTGGAGTTCGAGAACGTCAACGCCCCGGAGCTGGGCGTCTACGGCGTCGACCACGTCAAGGTCGCCGAGGGCCTGGGCTGCAAGGCGATCCGGGTGACCGACCCGAACGAACTGGGCGCGGCCCTGGAGCAGGCCAAGAAGCTCGCGGCGGAGTTCCGGGTCCCGGTCGTCGTCGAGGCGATCCTGGAACGCGTCACCAACATCTCCATGTCGACGACCAACGACATAGGAGACGTCACCGAGTTCGAGGAACTCGCGACCGAACCGGCCCACGCCCCGACGTCGATCAGGCCCCTGAAGAGCTGACCACCCGCACCCGCCCGGGGGCGGCCCGTCCCGGTGGCGGGCCGCCCCTCCCGCCGTCAGGCGTCGGGCAGGAAGCTCAGCGCCCTCCGGAGGTCGGCGGGCGTGCGGTAGTGCACACCGGTCATCCCGAGGGCGACGGCGGCCTCGACGTTCTCCAGCCGGTCGTCCACGAACAGGCACCGGTGGGCGGCCGCCCCTGCCCGCTCGGCCGCGATCTCGTAGATCGCCCGGTCGGGCTTGGCCACTCCCACCCGAGCGCTGCTGACCACGTGGTCCGCGAGATCCGCCAGCCCCATCGACGCGAGGTCGCGCTCCAGTTCCGAGGTCGCGTTCGTCACCAGGACCAAGGGCATGTGTCCCCGCACCCGACGCAGCAGGTCCACCACCACGTCATCGGCGCGGAACGGGGCGTCGGCGAGCGCCTTCCCCAGCTCGCGGGCGCGCGCCGGCGGCACCCGGCCGGAGAGCGCCGACGCGATGGAGTCCACCCACTCCTCCGTGGTGATCCTGCCGAGGAGGAGCGGCAGGTCCACTTCAGGGGCGTAGGCCGCTTCCGCCGTGGTGCCCTCGGCCAGTCCCGAGGCACGCTCCAGCTCGGCCACCGGAGCGGTGTCGTAGAAGCGGATCACGTTGTCGAGGTCGCACAGCACCGCGTCGAAGGGTCTGCTGGACATGCCGGTGATCGTCACCGCCCTTGAATAGCACAGCGCCGGACCGCCGTCGGAGGGAAGGCGGGCTCAGTTCGAGCCGCCTCCGCAGCCGCCCCCGCCTCCGCAGCCACCTCCCCCGCCGCAGTAGGTGTGGCCGCCGCCGCCCCCGTAGGTGCCGCCGCCCGGGGAGTGGCGGAGGCCCTTCTCCCTGAGGTCGATCCGCTCGGTCAGGCCCGCCCGGAGGGCGAAGCGCGGAACGAGGACGGTCAGGGCGTCCTTGCCGTGCAGGGCTATGGCGAGCAGTTTCTCGTGGTCCGGCCGGCCGTGCCGGCTCGTCGGCAGCGGATACGCCTTCCGCAGGACCTTCAGCCGCCGGCGGGCGGCCCTGGTCGGTCCGAGCAGCAGCGGGTACCGCAGCATCCCCGCCTCGGCCAGCCCCACCCGCAATTCGGCCACCGCCCAGCGGACATCCGGGTGCCGGACCAGCTCCCGTGGCTCGGAGGGCTCGGCCAGACAGTGGTGGACCGCGCTCTCCAGGTACGACGCCCGCATCTCGCCCGTGACGGCCTCCGTCCGCCCCTGGACGTCCTCCAGCGGGACCCCGGGCGGCGGCAGCGGGGGCAGGGCCCGCCCCGCCTCCCCGTCGACCGCCCGTACCGTACCCGGCGCGCCCGCCTCGACCGCGCCCCGCAGATGCAGGGCGACGACGGCCACCGTGACCGCGGCGAGCGGGCCGCCGGCCAGCAGGGCGAGCTCGTGCGGCGTCCCCCGGACGCCTCCGGTGCCGGTCATGGCATGACACCCCCTCGGCAGGGGCCCGCCGCCCCCGTGCCGGCGGGCCCCGTGTGCCAGGAGTGTGCCCGCCCGCGGTGGCGGTCCAAGCGTTTCGGGCCGTCTTCAGAGGTTCATTTGAGGGTGGCGTACCCGGCGTACAGCCGATGCCGTAGCGGCGCTCAGGTCGTCTCGTGGTGCTCCGACAGTCCCGGCCAGTCGTCGGGGCCGCCGCCCTGCCACTCGATCAGGTCCGTCCCCTCGACGTCGGTGACGTACAGATCGGCCAGCCGCAGGATCTCGCCCACGTCGTCGACGTGCGTGGCGATGCCCAGCGTGTCGTCGCCGGAGGTGACCCGCCGGGAGCCGTCCAGGGCCGGGGAGTGCACCACGATGTGCGGATGCTCCGTTGGATGTGCCATGCCCCCAGGCTGCTGCGCACCGGACGGATCCGCACCCCGGACGCCGGGAAGCGCCCGGACGCGGGACCGTCCGCATCCGGGCGCTGCAAGGGGGACGGGCCAGGGACCGCGGCGGCCGCGACGGCTTCGGGACCCCTCCCCTCAGGTCGAAGAAGGAGTCCCGCGGCCTTCACCACCGCACTGGCTCGCACGCCGCCGCGGTGCCCTCGCCCCGCCCGCGGTGTCCCGTACGGTCACCCCTCATCCGGGCCGTACGAGCTCTCCGCGGGCCGCGCGTACGGCCCCGACCTCCCGTCAGGGGCCGTACGCGAGTCGCTGTGCCTCATCGTGCTGGGTTCCGGGCGGCGCCGACGCCTTGGGTGCGACAGGACAGGTGTCGGCGCCGGCGCCGCCCGGAGGTCTGTGAGTGGCGCGGACCGGTCAGACCCGCGCGCCGGACAGCCGCTCGACCGCCCGCAGCAGCGCGGAGTGGTCCAGTCCGCCGTCGCCCTGCGCGCGCAGGCTCGCCACCAGCTGGGCGACCACGGCACCGACGGGCAGTGCCGCGCCGACGGCGCGGGCGGCGTCGGTGACGATGCCCATGTCCTTGTGGTGCAGGTCGATACGGAAGCCCGGCGCGAAGTCCCGGTTCAGGAAGTTGTCCTTCTTGCGGGTCAGCACGGTCGAGCCGGCCAGTCCGCCGTTCAGGACGTCGAGCGCCGCCGTCAGGTCCACGCCCGACTTCTCCAGGAAGACCACGGCCTCGGCGCACGCCTGGATGTTGACGGCGACGATGAGCTGGTTGGCGGCCTTCACGGTCTGCCCGGACCCGTGCGGACCGCACAGCACGATGGTCTTTCCGAGCGCCTCGAAGATCGGCTTCGCCTCCTCGAAGTCGGCCCGGTCGCCGCCGACCATGATGGACAGCACCGCCTCGACGGCGCCCGCCTCACCGCCCGACACGGGTGCGTCCAGCACCCGGATGCCTTTGTCCTTCGCGGCGGCGGCCAGGTCGACGGAGGTCCCCGGGGTGATCGAGGACATGTCGATCAGCAGGGCGCCGGGCCGGGCGTTCTCCAGGATGCCGTCGGGGCCGTACGCGATGGCCTCGACCTGCGGGGACGCGGGAACCATCGTGATGATCACGTCGGCGTCCCGCACCGCCTCGGCGACGGAGGAGGCGGCGGTGCCGCCGGCGGCGGCCAGCCGGTCCAGCTTCGCCTGCTCCAGCGTGTGGCCGGTGACGTCGTAGCCCGCCTTGATCAGGTTCTCGGACATGGGGGAGCCCATGATGCCGAGGCCGATCCAGGTGACCGCCGGGCGGGTCGGGCGGGAGGAAGGGGGAAGACCGTTCATGTGAGGGTGCCTCTCGGTGCAAGGGGATGTGGTCAGCGGGACAGCCAGCCGAAGGCCTCCGCGCTGGGACGCTCGCCGGGCTTGTACTCCAGGCCGACCCAGCCGTCGTAACCGGCCTCGCGCAGCCGGTCCAGCAGGTCCTCCAGCGGGAGCGAGCCGGTGCCGGGGGCGCCGCGGCCGGGGTTGTCGGCGATCTGCACATGACCGGTCCTCCCGGCGTACCGGTCGATCACCGCCGGCAGGTCCTCGCCGTTCATCGCCAGGTGGTACAGGTCCATCAGGAAGCGGGCGTTGCCCAGTCCCGTGGCCGCGTCGACCTTGTCGACGACCTCCACGGCGGCCGGCGCCGACACCAGCGGGTACAGCGGCGACTCGGGCTTGTTCAGCGCCTCGATCAGCAGGACCGCGCCGATCCGGTCGGCGGCCCGGGCCGCCAGGACGAGGTTCTCCAGGGCGAGCGCGTCCTGCTCGGCCGGGTCCACGCCGGCGACCCGGTTGCCGTACAGCGCGTTCAGGGCCGTACAGCCCAGGGACCCGGCGAAATCGGCGGCCACGTCGACGTTGGCGCGGAACCGCTCCGACTCCTCGCCGGGGACGGACAGCGCGCCCCGGTCGGGTCCGGGCAGTCGCCCGGCGTAGAAGTTCAGGCCCGTGAGCCGTACGCCCGCGTCCTGGACCGCCTTCCGCAGCGCGTCCAGCTCGGACCGCTCGGGGACGGGGGAGTCGACCCAGGGCCACCACAGCTCGACCGCGGTGAAGCCGGCCGCGGCGGCGGCCGCCGGGCGCTCCAGGAGCGGGAGTTCCGTGAAGAGGATCGACAGGTTGACGTTGAAGCGCTGCTCTGCGAATCCCATCGGGGTCGCGCTCCTTCCTGATGGACTTCCCAAGAATTTCGTATCGCGGAAGTTCATTTCTGCGTACTGGAAGATTGCCTGTGGCGGGGAAGGGCTGTCAAGGGGACGGCGGCCCGACGTCACATCCGACGTGTTTGACGTCACCGTTCTGGGAAGGCGAACGCCCATGGCTGGTCACGGGAGTTGGGGGACGGCGATGATCAGATCCAGGGCGGTGCCCACGAACGGGCTGTCACCGGTCTACGACGAGACGGGCGCCGCGTCCGCGAGGTTCCTGCTGTGGCTCCGCGAGGAGACGCGGGGAGCCGAGGGGCGCCGCGTGGCCGGCTCCGGCTACGCCCACCACGAGCGCTGCACCCTGGAACTGGTCGAGGACGTCGTGGAACGCCTGGCCGCGCTCGGCTGGATCACCGTCCACAACGACTCCGGCGCCGTGCCGCCCCTGGTCAGCCCGACCCCCGCGGGACTCGCCGAGGCACGCGTCTGGGACGAGGCGTACGCCGACCGCGAGACCCGGCGCCGCTACGCCAAGGCGGCCCTGTTCGCCTGGTGGGACCGGGCCGGGCAGTACCACGACGGGGGGTCCGGCGCGGAGGACTTCCTCTGGGCGCGGGAGGCCTTCTACTGCGGCCGGCAGCTCGCGCTCGAGGACCTGGAGCACGCCAGGGACCACCTCGGCCTGCCCGCCCCCGTGCACGTCGGCGTCATGGAACAGGGCGCCGGGGTGTTCCTCTCCTTCGAACAACTGGCCGCGCTGGTACGGGCGTCCCGCCCCGACCTGAGTGAGAGCGACAGCGAGGTACGGCAGGTGCGCGAACTCGCCGCCGCGCTGACGGACGCCTCGCGCGCCGGCACCGCACCCGACGCGGGCACCGTGGAACGTTTCCTGCGCACCAGCCGGGACCTCGTACAGGCCGGCTCCAGGTCCGTGGGCTCCATGAGCCGTGACATGGCCTCCGGCATCGTGACGGACATCATCGGCTCCATGCTGAGGCTCGGATGACCGGGCCCTTCGGTCCCGCCCCGACGGCGGACAACCAGATCCCGGAGGTGTACGCGCGCCAGCCCGTGCTGCGCCGGCTGGTGCCGCGACTGGTCGGCCTCGACCGCGACCACCACCGCAGACTGCCGCACCACGAGTTCGCCGACGACCTGCCGGTGGTGCTGCTCGGCGGACGGCACGGCACCGGCAAGAGCGCCATGCTCGACGACCTCCAGCAGGCCTACGCGCCCGGGACCGGCCCCTGGCCGGGGCCGCGCGTGCCGTTCGCGCGGATCAACTGCGCCGAACTGCAGGAGCGGGCCAGCGTCGGACCGGAGCTGTCCAACAACTCGTACGCGGTGGAGACGCTGGTCGAACTCGTCGCCCAGCTGTCCCGTCCGGTCGCCGGGTTCGGACGGCTGCGCTTCCCCCGTACCACAGCCGGCCTGCTCGCCGTGGTCTCCGCCCGGCGGCCGGGCAACGACGGCGAACTGCGGGTGGCCGACCGGCACGCGGCCACCCTGCTGGGCGTCCCCGCCGACGAGCGCCCCCGCCCCACCTGGGACACGCTCTTCCGCCCGGCGCTGCCCGCGCCTCCCGACGGCGCCTCCCCCGACCCCGCCGGATTCCCCGAGGCGGCCGTGCGGACCTTCCTCGGCGGTCAGCGCCGCCCCCTCACCGCCCGCCGGCTGGTGGCCTGGTACGAGACCCACCGCAGCGAGGCCGACAACCGGCTGCGCGGTCTGCCGCCGGGGGCGTCCGGACAGCCCCGCCCGGTGCCGGCCGCCGAGCGCGCCCCGTTCGTGGCCCGGCTGTGCCAGGAGTTCCACCAGGGCCGCGGCTTCCGGCGCGGTGTCGAGCGCATGCTGGTGGCCGCCTTCCTCGAAGACGCGCGCTACGGGCCCTTCCGCCGCGCCAACCGTGCCCCGCGCCCGCTGGTGCTCCTCGACAACGCGCACACCGACGCCGGCCGCGACTTCCTCGAACTGCTCCTGGAACAGCGGGCACGGTCCGGCCGGGGCGCCCGCGACCGGATCGTCGTCATCGCCACCGAACTGCACGGCGACGACAGCCCGGCCGGCCACGGCGACGCCCCCGACGGCGGGGACGTCCCCTACCCGGAGGCGGCGCGCCGCTCACTGCACGACATCGGTACCGACGCGATATGGACCCGCCAGAGCACCGCCCCCTCGGCCGGAGTGCTCCTCCTGCCGCTGCCGCCGCTGGAGTGCGAGCACCTGGAGCGGATGCTGCGCCGGGACGACCACGCCTCCTTCGACCCGTACATCGCCAACGCCCTGCACGATTTGACCCGGGGACACCCCATGGGCGCGCGCCGGCTGTGCGAGGCGGTGGTGGACCGGGCCCGCACCGAGGAGTGGGTGGCGGCCGGGGAACTGCTCGACCTGGTCCACCCCGGAGGGGCCGGCGAGTCCGTCGTCTGGCGGCTGCTCGACACCCTCGTCGGCAGCGAGAACCACGACGAGCTGTGCCTGTTCTCCCTGGCCTGGGACCGGGAGGCCGCCGAGCGACTGGCCGAGCGGTGGGTGCCGCGCCGGATCGACGGACTGCCCGCGGCCGACGGTGCCGCCGACCGGCTGGAACGGGAACGCTGGTCACGCGGACCGGGCAGCCGGCCCTTCATCACGGACCGTTTCCTGCGCGCCCTGCTGGTGCACCAGATGCGCAGCGGCCGGGGCGGCCGGGGCGTGGACTGGTCCGGCGCGCACGGGCTGCTCGCCGAGCACCACCGGCGGCGCGCCGAGGGCCGCTCGGGCCGCGCGGCGCGCGACGAGTGGTCCCGCTTCCTGTGGCACCGGCTGGCCGCCGGAGAGACACGGGAGGTCGTCGACCGGCTGCACGCCGAGTTCCTGCGGCAGGACGGCGACGCGCTCGACTGGCTGCACACCCTGCGCACCGTCGCCCACGCGCCACGCCCCCCGGGAGACGACTGGTTCGAGCGGTGCCAGGAGGTCGCCCGGGGACACCGGGACCTGCTCCAGCTCCGGGCCGACCCCGGCGCGGGCCTGGAGAAGCAGGCCGTCAACCGGCTGCTGCACGCCCTGTGGTACGCGGCGGACGAACTGGCCGAGGCGGACCGGCCCCTGGCCGACCGGATCGGCCAGGACCTGTCCTTCCTGTCCGCCCAGCACCTGACCGGCCGCGCGGTCCTCGCCCAGGCCGCCATCCACTGGCCCCGCTCGGTCAGGGACGGCGGGGACTGGCCCCTGGACGGCCGCCGGCAGGACGACCGGACGAGCGGGAGAGGGGCGCGATGAGGCTTTGGGACCGGCGGACCTGGAGCTGGCTGCCGGGGCGGCTCCGCTTCCGGGTGCTCGGCCTGGTCGACGCGGTGGCCCTGTGGACGCTGGTCGCCGCCCTGACCACGGCCGGGGCCTGGTGGGGACTGGACAGCTACCGGCAGCACCGCGACTACTGCGCCGGCGACCGGGAGCTGCGCAGGACCGGCCCCGACCGGGAGTGCGTCGGCGTCACGGCGGAGGCGTACCCCTTCGCCCCGGACCTCGCGGACGTACTCGGCCGGATCGAGGCGGAGAACGAGGCCGCGCGCGGATCGGGCAAGCCGGTGGTGAGCGTCGCCGTCGTCATGCCGTACACCTCGCGCGACCCCGGCGCGGCCATGTCGAAGGAGCTGATCCGGCACTCCCTCCAGGGCGCCCACGTCGCCCAGCGCGCCCACAACCACGGCCCCACCACCGGTGACACCGCCGTACAGCTGCTCTTCGCCAACGTCGGCGAGGACCTGAGCCACTGGCGTCCGGTGACCGACGCACTGGCCGCACGGCGCGGCGGCGAGGCCCCGGTCGTCGCCGCCATCGGCTTCCCCAACAGCGACGACGCCACGCTCGCCGCCGTCCGCGAGGGCCTCGGACCCGCGCGGATCCCGGCGGTCAGCGCCGTGCTCAGCTCCCGCGACATGGAGCACCCGTATCTGTTCAAGGTCTCCCCCTCCACCGACCAGTTCGTCGACGCGCTCCAGCGCTATGTGAGCGCGAACGAGGTGGACCGGAAGAACACCTTCATGATCGCCGACGACCGGAACGACAACTACGTCGCCAACCTGCGCCGCGTCTTCCGCCGGGAGTTCGGCGCACGGTACGGCATCACCCCCGACGAGGTGGAGCGGCGGACCGAGACCTACCAGGGCATCAAGGGGCCGGCGCGGGGCACCCCGCAGATCTTCCGGCGGGCGGTGTCCGCGATGTGCGCGGTCGACGCCCGCACCGTGTTCCTGGCCGGCCGCGACGCGGATCTGCCGCCCTTCCTGGAGACCATCGACCGCACCAGTTCCTGCGACCGCGGCCCGGACGACGAACCGCTGCGCATCCTGCGCGTCAGCACCGGCCGCGACCCCGTCACCGAGACCGCGGAGATGCGCCGGATCGCCGAACGGAACGACATCGAGATCGTCACCGCCGCCGCCGTGGACGCGCCACTCTGGCGGACCGGCGCCGACGGGCGGGCCCCCAGGGCCTTCGCGCGCTTCGTCGCGTCCTACGACCGGTACTTCCCCCAAGAGGGCCCGGACGCCCTCAACGACGGCTACGCCGTGATGTACCACGACGCGCTCACCGCCGTGGGCACCGCCGTGGCGGCGGCCCGGGACAGCGGCATCGACGCCGTGACCCACAACGACGTCTACGACGAACTGCGCCGCGGCAGCCCTCTGGAGCACTGCGCCGCCGGCTGCGTACCGGGCGCGAGCGGCGTCTTCACGTTCGCCGACGAGAGCTTCGGCGCGGACGAGGGCGGCGCGGCGGAGCGCGCGGCGGGCCTGTGGCCGGTCTGCAAGCCGGTCCCCGTGGTGACCTTCCCGAAGGAACGCCGCGACAGGTCACCGCTCTACCGCACCTACCAGGAACCGGGGGAGAGCACCTGCCCACGGCCCTGAACGGCCGGCCGCCTCACCCTCCCGCACCGTCGGCCGGCGTCGGCGGGTCGGGAAGCCGTACGGTCCCGGGGCCGGCCGCGTGATCGCGGACGAGGTCCTCGGGCGGGTCCGTGGGGGAGTCGTCCTGGAACTCCTTCCGGACGCCGGACGTGGGGTCCCGCACCGGGGGGTTCAACTGGACCGACCCGGGGGCGGCCCGGTTCGGGGCGGCGGGACTGTACGGGGACTGCGGGGGCGGTGGCGGCCCGCTGTCCCCGGGGGCACCCGCGCCGGCCGGGGGCAGCCGCAGGGCGAGCAGGGCGACGTCGTCGCCGCTCGGGTCGATGCGGGCCAGCAGATCGTCGCAGAAGCGGTCCACGGTGCGCCCGGTCAGCATGGACGCGTGGTGCCGGAGCTTGGCCATGCCGAGGTCGATCGGGCGACCACGGCTCTCCACGAGGCCGTCGGTGTAGAGCAGCAGGGTGGACTCGGGGGGAAGGTCCACGTGCGCGTCCGGCCACTCCAGCTCCAGGTGCAGGGCGGCGTTCAGACCGATCAGCGGGCCGCGGCTGGTCAGGAAGCGGGTGTCTCCCGCATCGGTGACCAGGAGCGGGGGCGGATGCCCGGCGTTGGCCCAGTGCAGCCGCCAGGGGCCGCCCTCCGGTCCTTCGACACGGGCGAGGACGAGCGTGGCCATGGGGGCGTCACTGGTGTTCGTCACCGCCTCGTCCAGACAGTGCATGATCAGGCTGGGGGGCTTCTGGTGGTCCCAGGCCAGGGCACGCAGCATGTTGCGCACCTCGGCCATGTGGGAGGCCGCCTCGAGGTCGTGGCCGACCACGTCCCCGATCACCAGCGCCATGACGCCGTCGGCGAGCAGGAAGGCGTCGTACCAGTCGCCGCCGATCTCCATGGCGCGCTGCGCCGGCAGATAGCGGGCGGCCATGCGCAGGTGGTCGACCTGGGGCAGTGGGGCGAGCAGTTGGCGCTGCATGGTCTCGGCGACGTTCCGCTGCTCGTGGTAGAGGCGGGTGTTGTCCAGGACCAGGGCCAGGCGCCGGCCGATGTCGGTGAGCAGCACGATCTCGCTGTCCATGAGGGCGGGGGAGTCACCGGCGCGGGCCACGGTCAGCATCCCGTAGTGGCGCCGCCGGGCGCGGAGCGGCACCACGACGGCCGAGTGGCCCCCGAGCCGCTCGAACAGCGGTCCGTGGGTGGCGGCGAGCGGGGCGTCCGGGGCGCCGAGCAACTCGGCGGCGTCCAGCCGCACGGGATCGTCGCCGCCGGTGGTGCGCGCCACCGGCGGGCGGGACCTGGAAGGAAGGGGCGGCAGCGGGCCCTCCAGCCGTCGCGTCCGCCGGGGATGGGCGTGACTGCGCACGGCGACCCGCTCCAGCGCCCCGCCGGCTCCGTCCCGCTCGGAGCGCAGGTCCACCGCGGCCCAGTCGCCGAGGGCGGGAACCAGCAACCGCAGCAACTGGGGGATCCGGCCGGAGGTGGCCACGGTGGACATCAGCACCGACGAGACGTCCGCCACCAGGTTCAGCCTGGTGGTCATGGCTTCCAGGGCCGCGGTGTACGCGGCCATCCGCTCCTCCGCGTCGCGGTGCAGACTGAAGTCGTTGAAGACGATCACCAGCCCGGCCGGGCGGCCCGCCAGCACCAGAGGAGTGGCCGCCCAGATGATCGGCACGGTCGTGCCGTCGGCCCGCAGGAAGTACTCCTCGCTGCCCTCCACGGCGGACCGGCCCTTGCCCAGGGCCGACACGATCGAGCACTGGTCACGCGGTACCGGGCCGCCGTCGGGACGGCGGTGCAGCAGGTCGTGCGCGTCCTCGCCGATCAGCCGGGCCGCGGACAGGCCCAGCAGCCGCTCGGTGTACGGGTTGGCGGAGGTGATGCGCCCCGAGGTGTCGACGGTGAGGACGCCGGTGCCCAGGTCCCGCAGGACCGCCTGCGGGAAATCCGGCTCCAGGGCCTCGTCGGGCGTGCTCATGGCCTCTCCCTGGTCGTGCGGACGGTCGTCCGATGGGCGTCCACGGCGATCACCGGTCCTCCGAAGCTGTTCCGCACCGGGTACCCAGCCGTCGTGAACCGTTCGGCCCGGGCGCGGCCGATGTGCTTGTCCGCGAGGGGTGTCCCGCGGTGCGGGCGGCGGCCCGCGGTACCCGCGCATCTCCGCCGATCGCCGCGGGGGAGTCCGTTAAAGTCGTGCCGGAGTGACGGGGGAGTGTGCCCCGGATGTGCCCTCTCGGTCGGAGGACTGAGAGAACGCGCAGGTCAGAGCCGATGCCATGGGGGCACAATGCGATTGAGAGTGGAGTTCACGACCGAGCCCTTCGACCTCGACGAGGCGCCCGCGCACGCGGTGGTCGCGCGGGAGGTCGTCGAGGCGGCCGAGCTGGACGCGGTGGACGTCGGACCGTTCGGCAACACCGCCGAGGGCGGCGCCGACGCGGTGCTCGGCGCCGTGGACGCGATGCTGCGCGGGGCGCTGACGGCCGGCGCCACCCGGATCTCGCTCCAGGTCAACGTCGTCGAGGAGGACGGCCGGTGACCGGCACCGGTGACGAGGCCTTCATCGCGGCGGTGAAACCGCTGGTCGACGCCATGGGCGGCGAGATGGTCCCGCCGGACGAGGCCGGAACCGACGACGTGGTGCTCTCCTGGGAGAACGCCGCCGTCGTCGCCGTACGGCTGCCGCAGCTCGCGGACTCCCTCGACCACATCCTCGCGGCGCTGGAGCGCGGGAAGGGCAGGCCGCTCGCGGACCTGGACCGCAGGACGAAGCAGGAGATCGTGCGCGGTCTGGAGGCGCGCGGGGCCTTCGCCGTGCGGCACGGCGTGGAGACCGTGGCGAGCGCGCTGGGGGTCAGCCGCTTCACCGTCTACAACTACCTCAACCGCGAGAAGGGCACCTGAACCTCCCGGACGACGGGCACTCCTCTTTCTGACGCCGAATTTTCAACAAACTGTTGACGTGTTGTTCGTGACGGCGTTCACTGTCGGCACGCCCGTTCGACACGAAGGCCGCTCGCGGCCACGGAGGCTTCCGTGACGTCGACTTTCCCACCTCCGGGCCTGGCCCGTTTCAACGCCCTGGAGGAGCACGCGGCCCTCGCCGTACTCCACGAGGCCTGTGCCTCCACGGCATGGGCCCGGCGACTGCTCGCCGCCCGCCCGTACCCCGCCGCCGACGACCTGTACACCGCCAGTGACGCCGCCACGGCCGGCCTGACCACGGCCGACCTGGAAGAGGCGATGGCCGGGCACCCGCCGATCGGCCGCCCGAAACCGGGGGACCCGACCTCCACCCGGGAACAGAGCGGCATGGCCGGCGCCCCGGAGGCGCTGAAGGCCGAGATGCTCGAACTGAACCTGGCCTACCAGGAGAGGTTCGGCCATGTCTTCCTCATCTGCGCCACCGGCCGGACCGGCGAGCAGATGCGCGACGCCCTCCGGGAACGCCTCGGCAACGCGCCGGAGCGGGAACGCGAGATCGTCCGCACCGAACTGGGGAAGATCAACCGCATCCGGCTGGCCCGTCTCGTCGAAGCCGAAGAGGACTGAACCCACATGAGCACCGACACCACCGCCTCCGTGTCCACGCACATCCTGGACACCAGCGCCGGCCGCCCCGCCGAGGGCGTCGCCGTCCGTCTCGCCGCCCGCTCGGGACGGGACGCGGACTGGCGGGCGCTCGGCGGCTCCGCGACCGACGCGGACGGGCGGTGCAAGGACCTGCCGGCCCTGCCGGAGGGAACCACCCACGTACGGCTCGACTTCGAGGTCGAGGCGTACTTCGAACCATCAGCGAGGAACCCAGCCGAGGCACAGCAGGACGCCCCCGCGCACCGGGACAGCGGCACCGGAGTGTTCTTCCCGGAGGTGGCGATCACGTTCGCCGTCGTACCGGGCGAGCACTACCACGTACCGCTGCTGCTCAACCCGTTCGGCTACTCCGTTTACCGAGGGAGCTAGCAGACACATGCCTACGATTCTTGGCCAGAACCAGTACGGCAAAGCAGAGAACCGAGTCGTCAGGATCACGCGGGACGGCACCACCCACCACATCAAGGACCTGAACGTCTCCGTCGCCCTGTCCGGCGACATGGACGAGGTCCACTACTCCGGCTCCAACGCCAACGTCCTGCCGACCGACACCACCAAGAACACGGTGTACGCGTTCGCCAAGGAGCACGGCATCGAGTCCGCCGAGCAGTTCGGCATCCACCTCGCCCGCCACTTCGTCACCTCGCAGGAGCCCATACACCGGGCGCGCATCCGCATCGAGGAGTACTCCTGGGAGCGGATCGAGGCGGCGGGCGAGGGCAGGCACTCCTTCGTCCGCGAGGGCCGGGAGACCAGGCTCGCCCAGATCACCTTCGACGGGGAGAGGTGGGAGGTCGTCTCCGGCCTGAAGGACCTGACGGTGCTCAACTCCACCGCCTCCGAGTTCTGGGGCTACGTCAAGGACAGGTACACGACGCTCAAGGAGGCCTACGACCGTATCCTCGCCACCTCGGTCTCCGGCCGCTGGCGGTTCAACTGGACCGACGACGCGCAGGAGATGCCCGACTGGGAGACGTCGTACGAGGAGACCAGGAAGCACATGCTCCAGGCCTTCGCCGAGACCTACTCCCTGTCCCTGCAGCAGACGATGTACCAGATGGGCACGCGGATCATCGACCACCGCGGCGAGATCGACGAGGTCCGCTTCTCCCTCCCCAACAGCCACCACTTCCTGGTGGACATGGAGCCGTTCGGCCTCAAGAACGACAACGAGGTGTACTTCGCCGCCGACCGCCCCTACGGCCTGATCGAGGCCACCGTCCTGCGGGACGGCTGCGAGGCGCGGATACCGGTGGACCTCACCAACCTGTAAGCCCGCAACCCCCTTTCGGCACCCGCGGCCGGACGGTCCGCCGACCGGCCGCGGCACTCAAACCTCCAGGGTCCTGCCGTGCCCTCTCCACGTACGCGAAAAGGACGAACCATGGCAGCAGACCACCGGCGTACCGTCATCGAGAACTGCGCGATCGCGACCGTCGACGCGAAGGACACGGAGTACGCCTCCGGTCACCTCGTCCTCGCCGGCAACCGTATCGAGTCGCTCGGCACGGGCACGGCCCCCGAGGGCCTGGAGAACGTCGTACGGCGGATCGACGCCACCGGGCACCTCGCGACTCCCGGCCTGGTCAACACCCACCACCACTTCTACCAGTGGATCACCCGGGGCCTGGCCACCGACCACAACCTCTTCGACTGGCTGGTCGCCCTCTACCCGACCTGGGCGCGCATCGACGAGCCGATGGTGCGTGCGGCGGCCCGGGGCTCGCTCGCGATGATGGCCCGCGGCGGCGTCACCACCGCCATGGACCACCACTACGTCTTCCCGCGGGGCACCGGCGACCTGTCGGGCGCCATCATCGGGGCCGCCCGTGACATGGGCGTGCGCTTCACCCTCGCCCGCGGCTCGATGGACCGCGGCGAGAAGGACGGCGGACTGCCCCCGGACTTCGCCGTCGAGACCCTCGACGACGCGCTCGCCGCCACCGAGGAGACGGTACGACGGCACCACGACGCCTCCTCCGACGCGATGACGCAGGTCGCCGTCGCCCCCTGCTCCCCCTTCTCCGTCTCCACCGAACTGCTGCGGGAAGGGGCCGAGTTGGCCCGGCGGCTCGGCGTACGCCTGCACACGCACGGCTCGGAGACCGTCGAGGAGGAGAAGTTCTGCCACGAGCTGTTCGGCATGGGCCCGACCGACTACTTCGAGTCGACCGGCTGGCTCGGCGAGGACGTCTGGATGGCGCACTGCGTCCACATGAACGACTCCGACATCGCCGCCTTCGCCCGTACGGGGACGGGCGTCGCCCACTGCCCCTCCTCCAACGCCCGTCTCGCGGCCGGCATCGCCCGCGTCCCCGACATGCTCGCGGCCGGCGTCCCGGTCGGCCTGGGCGTGGACGGCACCGCCTCCAACGAGTCCGGCGAACTCCACACCGAACTGCGCAACGCCCTCCTCGTCAACCGCCTCGGCGCCCACCGCGAGGCCGCCCTGAACGCCCGGCAGGCGCTGCGCCTCGGCACGTACGGCGGAGCCCGAGTGCTGGGCCGCGCGGGGGAGACCGGCTCCCTGGAGCCGGGCAAGCTCGCCGACCTGGTGCTGTGGCGGATGGACACCCTCGCGCACGCCTCCATCGCCGACCCGGTGACCGCGCTGGTCCTCGGCGCGGCGGCCCCGGTCACCGCGTCCTTCGTGAACGGCCGGCAGATCGTGGAGAACGGCCGTCTGCTCACGGCCGACGAGGACGAGATCGCCCGCTCCACCCGTACGGAGGCGCAGCGGCTGGCGCGGATCGCCGCGCAGGGCTGAGCCCCGTCGAAGTCTCCGGCCGGGAGGGACGGCTCCCGGCCGGTGTCCGCGGACGCCCATCGGGGTCCGCGGCGGCCGTCTCCGGGGCGTGTACGTCCCGGAGACGGCCACCCACCTCCCCCCGTCCCCGGTCCCGCACGACCACCCGCACCACCTCCTTGACACCCGCGTCAGAGCCGACGTGTACCCGACCGGAGGAGAGCCGCAGTGGCCGACCACCCCGTTGACGAGAAACTCCCCGCACTCAAGATGGCGACGACCGGCCTGCAGCACGTGGCCGCCATGTACGCGGGAGTCGTCGCCCCACCCCTGATCGTCGGCGCGGCCATCGGTCTCACCGGCACCGAACTCACCTTCCTCACCGGCGCCTGCCTGTTCACCGCGGGCCTCGCCACCCTCCTGCAGACCCTCGGCGTCTGGAAGATCGGCGCCCGGCTGCCCTTCGTCAACGGCGTCACCTTCGCCGGTGTCGCCCCGATGACCGCGATCGTCGTCTCCACCGACGACAAGAACGACGCCCTGCCGGTCATCTTCGGCGCGGTGATCGTCGCCGGCCTCCTCGGCTTCCTCGCGGCACCGTTCTTCAGCAAGGCGGTCCGCTTCTTCCCGCCGGTCGTCACCGGCACGGTCATCACGCTCATAGGTGTCTCGCTGCTGCCCGTGGCCTTCGGCTGGGCCCAGGGACCCAGCCCCTCGGCCGACGACTTCGGTTCGGCGACCAACCTGGGCCTGGCCGCCGCAACCCTCGTGATCGTCCTCCTCCTGCGCCGCTTCACCAGCGGCTTCGTCAAGCAGATCGCCGTGCTCCTCGGCCTGGTGGCCGGCACCCTTCTCGCGATCCCGTTCGGGGTCACCGACTTCTCCCCGGTGGCGGACGCGGACGTCGTCGGTTTCCCGACCCCGTTCCACTTCGGCGCACCGCAGTTCCAGCTCGCCGCGATCGTCTCGCTGTGCGTGGTGATGGTGGTGTCGATGACCGAGTCGACCGCCGACATGCTGGCGCTGGGCGAGATCGTCGACCGCCCGGCCGACGAGAAGACCATCGCGGCCGGCCTGCGCGCCGACACCCTCGGCTCCGCCCTCAGCCCGCTGTTCAACGGCTTCATGTGCAGCGCCTTCGCCCAGAACATCGGCCTGGTCGCGATGACGAGGATCCGCAGCCGGTACGTCGTCGCCACCGGCGGAGGCTTCCTCATCCTGATGGGGCTGTGCCCGGTGGCCGCCTCGCTGATCGCCGTCGTACCGCGCCCGGTGCTCGGCGGCGCGGGCGTGGTCCTGTTCGGCTCGGTCGCGGCGAGCGGCATCCAGACCCTGGTCCGGGCCGGCCTGGAGAAGGACAACAACGTCCTGATCGTGGCCGTCTCGCTGGCCGTGGGCATCATCCCGATCAGCGCGCCGGAGTTCTACCACTCCGCCCCGGAGACGGCCCGGATCATCCTGGACTCCGGCATCTCCACGGGCTGCGTGGTGGCGGTCCTCCTGAACTTCGTCTTCAACCACCTCGGCAACGGCCGCCGCGAGGCCACCGACGTCACCCATCCGATGGAGCCGGGCGAGGAGCTCACGGGAGTGAAGGCCCCGGCCACTCCATGAGGTTGGCGAACAGCTCGGCCTGCTCGATCGCGTCGTCGAGGGCGATGGGGGTGCCCCCGGTTCGAGCGGAGCCGAGAACTGGGGGAGGGTGTGCCGGCGCCGGGACAGCAGCTCGCGCGGCATGGTGCCCTTCGCCACCGCCCGCAGCGGCAGCCCCGCCTTGGTGGCGTACAGGGTCTTCATGTCCAGACAGCCCGAGTGCCCGAAGGGACTGGAACCGGTGAAGCGGATCAGGTACCAGTACAGGAACGTCCAGTCGTACGACGCCGGGTAACCGCACATCACCGGCTGGGCGCCCGCCCCCACTTCACGCACCCAGTCGGTGAACTCCCGCATCGCCCGGACCGGTTCGGCGCCCTCGGCACCGAGCCGGTCCCGGTCGAGACCGCTCACCGCCAGCGCCTCGGGCACGAACTCCTCGCTGATCGGCCGCAGTTCCCGGTAGAACGTCCGCTCCTCGGGGTCGGCCGCCCGGAATCCCCCGGCGTCCTGCGTCCCGGCCACCGAGGCGCCCAGGCTCAGCATGGAGTACGGCCCGGGGATGGGCCCGTCGGCCTCGATGTCGACGGAGACGTAGAGGCTGGGTCTGACGCGTCGTGGAGCCATGGGACGCAAGGATCGCAGGCCGGGGCGCGCTCCCGCATCCGAAATCCGCCGCCGGTCAGGCCGCCCGCGCCGCCGCCACCTCCTCCCGCAGCCGGGGCAGCATGTCGTGGTACACCCCCGGGCACAGCGTCTCGCCGTAGTCCTTGTGGCCGTAGAGCCGCGCGGAGGGGATGCCGTACCGCTCACACACGTACGCGCACAGGACCACCAGGACCTCCCACTGCGCGTCGGGCGGTACCGCGCCCGCGTGGTACGCGCCCTCGCACGCGATGCCGATGGCCTGGTTGTTCTGCCCGGAGGTGTGGGAGCCGAGCACGAAGTTCCGGCCTCCGGTGAGCGCCTGGAGGCTGCCGTGCCGGCCCTCGGTGATCCAGCCGCCCCGGCTGACCAGGAAGTGGTAGCCGGTGTCGACCCAGCCGTTCTTGTCCAGGTGCAGGTCCTGCACCCAGTGGGCGTGCGCGTGCGCCTGGGCGCGGGAGAAGTCGGAGGTGTTGGCGCTCACCGTGTGGTGGACGACGATCCTGCTCGGCCGGTACTGCAGGACGCTGATGTTCCCCTGCGGGGAACGGGCGTCCCAGGCCGCTGTGGAGTCGATGTCCGGCTCGACGGCCCCGGCGTCGCGCGCCCGCGCGGTGCCCGGTACGGCGGTGGCGGCGGCCAGTCCGGCCGCACCGGCGAGCAGGAGACGGCGCCGGAGGGCGTTCTCGGGATGCACGATCACTCCTCGGGGACGGAGGCGGGGTGGGGGGGAGGTGCAGGAGCCGGCGGCGGACGGCCCGCCGGCTCCACCGCGTGATCGCGCGTCAGGTGTTGTTGGCGAGCGCCAGCAGCCGGTCGCGGGAGCCGTTGAACTGGTTGCGGTCCACGTTGCCGGAGACACCGCTGACCGAACCGGTGCTGGTGTACTGCCACACCGTCCAGGTGGGGAATCCGCTCGGGATGGTCGGCGACGACGCCGAGGTCCAGTGCGCCACCCACAGCGGGCTCTTGCTGTACATGCCGGTCCAGTTGCCGGTGCAGGTGTTCCACCAGCTCGCCGTCGTGTAGATGACGACGTCACGGCTCGTGCGCGACTTGTACGTGTTGTAGAAGTCGTTGATCCAGCTGCGCATCTGCGTGGTGGACAGGCCGTAGCACATCGCCCCGTACGGGTTGTGCTCGATGTCCAGGACGCCGGGCAGGGTCAGGTTGTCGCGCGACCAGCCGCCGCCGTTGTTGACGAAGTAGTTCGCCTGGGTGGCGCCGCTGGAGACATTGGGACGCGCGAAGTGGTACGCGCCCCGGATCACGCCGGCGCGGTAGGCGGCGGGATAGTTGGTGTTGAAGCTCGGGTCCTTGTAGGTGGTGCCCTCGGTCGCCTTCATCCAGGCGAACTGGATGCCGGCGCCCCGTACCGAGGTCCAGTTGATGGAGCCCTGCCAGTGCGAGACGTCGATGCCCTGGACGCCGCCGGTCGGGGCGAGGGCGCCCAGCGACGGGGCGCCGGCCGGGCCGCCCTGGTGGACGCGGGTGCCCACGCCCATGTACGCCTCGCCGGGTTCCACGTGGACACGGTCCCGGTCGGGCTGGGGTGCGGCGGTGGCGCCGCCCGCGGTGGTGGCCGTCAGCGCGAGTGCGGCGCCGAGGACGCCGAGCGCCGTGGCGATCCGTCTGCGGGGACCGGCTAAGGGACGGGGGACAGAGAACATGGGGACTGCCTCCTGACACATGTGGGGATGAGCGAAGGAGGTGACGTCGGCCGCTGCCACCTGGGCAGATCTGTTCCGTTTGGCGTGCGCGCGTCATTAGTTACGCACGTAGATTCCGGGCCTGTAAAGAGCGTCCGTTCCTCTCTGGTGGTCTGGTCCACTGTAGGAGCGAATGGCCTGGAAACTTGGTAACCGGGCGGCGGAAACTTTCAGAACGTGAAACCCCGGCTACAGTCCGAACAGGGCCGGGTCCTTCGCCAGGTCCCGGAAGACGTCCTGCGGATTCGGCACGAGCTTGCGCCGCTTGAGGTCCATCAGCCCGCCGACCGCCGTGATCTCGGCCGCCACGGTGCCGTCGGCCTTGGTGATCGTCTGCTCGATGGTGAAGACCTTGCCGCCGCTCCAGGTGAAGGCGCAGCTCACGTCGGCCTCGTCACCGGCGAGCAGTTCACGCTTGTAGCGGATGGTGGTCTCCAGCGCGACCGGTCCCACACCCTGGGAGATGAGCCCGGACTGGCTGATCCCCGCCTCCTGGAGCAGCGACCAGCGCGCGTGCTCCGCGTAGTTGAGGTAGACGGCCTGGTTGAGGTGGCCCTGGACGTCGGTCTCGTATCCGCGCACGGTCACCCGTACGGAGAACGGCTCGCTCACGGTGTCTGTCCCCTTCACGCCTGCTCGGCCGAGTTCGTTGCCCGACCCACCGATCTTGGCACGCCCCTCACACCCGGCGCGGGGAGGCCAGCAGATAGCGCGCCCGCGTCCTCGGCTCCGTGTACTCCCCGACCTGCCAGCCGGCCCCCTCCAGCGTGGCCGCGCAGGCCCGCAGCGCCGCGCCGTCCGGCTCGTACACGGCGACCGCCTCCGGCTGCGGGGTCTCCCGCACGCGGTAACCGCCCTCACCGTCGGTGGCCGGCCGGTGCCCGGCGGCCTCCAGGGCCAGCGCGGCGGCCTGCACCAGATGCGAACGCTCCCAGCCGCACGGCCGGTCGGTCGCCCCGTCGGGATTGGTCATCCGGCGCAGCTCCAGCATCCCCTGCCAGGCACCGCGCACCTCCCGGAGCCGGGCGGGACCCGACTCCGGCGCGGGATGCTCGCCACCGACCCGCGCGGCGAACACCCCGGTCGCGGCCGGTGCCTCCACCGGCTCGGGCGCAGCCTCCGTCTCCGTCTCCGCCTCACGTGCCCGATGCCCCGCCGGGGTCAGGAAGTGATCGTGCGGCGGCCTCGGATGCCGGAAGGCGAGCCCGCGCTTCACCAGCGCGGCGAGCTGTGCCGGCGTACCCCTCAGTCGTCCCGTGTCGGGATCGGCGGCGTCGACGACGCGGCGCTGCGCGGCGGTGAGCGGTCGGGTCATCGGCGTCCGGAGGCGTACGGGAGGAAGGCGGCCCACTGCTGCGGGGCGAAGGTGAGGCGGGGGCCCTGTATGTGCTTCGAGTCGCGGACGTGGATGGTTTCGGGGGTGAGGGCGACCTCGACGCACTCGGGGCCGTCAGCGGTGCTGTAGCTGCTCTTGAACCACTCCAGTGGGCGGCCGTGCTCCGTGGAGGGGTTGGTCATCATGTCTCTCCCAACACTTTCTCGATGAAGGCGAGCGACTCACGAGGGGTGAGAGCCTGGGCTCGGATGGCGCCGTAGCGGACCTCGCAGATCTGGATCTCCTTGACGTGCGAGATCAGCCGACTCGTGAGCTGCACTTCGTTGTGAGCCACCGTAACCCCCTCCTTGAGCCGCAGGAGTTGGAATGATCCGTCGATACCGGCGTGGTCCTCGCGGTCGGTGGGCATCACCTGGATCTCCACGTTCCGCCGGTGACCGACCTCCAACAGGTGTTCGAGCTGCTTGCGCATCACCATTCTGCCCCCGAGCGGACGGCGCAACGTCACCTCTTCCTGGACGAAGTTGAAGACCGGCGCGGGCTGCTGATCGAAGATCTTCTGGCGTGCCAGGCGTCCCTCGACGAGCTCGTCCACCTGTTCTTCGGAGAAAGGAGGACGTCTCATGACGTAGAGATTTCTCGCGTACTCCTCGGTCTGGAGCAGGCCGTGTACGACTGAGTTGGCGTAGGCGCACAGCTCGACCGCCTCCGACTCCAGTTTCGCGTGGTCCCGTACCTTCTTGGGGAACCGGGCCTTCGCCACATCGTTCTTCAGTCCCGAGATCAACCCGCCCGCTTCGAGTACCCGGTCCGCCGCCTCCAGGAACTCCTCCGCCGGAGCCCTGCGTCCGCGCTCGACGGACGACACCTGCTCCTCGCTGTACCTGATGGCCGTGGCGAGACCGGCCTGGGTCATGCCTTCCCGCTCCCGGCACATCTTGATCACCCTGCCGACGGTCCGCAGGACGGCCGCCGACTCCTCGTCCGCGCCGTAAGGTTCCACACTCATGTCCCCGCACCTCCATGTGCCACCCGTGCCCAACTCGCCGCCGGTGCGGGGTGTCACGCGTCGCGACCCGGACAGACCCGGACAGCATCCGCACGGTGACCCTGCGTACCGGCATCATCACTGTGCAGAGTAGAGTCGACCGGCCACGCTGAGTGACATGAACGTCGATATCGCCCCGACCACCGGACACACGGGTCCCGCCCGCCACTTCAGCATCCGGCTCTCGGCCACCGCCCGGGGCGCACGCCTGGCCCGCCACCTGTCGGCCGAGCAGATCGCCTCCTGGGGCTGGCCGTACGACAGTGAGGCCAACCGCACGGCGTCCCTGCTGGTGGCCGAACTCGCCGCGAACGCGGCGGTGCACGGGCGGGTGACGGGCCGTGACTTCAGGCTCCGCCTGACGCTCCACCCGGAGGACGCCACGCTCCGCATCGAACTCACCGACGCCCGCCCGGACCGCCGCCCACCGGCACCCGGCACACTGCGACCCGCCGTATCCGACACGGAGTCCGGCCGCGGCCTCCTCCTCGTCGAGGCACTGGCGTCCCACTGGGGAACGACCGGCGGGGACCCGTACACCAAGACGGTGTGGTGCGAGGTCGCCCTGCGCTGAGCGGTGCCGCTAGCCCATGAACTCCGGCTGCTGATAGGGCGTCCACCAGCTCAGCAGCCCCCAGATGCCGAGCCCGAGCGCGCCCACGGCGAACGCGGCCGCGAGCCACGGGCGGCGCGATGTGCGCAGGACGAGCAGCCAGGCGGCGAGCGGGACGAGCGCGCCGCCCGCGGCGATGAGGGGGAGGTCGACGTAGAGGACGCTCAGGTCCCGGTGCATGCCCTCGAAGCCGCCGTGGATGCTGACCCGCGCCTTCGGCGCCCAGGCGAGCACCGCCGCGACGGCCCCCACGGCCGCCAGGAGGATGCCCGCACAGCCCTGTTTCTCTTCTTGCATACCTTGATCGGACGCGATCGTTCCGTCGGTGGTTCCTGGTCCCTTACTGCCGGTATCCGCTCAGGAAGCGCCCGATCCGGCCGATCGCCGCCTCCAGATCCTCCGCGTGGGGGAGGGTGAGGATGCGGAAGTGGTCGGGGGAGGGCCAGTTGAAGCCGGTGCCCTGGACGACCTGGATCTTCTCCCGCAGGAGCAGGTCGAGGACGAACTTCTCGTCGTCGTGGATCTTGTGCACGGACGGGTCGATGCGCGGGAACGCGTACAGCGCGCCCTTCGGCTTCACGCAGCTCACACCGGGGATCTCGTTCAGCTTCTCCCAGGCCACGTCCCGCTGTTCGCGCAGCCGGCCGCCCGGTGCGGTCAGTTCGCGGATGGACTGCCGGCCGCCGAGCGCGGCCTGGATGGCGTACTGGGCGGGCGCGTTGGCGCACAAACGCATGGAGGCCAGCATGGTCAGGCCCTCCAGGTAGTCCTTCGCGTGCTGCTTGGGGCCGGTGACCACCAGCCAGCCGGAGCGGAAGCCCGCCACGCGGTAGGTCTTGGACAGGCCGCAGAAGGTGAGGACGACCAGGTCGGGGGCGAGCGCGGCGGCCGAGTGGTGCACGGCGTCGTCGTAGAGGATCTGGTCGTAGATCTCGTCGGCGAGGACCATCAGGCCGTGGCGGCGGGCCAGGTCGAGGATGCCCTCGACGATCTCCTTCGGGTAGACCGCGCCCGTGGGGTTGTTGGGGTTGATGACGACCACGGCCTTGGTGCGGTCCGTGATCTTCGCCGCCATGTCGTCCAGGTCCGGGTACCAGTCGGCCTGTTCGTCGCACAGGTAGTGGACCGCCTTGCCGCCCGCGAGGTTCGTCACCGCGGTCCACAGGGGGAAGTCCGGCGCCGGGATGAGGACTTCGTCGCCGTCCTCCAGCAGGGCCTGTACGGCCATCGAGATCAGCTCGGAGACGCCGTTGCCGAGGAAGACGTCGTCGACGTCGACCTCCAGGCCCAGGGTCTGGTAGCGCTGGGCCACCGCGCGGCGGGCGGAGAGGATGCCCCGTGAGTCGGTGTAGCCGTGTGCCCGGGGGAGCATCCGGATCATGTCCTGGACGATCTCCTCCGGCGCCTCGAAACCGAACAGGGCCGGGTTGCCGGTGTTCAGGCGCAGCACGCTGTGCCCCGCCTCCTCCAGCGCGTTGGCGTGCTCGATCACCGGACCGCGGATCTCGTAACAGACCTCGCTGAGCTTGCTCGACTGCCGGAACTCCATGCGCCGCTTCCCCTCACGTGGTGTTGCTTGGTTTTACCAAGTTGGAGCTTGGAAAGTCCAACAACATGTCTAGACTGCGTCGCATGTCACCTCGCCGAAGCTACGACCAGTACTGTTCCGCCGCCCGCGCGCTCGACGTCGTCGGCGACCGCTGGACCCTGCTGATCGTCCGGGAGCTCCTCGCAGGGCCGCGCCGCTACACCGACCTGCACGCGGACCTGCCCGGCGTCAGCACGGACGTACTGGCCTCCCGGCTCAAGGACATGGAGCGCGACGGCCTGACCACCCGCCGCCGGCTGCCCCCGCCCGGAGCGGCGTACGTGTACGAACTCACCCCGCGCGGGGGCGCGTTGCTGCCCGTGCTCCAGTCCCTCGGCGCCTGGGGCGAGGCCGAACTGGGCGAGCGGCGCCCCACGGACGCGGTCCGCGCCCACTGGTTCGCGCTGCCCCTGCTGCGCGCCCTGGAGGGCGAGGGCCTCGTCGAGGTCCGCCTGGACGAGGGCAGGTTCCACCTGCACGTCGGCGCCGAGGACGGTCCCGTGTACGGCGACGGCCCCGCCCCCGGGGAACCCGACGCCCTGCTCTCCCTGGACACCGCCACCTGTACGGCGATCAGCCGCGGCGAACTGGCCCTGGCCGACGCGGTCCGCGCGGGACGGGTCGGGGTGACGGGCGAGGGCACGCTCGCCAAGGCCCTGCGGGAGACGTGAAACGCGCGACGAAAGGCGGAAGGCCCGCACGGGGGCGGGCCTTCCGGAAGGACGTCACGTCACGCGGTCGGTGGCACTCCGGGCGGACGCCCGGACCCCCGCGTCAGCCGGTAGCCGGCGACACCCGCCAGGGCGGCCAGCACACCGCCCGCCGCCGTCCATGCCCAGCGGTCGGACCACCAGCCGGAGGTCCAGCCGTCCTCGGGCTCCAGATCGGCCAGCACCGCCGGGTCGTCGTCCTCCTCCTTCGACCCGTCGCGCGTCGCGATGCCCGGCACCAGCGGTTCGGACAGCGCGCCGTCCACGGCCGCCGCGCCGCCCATGTCCTTGGACCCGACCCGCAGTTCGGCGTTCACCGGCTGGCCCAGGTCGGCCGTGGACAGCCGCAGCGCCGTGAGGCGGACGTAGTACGTGCCCGGCAGCGGGTCGTTCGCCCACGGCTCCGACCAGGCGCGGACCGTGCGCAGCACGCACTCCAGCTCCACGGAGGGCGTGTCCGTCCCGGCGGTGCGGGTCTGCGCGCCGTACTGGCAGGCCTGGCGGCGGCGCAGACCGTCGTACACGTCGATCTGCCAGGTCTCGGCCGCGTGGCTCTCCGGCAGCTTCACCGTCGCGTGGACGGTGGGGCGCTGACCGGCGTCCGCCGGGAACGACCAGTACAGGTAGTCGCCCGTGGAGGCGCGCGCGGTGGCGGTCTGCCCCTGCTCGACCTCCGTCGCCGTACGGAACGAGGTGCCCGCGCGGGTGGGCGCCCCGTCGTCGTCGGACGCGCCGGGGGAGGGGGAGGAGTCGGCCGCGGCGGGGGCGGCGGCCAGTCCGAGGGTCAGGAGGGCGGCACTCAGTACCCGTACGGCGCGCATCAGTTGGTCCTCCAGACGGCGACCCGCCAGCGTGACAGCCAGCCCCAGACGAGACCGGCGAGGAAACCGGTGAGGATCAGCGCGCCGAGCAGCCACCAGCCCCGGCCGAGACCGAAGGAGGCCACGTCGTCCGACCCGTCCGGGCCGTCCACGACGTCGACCGTCAGCTCCAGCGGGAGACCGGGCGTGGTCTTCACCCCGGAGTCCGCCGAGAAGGAGTTGGTCACCACCAGGCACACGACCTCGGCCGCGGGCTTGTCGCTGTCGTCGTCGTCCCGCTCGGGCTTCGGGTAGCGCAGCCCGGTGGACAGCACGTCCGTACGGCCGTTGCCGGTCGCCTCGCCGCGCACGATCTCCCGGTCGTGCACCGTGACGGCCCGCAGCAGCACGCCGTGGTCCGGGCGCACGGCGCGGTCCGCCGCCACGCTCACCGAGGCGCGCAGCTCCTGGCCGGCGAGCAGTTCCACGCGGTACCAGCGCTGCCGGCCGAACTCCTCACGGTCGGTGTAGAGGCCGGACTCGAGCGTCGGAGCCTTGGCGCACGAGCCGGCGCCCTCGGTGGCCACCGGCGTCACCACCGGCTCGGCCGCGCGGTCCACCAGCTCGTTCACCCGGTCGGTGAGCTCGTCCTGGTGCTCGACCGAGGTGTACGTCCCGCCGGTCGCCTCGGCGATGCAGCTGAGCTGCCTGCTCAGCTTGGCGTTCGGCACCAGGCCCAGCGTGTCGATGGTCAGACCGATGCCCCTGGCCGCGATCTCCCGGGCCACCTCGCACGGGTCGAGCGGGGCGCAGGTGTCCTCGCCGTCGCTGATCAGCACGATCCGCTTGGAGCCGGTGCCGCCCTCGAGGTCGTCGGCCGCCTTCAGCAGGGCGGGGCCGATCGGGGTCCAGCCGGTCGGGGCGAGGGTGGCCACCGCCGTCTTCGCCTCGGTGCGGTCCAGCGGGCCGACCGGGTAGAGCTGCGCGGTGTCCTTGCAGCCCTCCTTGCGGTCGTCGCCGGGGTAGTTCGCGCCGAGCGTGCGGATGCCCAGCTCCACCTCCTCCGGCGTGGCGTCCAGCACCTCGTTGAACGCCTGCTTCGCCGCCGCCATCCGGGACTGGCCGTCGATGTCCTTGGCCCGCATCGAGCCGCTCACATCGAGGACCAGGTTGACCTTGGGGGCGTCCTGACCCGTGGGTTCACCGGCGGCCGCCCCGGCCGGGAAGGCGAGCCCGGCCGTCAGTGCGGCGAGCAGGGCACAGGCGCCTGCCACCGGCCGTTTTCTTCTGATCATCGGCGGATCCTATTGATCAGGAGCGCCGCGCTCCAAAACGAGGTGCCACAGGGGTCCGTAACGGGGCGTCACAGGGACTCGTACCGGAGTGTCACAAGGACTCGTACCGGAGCGGATTGGGCAGTTTTGCCCATTGGTCCCCCGGCGTCCGCGGTGACAGCCGCATCAGCGTCAGCGCCTTCGCCGGCAGCGGCTCGTCGAGCAGGGCGGTCAGGTCCGGGGTGCGCGGCAGATCCCGTACGGCACCCTCCAGGGCCGCCCGCAGCGCCGGTCCCGACCCCGCCGTCCCCGCCAGCGCGCCGGCCACCAGCGAGCCGAACAGCTTGCGCCGCAGGGTGCGTTCGTCGTCCGTGACCATGCGCGCGGGCAGCTCCTCGGGGAGCGGGACGCCGTGCCGGGCGAGGCGGGCGGGACCGATCCGCAGATCGGCCAGATCGCGGTAGACCAGCCGGACCGGATCCCCGTCCGGCGACAGCACCACGAGCAGGTTCTGGCCGTGCGCCTCAAGGGCCACCCCCAGCTCCAGCAGCCGCAGCCCGACCGTGAGCGCGAGCCGCGCGAACCGGACCGACCAGGCGGGGGAGTGCGGCAGTTCGGTGGTCGCCAGCGCCGCCACCGGGACGACCCGCTCCCCGGGCGCCGCGTACACCTCCGGCGACTCGCGCAGCACCGCCGCCAGATCGGGCGACCCGGCCGCCACCGCGCCCAGCGTGCGGGTGGTGTGCAGCAGCCCGTCCGTGCGCGCCGCCACCGCCTCCCCGAAGTCCGACAACGCCGCCGACGCGGCCACCGAGCCCAGCGAGATGTCCCGCACCGAGGACGTCAGCCGGGCGCTCAGCGCCGTCTTGACGTGCGGCCCGTCCGGCAGCGCGAGGGTGCGCAGCGCCATCAGCGGATGCGCCATCAGCGGATGGGCCCGCAGCGGATGCGCCGCCGGCCGCCGCTCACCCGTCCGCTTCAGCACATGCGCCGCCTGCCACGGGTGCACCGGGACCACCACCCGCCCCGCCTCCCGCAGCCACCCCGGCCACACCCCCGACACCAGGCACTCGGCCTCCGGCACGGGCAGCAGCCCCAGCTCCACCACCGGCCCGTGCTCGGGGCCGTAGGCGAGCTGCTCGGCCACCGAGAAACCGGGCCGGGACCGGCAGTTGGGGTGGAACGGATGCCCGTCGACGACCCGCCGCTCCCACTCCCAGTCCCGCTCGGGCCACTGCCGCGGGTGGTTCCACCGCCCTGCCCGCGACAGCGCCAACGACGCCACGCTGTGCGCGAGTTCGGCGGCGAACACCTCCGAGTGCGGTACGGCCAGCTCCGTCATCAGCCGCGCCGGATCGTCGTGCACCACCTCGCCCAGCCGTACGGCCGTGACGTACGCGGCGGTCGCATACGGATCCGCCCGCGGGCCGTACAGCCACCGCCCGTCCGCGAGCCGCAGGCCGAGCCCGTCGCGCCGCGTCTCCCGCCGCACGATCCACGGCAGCGGATCGTGCGCGAGGCCACGCCACAGCCGGGTCAGCACGGCCGCGCGGGCGCCGGGCAGCGCGTCGGTGTACCGGGGCACGAGAGAGGGCCGTACGACGGCCAACTCGTCGGCGGCCTCGGCCTCGGCGGTGGAGGGACGGTGCACGGGCGGGCTCCTCGGGTACGCACGGAGTGGGACGTATGGCTGACGCTGACAGACATACTGATCGTCTCCGCCCGGTCAGACCGTAAGGAACCAGAGGAACGCGTGGATCTCATGCCCCCGCCCGCGGACGACGACGCCGACGCGTACGCGGCGGTGCCGCTGCTGAACTGCCTGCTGCGCGAAGTGGCCCACCCCGTACCGGGAACGGGGACGGGATCCGAGACGGGGACGCACTCGACGTACCGCCTGCCCGGTACGGGCCGCCTGCTGCGGGTGCGCGGCACCCGGCGCCCCGCCGCACCCGAGGTCCACACGGCGGGCACCTGGCACCGCCTCGGCTATACGGAGCTGGTGAAACTCGTCGCCGAGGAGCTGCGCCGACACACCGGCCTGCCCAACCACGAACTGCCCGCCGAGATGCTCGACAGCCGGGAGGCGGTGGCCGCGCTGCTCGCCGCCCGCGCCCGGACCACCCCGCCCGACGACCCGTATCTGCGCTCCGAGCAGGCCCTCGTCACCGGCCACACCCACCACCCCGCCCCCAAGGCACGCGGTGGCGGCCCCGCGGCGGCCTGGCTGCCGTACGCGCCCGAGGCGCACGCCCGCTTCCCGCTGACGCTGCTGGGACTGCGCGAGGACACGGTCGTGGACGAGGGCGACACCGCGGCCCTCGACCACCTGGGCACCGCACCGCCCGGCTACCGCCTGCTGCCCGCCCACCCCTGGCAACTGGACCTCGCGGCCCGTGACCTCGCCCCCGCCTTCGCCGACGGCCGCCTGATCCGGCTGGGCACGACCCCCTTCCCGGTGTGGCCCACGGCGGCGATCCGCACCGTGTACGCGCCCGAGCGCGACCTGTTCCTGAAGTTCAGCCTGGACGTGCGCATCACCAACGACATCCGCCGGCTGTGGCGCCACGACCTGCTGAGACTCCGTACGACCGACACGGCCGTACGCGACGCCTTCGCCGGGTCCGACGCGGTCTGGCAGAGCGACCGGGGCCACCGCACCGCGGACTTCGCCCACGAACAACTGGCCGTGGTCGTACGCGACGGCCTGCGCGCCCACCTCCCGCCCGACGCGACCCCCTACCTGGCCGCCGCCCTGGTGGAGGGCTTCGACGGCAACCCCCTGGCCACCACCCCCGATCCGGCGGCCTGGTGGGAGGCCTACCTGTCGCGGGTGGTCCCCCCGGCCCTGACGGCCTTCGGCGGACACGGCGTCGTCCTGGAGGCCCACCTGCAGAACACGCTCGTCGCCATGGACCCCGGCGGCATGCCGGTACGGGCCCTGTACCGGGACGCGGAAGGCGTGAAACTGCTGTCCTCGGTCTCCAGGGAGGCGGGCTGGGAGCGCCTGGTGTACTGCCTGTTCGTCAACCACCTCTCCGAGATCGCCGCCGCCCTCGCCGACCACCACCCCGGCCTCGACCCCTGGCCGGCGGTCCGCCGCGAACTGGCCCGCCACGACCTCCCCGAGATCCCCGCCCTGCTCACCGCCCCGACCCTCCCGGCCAAGACCAACCTCCTGCTCCGCTGGACCGGCGCGGACGGCGCCGACGCCCGCTACCGGCCGCTGCCCAACCCACTGGCCGGATGACGGCACGCCGACTCCGCCGCGCGTGGGCCTCAGGGCAGCGGTGCGCCACGCGCGGCGACCCACAGTCCGTACCACTCCTCATGGGTCAGAGCGGGTGCGCGGTGCACCGCGCCCAGGTGTTCCAGCAGCCGTTGACGCACGAGGAACCGCCGATGACCCGGGCCCGGATGCGGTGCGCCGCCGTATGCCGCTCCCACACGTGGTCGCGCGGCAGAGCGCGCGCGTCGAGCACCGTGCGCGGCCAGCCACCGGCCCCGGGCCCGTAGTCCCGGCCGGCCTCGACCAGACAGACCGACCGGTCCGGGTCCTCGCTGAGCCGGGCCGCCAGCACGCACCCCGCGACGCCTCCGCCGAGTACGACCACGTCGTAGCCGTTCGCCGCTCCTGCATGTGTCATACGTCCGCTCCACGGTCTCACCGCCGGACGGCGGCGGTCGGACGGGCCGGGCGGACGGTCGCGCCGCCCGGACGGGGCTTCAGCGTGCGGCCGTGAACGCCGGGGCCAGCGCCCGGGCACCCTCCCGCACACCGCGGATCCTGATCGCCCGGGTGGCCGGCAGCCGGCCGAGCAGGGAGCCGGTCAGGCACGCGTTCTCCGGGCGGGAGGCGTACCGGGTGGCCGCCCGTGGCACCGGCACGACCAGATGCGGCGGGGCCCCCAGGGCACCGGCGACGACCGAGGCCCACGCGGCACGGCTCACGCGGTCGGGTCCGCCCAGGTGGAGGACCGGCGGGAGCGGCGCCTCGGCGCCCAGCACGGCCGCCGTCACCTCCGCGACGTCGTCGACCAGCACGGGTGTCGTCCACTGGTCCCGCGGCACCGTGACCGGCTCGCCGCGCAGCAGCCGGTACGCGCAGGAGGCGAAGAAGTTGAGCCACTTGCCGGCGTCCGCCGGTTCGTGGCCGTAGACGAGGCTGACCCGCAGCACCACCGCGTCCGCCGCCGCGTCGAGCACGGTCCGTTCCGCCCGCAGCTTCGCACGGCCGTAGGCGTTGGCCGGGGAGACCGGGGTGTCCTCGGCGTTGTCCGGGCGGGACCCGTCGAAGACGTTGTCGGTGGAGATCAGCAGCAGTCTCGCGTCCCGGGCCGCCGCGGCGAAGTTGGCGGCCCCGGCGGTGTGCGCCGAGACGGCCCCGGCCGGGTGCTCCTCGCACCAGGTGACGTCGGACGGGCCGTGCACGAGGACGATGCGCCGCGGCCCCAGCCGGGCCACGAGCCGGTCGCACGCCACGGGATCGGTGGCGTCCAGGGCGTGCCACCGTACCCCCCGTACGTCCGGGAGGTGTTCCGGGCGGTGGCGCGAGGTGACGGTGACGGACTCGCCCGCCGCGGCCAGCCGCCGCGCGATGCCCGTGCCCACGAAACCGCTGCCGACGACGAGGGTGCCCCCGGCGCTCATCGCGCACCCGTCCGGGGCGGCAGGGAGATCCGGTCGGCCAGCAGTCTGCCGACGCCGATCAGGCCGTGGTCGTCGTCGGGTTCGCCGAGCGACACCATGGCGTCGACCGCGTCCGCGTCGAGGCCGAAGCACCCCAGCCGCACCAGCTCGTCCACCAGCAGCTTGCGGTAGGTCTCACCGACCGCCAGGGCGAAGCCGCCCATCAGGACGTACCGGCACACACCGATGGAGGCGAAGACGGCCCCGATCGCCTGCGCGAGACGGGTGAGCGTGCCGCGCAGCACCTCCGTGGTGAACGCGTCGCCCTCCCGCACCGCGGCCGCGATCGCCGGGTTGTCGACGCCGGGAACGCGGCCACCGCAGTGCGCGGCCAGCCGGGACCGGGCGAAGCCGGCCGGGTCGGCGTCCGCCGCACGGCGGACCGCGGCGAGCACGCCCCGGCCGGAGGCGACGGCACCGAGGTGGCCGCGCGCGCCGCAGTCGCACAGCGGTGCCTCGGGGGAGGGGTCGCACACCCAGTGGCCGAGCTCGCCCCCGTGCCCGTCCGCGTCCAGCAGCACCTCGCCGCCGCGGAAGACCTTGTTCCCGATGCCGGAACTGACGGTGATCAGGCAGAACGGCTCGGTCTCCGTCGCCGCGCGGCGCCAGGCGGCGGCGGTCAGGTCGTTGACGACCACGACCGGCACGCCGATCCGCTCCGTCAGGAGCTCCCCCAACGGCAGCGGGGCACCGCGCCGCCCCCACACCGTGGGGGCGGCCAGGACGAGGCCGCCGGCCGATATCGGCCCGGCGAAGGCCACGCCGACGGCGCGCGGCGCCGAACCCGCGGTGTGCCGGCCGATCTCGTCGGCGATCTGGTCCACGACGCGGCGCTGCAGTCCGGCCACGGAGTCCCCCGGATGACGGGCCAGCCCTTCGACCGGTACCCGGCGCACGCGGGAGACGGCCGCCGTCGCCGGGTCGTAACTTCCGGTCCGCAGCGTCGTGCCGCCCACGTCCAGCACGGTGAAGACGTCGCCGGACCGGCCGGGGCCCGCGCGGTGCGCGGCAGGCGCGGCATCGGCCGGGTGGTCCGTCAAAGGGCCGTCCGCCGTGGTGACGGCGGCGAGGCGGTCAGACCGCGGGATCGTCACTGAGCTCCTCCTCGAAGACCAGAAGCCACAGGTCGGTGGCCGAGTCGTTGACGAGGCCGTGCTCGCCGTGCGGACGGTTGACGACGACGTCCCCGGTGCCGACGCGGAACTCGGCCCCGTCCCGGTACATCACGCCGGTGCCGTCGAGCACCACGTACGTCTCACGGTCGCGGCCGTGCCGGTGGCGCCCGATGGAGGTACCGGGCGGCAGTACGGCGATGTCGACGAACTCCGCTCCGGTACTCCCCCCGGCGCGGGAGAACAGGCGGTGGGCGCGGATGGTGCCCAGCCCGCCGTGATCGTGTTCCTTGCTCCGCAGGAGCGTGTCGAGGTTCACCACGTCCTCGGCGGTCATGACGTCCTCCCGTCGCGCGCCAGCGCTTCCAGAGCGGCCCCCAGCACTTCGGCGGGCACGTCCTCCAGCCGCCGGACGAAGTCCGCCTTGCCGATGCCGGTCGGCACCACCAGGTTCAGCTCACGTCCCCGCCGCTGCCAGGACGAGTGCAGGGCCTGCGTCATCAGCTCCGGCGTGCAGGTGGCGGGGTCGAACACGGGAAGGCCGATGCGGTGCAGCAGTCTCACCACGCGCTCGCAGCTCTCCGGGTCGACGAGCCCCAGCAGCCGGGCCAGGTGCGCCGACAGGGCCATGTCGACGGCGACCGCCTCGCCGTGTTCCAGGCGGTGGCCGCCGGCCGTCTCGATCACCGGGCTGAACGTGTGCCCGAAGTCCACGAGCCGAGCGAGGTCGTGCTCGCGGAGGTTGGGGCACAGCTCCTCCATCATCAGCCGCATGGAGGTACGGAGCACGTACGTCTCCAGCTCGCCGCCCCCCGGGCGCAGGAAGGTGTCCGGGTGCTCCTCCAGCGTCCGGAAGAGGTCGGCGTCGAGGATCACGGCCATCTTCACGATCTCCGCGAGACCGCAGCGGATCTCCCGGGCCGGCAGGGTGGCCAGCAGGGCGGGGTCGTTGAGCGAGGCGTGTGCGGGGTGGTAGGCGCCGAACATGTTCTTCGTGTCCAGGGCGTTGACGCCGGTCTTGACCCCCACGCCCACGTCCACCTGCCCCACCAGGGTGGTGTTGACCTTGATGTAGCGGATGCCGCGGGAGTACATCGAGGCCGCGAAGCCCACCACGTCCGCGACGATCCCGCCGCCCACGGCGAGCATCACCCCGTGGCGGTCCAGACCGGACGCCTTGGCGACGGAGCACACCCGTTCCACCGCCGTGAGCGTCTTGTTCCGTTCACCGCCGTCGATGGTGTGCACGCTCCAACTGCCCGGCTCCAGGCGGGCGTCGAGGTAGGCGCGCAGCCGGTCGCCGTAGATGCGGTCCACCGTGGGATCCATGAAGGCCACCACGCGGCGTCCCGCCACATAGCCGGCGAGGAGCGGGTTGTGGGCATCGAACACTCCGTCGGTGACGTCCACGCGGTACCGCGTGCCGTCCGGCGCCAGCAGGTCGAAGCCTCCGGAGTCCTCACGGACTCCCTCAAGCTGAGCAAGGGCCTGGCCTGACATCTCTCTCCTCGGTCCTCGTTCCGTGCGGTTCACCGTCGCCGAACACGCGGCCGACGGCCTGTACATGGGGGTGGTCGGGCAGGTCCTCCAGCGGCACCGGCCGGCCGTGCCGGTCCGCCACGGGCAGCCTCCAGTTGGGGTGCACCTCGGCGGTGCCGGGCAGGTTCTGGGGCCTGCGGTCGCCGGTGGCGTCCGGAAGCCAGACGCCGAGCAGGGCCGAGGGCGTACGGGTCAGGAAGCGGTGCAGGGCGACGACCTCGCCGTCGGCGTCGGGCAGCAGGTCCAGCCGGCGCAGTTCCTCCAGCCAGCCGTCCCGTTCGGCCACCGCCTGCGCCTTCTCCTCCGCTTCCGGACGGGTCAGCAGCCCCAGCCGGGCCCGCAGGTCGACGTGTTCCCCGCTCAGCCAGGCCGCGGTCGTCGGCAGGTCGTGCGTGGTCAGCGTGGCCAGGCAGTTCCTGCGCCACTGCCGTGCCGGCAGCGGACCGTGCCGCCCCTCGGACCCGCCCAGGTACTCGAAGCGCTGCACCGAGGTGCCGAGCACACCGCGCGCGGCCAGCTCCTCGCGGACTCCGCGCTCCACCGTGCCGAGGTCCTCGCCGATCACCGCCGCCCCGGCCCGGTGGGCCTCCAGGAGCAGCACACCGAGCATCGCCTCGGCGTCGTAGCGGACGTAGGTTCCCTCGGCCGGGGGCCGGCCCTCGGGCACCCACCACAGCCGGAACAGACCCATCACGTGGTCCACCCGCAAGGCCCCCGCGTGCCGCATGCCGGCGCGCAGCAGCCCGGCCAGCGGCCGGTACCCCTCGGCGGCCAGCGCGTCGGGCCGCCAGGGCGGCTGGCCCCAGTCCTGTCCGAGGGGATTGAAGTCGTCCGGCGGAGCACCGACGCTCATCCCCGCGGCCAGGCAGTGCTGGAGCGTCCAGGCGTCGGCCCCCTCGGGGGCGACGCCCACCGCGAGGTCGTGCACCAGGCCGATGCCCATGCCCGCGCTCTTCGCCGCGTGCTGGGCGGCGGCGAGCTGCTCGTCCGTGACCCACGCCAGCCAGCGGTGGAACGCGACGGCTTCCGCCAGTTCCCCGCGCGCCTCGGCCACCCGCGACGACCGCGGGTCGCGCAGCCCGCCGGGCCAGGACCGCCAGGCGCCACCGTGCACCTCGGCCAGCGCGCACCAGGTGGCGAAATCCGTCAGGTCCCCGCCCTCGCGGGCGACGAACGCCTCCAGAGCCGCACGACGGCCCGGGGACCGCGGCACCTCGTACACCCGGCGCAGCGCCTCGTACTTGAGAGCGCGTACCGCCTGCCGGTCGATCAGCGCCCCGCCGCTCAGCACGCGCTCGTTGAGGGCCCGGGCCCGGGCGGCGCAGGAGTCCACCGCGCGGCGGGCCTCCCCGTCCAGGTACCGGTACTCCGGCACGTCCTCCACCCGTACGTGCATGGGGTCGGCGAACCGCCGTGAGCTCGGCCGGTACGGTGACGGATCGGGCAGCGGCCCGGGCTCCATCGCGTGCAGCGGTCCCAGCTGGACGAAGCCGGCGCCCAGCGCGCGGGCCGACCAGGAGGCCAGGTCGGCCAGGTCGGCGAGATCACCCATGCCCCAGGACCTGCGGGAGAGCACCGAGTACAGCTGGACCAGGAAGCCCCAGTCGCGCCGCTCGGGCACCGGGACGCGTTCCGGCACGGCCAGCAGCGGGGCACACGCCCGCCGCCGGCCGGCGACGGCGTGCAGGACGTGCGCGCCGGGCGGCAGCGGCGCCGACGGACCGCTCTCCCCGCCGCCCTCGAGTGCCACGCGGGCCTCGGCGCCGGGCGGCAGCCGCAGCCGTACGGCCGAGCCGGCCCGGACGACCGCACAGGCCGGAAGCAGGCGGTCCGCGTCCGCCGCGCGCCGGGCGCCGAGGGCCCGCCGGGCGGCGTCCGGGGTGCTCGCGTCCACGCCGCACGAGGCCAGGACCGCGACCAGGGTGTCCGCGGCGACGGTGACCCGGTCGCCGCGGTCGGTGACGTACTCGGTGCTCACGCCGTGCGCGCGGGCCAGTTCCCGCAGGGACGCGTCGGGTGCGTCGCGGTGGGTCACGGACGGACCTCCACCGGGGGGAAGAGGCGTTCGAGGACGGCGGCGACCCCGTCCTCGTCGTTGCCGGGCGCGACCTCGTCGGCCATGGCCCGCAGGTCGTGGTGGGCGCCTGCGACCGCCACGCCGTGGGCGGCCCAGGCCAGCAGCGGCACGTCGTTGGGCATGTCGCCGAAGGCGACGGTGTCGGCACCGGTGAAGCCCAGCAGTTCGGCGGCCCGGGCCGCACCGGTGCCCTTGTCGGTGCCCGGGGGCAGAACCTCCACCATGCCCTTGACCGAGTGCACGACGGTCACCGCACCGCCCGTCAGCCGCCGGGCGACGGCGGCCAGCCGGTCCTCGTCGACGCCCGGGTGGTGCAGGATCAGCTTGTCGATGGGCGCCGCCCACAGCAGGTCCGGATCGGTGGTCACGTCCCAGCCGTGACGGACCCGTTCCCCGAAGCCGGGGGTGACCTTGAACCGGCTCTCCGGGGGCGAGGTGACGACGCCGAGCTCGACCCGGCCCAGTTCGGCCTCGACCTTCTCGACGACGTCGCGGGCGAGATCGCGGTCCAGTGGGGTCGAGGACAGCAGACGGTCGGCGCCGGCGTCGTACAGCTGCGCGCCCTGGCCGCAGACGGCCAGCCCCCGGTAGCCGAGCGCGTTCAGCAGCTCCCGGCAGGCCACCGCCGGACGGCCGGTGACCACCAGGTGGTGGGCGCCGGACGCGGCGACCCGCTCCAGCGCCCGGCGGGTACGGGCGGACACCGTCAGGTCGTCGCGCAGCAACGTGCCGTCCAGGTCGGTCGCCACCAGCCGGAACGCGGGCGTGCGGGTCGGCACGGTGTCCCAGACGACCCGACCGGTGCGCAGGGTCACCATGGCCACGGCGTGGCTCCCGACGGGCGGCCCGGCCAGCGTCGTCGTGAACACTCCGTCCCCCTCGGCGGTGAGCGGCCGCAGCACGGAGCCGCCGGGTGCGGGCGCCGGTTCGTCGGAGGCGAAGGCTTCGGTGACCGGCTCCGGCGTGCCGCCCGCGCCGGCCGTGACGCCCGTGGGCGCGGAGGTGGTGGCCTGCGTGTCCGGGGCGTGGCCCGCGCCCGCCGGGGACGCCTCGACCACCAGCTCGACCCGGTCCGCTCCGGGATGCGCGTACCGCACGCGCCAGGTGCCGTCCGGACCGTCGGTGAGGCGGAAGCGGTCCGCCAGCCGGGACTGCAGGTCCGGCCGGGCCGCCCACCGGGCCAGTTCGGCGCAGCGGGCGAAGTCCCCCCTGCGGTGGGCCGACGCGAACAGCCGCTCCCAGGTGTCCGCTTCGAGCTCGTCGAGGCCGCACCCGAGAACCCGGGCGAGCGCGACGGCGTCACCGCGTTCCGTCGCCGCCCGCGCGATCAGGTCCCGGTGCCGGTCATGGGCGGCGGGGGGCAGCGCCTCCAGCCAGCCGTGCCTCACCAGTTCGTCGACCGGGGGCCGTGCGTGCTCGCCGCGCAGCAGACGCTCGTAGGCCGCCAGACGCACCTCCGCGCTGCGGGCCCAGGTGAACGAGCGGCCCAGGCGGCGGGCGTTGCCCGAGAGCCGGGCGTAGGTGTCCGGTGCCGTGCGGAAGACCGTCACGGCCTCGCGTATTCGCTCGGTGAGGGCGCGGGCGAGCCCCGGATCGTCGTCGCGGAAGGAACCGGGCACCGAGAATCCGGTCGAGGCCGGGTCCTCCGGGGGCCGGTGGTGTTCGAAGTGGGAGGTCACCCGCTGGGCTGTGGCGACCGGCACCGCGCCGCAGGCCATGGCCTCGGCCTGGGCGATGAGGAAGCCGTCCAGTTCGAACTTGGAGGGGAACACGCAGAAGTCGGCGCTCGCCGCGTGCGCGAACAGCGTCTCCTCGTCGGCGAGCCGCCAGTCCAGGTGGAGCCGGCCCGGATACCGGTCGGCGAGCTCCTGGAACGCGGCGTTGGCGACCGTCGCCGGAGCGTCACCACCGCCCCCGGTCGAGCAGCGGATCACGAAGCCGACCTCCGGATCGTCGGCCAGCACCTCCGCCACGGCCCGCATCAGCTCCAACTGCCCCTTGTGGTGCACCGCGTAGCGGGCGGCGTGGTAGAAGACCGGACCGGCACCCGTCAGGCCGAGCGACCGGCGCACCGCGGCCCGGTCCACCGCCTCCGGGTCGCGGGCCAGCCAGCTGTCCGCGATGCCGCAGCCCCCCGCCAGCAGCCGCTCCGGCCGCTCCCGCAGCCGCCGGGCCACGGGCAGCGACTGGAACAGGGCTTCGAACGGCGTGTCCTGCCAGGTGACGTAGTGGTCGCGCTGTCCGGGGGACACGAAGTCGATCAGATCCGCGCTGTCGACGATCAGCGGGAACACCCCCACGTGGCCCGGTCCGTACTCGGCGTGCATCCGGGTGCCGGCCAGCACCCGGGCCATGGTGGCCAGGGGGGAGTCCTCGGCGGGCGCCGGCCCGTCGAGGGCGTCGAGGTCCGGGCCTCGTACCCCGAACAGTTCCAGCAGCCGTTCCAGTTGCGGCCGGTACACCTTCTGGGTGACGGGGGAGTTCGCGGCGACCGTGCTCACCGTCCGGTACCGGTCGTCGTCGGCGAGCACCGCGGGCAGCAGGTAGTGGTAGTAGGGCTCGAAGCCGTGCACGAGAGCCGGGCCGTCCCCCAGGTACCGCTGGATGAACCGCAGGCCGCCGACCTGGAAGACCAGCGGCTTGACGTACGCCAGGTCCCGGCCCTCGAAGGCCGGGGGCGGGTAGAGCCGGTCCGGCAGCAGGTCCAGGAAGGCGTCGGACAGCAGGTACACGTCCACGCCGTCCAGGCGCAGCAGGTGGGCACGGGTGTCGAGGCGGAGGCCGGTCCCGGTGGGCTGGTCCGGCCACACCTTGGGGTCGAGCACCAGCGGCACCGTGTGCGCGTCGTGGTAGTCGAGTTCCCGTACGTCGAACCGCTCCCGCAAGGCCGCCAGATGACCGTGCGCGGGGGTGACCAGAGAGACGCGGTGGCCGCGGGCGGCGTACTCGCGGGAGAGGTTCCACACGAGCGGGGACAGCCCGCCGCGCATCAGCCGGTTGTCGAAGCCACCGCACTCGAAGGAGAAGGTGATGATGTGCACCCGGGTGCTCCCTCACTCGGCCGCGCCGGCGCGGGCGCAGGCCGCGCGCAGGCCGGGCAGGTCGATGAACTCGGTGTGGGTGCCGGCGGCACCGCAGGCGAAGGCCCCGGACACCGATCCGGCCAGAACGCACTCCTCCAGCGGGCGGCCCTCGAGGTGAGCGTGGAGGAAGGCGGTGACGAAGGCGTCGCCCGCGCCGTTGGTGTCGACGACCGGCCGTTCCGGCCGCACCGCCGGGAAGCGGCGGACCTCCGCCTCGCCCCGGACCAGCACGTGGCAGCCGTCGGCCCCGTCGGTGGCCACGACGAAGCGGGCCCGGCCCTCGTCGACGATGCCGTGCAGCACCTCGTCGATCCGGTCGTGGACGGCCGCGGCGCTCATGAAGACGTAGTCGGAGGCGAGCGCGTAGGTGCGGTGGTGGGGGTTGACGCCGTCCCAGTCGTGCAGGTCGGTGGAGCTGGTCACCCCCAGCCGGCGGATGTCCGCGTACAGGTCGCGGTTGTGCCCGACGATGGAGAGGTGGACGTGGCGCGCCCGCTCCAGATGGGGCAGGTGGAAGGCGCGGGGCAGCCGCAGGTCCTCCGGGTGCCGGGAGTCGTAGAAGGAGAAGCGGCGGCCCTGCGCGTCGACCAGGTTGACGCCGCGCGGGGTGCCGTGCGGGGACACCACGTGGCTGAAGTCGAGGCCGCGCTCGGCGTACGCGGCGAGCACCGCGTGACCCTGGGGATCGTCCCCGAGGAAGTCGATGAACTTCGTGGCGAGGCCGAGGGCGTGCCAGCCGAGTGCCACGCCGTTGCCGGTGTGCGCGACGTAGTCGTACACCGGGGGCACGTGCAGCGAGTCGCCGGGCGGGATGCGAAGGGTCTCGACGCGGACGACGGTGTCCACGCCGGCCCCGCCGACCACCAGGACGTCGTAGGGGGACAGGCTCATGTACGGGTTCCTTCCGTGACGGCCGCGGTGTCCTCGACCCGCTGCACGTGTCCGTTCTCCAGGACCACCGCCGAGTCGACGACCTGACCGGGGCGGACCGTGGCGCCCGGCAACAGCACGCTGCGCCGGACCCGCGCGTCCGCCCCGACGGTGACACCGGGGAAGAGCACGCTGTGCTCCACCCGGCCTTCGTTGACGAGGTCCGCGGGGATCAACGAGGCGACCACGCCCGGGGAGTCGGCCACCCAGCCGCGGTCCACCCCGGGCCGCACGGTCCTGGGCATCCGCTCGACCGGGAGCCCGGCCCGCGGCCCCGCGGCCGCGAGCATCAGGTGCGCCCGGTGGTAGCGCTCGACGGTGCCGATGTCCTCCCAGTGGCCGACGACCTCGTGGCCGCGGATGTCCTCGCCGCCCGCGAGCATCGCCGGGATGACGTCCCGGCTGATGTCGTGCTGCCAGTCGGTGCCGTCCAGCTTCTCCAGGTAGCGGTGCAGCACCGCGGCGTCGAAGACGCAGAACGCGGCGAAGACCAGGTCGCTGGTCGGTTCGGCGGGCTTCTCCACGAACGCGGTGAGCCGGCCGGCGCGGTCGAAGTCGACCATCCCGAACAGGTGGACCCAGCGCCGCTCGATGCGCTGGTAGGCGATGGTGAGGGCGGCGCCACCGGCCCGGTGCTCCGCGATCAGCGGCCCGTAGTCGAAACGGTAGACGTGGTCGGAGTGGAGGACCAGGACCTGCTCGGGGTCACCGCCGAAGACGTGCCCGGCCTTGCGGATCAGGGCGTCCGCGGTGCCGCGCTCGGCCGGCCAGGTGCGTTCGGGCAGCTCGCGGGGGAGCGCGTCGCCCGCGGCCCGGTAGACGTCGTCGTACGGTCCGAAGTGGACCCGGAAGCCGGCGTCCCGGTTCCACACCCGGTGCAGGTCGTCCATCAGCAGGCGTTCCTCGTACTGGGACAGCAGCAGTACCTCCGCGAGACCCGAGGCGCGTGCGTTGGCGAGGCTGAAGTCGATCAGCCGGCAGGCGCCGCCGTACGGGACGAGCGGCTTCAGGCGCCCCGTCCCCAGCGGACCCATGCGTCGTCCCTCGCCGCCCGCCAGCAGGACCGCGCGTACCCCCGACCGCTCAGCCATGACGGGCCTCGTCCCAGGTGACCCGGCCGGAGGACAGCGTCAGCAGCAGCCGCGCTCCCGGTGCCGGCGGCGGCCCCTCGAACACGCCGGCCCCGGTGCGGCGCAGCTCCCGCACCTCGGGCAGCGCCCGGACCGCGGAGCCGCGGTCCGGGGTCACCAGCTCCACCCGTTCGGCGTGCGGCAGCCGGTACACCAGCGCGCCGTCGTCGGTGACCGAGCACCGTTCGCGCAGGCTCCGTTCCTCCTCGTCGGTCACGGCGGTGGGGAAACGGTCCACGATCCGCTCGCACGTCGTGAAGTCGGCCCGTTCCCACGCCGCGTGGAAGAACCGCCGGGCGGCCGGGGTGTCGACGGGGGCGCGGCGCGCGTACGCCGTCAGGTCGCCGTGGGCGAGCGCCGCCTCCTCGGTGATCTCCTCGTCCTTCAGCAGGTCGAACCAGCCGTGCCGCAAGGCGCGTTCGACGGGCAGCTCGGCCGGCTCACCCCGCCACAGGCGGCCGAACGCGGCGAGGTGCAGCTGCGCGCAGTGCTCCCAGGTGAACTGCCGGGCGACCGCGGCCGACCGGGCCGACAGTTCCCGGTGGCGGGCCGGGTCCTCGGACCACAGGGCCACCGCCTCCCGGATGCGCAGGACGAGCGCGTCGGTGAGCAGCGGGTCGTCCTCGGCGAAGGAGCGGTTGACGGCGAGGCCGGTGGTCTCCGGCTCGGGACGGGCGTGCAGGAAGTGCGCCATGCCCTCCTGCGCCGTCGCGATCGGCACCGTCCCGCAGGCCATCGCCTCGCCCTGGGCGATGAGGAAGGTGTCCATCTCGAACTTGGAGGGGAAGAGGCAGAACTCGGCGGCCGCCGCATACTCGAACACCCGCCGCTCGTCCACCCGTTCCGACTCCAGGTGCAGCCGGCCCCGGTGCCGTTCGGCCACCTCGCGGAAGTAGGGGTCCTCCAGCGGCGCACCGGAGATGCAGCGCACCACGAAGTTCGCGGCGAGGCCGTCGCCCAGCACCCGGTCGACGGCGCGCATCAGCTCCAGTTGGCCCTTGTGGTGCAGGGCGTAGCGCGCGTTGTGGAAGAACGTCGGCAGCGCGGGGTCCAGCCCCAGGCCCTCCAGGACCGCCGCCCGGTCCACCTCACCCGGGTCCCAGCCGAGCCACCGGTCGGATATCGCGCAGCCTCCGACGAACATCTTGTGCGCGTTCTCCTTCACGGCCGCGGCCAGGGGGAGCCGCGTGAAGAGGGACTCGAAGGGGGTGTCCCGGAAGGAGGCGTAGAAGTCGAGCTGGCCGGGCGAGAGGAAGTCGATCAGATCGGCGTTCTCGAGGACCAGCCGGTAGAGGGCCACGTGGTCCGGCGGGTACTCGTAGTGCAGATGCGTCAGCTGCTGGTACTGGCGGACCGCTTCGAGGTCCGGGCCGGCCGGCGGACGCTCCTCCTGCGGGAACGAGGCCTCGGCGCCCAGGAGTCCGAGGAGGCGGCGTACCTCGGGCGCGTAGACCTTCTTGGTGATCGGCATGTTGCTCTGTACCGTGCTGACGACGTGTTTCGTCGGATCGTCGCGCAGCGCGGCCGGCAGCAGGTAGTGGTAGAAGGGCTCGTGGGCGTGGACGATCGCCCGCTCCCCGCCGAACCAGTGGCGCAGGAAGCGCACGCTGTCCACCTGGAAGACCAGTGGCTTGAAGAAGACCAGGTCCCGTCCCTTGGCGGAGTAGGGCGGGTAGAAGGTGTCCGGGAGCCGGTCGAGGTGTTCGTTGGAGAGGAAGTACAGGTCCACGCCGTCGAGGCGGATGCGGTGCGCGGTGGTGCGCACGGGCAGCTCGACCTCGGCGGGGAAGCCGTCCCACACGTCCGGGTCGAGGACCAGGGGCAGCCGGTACTCGTCGGTGTAGCCGAGGTCCTCCACCTCGTACCTGCCGCGCAGGTCGTCGAGTCTGCCGTGCGCGGGGGTGACGAGGGAGACGCGGTGGCCGCGCGCGGCGAACTCCCGGGACAGGTTCCACAGGTAGACCGAGGTGCCGCCCTGCAGGAAGGTGTGGTCGAAGCCGCAGCATTCGAAGTAGGTCTCGATGATGTGCATACGGGGCTCGGTCACGTTCACGTCCTTGCTGGAAGAGTCGGGGCCGGGGTGCGGGCGCCGAGCACGAGGGCGTGGCGCAGGTCGATCGCGGCGTGGTAGGGGCGGGCGTGGTCGATGTTGTAGGCGAGTTCGTGCAGCAGCCGGCCCAGGTACAGCAGTCGGCGCAGGGGGTCGTCCGCCGTTCCTCCGAGGAGCAGCCGCAGCACGTGCGCCCGCCAGACGTCGGCGGCGTGGAAGACCAGGCTCAGCACGGCGCGTGGCCCGGGCGGCCAGTCGCCGGCGCCGTCCAGCGCGCCCCGCATCGTCTCGTCGGAGTCGACGCCGAGGCGCCGCGCGCTCTCGAAGGCCGCCTCGTCGGCGGTGAAGTACTCCAGTGCGCGCTGGACGGCGACGAGGTCCTGCAGGGGGGACTGCGCGGACCATCCCGCTTCGCCGGGGCCCAGGGCGGGGGTGGACATGTCGATCACGTTCATCGACCAGCCTCCGTCGTCCCGGGGCCGGCACAGCAGGTGGGACAGGTGCAGGTCGCCGTGGCACGGCCCGGAGAAGAACCCCGCAGGGGAGGCGTCGAAGGCGCTCCGCAGCGCGGCGGTCTCCTGCCCGAGGGCCGTGAAGGCGGCGGTGCGCGGGGCCGCGGGCAGGGCGATGTCCGCCGTGGCCAGTTCGGTTGTGCGCGTGGCGGCCCGGGACAGCATCTCCCGTACCGGGTAGGGCGGTGGGGTGCCTCCGCCGAGGCGGTCGGCCAGGTCGCGGTGGAAGCCGGTCAGGAAGCGTCCGGCGTCGCGCAGATTCCCCGCCAGCGGACGCAGATGCGCCCGCACGAGGCCGTCGAGGTCCTCCGGGGCCTGTTCGCCGGTCACCTTCGGCCACAGCGACCGCATGCTCCGCCTCAGCGGCAGGTCGATCCCGTCTCCCGGCGCGTACCGGTAGAACACGCCCAACGGGTGGTGGGTGCCGTCCGCGGGGTCGAGGTAGGTGTAGTCGCCGGCCCAGTCGGGGGTGCGGCCGGTCCGGTTCATCAGCCGCAGGAGCTCCGGTTCGCGCACGGTCTCGTCCAGTTGCCGGTAGGTCTTGTGGACATGGGCCGTGCCGTCGTTCTCCACCAGGGACAGTACGTTGGACGACCAGCCCCGCTCGAACGGCAGCCGGCGCACCGAGCGTGCCGTGAGTCCCGCGCCGCGGAAGCGCACCTGTCCGCCGCGGGCGGTGGGCAGCCGGCGTTCGGCACAGACCGCGTCCAGCGCGGCGGACTCGAACTCGGCGCTGCCGTGCGCGTCTTCGGCGCCGCCGCCCGCCCGTGTGGGCCGCGCCGGCACGAAGTAGCGCCGGCCCGACGCCGGTCCGCCGACGGCGGCCACGACCAGCAGCTGGATGCCGGCCCCGAGTTCCGCGTGGTCGACGCGCTCGAAGCGCTCGGCCCGCCGGCCGTCCTCGGGCATCCACGGGGCCGTGCGCAATAAGGTGCCGAGATCGTCGTTTCGTATCATGCCCGACTCAACTTCCGGTCATCTCGTATCGGTTGACGCCGCGGCGCCAGACGGTCAGGGCGATTGCCAGGGCGCCGGCGGTCACCAGGGGCAGCCAGCCGAGCAGGCCCCCCTCGCCGGTCAGCAGGTAGACGCTCGGCACGTAGGCGGTGAAGGCGAAGGGCAGGATCCAGGTGAGCAGGGTCCGCAGCGAGGGGTGGTAGATGTCCAGGGGGTAGGAGGAGAACTCCGAGACCTGGTTGGCCGCGTACATCGCGGGCATGCTCGTCACGGTCCAGAAGGACAGCGAGGCGAAGAACAGCTTCACCGAGGTGTGCAGCAGTGCCCCGCACAGCACCAGACAGGGCGCCAGCAGCCACTGCACCGGGGTGAGCGACAGGCCCAGCTCGCTGCCCGCGTACCCCACCAGCACGGCGCCGACCACGAGTTCGCCGAGCCCGTCGGGGTGGAAGAAGCGCTCCGACAGCAGGGAGAACAACGGGTCGACCGGCCTGACGAGGTAGCGGTAGAACTCCCCGCGCTGGATCAGTTTGCGGCCCAGTTCCCACAGTTGGTCGGTGAAGAGGTGGTCGAGCCCGCGCGGCAGCAGGGAGAACCCCAGCAGGAACAGCACCTCGTGGTACGACCAGCCGCCCACGGCGGGAACCTGCCGGAAGACCAGGCCGACGACCGCCGTCTGGACGCCGACCCGTACCAGGAAGGCGCCCGCGCCGAGCACGAAGTCCGTGCGGTAGGCCGCCAGCCGGTGCAGGCCCACCCCGCCCAGGAACCAGGACAGCCGCAGGTACCGCGTCAGCGTGCGCGTCATCCGCCGAGCACCTCCAGCCGGCCGATGGCGGCACGCCAGAGCGCGGCGCACAGCAGCGACAGCCCGGCCGCCCAGGCCAGCTGCTGGGCGAGGAGACCGGCGGCGTCCGTCCAGCCGTCGTAGCGGCCGAGCAGCAGGGTCAGCGGGCCGTCGACCATTCCGCGGAAGGGCAGGGCCTTCGCGAGCGCGGCCAGCGGGCCGGGCATCAGCGCGATGGGCACGAGCTGACCGGCGAAGAAGGCGACGACGCTCTGCTTGACCATCCGCACGCCCCAGGTGTTGGTGGTGAGGAAGCCGGTCATGCCGGTCAGCAGGTTCACGCAGAACGCCAGCAGCACCGACAGGGCGGTGGAGACGGCGAACAGCGACAGGTCCGCCGGCCGGGGCGCGGTGAGCGGGACGAGCAGGGCGAACAGGCCGAGGACCGGCAGGCCGACCAGGACGGCGTTGGCCCCCACCACCGGCAGACAGGCGAAGAACCGCATCAACGGATAGCTCACCGGGCGTACGAGCATGACCGCGACGTCGCCCCGGTACACCTCGGCCGCGACCTCGTCGTCGACCCGGTTGGTGTGCAGCACCTGAAGGATCTGGGCCACCAGCAGATAGGTGGTGATGTCCTCCACGGTGAACCCGCCGGGGCCGCGGCCGGGGGTGCCCGCGTACACGGCACGCCACAGGAACACGGTCACCGCCGCGCCGGCGGCGGCGGTCACCGCGGTCATCACGAACATCGAACGGTACTGCAGCAGGGACTGCAGCCCACTGGTGGCGAACGGCGCGTAGCGGCGCAGGCGGGCGGTCATACGGCCTCGTCGTGCGCGTGGCCGGGGACGCGCGCGTGTCCGTAGATCTCGCGGAGCACGTCCTCGAGGCCGGGTTCGGGGGCGTACCAGTCGGCGAGGTCGAAGTGGTCCAGGAGGAAGGTGAGGACCTGCCGGGAGGTGTAGCGGCCGGTCGGGTAGTCGACACGGACGCGGCCGCCGTCGTCCGGCGTGGCGCGCACGCCCGGCAGGCCGGCTTCGACGCGGTCCCGGACGGTCTCGGCCGCGGTGCCGTCCCGGTGGTCGAAGACGACCGTGCGGTGGTCGGCCGTGCGCAGCAGGTCCTGCAGGGTCCCCTGGTGGACGACCCGGCCGTGGTCGACGACCAGGGCGCTGTCGCAGATCGCGGCGATGTCGGCGATGTCGTGGCTGGTGAGGACCACGGTGGTGCCCAGCTCCCGGTGGGCGCGGTTGACCAGGTGGCGGACGGCGTCCTTGAGCACCATGTCGAGGCCGATGGTGGGCTCGTCCCAGAACAGCACGGCGGGGTCGTGCAGCAGGCTCGCGGCGATCTCGGCCCGCATGCGCTGTCCGAGGCTCAGCTGCCGTACGGGGGTGGAGCCCAGCGCGTCGATGTCCAGGAGCTCCCGGAACAGGCCGAGGTTGCGCCGGTAGACCGGTTCGGGGATGTCGTAGATCCGGCGCAGGATGCGGAAGGAGTCGGGCACCGACAGGTCCCACCAGAGCTGGCTGCGCTGACCGAAGACGACGCCGATGGTGCGGGCGTTGCGCTGCCGGTTCCGGTACGGCTCGAGACCGGCGACCGTGCAACGGCCGGAGGTGGGTGTCATGATGCCGGTCAGCATCTTGATCGTGGTCGATTTGCCGGCTCCGTTGGCGCCGATGTAGGCGGTCTTGGTGCCGGCCGGTATCTCGAAGGAGACGTCGTCGACGGCGCGCACGACGCGGTACCGGCGGGTGAGGAGGGTGGAGAGGCTGCCGAGCAGGCCGGGTTTGCGTTCGGCGAGCCGGAACTCCTTGACGAGATGCTGCGCCACGATCACGCGATCACCCGCTCGAGGGCCTTCTCCAGCAGGCGCAGGCCCTCGTCGAGCAGTGTCTCGTCGAGCGTGAAGGGCGGGGCCAGGCGCAGGATGTTTCCCCCCAGGGCGGTGCGCAGTCCCAGGTCGAGGGCCTCGGTGTAGACGGCCCGTGCCGTGTGGGGCGCGGGTGTGCGGCTGGTGGGGTCGGTGACGAACTCCAGGCCCCACAGCAGTCCGAGTCCGCGTACCTGGCCCAGCCGGGGGAAGCGGGACTCCAGGGTGCGCAGCCGGTCCTCCATGACGTCGCCGAGCACGCGTACACGGTCGATCAGCCGGTCGCGCTCGATGACCTCGAGCGTGGCGCGGGCGGCGGCGATGCCCAGCGGGTTGCTCGCGTACGTCGAGGCGTACGCCCCCGGAGTGGCCGCCTCCGGCCTGCGCAGCAGTTCCCCGCGGCCGGCCAGCACGGCGAACGGGAACCCGTTCGCCGTGCCCTTGGACAGCATCGCCAGGTCCGGTTCGACGCCGAGGAGTTCACTGGCGAGGAAGGCGCCCGTGCGGCCGCCGCCGGTGAGGACCTCGTCCGCGACGAGCAGGACGCCACCGTCGCGGCAGGCGTCCGCGACGCGCTCCCAGTAGCCCGGGGGAGGCACGATCACGCCCGCCGCACCGAGGACGGGTTCGAAGACCAGCGCGGAGACGTTGGGCTTCTCGGCGATGTGCCGGCGCACGAGCGTCGCGCAGCGCACGTCGCACGACGGGTACTCCAGCCCCAGGGGACAGCGGTAGCAGTAGGGGCTGTACCCCAGCACGCTGTTCCCGCTGAAGGCCTGGTGACCGATGTCCCAGTGCACGAGCATCCGGGCGCCCATGGTCTTGCCGTGGAAGCCGTGGCGCAGGGCGCCGATCCGGTTGCGGCCCGGCGGCGCGGTCGCCTGGACGACCCGCAGGGCGGCCTCGACCACCTCCGCCCCGGTGGAGAAGAACGCGTAGGTGTCGAGCCGCTCGGGCAGTGACCGGGCGAGCAGCTCCAGGAGTTCGGCGCGTTCCGGTGTGGCGCTGTCGTGGACGTTCCACAGACGGCCGGCCTGGGCGGTGAGCGCTTCGACGACCTCGGGGTGCCCGTGGCCGAGGGACTGGGTGAGGGTGCCGGCGGCGAAGTCGAGGTACTGGTTGCCGTCGAGGTCGGTCAGTACGGGACCGCGTCCTTCGACGAACACCCGGCGTCCGTGGACCGCTTCCTCGGAGGCGCCTGGTGCCAGGTGCCGGGCCTCCCGGGCCAGCTGCTGTGTCTGCCGTGGGCCTGTCATCGCTGCCTCTGCTCGTCGGATCGGCTGCACGCGATTCGCCAACGAACTGCGTTGTGGCGCACCACTGTTGGCGGTTCGGCCTTGAGTCAAACACTTGAACGCACACCGCTGCAAGAGCTTGCTGATTGTTTCAGAAACTTGTTGCGGAGGGGCGTGCCCTCTGATTGAGTCGATGTGCTTACGGAGACACCACACCTCATCCTCGAGGAGGGACCTGTGAGAACACGCCCCCGGACCGCCCCGCCCCCGTGGAGGCCGAGGTGAAAGCCCTGGTCCTGGCAGGTGGCACCGGCAGCAGGCTGAGGCCCTTCACCCACACCGGCGCCAAGCAGCTGCTTCCCGTCGCCAACAAGCCCGTGCTGTTCTACGCGCTGGAGTCCCTTGCCGCCGCCGGCATCCGCGAGGTCGGTGTCGTCGTGGGCACGTACGGCCGGGAGATCCGCGAACTGGCCGGTGAAGGTGGTGCGTTCGGATTACGCATCACCTACCTGCGCCAGTCCCGCCCCCGCGGCCTCGCGCACGCGGTGAGTATCGCCCGCGACTTCCTGGGCGACGACGACTTCCTGCTGTACCTCGGCGACAACTACCTCCCGCAGGGCGTCACCGACTTCGTCCGGCTCTCGGCCGCCGAGCCGGCGGCGGCCCGGTTGCTGCTCACCCCGGTCGCGGACCCCTCCGCCTTCGGTGTCGCGGAGGTCGACCCCGACGGGAACGTGCTGCGCCTGGAGGAGAAGCCGGAGAACCCCCGCAGCACGCTCGCGCTCATCGGCGTGTACGCCTTCGGACCGGCCGTGCACGAGGCGGTGCGGGCCATCACCCCCTCCGCGCGCGGCGAGCTGGAGATCACCCATGCCGTGCAGTGGATGATCGACCAGGGGCTGCGGGTACGCGCCGAGACCACCACCCTGCCCTGGCGCGACACCGGCAGCGCGGAGGACATGCTGGAGGTCAACCGCCATGTCCTGGACGGGCTGGAGGGCCGGATCGAGGGGAAGGTCGACGCGCGGAGCACGCTGGTCGGCCGGGTCCGGGTGGCCGAGGGCGCGGTCGTGCGCGGATCACGCGTCGTGGGCCCGGTCGTCATCGGCGCGGGCGCCGTCGTCAGCAACTCCAGCATCGGCCCGTACACCTCCATCGGGGAGGACTGCCGGGTCGAGGACAGTGCCGTCGAGTACTCCGTCCTGCTGCGCGGCGCCCAGATCGAAGGGGCGTCCCGCATCGAGTCCTCCCTCATCGGCCGCGGCGCCTTCGTGGGCCCGGCCCCCCGTCTTCCGCAGGCTCACCGGCTGGTGATCGGCGACCACAGCAAGGTGTATCTCACCCCATGAACTCGGCGATCCTCGTCACCGGCGGAGCGGGCTTCATCGGATCCGCCTACGTCCGCCACCTCCTGTCGTCCCCGGCGGCCGAAGGCGCCGCGGTGACCGTCCTCGACAACCTCACCTACGCCGGCGACCTCGCCCGCCTCCACGCGGTGCGCGACCGTCCCGGCCTGACCTTCGTCCAGGGCGACGTGTGCGACGCGCCGCTGGTGAACACCCTGGCCGAACGCCACGACCAGATCGTGCACTTCGCGGCCGAATCGCACGTCGACCGCTCCATCGCCGACAGCGGCGCCTTCACCCGCACCAATGTGCTGGGCACCCAGGTCCTGCTCGACGCCGCGCTCCGCCACGGCGTGCGCACCTTCGTGCACGTCTCCACCGACGAGGTGTACGGCTCCCTCCCGCAGGGGGCGGCCAAGGAGGGCGACCCCCTCCGCCCGACCTCGCCGTACGCGGCGTCCAAGGCGGCCTCCGACCTGATCGCCCTCGCCCACCACCACACCCACGGGCTGGACGTCCGGGTGACCCGCTGCTCGAACAACTTCGGCCCCTGGCAGCACCCGGAGAAGCTCGTTCCGCGGTTCCTGGCCCGCCTCCTGTCCGGCGGGACCGTCCCCCTCTACGGCGACGGACGGTACGAGCGGGACTGGCTCCACGTCGACGACCACGTCCGGGCCGTCGAACTCGTCCGGGTGTCGGGCCGGCCGGGAGAGATCTACAACATCGGGGGCGGGACCCCGATGTCCAACCTGGAACTCACCCACCGGTTGCTCGCCCTGTGCGGCGCGGGCCCGGAACGGATCGCGCACGTCGAGAACCGGAAGGGGCACGACCGGCGCTACGCGGTCGACCACGGCAAGATCACCGGCGAGCTCGGATACCGGCCGCGCACCGACTTCACGGCCGCGCTCGGTGACACCGCCGAGTGGTACAGGCGCCACGCGGACTGGTGGCGTCCGCTGCTCGCCCCCGGGTGACGGCGGACCGGGCGGCGTGGGACGGGTCAGCGCCCTTCCGCCGGGCGCCGGCCGCCCCGCGGGCCGGCGGCGGTGGACCCCCTCACCACCAGCTCCGGCATGAAGACGAACTCGGTGCGGGGCGGAGGTGTTCCGCCCAGCTCCTCCAGCAGCGCGTCCACGGCGACCTGCCCCATCGCCTTGACGGGCTGCCTGACGGTGGTCAGGGGAGGATCGGTGAAGGCGATGAGCGGAGAGTCGTCGAAGCCGACGACCGAGAGGTCACCGGGAACCGTGAGACCCCGCTCCCGCGCGGCCCGGACGGCACCGAGGGCCATCATGTCGCTGGCGCACACGACGGCCGTACAGCCCCGGTCGATCAGTGCGGACGCCGCGGCCTGGCCGCCCTCCAGGGAGAAGAGGGAGTGCTGGATCAGCTCCCCGGACTCCTGTGCCGACAGGCCCAGGTGCTCGTGGACGCCGGCGAGGAAACCCTCGATCTTGCGCTGCACCGGCACGAAGCGCTCCGGCCCGACCGCGAGCCCGATGCGCTCGTGGCCCAGTTCGGCCAGGTGCGCCACGGCCAGACGCATGGCGGCCCGGTCGTCCGGGGAGACGAACGGCGCTTCGATCCGGGGGGAGAACCCGTTGACGAGGACGAAGGGCACGTGCTGCGCGTGCAGTCGGTCGTACCGTCCGGTGTCGGCGGTGGTGTCGGCGTGCAGCCCGGAGACGAAGATGATGCCGGCCACGCCGCGGCTCACGAGCATGTCGGTGAGTTCGTCCTCGCTCGAACCCCCCGGCGTCTGCGTGGCCAGTACGGGTGTGTATCCCCGGCGCGTCAGTGCCCGCCCCATCACCTCGGCCAGCGCGGGGAAGACGGGGTTGTCCAGCTCGGGCGTGATCAGGCCGACCAGCTCGGTGCGGCGCTGCCGCGACGGGGCCACGTAGCCCAGCGTGTCGAGTGCGGCGAGCACGGAGTCGCGGGTGTCGGCGGCCACGTTGTGCGCACCGTTGAGCACGCGGCTGACCGTGGCCTTGCTGACGCCCGCCTGGGCTGCGATGTCGGCGAGCCGCGTGGTCATGGCAGCGCACTTTACCCGCCGGCCGTCACCGTGCCCACCGTGTGGTGAGCCCGGGCACCGCCCGCACAATGGCTGAAACTGTTTGCGGAAAATTGCTGCAACACCTTTCAGAGGTCTTCCGACCCTGTTACGTTCCTGGCAACCCCGGCGCCGCACCGAAGCGGTTGGCGTGAGGCGTCGACGCCTCCGCTCAATTCCGGGAAATCACAGGGGAGTTCACAATGCGGCGTGGCATTGCTGCCATCGCGCTGGCAGCGGCTGTGGCCATGACGGCCTCGGCGTGCGGCGGGGGCGACGGAGGCGGGACCGATGCCGACGGGGGCAGCGGCGAGCTGTCGGGGACCGTCACCTTCTGGGACACCTCCAACGAGGCGGAGAAGGCGACGTACCAGGCCCTCGCGGAAGGATTCGAGAAGGAACACCCGAAGGTCGACGTCAAGTACGTCAACGTCCCGTTCGGTGAGGCGAACGCCAAGTTCAAGAACGCGGCGGGCGGCAACTCCGGTGCCCCGGACGTGATGCGTACGGAGGTCGCCTGGGTCGCGGACTTCGCCAGCATCGGCTACCTCGCCCCGCTCGACGGCACGGCCGCCCTCGACGACGAGTCGGACCACCTTCCCCAGGCCGCCGCCAGCACCCGGTACGAGGGGAAGACCTACGCCGTCCCGCAGGTGATCGACACCCTGGCGCTCTTCTACAACAAGGAGCTGCTGAAGAAGGCCGGCGTCCCGGTGCCGGCCTCCGTCGACGAACTGAAGACGGCCGCCGCCAGGATCACCGAGAAGACCGGCGCGACGGGCCTCTACCTGCGGGGCGACGACCCGTACTGGTTCCTGCCCTACCTCTACGGAGAGGGCGGCGACCTGGTCGACGAGAAGAACAAGACCGTCACCATCGACGACGAACCCGGTGTGAAGGCGTACCGGACCCTCAAGGACCTCGTCGACAGCAAGGCGGCCATCACGGACGCGTCCGACGGCTGGAACAACATGCAGAACGCCTTCAAGTCGGGCAAGGTCGCCATGATGCTCAACGGCCCCTGGGCCATCGAGGACGTCAAGGCCGGAGCCGAGTTCAAGGACGCGGCCAACCTCGGGGTCGCCCCCGTCCCGGCCGGCAGCACCGCCCAGGGGTCGCCCCAGGGCGGATGGAACCTCTCGGTGTACGCCGGTTCGAAGAACCTCGACGCCTCCTACGCCTTCGTGAAGTACATGAGCTCCGCCGAGGTGCAGCGGAAGACCACCGAGGAGCTGAGCCTGCTCCCCACGCGCGCCTCCGTCTACGAGGTGCCCGCCGTCGCGCGGAACGAGATGGTGAGGTTCTTCAAGCCGGCGGTCGACAAGGCCGTGGAACGGCCGTGGATCGCCCAGGGCAACGCCCTCTTCGAGCCGATCCGGCTGCAGATGGCCAACGTGCTCTCCGGCAAGACCAGCCCGGAAGAGGCCGCGGAGAGCACCGGAGACGCCTACCGCAAGCTGCTCAAGGACTACAAGTAGGCGACGGGAAGGCTGACCGACCCATGGCTGTCGAGACGAGCCGGTCGGTGCCGAAGGCCGCGGGCACGCAGCGTGCCCGCGGCCGGGGCCACCGCTCCGGACACAGCAACCGCAGGACCCCGGGACGGCTGCGCAGGGCCCTGGCCACCCACTGGTACGCCTGGAGCATGGTCGCCCCCGTGGTGATCGTGATCGGCGTGATCATCGGATACCCCCTCGCGCGCGGCGCCTGGCTGTCCCTCACGGACGCCAACGAGGCCAACGTCGAGCGCACCATCGGCGTCAACCACATACCCGCGACCTACGAACAGGTCGGTCTGGCGAACTACCGGGCCATCCTCGACGACGGCGTCTTCTGGGACCGGCTCGGCTGGACCGTGGTGTGGACGGTCTCCTGCGTGGCGCTCTCCTTCGCACTCGGTCTGGCGCTGGCCGTGATGCTCAACCGGACCTTCAGGGGCCGCTCCCTGTACCGCACGGCACTGATCCTGCCCTGGGCGGTACCGGCGTTCGTCTCCGTGTTCACCTGGCGCCTGCTGTTCAACGAACGCAGCGGCCTGTTCAACGCCCTGCTCACCGGCGCCGGTTTCGACCGGATCTCCTGGCTCAACGACCCGACCTGGGCGAAGGTCTCGGTCATCGCCGTGAACGTCTGGCTGGGCGTGCCGTTCATGCTCATCGCCCTCCTCGGCGGCCTCCAGTCCATCCCCGGCGACCTCTACGAGGCGGCCGAGATGGACGGGGCGAGTCCCTGGCAGCGCTTCCGCCACATCACCCTGCCGGGGCTGCGGTCCGTCTCCAGCACGGTCGTCCTGCTCAGCGCCATCTGGACCTTCAACATGTTCCCGGTCATCTTCCTGCTCACCCGCGGCGGGCCGGGCGACGCCACCGAGATCCTGGTGACGTACGCGTACCGCCTGTCCTTCGTCATCAGCCCGCGCGACTACTCCACGTCCGCCGCCTGGGGCGTGCTGATCCTGCTCCTCCTGGCCCTCTTCGCGGTGGCCTACCGCCGCGCGCTGCGCAAGCAGGGAGACACCTGGTGACCGACACGAAGACACCCGTCCCCGAAGCGGCCGGCGCGGGCCCGGGCTCCTCCGTGCGCCGGCGCGGCGACCGCGGCCCGCTGGCCGCACTCGGGCTGCACCTGACGCTGCTGACCGCGTCCGTGGTCGCCGTGTTCCCGCCGCTGTGGCTGCTGGTCACCTCCTTCAAGCCCAAGACGGACGCGTTCGACACCTCGCTCGTGAAGGACTTCACCCTCGGCAACTACAGCCACGTCGTACGCGACACCGACTTCCTGTCCTGGCTGCAGAACTCGCTGCTCGTCGTGGGCCTGACCACGGTGATCGGCGTCTTCGTCTCCGCCACCACCGGCTACGCGGTGAGCCGGTTCCGCTTCCCCGGCATGCGTCCCCTGATGTGGATGCTCCTGCTCACCCAGATGTTCCCCGTCGCCGTGCTCATCGTGCCGCTGTACAACCTCCTCGCCGACCTCGGACTGCTCAACCAGCCGGTCGGCCTGGTCGTCACCTACCTCACCGTCGCCGTGCCGTTCTGCGCCTGGATGATGAAGGGCTACTTCGACGGCATCCCCGTCGAGATCGACGAAGCGGGCCGGGTCGACGGACTGACCCCGTTCGGTACGTTCTGGCGGCTGGTACTGCCCCTGGCCAAGCCGGGGCTCGCCGTCACCGCCTTCTACACCTTCATCACCGGCTGGGCCGAAGTGGCCTACGCGTCCGCCTTCATGACCGGCGAGGAGAACCTCACGCTCGCCGGCGGCCTCCAGACGTTCGTCAACCAGTACACGAGCGACTGGGGTTCGCTGACGGCGGCCGCCGTGATCATCGCGGTTCCCGCCGCGATCGTCTTCGGACTCGTCCAGCGGCATCTCGTCTCCGGTCTGACCGCAGGCGCCACCAAGTCCTGACCGCCCCCTCCTCGCAGGCAGGAGAGCCATGACCCAGTACCTTGCCGAACCCGGCACCCACGCCCGACCCTCCCACTCCGGCGAGCGCCCGGGCTGGTGGCGGGAGGCCGTGATCTACCAGGTCTACCCCCGCAGCTTCGCCGACGCCGACGGCGACGGGGTGGGCGACCTCCAGGGCATCCGCTCCCGGCTGCCGTACCTGAAGGAACTCGGCGTCGACGCCGTATGGCTCAGCCCCTTCTACGTCTCGCCCCAGGCCGACGGCGGTTACGACGTCGCCGACTACCGGGCCGTCGACCCCGTGTTCGGCACGCTGCTCGACGCGGACGACCTGATCCGGGACGCGCACGCCCTGGGGCTGCGCGTGATCGTCGACGTGGTCCCCAACCACTGTTCGGACCAGCACGACTGGTTCCGGCGCGCGCTGCGCGAGGGCCCGGGGTCCCCGCTGCGCGAGCGCTTCCACTTCCGGCCGGGACGCGGCCCCTCGGGGGCGGAGCCCCCCAACGACTGGGAGTCCGTCTTCGGCGGCCCCGCCTGGACACGTACCGAGAACCCGGACGGGACGCCGGGGGAGTGGTACCTCCACCTCTTCGCTCCCGAGCAGCCCGACTTCAACTGGGACAACCCGGCCGTGCGGGACGAGTTCCGCTCCGTGCTGCGGTACTGGCTCGACATGGGCGTCGACGGATTCCGGATCGACGTCGCCCACGGCCTGGTCAAGGCCGAAGGACTGCCCGACGCGGGCCGCACCGGCCAACTGCGTCTGCTGGGCACCCAGTCGCTGCCCTTCTTCGACCAGGACGGTGTGCACGAGATCTACCGGTCGTGGCGCGGGATCCTCGACGAGTACCCGGGCGAGCGCATCGGTGTCGCCGAGGCGTGGACGCCCAGTCCCGCACGCACGGCCAACTACTTACGCGCGGACGAACTGCACCAGGCGTTCAACTTCCATTATCTGGGCGCCGGCTGGGACGCCGGCGCGCTGCGCCGGGCGATCGACGACTGTCTGGACGCCATGCGCCCGGTGGACGCGCCCAGTACATGGGTGCTGTCCAACCACGATGTGGTCCGGCACGCCACGCGCCTCGCCGCGGACAGCCCCGGACAAGGGCTGCGCCGGGCCCGCGCGGCGACGCTGCTGATGCTGGCCCTGCCCGGGTCCGCCTACCTCTACCAGGGGGAGGAGCTGGGCCTGCCGGAGGTGACGGACCTGCCGGACGAGGTACGACAGGACCCCTCGTTCTTCCGGGACAACGGGCAGGACGGGCTGCGTGACGGCTGCCGGGTACCGATCCCGTGGTCGGGGACCGGGCCGACGTACGGCTTCGGGCCGGCCGGGGGCGGACCGAGCTGGCTGCCGCAGCCGGAGGGCTGGGGGCACCTGTCGGTCGAGGCCCAGTCCGGTGACCCCGGCTCGACGTTGGAGCTCTACCGCGCCGCCCTGGCCCTGCGCCGGGAGCACCCCGCACTCGGGGCCGGCGACAGTGTCGAGTGGCTGGAGTCTCCCGAAGGAGTACTCGCCTTCCGCCGCACCGCGCCCGGTCCGGGCGACGGCCGCGGGGACGGCGACCTGGTCTGCACCGTGAACCTGACCGGTGCGCCGGTGCGCTGGAGCCTGCCGGGACGGCCGCTGATCAGCAGCTGCGATCCGGTACCCGAGGGCGACGCGGCCGAGCTCCCCCCGGACAGCACCGTCTGGTGGGCGGTGTGACCCTCTCCTTGACGCGGGGTGCCGAGCAGGGCACCCCGCGGCTCGCCGACATCGCGTCCCAGGCCGGGGTCAGCGAAGCCACGGTGAGCCGGGTGCTCAACGGCAGGCCCGGCGTCGCCACCGCCACCCGGCGACGGGTGGTGGCCGCACTCGATGTGCTCGGCCACGAACGGCCCGTACGCCTGCGGCAGAGCAGCGTCGGCCTGGTCGGGCTGGTGATTCCGGAGCTGACGAACCCGATCTTCCCGGCCTTCGCCCAGGTGGTCGAGCAGGTGCTGGCCGGGTACGGATACACGCCCGTGCTGTGCACACAGATGCCCGGCGGGTCGACCGAGGACGAACTGGTGGAGCAACTGGAGGACCGGGGTGTCACGGGCATCGTCTTCCTGTCCGGACTGCACGCGGACCTGACGGCCGATCCCGTCAGGTATCACAAACTGGCCTCCCGGCGCGTGCCCTTCGTCCTGGTGAACGGCTACAACGAGCGCATCACGGCGTCCTTCGTCTCCTCCGACGACCGGTCCGCGGTCCGGATGGCGGTGCGTCACCTGGCCGATCTGGGCCATGCGCGGATCGGTCTCGCCGTCGGTCCCACCCGTTTCGTGCCGTCGCGGCGCAAGGTCGAGGGCTTTGTCGCGGCCCTGCACTCCTTCCGCCGGACACGGGCCGAGGAGGCCGAGGAATACGTCGAGCGGACTCTGTTCACGGTGGAGGGAGGCCACGCGGCCGGTGCGGCGCTGCTGGACAAGGGGTGTACGGGGATCGTCTGCGGCAGCGATCTGATGGCCCTGGGAGTGATCCGCGCGGCGCGCGAGCGTGGTCTTTCGGTCCCGCACGACGTCTCGGTGATCGGCTTCGACGACTCGCCGCTGATCGCTTTCACCGACCCCCCGCTCACCACCGTGCGCCAGCCGGTGCAGGCCATGGCGACCGCCGCGGTGGACGCGCTGTTGGAGGAGGCCGGCGGGACACCCGTGCAGCGGACCGAGTTCGTCTTCCAGCCGGAGCTGGTCGTGCGTGGTTCCACGGCCCGGCGGAGCGGATGACCGCACCGGCCGGGAGAGGCTCCGCGGTCGGCCCTGATCGGGCAGCGGGGCGGCATGAAGACCGTGAAACCTCTCCCGGTGACCCGGTCCGGCGGGCCGGGCGCGTGGGCCCGGACAGGTTCTCCGGGCCTCCGGGCCGCCGGACCGGGCGGTGCTTGAACGTAACATCTCTGAAACGCTTGCGAAAGTGTTTGCGTGGCCTCAATTCGTCGACGGAGCAGCACTGTTGGGGGTTTCTGTGTCGAAACCATGAGTCCTCGCCGGAAGGGTTGACCCGGAGCGGAGCAGCTCGTACGGTCTCGTCCGCAAGTATTGATGATGCGTTTCAGCAAGAAACGTCAAAGGCCTGTCGTGCACGGCGCGTTGCCGCGGTAAGGCCTCTCATCCGCATCACGTGGATCAGGAGGAACGATGGCCAACAAAACCGTGGCCACTGCACTCGCCCTTGTGGCGGGAGCCGCTGTGGTCGTCACGGCGCCCGGAACCGCGCAGGCGGCCCCGCCCGGCGACAAGGACGTCACCGCCGTGATGTTCGAGTGGAACTTCGACTCGGTCGCCAAGGCCTGCACGGACGACCTCGGGCCGGCCGGGTACGGGTACGTGCAGGTGTCACCGCCGAACGAGCGGGTCCAGGGCCCTCAGTGGTGGACCGCGTACCAGCCCGTCGGCTACAAGATCGCCACCAGACTGGGTGACCGCACCGACCTGAAGAACATGATCGACACCTGTCACGCCGCCGGCGTCAAGGTCGTCGTCGACACGGTCATCAACCACATGGCCAACAGTGCCGGCACCGGCACCGGCGGCTCCCCCTACAGCAAGTACGACTACCCCGGCCTCTACTCGTCGTCCGACATGAACGACTGCACGAGGGACATCGACAACTACGGGGAAGCCTGGAACGTCCAGCACTGCGAACTGGCCGGCCTGCCCGACCTGGACACCGGCGAGGAGTACGTCCGCAAGACCATCGCCGGGTACATGAACGGCCTGCTCTCCCTCGGCGTGGACGGCTTCCGCATCGACGCCGCCAAGCACATTCCGCCGGGCGACCTCGCCGACATCAAGAGCCGGCTCACCGATCCGGGGGTCTACTGGAAGCAGGAGACCATCGGGGCGGCGGGCGAGGCCGTCCAGCCCAGCCAGTTCACCGGCACCGGCGACGTCCAGGAGTTCGGCTTCGGCAGGGACCTGAAGCGGGTCTTCTCCGGTGAGAAACTGGCGTACCTGAAGAACTTCGGCGAAGCCTGGGGATACGTCTCCGGCGCCAAGGCCGCCACGTTCGTGACCAACCACGACACCGAGCGCCACAACACGACGCTGACCTACAAGGACGGGGCCGACTACACGCTCGCCCATGTCCTCATGCTGGCCTGGCCCTACGGCTCACCCGACGTCCACTCCGGTTACGAGTTCAGCGGTGAGGAGGGCGGTCCCAACAACGGCCAGGTCAACGCCTGCTACACCGACGGCTGGAAGTGCCAGCACGCCTGGCGCGAGATCGCGAGCATGGTCGGGTTCCGCAACACCGCGGGCGACACGGCGGTGACCGACTGGTGGGACAACGGCAACAACGCCATCGCCTTCGGCCGCGGCAGCAAGGCCTACGTCGTGATCAACCACGAGTCCGGCTCACTGAACCGCACCTTCCAGACATCGCTGCCCGCCGGCACCTACTGCGACGTGCAGAGCGGCAACCCCGTCACCGTGAACGGCTCCGGGCGGTTCACCGCGACCCTCGGCGCCGACACGGCGCTCGCCCTGCACACCGGGGCGACCAGCTGCACCGACCCGGGCGACGGTGGCTCCGGCGTCACCACCGGCGCCTCGTTCAGCGTCGACGCCACCACCGTCTGGGGCGAGAACGTCTACGTGACCGGCGACAAGTCCGCGCTCGGCGACTGGAACCCGGCCGACGCGCTCAAGCTCGACCCGGCGGCCTACCCCGTCTGGAAGCTCGACGTCGACCTCCCGGCCGGCACCTCCTTCGCGTACAAGTACATCCGGAAGGACGCCTCCGGCAACGTCACCTGGGAGAGCGGCGCCAACCGCACCGCCACCGTCCCGTCCGACGGCAAGACACTCCTGAGCGACACCTGGCGCAGCTGAACCAGGCAAGCGTTCCGTCTCGCCGACCGAAGGGCCGCCCGGTTTCGCCCCGTGAAGGCGAAACCGGGCGGCCCGCCTTGCCCGCGTCGGTCTCCGCCGCCGTGCGCGAGACGGCCCGTCCCGTTCGACCCGTTCGACCGGTGAAGAGAAGAAAGGCCCCATGACCGTTTTAACGTCCCGGCGCGGAACCGCCCGGGCTTCGGCCATCGCCCTGCTCCTGTCGGTGCTGCCGGCCCTGCCGTCCGCCGCCCAGCCCGCGGACGCCGCGGTCCCGCGGCCACCGTCCGACCACGCGCTCGCCCGCACACCGGCGCGGCCCGCCCCCTCACGCGAGCAGTTCTACCTGCTGCTGCCCGACCGCTTCGCCAACGGAACCACATCCAACGACCAGGGCGGCCTGACCGGCGGTCGCTCGCGGACCGGCCACGACCCGACCGACAAGAACTTCTACCAGGGCGGTGACCTGAAGGGCCTGACCAAGAAGCTGGACTACATCAAGGGGCTCGGCACCACCGCCATCTGGATGGCACCGGTCTTCAAGAACAAGCCCGTGCAGACCATGGGCGGTACCGAGATCGCGAGCTACCACGGCTACTCCATCACCGACTTCACCCAGGTCGACCCGCACTTCGGCACCAACGCCGAGCTCGCGGAGCTCATCGACAAGGCACACGCCAAGGGGATGAAGGTCTTCTTCGACGTCATCACCAACCACACCGCCGACACCGTCGACTACGCGGAGAAGCGGTACGGCTACCGCTCCAAGGGCGCCCACCCCTACCTCGACACCCAGGGCCGCCCCTTCGACGACAGCTCCGGCATGCGCGAGGTCGACGAGGACGGCTTCCCGTACACCCCCGTGGTGAACGAGGACGAGGCCGGCGTGAAAGTCCCGGCGTGGCTGAACGATCCCACGATGTACCACAACCGTGGCGACTCCACCTTCGCCGGTGAAAGCGCCCTGTACGGCGACTTCAAGGGCAACGACGACCTGTGGACCGAACGGCCCGAGGTCGTCGAGGGAATGAAGAAGATCTACCAGCGGTGGGTCAGGGACTTCGACGTGGACGGCTTCCGCGTCGACACGGCGAAGAACGTCGACATGGCCTTCTGGACCGAGTGGGCCACGGCACTGGACTCCTACGCGGCCCGGCAGGGCAAGCGCGACTTCTTCGTCTTCGCGGAGGCGTTCTCCGCCGACCCCGTCGTGCTGGCGCCCTACCTGACCGAGGGCCGGCTCGACGGCACCCTGGACTTCCCGCTCCAGGCCGCGTTCCGCAACTACGCGTCCCGGGGCGGCCCCGTGCGCGACCTTTCCCACGTCCTCGCCCAGGACTACCGCTACACCACCGACAAGGCCAACGCCTACAGCGAGGTGACCTTCCTCGGCAGCCACGACATGGGCCGCATCGGGAGTTTCGTCAGCCAGGACAACCCGGGTGCGAGCGACGCCGAGTTGCTGCGGCGTGACCGGTTCGCGCACGAGCTGATGTTCCTGTCCCGGGGCAATCCGGTGATCTACGCCGGTGACGAACAGGGCTTCACCGGACCGGCAGGCGATGTGTACGGACGGCAGCCCATGTTCGGGTCCGAGGTGCCGGACTACCTGGACGACGATCAGATCGGTACGGAGCGTACGCATGCCTCGGACGCGTATGACCGGGGGCATCCGCTGTACCGGGCCATTGCTTCCCTTTCGGAGTTGACGAA
>NZ_JBVJKE010000004.1:0-505259 GCF_055585405.1 Streptomyces sp. NPDC053426 | reverse complement strand
AGATCTGCGCTACTGGTGTCGCTGCCCCAGCCGCAACCCACCCCCCCCCCCTCCCCCCCCCCCCCCCCCCCCCCCCCCCCCCCCCCCCCCCCCCCGCCGCGTCCCCCGACGGCAGGCGTCACGGTCCGAGGGCGTTCCGGCAATGACGGGCCGTCAGGACTGCCTGTGTCCGGCAGTGATCTCCGGTCCGGGACGGTGAAAGGATGTTCGGGACGGCAGTCGCCGTCTTCCGTGAAAGCCCTTACCGAACAGGCAGGTTCACGCATGAGACTGACCCGCGGTGTTCTGGCGGTGGCCGCCGCCGCGCTCACGCCGGCCCTCCTTCTCACCGGTCCGGCGTTCGCCGCGGACTCGGCGCCGGCTCCCGTCGCCGTCACGGCGTCGGCCGCCGCGGACGACCCCGGTACGCCGGTGGACGAGATGTCGGAGGAGGAGCTGCGTGCCGCCATCGCCCGCGTCCTGGCCGACCCGGACTCCGGCAGGGGCGTCGAGCGGGAGGCGAACGAGGCCCTCGACGGCACCGTGGAGGACATGCGCGAGTTCCTCAGGACCGGTTACCGGCTCGCGCAGTTCGAGGACGACCGGGTCGCCATCTTCACCATCCTCGGCAAGCCCGACTCCGGCAAGGGCGTCATACGCGAAGCCACCGAAGCCCTCGAAGCAGGCACCCCGGAAGCCGCCCGCGCCTTCCTCGAAACCGGCTACCGCCTCGCCCGGTACGAGGACGACAAGGTCACCCTCTTCACCATCCTCGGCAAGCCCTACGCCGGAAAGCGCGTCAAGCAGGAGATCTACGCACTCCTCGACGCGCCCACCCCCGAAAAGCTCCGCACCTGGCTGGAGACCGGCTACCGGCTCGCGCAGGCCGAGGACGACCGCGTGGCCGTCGCGCGGATGCTGGCCGATGCGGACATCAGCGACGCCCTCCGCGCGGCCGCGGAAGAGGTCATCGACGGTACGCCGGAGGAGCTGCGGTACTTCCTGGAGACCGGCCGGTACGAGGTGGACGAGTAGGACACCTCCGCCCGGCCGCTCGCACGAGCGGCCGGGCGGACGACAGCCGTCAGTGGAAGAAGTGGCGCGTGCCCGTGAAGTACATCGTCACGCCCGCCTTCTTCGCGGCCTCGACGACCAGCTCGTCGCGGACCGAACCGCCGGGCTGGACCACGGCCTTCACGCCGGCCTCGGTGAGGATCTCCAGGCCGTCGGGGAACGGGAAGAACGCGTCCGAGGCGGCGTAGGAACCGGCCGCGCGCTCGGCACCCGCCCGCTCCACCGCCAGCTTCGCGGAGTCGACGCGGTTGACCTGGCCCATGCCGACGCCGACGGAGGCGCCGTCCTTGGCGAGCAGGATCGCGTTGGACTTCACCGCGCGGCACGCCTTCCAGGCGAAGGCGAGGTCGGCCAGCTCCGCCTCGGTCAGGGCCTCGCCGGTGGCCAGCGTCCAGGTGGCGGGGTCGTCGCCGTCGGCCTGGAGGCGGTCGGTGACCTGGAGCAGGGCCCCGCCGTCGATCGGCTTGACCTCGACCGGGGCGGACGGGGCCTCGGGGGCGCGCAGGACGCGGATGTTCTTCTTCTTGGTGAGGGCGTCGAGGGCGCCCTCCTCGTAGTCCGGCGCGACGATGACCTCGGTGAAGATCTCCGCGACCTGCTCGGCCATCTCCTTGGACACCGGGCGGTTGACCGCGATCACACCGCCGAACGCCGACAGCGGGTCGCAGGCGTGCGCCTTGCGGTGCGCCTCGGCGACGTCCGCGCCGGTCGCGATGCCGCAGGGGTTGGCGTGCTTGATGATCGCGACGGCCGGCCCGTCGTGGTCGTACGCGGCACGGAGGGCGGCGTCCGTGTCCGTGTAGTTGTTGTACGACATCTCCTTGCCGTGCAGCTGCTCGGCCTCGGCGAGGCCGCCCGTGCCCGAGACGTAGAGGGCGGCCGGCTGGTGCGGGTTCTCGCCGTAGCGCAGGGTGTTCTTGCGCTCCCAGGTGGCGCCGAGGAAGTCCGGGAACCGCGACTCGTCCACGGGCGCGTACTCGGAGGCGAACCAGGAGGCCACCGCCACGTCGTACGCGGCCGTGTGCCGGAATGCCTCCGCGGCGAGCCGCTTGCGGGTGGTGAGGTCGAAGCCGCCGTCCTGGACCGCGGCGAGGACGTCGCCGTAGCGGGCGGGGCTGGTCACGACGGCGACCGAGGGGTGGTTCTTGGCTGCGGCGCGCACCATCGACGGGCCGCCGATGTCGATCTGCTCCACGCACTCGTCGGGCGTGGCGCCCGAGGCGACGGTCTCGCGGAACGGGTAGAGGTTCACGACGACGAGGTCGAACGGCTCCACGCCCAGCTCGGCGAGCTGCCGCCGGTGGTCCTCCAGTCGCAGGTCGGCGAGGATGCCGGCGTGGACCTTCGGGTGGAGGGTCTTGACGCGGCCGTCCAGGCACTCGGGGAAGCCGGTGAGCTCCTCGACCTTGGTGACGGGGACGCCCGCGGCGGCGATCCTCGCGGCGGTGGACCCGGTGGAGACGAGCTCCACGCCGGCCTCGTGCAGGCCGCGCGCGAGGTCCTCGAGGCCGGTCTTGTCGTAGACGGAGACGAGCGCCCGTCGGATGGCCCGCTTGTTGCTCTCGGCGGTCACTGGATAACTACCTTTCGTCCCTCAATGCGGTAGCCGTTGCGGGCGAGGAGCCCCACGACCTCGACGAGCAGCCTTCGCTCGACGTCCTTGATGCGCTCGTGCAGAGCGCTCTCGTCGTCCTCGTCCCGGACCTCCACCACGCCCTGCGCGATGATCGGCCCGGTGTCGACGCCGTCGTCGACGAAGTGGACGGTGCAGCCGGTGACCTTGGCGCCGTACGCGAGTGCGTCCCGTACGCCGTGGGCTCCGGGGAAACTGGGCAGCAGGGCGGGGTGGGTGTTGACGAACCGCCCGCCGAAGCGCGCGAGGAACTCCTTCCCCACGATCTTCATGAACCCGGCGGACACCACGAGGTCGGGTTCGTGGGCGGCGACGGCCTCGGCGAGCGCCGCGTCCCACTCCTCGCGGGTCGGGTGGTCCTTGACCTTGCACACGAAGGTCGGCAGCCCGGCGCGCTCGGCGCGGGCCAGCCCCTCGATGCCCTCACGGTCGGCGCCGACGGCCACGACCTCGGCCCCGTACGCCTCGGCGCCGGTGGCGGCGATCTCGTCGAGGAGCGCCTGGAGGTTGGTGCCGGATCCGGAGACCAGCACGACGAGACGCCTGGCGCGCTCGGCCACGGGCTTGGCGGCCACGGTGGGGCCCTTTCTCGGGGAGCGTCTGCACGGTCGGCGGCACAGCGCTTTGTGTATTCATACGAATGCTTCGCGCCCCCGGATACGGGGAAGCCTACGAAGCGGCCGACCGTCAGCAACGATACCGGCACACCGGGCGGCCCCCACGGGACGGGGGCGTGGCCGGGAGGTAGCGTCTGGGAGGAGCCGGTCCTGGAACGTCGGGGCGCGTGGGAACGCGAACCGTGCACCGGGCGTTCACAGGATGACGGACCCGGGCAGCGGAGAGCCGACGGGAACGCACCGGTTCACCAGCCCAGTCGTAGTCGAATACGTCGTGCGAGGCGGTCACGCCGGACCACGCCGTGCTTCATTAAGGGGAAGACGCTCACTTGATGCCGGACCGCAGCCTGCGACTTCTCACGTTCCCCCAGCAGTCCGCCCAGGGAGGGCAGCGGGGCGCCGTGCTGCTGCGGGAGCGCCCCGCCTCGCCGCCCGACGCGCCCCGGGGCGAGGGCGGCGACGACGGGCGCCGTGGGGCCCAGGGCTCTCAGGACGACAATCCGTTCGCGCCGCCGCCGGAGGGGACGCCCGACCAGCCCTGGCAGCCGAGGCATCCGTCCGGCGGGGAGGGCGGCGACCGCTCCTCCTGGGGCCGGAACTGGAGCGACCGGCAGCCCGGCCGCTCCCCCGGCGGTTTCGGCGAGCGCCCGCGCGGCCCCGAGGGGCAGGACGGTGGCCCCCAGGGGCCCGGCATGCGCTGGGACCCCACGGACCCGGCCCAGCGCCGTGCGCGCCTCGCCCTGCTGTCCGGCATGTGGGCCTTCTTCTTCGGCCTGTTCAGCTGGCCGTACGTCGCGCTGCTGCTGGGCGCGCTCGCCCTGTACTGGGGCATCAGCGCTCTGCGCGGCAAGCCCCGCGCGCAGGACCCGGACGCCCCGGCGCCCGAGCCGAAGGGCCGCCCGCAGACCACGGCCGCGGTGAGCGGACTGGTCACGGGGTCGCTGGCGCTCGCCCTGGTCGCCGCGTCCTTCACGGCCCAGCTGGTCTACAGCGACTACTACACCTGCACCAACGACGCCCTCACCCAGGAAGCCCGCCAGTCCTGCAGCGATCTCCTCCCGGAGCAGCTCCGCGACCTCCTGGGGGACGACGGCTGACACCCGCCCTCACTCCCGTGCGCCGGACGTGGGGCCCTCCTCACCGGGGGCGGTGACCGCGTCCCGCACGCCGAACGGCATGTCCCAGTCCCACAGGTCGGACGCGGGTTCCCGGGTGCGGTGGAGCAGGTACGGCTCGTCGGGGTCGTCGCGCGGGAGGGGCGGGAGGGTCCTGCCGCGTACGGGCGGCGCCGGCTCCGCCTCCTCCGGGGTGCGGTGGTTCCGTGGCGCACCGGGCTCCGGAGGCCGCTTCCCGGGGATTCGGCGGTCCCGCGACGGCCCGATCCCCAGAAGCCCGCCCCCCGAGCCCCGGCGCTCCCGTGGCGGTCCGGGAGTCAGAAGCCGGCCCTCCGGGGCCCGGCGGTCCCGCGACCACCCGACCCTCGGAAGCCGACTCCCCAAGCCCCGGCGCTCCCGTGACGGTCCAGGTCTCAGAAGCCGGTTCCCCAGGCTCCCACGGTCCCGTGGCGATCCGGGACTCGGGAGCTGTTCCCCCGGGGTCCGGCGGTTCCGTGGTGATCCCGGCTCCGGGAGCCGGTCTCCCGCCTCGCCTCCGGGTGGGCGGCGGCGCCAGGCTCGTACCACCAGGGCCGTGGGGACCGCCACCAGCGTGAGCCAGGCCAGTGCCGCGGCTCCCACCTGCCACCACACCGGGCCGAACCGGGAGAGCGCGGCCACGCCCAGCGGCCCGCCCGCGAGCGCGGCGAGCACGGACAGCAGGGCCGCGCACAGCACGGCCGCCAGTCCCGCCGCACCGACGGTCCGGCCGCCGGTCCAGGCGGGGGCGGGCGCCGGTCCGCTCCGCGCGGCGCCCCGGCCCACGAACCATCCCGTCACCAGTCCGGCCGTCACCGGCAGCGCCGCCGTCACCCAGTTCGGCGCGGTCCCCGCTCCCGTGTCCGGCACCGCCGCGAGCAGCGGGAACGGCGGCAGCGACGGGGCGGACGGGGAGAGCAGGGGGGTCACCTGAGCGCCGGTCCCGAGGAGGAAGCCGGGGCCGAGGGCGTACGCCGCCGCCCACACCGCGGCGTTCGGCGCCAGCGTGACGCAGAGCAGCAGCACCGCCAGCCATCCCGACCAGCCCTCCGTCAGCCGCAGGAACGCCTGCCGGGTCTCCCCTCCGTGCCATCCCAGCGAGACCACGAGGAGCAGCGCCCCGCCGCCGGCCAGTACCGTCGCCCCGGCCGCCGCCGCCCGCGCCACGACTCCGGGACGGCCGTCCGGTCCGAGGACCAGATGGCGTGCGCCCCTCGGCAGCACCGCGCCCAGCACCCGTTCCAGCGGTCCGCTCGGACGGCCGTACGCCGTCCACACCCCCGCGCCCGCGGCCAGTCCGGCGACCAGCGGCACGCACACGACGGTCCCCTCCCACGCCGGCCGCAGCCCGCCGCCCGCACAGTAGAGCGCGGCGGGAGCGCCGACGGCGAGGTAGCCGAGGAGGACGCCCGCCCACGCCGTACGGCCGGGGACGAGCGGGGCCTCGCCGCCGGCGCCGCCCGCGCCGCCCTCCGCCGCGTCGCGGGCCGCCCGGTGCAGCAGCCACACCGGCAGCGCGAGCAGCAGCAGCGGCGGGACGCCCACGGGTGCGGGGACGCCGGAGAGCGTGTCGGTGCGGACCAGTTCGGCGCCGTGGGCGAGCAGCCACAGCGCCGCCGCGATGTGCAGGGCGCCGTCGGGTCCGCTGTCGGGGTAGGGCGAGCTGATCCACAGCAGGATCACGAGGACGGCGAACGCCGCGAGCCCCAGTCCGGCCGCGAGGGCGCCGCCGAGGAGGGCGGGGGCGAGCCCCGGCGAGCGGTCGCGCAGGCGGGTGAGCAGGGCGGCCGGCGTCGTACGGCGAGCTGTCGTCTGGGTCACGTCCGCCATGCTCCCAACGACACGCGCTTTACCGGCGTAACGGGCGAAGCGCGGTTGTGTCGCTCAATATATGTTTATGTACTTTTCTGGACGGAGGGGCGCCCAGTGACACGGAGCCCCGCCACCCCCCTCCCCCCACCCGACGAACGCCGACGCCTGCGCACGGCGGCCTCGCTGACGCGACGTCAGCTCGCGGAACGCGTGGGCGTCCGGCCCGAGACGGTGCGCGCGTGGGAGTCCGGCCGCAGCACACCGCGCGGCCGGAACCGGGAGGCGTACGCGAAGCTGCTGGCCGGCTTGGCGGAAGGGGCCGCCGACGGCGGGACCCGGGAGTCCGCCCCCGTCCGGCAGGAGGAGGCCGCGGCGGTGGTGACGGTGTGCCTGGAGGAACCGGGCGGCGACGGCCGTCTCGGCGCGGTCGCGCCGGAACCCTCCGCGTTCGCGCAGGCGCCCCCGCCGTCGTCCGCCCCCCACCAGGAGTGCCTGACGCCCGCTCAGGCCTTCGACGCCCTGTACTCCTTCTGCGCCCCCGCCCTCGTCCGGCAGGCCTATCTGCTCACCGGCCGCCGCGCACTCGCCCGCGAGTCCGTGGAGCGGGCCTTCCAGCTCGCCTGGGACCGCTGGCCCGAGGTGGCCCGGGACCCGGACCCGGCCGGCTGGGTGCGCGCGGCGGCGTACGAGTGGGCGCTCTCCCCGTGGCACCGGTACCGCCGCCGCCACCGGCAGCCCGAACCGCCGCCCCCCGACGAGGACGACCGGGTGCTCCTGGAGACGCTGCTGCGCCTGCCGCCGCCGTACCGCCGCACGCTCCTGCTGTACGACGGCCTCGGCCTCGGTCTGCCCGAGACGGCGGCGGAGACGGAGGCCAGCACCCGGGCGACGGCCGGCCGGCTGACGTACGCGCGCGAGACCGTCGCCGCCCGGCTCCCGGAACTGTCGGACCCGGACGAGCTGCGCCGGCGGCTGGCCGGGCCGGCCTTCACCGGGCGGCTGCGGGCGGCCGAGCCGCCGGTGGTGCGCGGCGGCAGCGAGCGCCGGGCCCGGTTCTGGACCCGGGCCGCCGTCGCGTTCACGGTCGCGCTGATCGGCTCCACGGCGCTCACCCTGCACACGGCCCCGACCGGCTACGAGCCACCGGTGCCGCCGGGCGAGACGGTGCGGGGCGTTCCGCCGCGGGTGGCGCCCGGGCCCCTCTCGGAGGACGACCGGGAGCTGCGCGACCGGCTGCGGAAGGAGTTGCCGCGGGGACCGGAACGGCTGGCGCCGCAGGCGCGGTGACCCGGTGCGGAGACGACGGTGGGCCCGTCCCCCACTGCGGGGAACGGGCCCACCCGTACGGTGTCGCCCCGCGCCGGTGACCCGGCGGCGGCTCGGCCGTGGTTCAGCTGTGGACCGGCCGTGGCTCAGCCGGCGAGGATCGCGCGCGCCAGCTTCGCCGTCTCGGTCGGGGTCTTGCCGACCTTGACGCCGGCGGCCTCGAGGGCCTCCTTCTTCGCGGCGGCCGTGCCGGAGGAGCCGGAGACGATGGCGCCGGCGTGGCCCATGGTCTTGCCCTCGGGCGCGGTGAAGCCCGCGACGTAGCCGACGACCGGCTTCTTCACGTTCTCCTTGATGAAGGCCGCGGCCCGCTCCTCGGCGTCGCCGCCGATCTCACCGATCATCACGATCAGGTCGGTGTCGGGGTCGGCCTCGAACGCGGCGAGCGCGTCGATGTGCGTGGTGCCGATGACCGGGTCGCCACCGATGCCCACGGCCGAGGAGAAGCCGATGTCACGCAGCTCGTACATCATCTGGTACGTCAGCGTGCCGGACTTCGAGACCAGGCCGATGCGGCCCGGCTTGGTGATGTCGCCCGGGATGATGCCGGCGTTCGACTGGCCGGGGGTGATCAGACCCGGGCAGTTCGGGCCGATGATCCGGGTCTTGTTGCCCTTCTCCACGGCGTACGCGTAGAACGCGGCGGAGTCGTGCACCGCGATGCCCTCGGTGATGACGACCGCGAGCGGGATCTCGGCGTCGATGGCCTCGACGACGGCGGCCTTGGCGAAGGCCGGCGGGACGAAGAGCACGGACACGTTGGCGCCCGTCTTCTCCATCGCCTCGGCGACCGTGCCGAAGACCGGGATCTCGTTGCCGTCGATGTCGACGGACGTGCCGGCCTTGCGCGGGTTCACGCCACCGACGATGTTCGTGCCGTCGGCCAGCATGAGCTTGGTGTGCTTCATGCCCGTGGCACCGGTCATGCCCTGGACGATGACCTTGCTGTCCTTGTTGAGGAAGATAGCCATGGCTGTGTAGTCCCTCGTCCCTTACTTCGCAGCAGCCGCGAGCTCGGCGGCCTTGTCGGCCGCGCCGTCCATGGTGTCCACGCGCTGCACCAGCGGGTGGTTGGCGTCGGAGAGGATCTTGCGACCCAGCTCGGCGTTGTTGCCGTCGAGGCGGACGACGAGGGGCTTGGTGACTTCCTCGCCCTTGTCCGCGAGCAGCTGAAGCGCCTGCACGATGCCGTTGGCGACCTCGTCGCAGGCGGTGATGCCGCCGAAGACGTTGACGAAGACGGACTTGACGTCCGGGTCGCCGAGGATGATCTCCAGGCCGTTCGCCATGACGGCGGCGGACGCACCACCACCGATGTCGAGGAAGTTGGCGGGCTTGACGCCGCCGTGCGCCTCACCGGCGTAGGCGACGACGTCCAGGGTGCTCATGACGAGACCCGCGCCGTTGCCGATGATGCCGACCTCGCCGTCGAGCTTGACGTAGTTGAGGTTCTTCTCCTTGGCGGCCGCCTCGAGCGGGTTGGCCGACGCCTTGTCCTGGAGGGCCTCGTGCTCCGGCTGGCGGAACTCGGCGTTCTCGTCCAGGGAGACCTTGCCGTCCAGGGCGATGACGTCACCGGAGGCGACCTTGGCCAGCGGGTTGACCTCGACGAGGAGCGCGTCCTCGGCGACGAAGGTCTTCCACAGGGTGACCAGGACGTCGGCGACCTTGTCGGCGACCTCCGCCGGGAAGTTCGCGGCCTCGACGATCTCGCGGGCCTTGGCGGGGGTCACACCCTCGTTGGCGTCGATCGGCGTCTTGGCGACGGCCTCGGGGCGGGTGGCCGCCACCTCCTCGATCTCCATGCCGCCCTCGACGGAGGCGATGGAGAGGAAGGTGCGGTTGGCACGGTCGAGGAGGAAGGAGACGTAGTACTCCTCCAGGATCTCCGGGGCCGTCTCGGCGATCATCACCTTGTGGACCGTGTGGCCCTTGATGTCCATGCCGAGGATGTCCGTCGCGCGGGCGACGGCCTCGTCCGGGGTCGCGGCGAGCTTGACGCCGCCGGCCTTGCCGCGACCGCCGACCTTCACCTGGGCCTTGACGACGGACTTGCCACCGAGACGCTCGGTGGCTGCGCGGGCCGCCTCAGGCGTGTCGATGACTTCACCGGCCAGCACCGGTACATCGTGCTTGGCGAAGAGGTCCCTCGCCTGGTACTCGAACAGGTCCACGCGCTTCCGTCCCTATCAGTGATCTCGCGGTTCGTTGGATGCGTGGGCGTGCCGCGAAGGGCAACGTGACGTCCGCTGTGTCACAAGGGAGGCGCACACGGTGTCCGAGCGCGCGGCATGTCCGTCTCGCAGGTTATCGCCGCTTGGGTGGCCTCTCTAAATCGCGGGTCACACGTGAGCGGTGATACCTGTCACATGATGCCTCCATCTCTGGCACGGCGTGCCTGGTGTGAGGGGCCTCACCGGACTGGGGTTGGCCCGGTGAGGCCCTTTGGAACAGCCCGGAGGGGCGGTGAACGCCCTGTTTCCCGGGATGCGGGGTGGCCGGCCCCCACCCCAATGGGGGCCGGCCGCCCCTCCACGAGGTTCCGGCCGGACAGACCGACGGCTTTCGGCTGTCCGGGTCCTGATGCCCCGCGGAGCCTTCGTCGCCCGTGAGTCGGGCACGGGTGGGACACGGAGGGCGCCGGGGCGTGCGGGCTGCCGCGCCGCCCTCGCGCACAGGTGTCCGCGGTGAGGGAGGGGCCGGCCCTAAGCGGGTGAGACCGGAACGTCCCGGTACGGGTCCCGCGTGCCGGTCGCCTCGGCGCGCTCGGCGGCGCCGGGTACGAGCCGGAGCGGCGGCCGGTGATGTGCGGTGACGGCGCAGGCGTCACCGTGGCGCGGCGTGCCGTGGTCCACGGCCGAGCGGCTGCCCGCCGTACCGTCCGGCCGACCGGCGGGAGCGTGCGGTGCGGGGGCCGGGGCGGGGGCACCGGCCCGCACGGCTTCCCGTACGGCGTCCCGCGCGGGTCGGTGTCCGTGGTCGTCGTGCGTCGCGCCGACGGCACGGGACGGCTCCGGGCCGTGGGCGACGGGGCCGGCGACCGGTCCCGGGGCCCCGGACGGTCCGTCCGGCCCCTTCGGCTCGTCCGGGACGTCCTGCACCGGCGCGTCGGGCGGCGGCGCCGAGCTGCCCGGCTGCGGGCCGGGCGTGCTCGGCCCGGGAAGCGGCTGCCCCGGCGCGTCGGGCAGGTGCGGGAGTTCCGGCAGCGGCGCGGGCTGCTCAAGGCCGGGGAGCGTGGGCAGGGCGGGGAGCGTGGGCAGGGCGGGGAGCTCCCCTGGTGTCGCCTCGTCCAGCCGGTCGGCCACCGTTCCGGCCAGTTCCCCGACCGGCCGTACGACCCGCTCGTCCACGGACCGGACCACGGCCCCGGTCAGCGGGCGGATCGGGTCGGCCGCGTCCGGGCGCGGCGCGGTGAGGGCTTCGACGACCGACGCGGGACCGTTGGAGTCCGGGTCGGGCGCGGTGTCCGAGCCGGCCGACACCACGGACCCGACGGTGACGGACCCGACGGTGACGGGCCCGGTGGTGGAGGCCCCGGCGGTGACGGCCCCGGTGGCGGAGACCCCGACGGCGGAGGAGGTTCCCCCGACCGGCCCGCCGTCCGCCGCCCGCGCCCGCTCCCCGCACAGCACGCCGAGCACGAACACCGCGCCCACCAGCAGCGCCAACCGGACCGCACGCCACCCGGCCACCGTGCGCATCGCGCGCAGAGCGGCACCGGGCACGGCTGCTGACCAGGTCAAGGGGGGCGGGTCCTCCCGGGCGGCGGGACGGCTGAAGACACTTCACGGGTCCCTGTAATCGAACAGCGCCGATCCTTGCACGCGACTCCCGAGGTTGCGCAAGCCCTCCGTTACCGATGGGTACTCATGTCCGTTTTCACCGGCCCGAGTTCGCTCCTCATCCCGCGTCCGGTATCGGCAACGGCCGCTTCTCGATCGCCGCCGCCATCACCTCCGGGAACAGATCGGGTGTGCAGGCGAACGCCGGTGCGCCCAGCGCGGCGAGCGCCGCCGCGTGCTCCCTGTCGTACGCGGGCGCCCCCTCGTCGGACAGCGCGAGCAGCGTCACGAACCGCACCCCCGACGCCTGCATCGCCGCCACCCGCTTGAGCATCTCGTCGCGTATCCCCCCTTCGTAGAGGTCGCTGATCAGCACGACCACCGTCTCGGCGGGCCGGGTGATCCGCGACTGGCAGTACGCCAGCGCCCGGTTGATGTCCGTGCCCCCGCCCAACTGCGTGCCGAAGAGCACGTCGACGGGGTCGTCGAGCTGGTCGGTGAGGTCGACGACCGCCGTGTCGAACACGACGAGCCGGGTGTCGATCGACCGCATGGAGGCGAGCACCGCCCCGAACACCGACGCGTACACGACGGACGCGGCCATCGACCCGGACTGGTCGACGCAGAGGACGACCTCCTTCTTCACCGACCGTGAGGCACGCCCGTAGCCGACGAGCCGCTCGGGCACGACCGTCCGGTGCTCCGGGAGGTAGTGCTTGAGGTTGGCGGCGATCGTGCGGTTCCAGTCGATGTCGTGGTGGCGTGGCCGGCTGACGCGGGCGCTGCGGTCGAGGGCGCCGGTGAGGGTGGCCCGGGTGCGGGTGGCGAGCCGCTTCTCCAGGTCCTCGACGACCTTGCGCACGACCGCGCGTGCCGTCTCCTTCGTCGTCTCCGGCATCGCCTTGTTCAGCGACAGCAGTGTGCCGACGAGGTGGACGTCGGCCTCGACGGCCTCCAGCATCTCCGGTTCCAGCAGGAGCGTGGCGAGGCCGAGCCGGTCGATGGCGTCGCGCTGCATGACCTGGACGACGGAGGAGGGGAAGTAGGTCCGGATGTCCCCGAGCCAGCGGGCCACCGAGGGTGCCGACGCGCCGAGCCCCGCCGAACGGTCCCGGCCCGCCTGCGGTTTGTCCCCCTTGCCGTAGAGCGCGGCGAGCGCTCCGTCCATCGCGGCGTCCTGCCCGGACAGCGCGTGTCCGGTCCCGTCGGCCGGGTCCCCGCCGAGCACGAGCCGCCAGCGCCGCAGCCGCTCCCGCGCCGGGTCCGTCGTCGTGGCCGCCTCGCCCTGTGTGTCCGTCATGCCGTCACCCCCGCCGGTTGTCCGTCACGCGCTCCCCCGTCGTCCCCGCCGTTCCCGTCGTCCCCGCCGTTCCCGTCGTCCCCGGTCGGCCCGAGCAGCAGCCGCAGGACCGGCAGCACGGCGTCCGCGCGGGCGGTGTCGGGTTCGGGGGCGAAGCCGGGGGTGCCGGACATCGCGGCCGCCACGCTCCCGCGTGCCCCCGGTCCGCGCCGGACCAGTTCGCCGAGGGTGCGCCGTACCCCCGGCTCGTACGCCGAGAACGTCCGCCGCAGCAGCGGCAGTACGTCCGTGAACGCCTCCGCCGGTACGCCCGTCAGCCAGGTGTCGACCAGCCCGAGCAGCCGCTCGTCGTGGACCAGGAGCAGTCCGCCGCCCGAGCCGCCGCCGACGAAGCCCTCGATCCACGCGGCCGCGTCCGCCGGCGGCGTGCCCGGCGACAGCACGAGCCCCATGAGCCGCGCCGCCTCGTCCTGCGCCAGCTCCCCGTCGTCCAGCAGCAGCCGCACGGACCGCCCCCGTACGACGCCGGGCACGGTGTCGCGTGCGGACAGGGTCCGCAGCACCGACCGCCAGCGGGAGCGCAGCTTCCCGTGGCCCGGTGCGGGGGCGTCGCCGAGGAGGGCCACCGCGCCGTGCACCGCGTCGACATGGCGCCGCATCTCCTCGGCGGCGTCCGCGTCCAGCGCCGCGCAGGCCGGGGGCAGTCCGACGAAGATCCGCTCGGCGAGACCGGCGGCGACCCCGGCCAGTGCCGCGGTGTCGGTGCCGCGCACGTCGCCGTAGCGCAGCGAGCGGACCAGGGCGGGCAGCGCCTGGGCGAGATGGCCTACGTCCGTGTCGAGGGCCGCGCGGTCGGTGAGGATCCGCATCACCGTGGGCAGCGCCTCGGGCAGTGCGGCCAGCAGGCAGCGCTCGGCGAGCCCGGTGACCTCGGCGAGGCCCCGCGCGCCGACGGCGTCCGCCTCCGCCTTGGCGGTCGCGGCGGCGAGCACGGTCGTCCCCCACACCCCGGCCTCGGCGACCCGCACGGACAGCTCGGGCTCCCAGCGCAGCCGCCAGGTCTCCCGGAAGGTCCCCGTGCCGCCGTGCGCGGCGGCCGGTTCTCCCCAGCCGATGCCGAGCAGCCGCAGCCGGTGCAGCAGTCTGCCGCGCTCCGCGTCGGTCTCCTTGCGCAGGTCGAGTTCCAGCTCCCGCTCCCCGGCCTCGGGTTTCAGCCGCAGCCGGCGCTGGATCCGCGCGAGGTCCCGCTGCAACGGCACGGCGGGTGCCGTCGCCGGCACCTCCCCGAGCACGTCGCCGACGACCAGCCGGTCGTGCACCAGTGCCAGCGGCACGTCGGAGCCCTCGCACATCACCGCCCGCACGGCGTCGGTCGTCTCGCTCAGGCCGGGCAGCGGACGTCCGCGCAGCACGGCGAGGGTCTCCGCCAGCCGTACGGCCTCGATGACGTGCGCGGGGGAGACGGTCCGGTCCTCGGCCCGCAGCAGCCCGGCCACCTTGGTCAGCCACCGCTCGACCGGCCGGTCCAGGGCGCCGAACAGATGCCCGTACCAGCCCGGGGAGTCGATGCCCGCGCCGTAGCCGCTCGTCCGGGAGAGTCTGCGGTGGGTCCAGGGCACCCAGGTCATGTCCGTCTTCACCTTGGGCAGCCCTTTCAGCAGGGCGCGGTCGGCGGCGACGGTGGCCTTCCGCCGCAGCGCCGGCACGTGCCAGGCCCCGCAGACCACGGCCACGCCGTCCTCGAACTCCCGCCGCGCCGCCCGGATCCGCAGCCGCATGTGCGCCTCGCGCACGAGGTCCCGCCGGTGTCCCCCGTTTCCGTGCTCCTCCCGCAGCGCGGTCATGGCCTCCTCGAGCGCGGTGAACGACGCCATCGCGTCCCCCTCGCCCACGCCCCGGTGCTCGACGACGTCCTCCCACCACCGCTCGGCGTCGTCGTACCCGGCGGCTTCGGCGAGCGCCCCCAGGGGGTCGGCCCGCACGTCGTCGCCCGCGCCGGGTCCGGGGTCCTCGTCGTCCTCCCAGGCCAGGGTGTGCGTGGCCGGCAGGTCGATGAAACGGGCCGGGACCTTGTGCTCCAGCGCCCAGCGGAGCGCGACCCACTCCGGGGAGAACTCGGCCAGCGGCCAGAAGGCCGAGCGGCCGGGTTCGTCCACCGCGTGGGCGAGCAGCGCGACGGGCGGTCGCATGTCCTCCTCGGCGGCGAGCGGGACCAGCGCGTCCGCCTCCGGCGGGCCCTCGATCAGCACGGCGTCCGGCCGGGCCTCCTCCAGCACCGCCCGCACGGCCCGCGCGGACCCCGGCCCGTGATGCCGCACGCCGAGCAGGAGCGGCCCCGCGGTGTCCGCCTTCCCGCCGTTCATCCACTGACCTCCCGGCAGGCCCGGTAGAAGTCCTTCCAGCCGTCGCGCTCGCGGACCACGGTCTCCAGGTACTCCTGCCAGACGACGCGGTCCGCCGCCGGGTCGCGGACGACCGCGCCGAGGATGCCCGCGGCGACGTCGCCGGCCCGCAGCACGCCGTCGCCGAAGTGGGCGGCGAGTGCCAGCCCGCCCGTGACGACGGAGATCGCCTCGGCGGTCGACAGGGTGCCGCTGGGCGACTTGAGCTTCGTACGGCCGTCGGTGGTGACCCCGTCGCGCAGTTCGCGGAAGACGGTGACGACCCGGCGGATCTCGTCGATGCCGTCGGGCACGGCCGGCAGGTCGAGGGAGCGGCCGATCTGGTCGACCCGGCGCGCGACGATGTCGACCTCCGCCTCCGGGGTCTCCGGCAGCGGCAGCACCACGGTGTTGAAGCGGCGGCGCAGGGCGCTGGACAGGTCGTTGACCCCGCGGTCGCGGTCGTTGGCCGTGGCGATCAGGTTGAAGCCGCGGACCGCCTGCACCTCCTGGCCCAGCTCCGGTATCGGCAGCGTCTTCTCCGACAGGAGGGTGATCAGTGTGTCCTGGACGTCGGCCGGGATGCGGGTCAGCTCCTCGACGCGGGCCGTCATGCCCTCCGCCATGGCCCGCATCACCGGGCTGGGCACGAGGGCGTCGCGGCTGGGGCCGTGGGCGAGCAGCCGGGCGTAGTTCCAGCCGTAGCGGATGGCCTCCTCCGGGGTGCCGGCCGTGCCCTGCACGAGCAGGGTGGAGTCGCCGCTGACCGCGGCGGCCAGGTGCTCGGAGACCCAGGTCTTGGCGGTGCCGGGCACGCCGAGCAGGAGCAGGGCGCGGTCGGTGGCGAGGGTGGTCACCGCGACCTCGACGATGCGGCGCGGACCGATGTACTTCGGCGTGATGACCGTGCCGTCCGGCAGCGTGCCGCCGAGCAGGTAGGTGGCGACGGCCCACGGCGACAGCCGCCAGCGGGCGGGGCGGGGACGGTCGTCCCGCGCCGCCAGCGCGGCGAGTTCGGCGGCGAAGGCGTCCTCGGCGTGCGGGCGCAGCGTCTGCGCGGGCGACGCGGTCGCGGGTACGGCGTTCGCGGGCGCGGAGCCGTCCCGCGTCGGGTCGACGGGCGTCGGTCCAACGGACACAGTCATGGCGGAGTCCCCCTCCAGCTCGGCCGGTTCGGATCTGCCACCAACCGTGCACCACGCCACTGACAATCGCTCTGACCTGCACGAACGCGCTCGCCGGGGCGATTGTCAGTGCCGGGATCTAGTTTCGGTGGCATGACTCAGCAGGGGGCGCGCTGGACCGCGGACCAGGTGCTGGCACTGGCGCCTGACCCCGCGTCACGCACGGCGGGGAGCAGACTCGGCACGGCCGGTCCGTGGTCCGGGACCGGCAGTTCGGACGAAGGGACGGTGTGGGGGCTGTGCGAGGGCGGTGGGAGCGCTCCGTACCGGACGGTCGTCGACGTCGCGGACGCCTCCGGACCCGCCTGCCACTGCAGCTGCCCGAGCCGTAAGTTCCCGTGCAAGCACGCGCTCGGTCTGCTGCTGCTCTGGTCGGGCGGGGACGGGGCGGTGCCGCGGGGAGAGGCGCCGGAGTGGGCCGAGCGGTGGATCACGGGCCGGCGCACGCACACGGAGGAGAAGCGGGCCGCGGGCACCTCGGAGTCCTCGGGTTCCGCCGGTCCGGAGGCGGCGCGGCGCAGGGCGGAGCGCCGGGCCGAGCGGGTGACGGCGGGCGCGGTGGAGCTGGAGCAGCGTCTGGCGGATCTGCTCCGCGGCGGCCTGGCGGCGGCCGAGCGGTCCGGGTACGGGCTGTGGGAGGAGACCGCGGCCCGCATGGTCGACGCCCAGGCGCCGGGGCTGGCCGCCCGGGTGCGGGAGCTGGGGGCGCTCGCGGGCACCGGGCCGGGCCGACCGGTGCGGCTGCTGGAGGAGTGCGCACTGCTCCACCTCCTCGGCCGGGGCTGGCTGCGCCGGGAGCGGCTGCCGGAGGACCTGGCCGCGACGGTCCGGTCCCGTATCGGCCTGCCCGCGTCGGCGGACGGCCCGGCGGTACGGGACCGCTGGCTGGTCCTCGCCCAGTACGACACGGCGGACAGCCGTCTGACGACCCGCCGTGTCTGGCTGTACGGCACGGACTCGGGGCGCACGGCGCTGCTCCTCTCCTACGGTGCGGCGGGCCGCGCCCCGGAGCTCTCGCTGCCGGTCGGGCTGGCCCTCGACGCGGAGCTGTCCGCGTACCCGGGCGCGGGACAGCCGCGGGCGGCCCTGGGCGAGCGGTTCGCGCCGCCCGCGCCGACGGACGTGCGGCCACCGGGGACGACGACCACCCGGGCTGCCGCCCGCTACGGCGAGGCGCTGCGCGACGACCCCTGGCTGGACTCGGTCCCGGTGACGCTGGACCGGGTGATACCGGCTCCGGACGGTGACGGCTGGCAGCTGGCCGACGCCGACGAGGACGCGGCCCTGCCGCTCACCCCGGCCGCACGGTCCCGCCCCGGTCTGTGGCGTCTGGTCGCCCTGTCGGGCGGCGCCCCGGTCAGGGTGTTCGGTGAGTGCGGCCACCAGGGATTCACTCCGCTGGCGGTATGGCCGGAGGGGCCCGGTGAGGCGGTGCCGCTGTGCTGAGCGGGGCGCTCACCCCCGTCCCCGTCCACCCAAGGAATCTTTCGGACATCACTGGACACTCGGCGCGTGTGAGTCTTCGACCGTGCCGGGACGCCCGTCGGAAAGGAAACTCATGAGCAGGACGACCACCGCCGTGGACGCGCCTCTCCCGGATTCCTGGGAGGAGCTGGTGACCACGGCCCTGCTGGGCACGGACCGGCGCACACCGGCGGGCTCCGCGCCCGGGCCGGACGCGCCGTCGGTCCTGCTGGACGCGGCGGCCGTGGCGACCGTACGGCGACGCGCCGGGCTGCGGCCCGCGCGGGCCGCGGAGCGTCCGCGGCCGGCCCCCGAGGACCCGCGCCCTCCGCTGCCGTCCGCCGCCGCGCGCCGGCTCACGATGCTGCTCGCCGACCGTCCCGGCACCGCGGGCGGTGGCCGCCGGGGCGCGGCTCCGGACCTCATGGAGCTGCTGCCCCAGTGGCTGGCGGCGGCGAACACCCGCGGTTTCGCGGCGCCCCCGGCCGCGCTGCCCGCCCTGCTCGACGCCGCGCGGGGCCGGACCGACCTGCGTCCGGCGGCGCTGCGGTTCGCGGGGCCGCGCGCCCTGTGGCTGGCCCGGTTCAACCCGGACTGGCGGTTCGCCCTGCGTTCCACACCGGGCGGGGGCACGTCCGTGCCCCGTCTCCACGACACGGAGGGCATACGGCGGCTCTGGCAGGAGGGCCTCTTCGCCGAACGGGTCGCCCTCCTCACCGCCCTCCGCTCCCGCAGGCCGGCCACCGCGCGGGAACTCCTCGCGGAGAGCTGGGCGACGGAGCGGGCGGAGGACCGCCTGATGTTCCTGGACTCGCTGCGCACCGGACTCGGCCCGGACGACGAGCCCTTCCTGGAGCAGGCCCTGGCCGACCGCAGCCGCAACGTACGGGCGACGGCCGCGGAGCTGCTGTCGGCGCTGCCCGGCTCCGCGCTGGCGGAACGCATGGCGGTCCGGGCCGGGGCGTGTGTGGCCGTCGACCATACGCGGGACACGCCGACGATCGCCGTCGAGGCGCCGCACGAGTGCGACGCGGGCATGGAACGCGACGGCGTGGTGGCCAGGGCCCCGGCGGGCCGGGGCGAACGGTCCTGGTGGCTCGGCCAGTTGGTGGAGGCGGCGCCCCTGGGAAGCTGGTCGCGGCGGCTCGGCGGGCGTACGCCGCGGGAGATCGTGGCGCTGCCGGTGGCGGACGACTGGCAGGGCGAACTGCACGCGGCCTGGAGCCGGGCGGCGGTGCGGCAGCGCGACGCGGCGTGGTCCCGGGCGCTGCTCGGGGAGCCCTCCGCGCCGGAGGCGGGCGGTCCGGGGGCGGTGTCCCTGGCCGAACGCGCCAAGCTGCTCGGCACGCTGGGCGCCGCCGAACGGGCCGAGTGGGTGGCCGGATTCATCGAGACGCACGGCCTGTCCGAGGCGTTCCAGCTGCTCGGGGTGTGTGCCGTGCCCTGGGCGGCGCCGGTCGGACGGGCGGTGGTCGACGCGCTCGACATCGCGCGTGACGCAGGGAGTTATCCATGGAGTTTCAGCGGAGTCATGGGCCTGGCCGAACGCTGCCTCGACCCGTCCGAGGCCGGCCGCCTCGACGCGCTCCTGGCGATACCGGACGAGCCGGAGAACGCGTCACCCGGAGCCGGCGGCTACTGGTCGGAAGCCTTCCAGCGCCTGGTCACCACCCTGCACCTACGCGCAACCATCCTCACCGAACTGACCCCGCCCACCCCGTGACCCGCACCGCGCTCTCCGCGGGCAGTCGTGCCTCCCCCAGAGCCCGAAAGGGCCTGGGAGGTACCCCCAGGGCGATGGGGGTCCCCCCCGCTCGAGCGAAGCCGGGAGTGGGGGAGGGTGGGCGATGGGGGCACCTCCCAGGCCGTTCAGGCACTGGGGGAGGCACCCCGCAAGCGCCGGGCGGCACGAACACCCCCCGCCCGGCACCAACACCGGGGCGTCGAAGCCGAGGCCCCGGCGAGGCATCACGAACCCGCCCTACGCCTCCGCGGGCTGCCGCACGTTCGCCCGCACCCAGTCCACGATGGACGCCGTGGTAGCCCCCGGCGTGAAGATCTCCGCGACACCCTTCTCCTTCAGCGGAGCGATGTCCGCCTCGGGGATGATCCCGCCCCCGAAGACCAGGATGTCCGCCGCGTCCCGCTGCCCGAGCAGCTCGATCACCGCCGCGAAAAGCGTGTTGTGCGCCCCGGAGAGGATGGACAGACCGATCGCGTCGGCGTCCTCCTGGATCGCGGTGTCGACGATCTGCTCGGGGGTCTGGTGAAGCCCGGTGTAGATCACCTCCATACCGGCATCGCGCAGCGCCCGCGCGATCACCTTGGCCCCGCGATCGTGGCCGTCGAGCCCCGGCTTGGCCACCACCACGCGGATCGGACCGGCTGCCACACCCATCACTGCCTCCATGAAGCGACTGCATCCATCCCTGCCGACAAGTACCGCACACATCCGTCGTGCCGTACACATCGCCCGGGCATCCCGGACCGGACCGGCCGGGGAAGTGAACGAACGTTATCTCCAGCATCCCGCAACCGGCAGTTTCACGGTGCACAGCGAGGGGCAAATCACACGGAGGGACACGTTCACCGCGCAGCGTTCCCGGGCTCAGGGCCCCGCGCACCGCACGCCCGTGCACCACTCGGGCAGCGGTGGGAACATGCGCACAAGGGATTCGCACCGAGGCCGCCGGACCACCGCGCCCCCTCCACGCATCGCACGCGCGCACCGTCGACCGCTCTCACAGCGATTTCCCATGAGGGCACACGGGGGACAGGGCTGTCCTCCCGCGTGCCGACAGGAGGTCGGCCATGAAGGTCACCGAGGCAGCTCTTCCCTTCCTGCCGCTCTGCCGGCGTCTTCTGCCCACCCGGCTGGCGGATCTCTCCCTGACCCTGCTGAAGGCGACCGCCCTGGAGCTGGCGATCCTGGCGGGCCACCTCCTGCTGTATCCCGCCGGCATCGTCCAGGAGCGCCGGGGCGCGCACCCCGCGCTGCCCTCCCCGGACGGCACCGCACAGCTGCCGGCGGAGGCCAAGCCCCCGGTGGTGCTGCTGCACGGCTTCATCGACAACCGGTCGGTCTTCGTCCTGCTGCGCCGCAGCCTCGCCCAGCACGGCAGGCAGCAGATCGAGTCGCTCAACTACTCGCCGCTGACCTGCGACATCCGCATCGCGGCCGAACTGCTCGGCCGCCACATAGAGCAGGTGTGCGAACGCACGGGCAGCCGCCGGGTCGATGTGGTCGGGCACAGCCTCGGCGGGCTCATCGCGCGGTACTACGTGCAGCGGCTGGGCGGTGACACCCGCGTGCGGACGCTCGTCACGCTCGGCACCCCGCACTCCGGCACACGCGTCGCACCGCTGGCCAACGCGCACCCCATCGTGCGCCAGATGCGCCCCGGCTCACCGGTGCTCGAGGAGCTCACCCAGCCCGCGCCGGGCTGCCGCACGCGCTTCGTCGCCTTCTGGAGCGACCTCGACCACATCATGGACCCGCTGGAGTCGGCGTGCGTCGAGCACCCCGACCTGACGTCGGTGAACGTACGGGTGAGCGGCGTGGGCCATCTCGCCCTGCCCGTGCACCCGGCCGTGGCGACCCGCATACGGCAGGCCCTGGACACGGCGCACCCCGGAGAGCCGTCCACCGGCCGCCCGGAAGGCCTGACGGTGGCCTGACCGCGACCCGACCGCGACCCGACCGCCGCCCGAAGCGCGACACGCCCGGCACCGGCGCCGCAGGACAAACGGAATCGCGCGCCCCCCTCGACGGCAATCCGAACAACAACGCTCCGAGACGGCCCACTTATCGCCGTCGACCGCCCATCGCCTCGAACAGAGCTCGAACAAAAAGCCAAGACCGCGCCCGCCGTCCGCCAAAAGGCAACCGATTGCCCGTTTCCTGCGCGCGCGAAACCTGCGGAAGATTGTCGTGCCCGCATACCGCCGGGTACAGTCGCCGCACTGCTCTGGCAGCCCCTGTTGTCGAGGCGAAAGAGAAGTTGGTGAACGACCGTCACCCGTCGGGGACCATGGACCCGGCTCCGGCTTCCGATTCGGCGCCCTACGCGTCGTACGGCACCCAGGAAGCCCAGTACGGAGACTTCACCACGTACGGCGGCTACGACGCCACCGGTTATGCCGCCACCCACTTCGGCACGGGCGGCCACACCACCGGGGGCTTCGCCCCTGACCCCCTCTTCGGCGCCCTCCCGGGCGGCGGTCAGGACACGGGCGCGTACGACACCACCGGGCACTGGCCCACGGACGGCCAGGACACCGGCCACTACGACCTGTACGCGGCCCAGCACGTGTCCTCGTACGACACCGGCGGCTACGACGCGACCGCCTGGACCACCGGCCATCACCCGGTGACGGTGATCCCGCCGCAGGCCGCCTCGCCGGAGACCAGCGGGCAGTGGGACGCCGGTGAGTGGCTCCAGCCCGATCAGACCGGGAACCCCGCCGACCGGACCCAGCAGTGGGACTGGGGCACGCAGACCTTCGACAGCGGTGCCTACGACGCCACTCAGTGGAACACCGACGGCGGCGACACCGCCGCCCCGGCGCCCGCGTCCGACGCCTACGAGCCGCAGGCCGAGTCCTTCGGCCAGGAACCCCACGAGGAGCCCACCGCCCAGGGGCCGGCCGACACCGGCGAGCTGCCCGCGGTGCACCTGCTCGAAGAGCAGGAAGAGGTTCTCCCCGCCCCGTCGCCGCGCGCGGCCTCGCGCGCCGGGTCGCGTTCCCGCCGCCGTACGCCCGCCAAGCGTTCCGCGCTGCTGACGGTGGCCGTGCCCTCGGCGTGCGTGATGGGTGTCGCCGGTATCGCCGCGGCATCGGTCGGCAACCTGACCGACGACGGCGGCCAGGAAACGACGACGACCGCGGCGGACGCCCAGCCGGTGAAACCGTCCGCCGCCAACATCAAGCTGGACACCCAGCTGGAGAGCCTCGCCGCCGGCGCCGACGACTTCGCCGACCGGGCCAGCCGCACCCAGGAGCGCATCGACCTCAAGGCGCAGCAGGCGGCCGAGCGCAAGGCGGCCGCCCAGGAGGCGGCCCGCAAGGAGCGGCTGCGGCCGAAGTTCGCGCTCCCGGTCGCACAGCACGGACTCAGCGCCATCTACGGCCAGTCCGGCATCAACTGGATGTCCGTCCACACCGGCATCGACTTCCCCGTCTCGTACGGTGCGACGGTGATGGCCGCGACCGACGGCACGGTGCGCACGCAGTACAACTCCGCCTACGGCAACATGATGATCGTGACGGCGAAGGACGGCACGGAGACGTGGTACTGCCACCTCTCCAGCTACCAGGTCGCCTCCGGTACGACCGTGAAGGCCGGCGACCCGATCGCCTTCTCCGGGAACTCCGGCAACTCGACGGGCCCGCACCTGCACTTCGAGGTCCGTCCGGCCGGCGGTTCGGCGGTCGACCCGCTCGCCTGGTTCCGCAGCCACGGCCTCGACCCGTCGTAGGACCGTCCCCCACGACGGGTCTCAGCGCCCGGCTACAGCTTCTCCACCGGCGCGTACCGCAGCAGCAGCCGCTTGGGCTTGGTGTCCCCGAAGTCGATCGTCGCCTCCGTGTTGGCACCCGTGCCCTTCACCGCGACCACGGTGCCGAGGCCGAACTGGTCGTGCGTGACCCGGTCCCCGATCGCCAGCGACACCACGGGCTTGTCCGCGGTCCGCCGGGTGGCGAAGCCGGAGCCGCCCGACGCCGACGAGCGCGAGCGGGACGACGACAGCGAGGCCGCCACCCCCGACGCCGGACCGGAGGACACGGGCGTGCTCGCCCCCGTCCGCTTCCACTCCAGGTGGGCGGCCGGGATCTCCTCCAGGAACCGCGAGGGCGGGTTGTAGGACGGCTGGCCCCACGCGCTGCGCAGCGTCGACCGGGTCAGGTACAGCCGCTCGCGCGCGCGGGTGATGCCGACGTACGCCAGGCGCCGCTCCTCCTCCAGCTCCTTGGTCTCGCCGAGGGCGCGCATGTGCGGGAAGACGCCGTCCTCCATGCCGGTGAGGAAGACGACCGGGAACTCCAGGCCCTTGGCGGTGTGCAGGGTCATCAGCGTGATGACGCCGGAGCCGTCCTCGTCCTCGTCGGGGATCTGGTCGGAGTCGGCGACCAGGGCGACCTGCTCCAGGAAGTCGGACAGCGCGACCGACTCGCCCTCGCCGCGCTCCTGCTCGAACTCCAGGGCGACGGCCGCGAGTTCCTGGAGGTTCTCGATCCGGGTCTCGTCCTGCGGGTCGGTGGAGGCCTGCAACTCGGCGAGGTAGCCGGTGCGTTCGAGGATCGCCTCCAGGACCGTCGCCGGGCCCGCACCGGACTCGACGACCGTACGCAGGTCCTCCAGCAGCGTGTTGAACCGCTTCACGGCGTTCGACGAGCGCGCCGCCATGCCGTACGCCTCGTCGACGCGCCTCAGCGCCTGCGGGAAGCTGATCCTCTCGCGCTGCGCGAGGGCGTCGATCATGGCCTCCGCGCGGTCGCCGATGCCCCGCTTGGGGACGTTGAGGATGCGGCGCAGCGGCACCGAGTCCTCGGGGTTGGCGAGCACCCGCAGGTAGGCCAGGACGTCCCGGACCTCCTTGCGCTCGTAGAAGCGGACGCCGCCGACGACCTTGTAGGGCAGGCCGACGCGGATGAAGATCTCCTCGAAGACGCGGGACTGGGCGTTGGTGCGGTAGAAGACGGCGACGTCGCCCGCCTTGGCCTCGCCCGCGTCGGTGAGGCGGTCTATCTCCTCGGCGACGAACTGGGCCTCGTCGTGCTCGGTGTCCGCGACGTACCCGGTGATCCGCGCGCCCGCGCCGGCGTTGGTCCACAGGTTCTTGGGGCGGCGCGACTCGTTGCGCTCGATGACGGCGTTGGCGGCGCTCAGGATGGTCTGCGTGGAGCGGTAGTTCTGCTCCAGCAGGATCGTCGTCGCGTCCGGGTAGTCCTCCTCGAACTGGAGGATGTTGCGGATCGTCGCACCGCGGAAGGCGTAGATCGACTGGTCGGCGTCGCCCACCACGCACAGCTCGGCGGGCGGCACCTCGGCCTCGGACGGTGCGCCGGCGGGGTGCCCGGAGGTGCCGACGAGCTCGCGCACCAGCGCGTACTGGGCGTGGTTGGTGTCCTGGTACTCGTCGACCATGACGTGCCGGAAGCGGCGGCGGTAGTGCTCGGCGACGTCCGGGAAGGCGCGCAGCAGATTGACCGTCGTCATGATCAGGTCGTCGAAGTCGAGGGCGTTGGCCTCCCGCAGCCGCGACTGGTAGAGCGCGTAGGCCTGGGCGAGGGTCTTCTCGAATCCGTCGGCGGCCCGGGCGGCGAAGTCCTCCTCGTCGATCAGCTCGTTCTTCAGGTTGCTGATCTTGGCGCTGAAGGACTTCGGCGGGAAGCGCTTGGGGTCGAGCTCCAGGTCGCGGCAGACCAGGGCCATCAGGCGCTTGGAGTCGGCGGCGTCGTAGATCGAGAACGACGACGTGAAGCCGAGCTTCTTGCTCTCGCGGCGCAGGATGCGCACGCACGCGCTGTGGAACGTCATGACCCACATGGCGCCCGCGCGCGGGCCGACGAGCTGCTCGACGCGCTCCTTCATCTCGCCCGCGGCCTTGTTGGTGAAGGTGATCGCGAGGATCTGGCCCGGGTGGACGTGCCGCTCGGCCAGCAGGTGGGCGATGCGGTGGGTGAGCACGCGGGTCTTGCCGGAGCCGGCGCCGGCCACGATGAGCAGCGGGGAGCCGGAGTGCACGACGGCGGCGCGCTGGTTGTCGTTCAGCCCCTCCAGCAGCGCGGCGGCGTCGATCACCGGGCGCGGGGCGCCGTCGCGGTAGTAGCCTCCCCCACTCTCGGCTTCGCTCGAGCGGGGGGACCCCCATCGGTCCGGCGGCACGTCGAACTTCCCGCCGAACAGGTCGTCCGGGATCTGCTCCGGTACGTGCTCGTCCTCGGGCGGTGGCGGGGGCTCGCCCTCGGGGCCCCGCTGGGCCTGGAGGTCCGCCAGGAAGCTGTCGTCAAAGAGGCTGCTCATCGCTCTCCGAGTCTAGGGCGCCCCACCGACAACCCGGGGCCGCCCCGGGAACATCCCCGGAATCCGGCGGCCCGGACGGGGCGCGCACCCTCCAGAACCGCCGCCTCACCCTGAGTGACACCACCCACAAGGTCACGAAAATGTATCGGGCATATCACCCATCAACCTTCACAGGGGCCACACCAGTTGGCTACGGTGCGGGCGGGCCGTACGACCCCCACCGGCGAACCCCGCCGGGCCGCGCGGCCTCCGCCGAGTCCGTCACTGCCCTCGCGGCAGCCGGAGCCGGGGACCCACCGAGACCTTGGGGTGAATCGGCCCACTCCCCCGCGGAGCGGCCGTAGGGCAACCCTTCCGAACCACCCGCCCGAACCCGACAGCTAACCCGGTAGGCGGAGCTTTGGAAGGAGTCGCCTCCCTTGGCGTCGCACCGCAAGTCGCGCACCCCCGGCACGCGCGTGGCAGGCATACGGACCCCGGCCCTCGCCACGGCCGCCCTGACCTCCGTGGCCCTGCTGTCCCAGACGGCCACCGCCGCCCCCTCCGCCCCCTCCGCCGACGGCAAGCCGAGCCTGGAGGAGGTCGAGAAGAAGGTCGACGACCTCTACCGCCAGGCGGAGTCGGCGACCGAGAAGTACAACGCGGCCAAGGAGAAGACCGCGAAGCAGCGCAAGCAGGTGGACACGCTCCTCGACGACGTGGCCAAGCGCACCCAGAAGCTCAACGAGGCGCGGGCGGAGCTGGGTTCCTTCGCCGCCGCCCAGTACCGGACCGGCGCCGGCGTCCCCGACACCGCGACCTTCCTGCTCGCGGACACGCCGCAGGACATCTTCGACCAGCGCCAGGTGATGGACCGGATGACCGGCCGCCAGAAGGAAGCGGTCGACGACTACGTCACCCAGCAGTCCGAGACGATGAAGAAGCGCCAGGAGGCCACCGAGAGCCTCCAGACGCTCACCGAGACCCAGGGCGACCTGAAGACGGCCAAGGCCACCGTCCAGAAGAAGCTCACCGACGCGCGCGAGCTGATGTCGAAGCTGACCGCCGAGAAGAAGGCGCGGCTCGCGGCGATCGAGAGGAAGAAGCAGGAGGAGGCCGCCCGCGAGGCCGCCGAGCTCGCCCGGCAGCAGGCGGAGCGGCAGAAGGCCCAGGAGGAGGCCGCCCAGCAGGACAGCGGCACCTCGGACGGCACCTCCGGGTCCTCCGGCTCGGCCACCACGCCGTCGACGTCGACGGACTCCTCGTACGCCACCAAGGCCGAGAAGGCCCTCGCCTTCGCCCGCGCGCAGATCGGCAAGCCGTACGTCTGGGGCGCCACCGGCCCCGGCTCCTACGACTGCTCCGGCCTCACCCAGGCCGCCTGGAAGGCCGCCGGCGTCACCCTCCCGCGCACCACCTACGACCAGGTGAACGCGGGCACGACGGTCCCCGTCTCCCAGGCCCAGCCCGGTGACCTGGTCTTCTTCTACGACGACGTCACCCACGTGGGCATCTACATCGGCAACGGGATGATGATCCACGCGCCGAAGCCCGGCACGTACGTCCGCGAGGAGTCGATCTACTACGACGGCGAGTCCTCGATCCACAGCGTGGTGCGGCCCGCCTGATCCGCTCGGGAGGGGACGGAGCACGGGGGTTCCTCCGGCGCCGTCCCCTTTCCGTGCCGGCCCGCGCTACGGCACGCGGTGCCGGGCGGCCGCGTTCCCCCCGGAAACGCCGGGGCGTGTTCCGTCGTGGGCCGCGGTCACGTCCGGGCCCGTGGAACAGGCCGTCAGGTCCACAGCACCGCGATGAAGACGTTCGTCACGGTCAGCAGTCCGACCAGACCGAACAGGCCCTTCTCCACCTTCTCGTCGTCCCGCTTCACGTACACCAGGCCGAGGATCACGATCAGCAGGGCCAGCTTCACGCCGATCTTGATGTTGTCGACGGAGTAGCCCTGGGCCTGGTTGAGGCCGACCAGGACCACACCGGTGACCAGCATCGTCAGCGCACCGTGCAGCATCGCGGGGACGAACCGGGCGGTGCCCGCGCCCATCGCCTTCATCTGGGTGAGGAAGCCGCCGAGGAGCGACGCGATGCCGATGATGTGCAGACCGACGAAGAGGTGGATGAGTACGTCCATGAGGCCGGAGCCTAGCCACAGCCGCCCCGTAGCACTCCGGCGCCCTCATCCGTCCTTCCTCCGCCATATCGGTCATCACCCTGAGTGAAGACGACGAAGCCGGAACGGGATCCTGGTCACTTACGGTCACCCGGCGGTCCGCTCACGCCACTTCCGCACAACCCGTTACCGGGGCCGCGCGGCCGGGCCTAGCGTCCTCCTCCAGGTGACCGGCTCTCCACCGCCGCCCGGTCCAGGGGCGGCGACCGGACACCACCGCAGAGAAGGTCCGGCGGCGGACGGCTCCCCCTGTGCACCCCCGCCGCCGGACCACCGGACGGCAGTCCGCTCCGCGCGGTCGTCGGAAAGGACGGGAAGCCAGGTGGCAGCGCACCGCAGGATCCGACAGCGCGTCGCGGGCGGCACCACGGCCCGCGCGGCCACCGCCGTCGCCCTCGCCGGCGCGGCCACCGCGACCGGCTTCGACGGGACGGGACACGCCGAACCGCGGCTGACACCGGGCCAGGTCAAGGCCGAGGTCGACAGGCTCTACCGGGAGGCGGAGACCGCCACCGAGAAGTACAACGGCGCCAAGGAGGAGGCCGAGTCGGCCCAGCGGCGGCTGCGCGACCTGCAGGACGAGGCGGCCCGCAGGAAGGACCGGCTCAACTCCGCACAGGACGCCCTGGGCACGGTCGCCGCGGCGCAGTACCGCGGCAGCGGCCTCGACCCCGCCCTCCAGCTCTTCCTCTCCGAGGATCCCGACGGCTATCTGGACGGCGCCGCGCTCGCGGAACGGGCGGGCAGCCGCCGGCAGGCGGCGGTGGGACGCGTACGCACACAGCTCCGGGAGATCGAGCAGTTGCGCGGCGCCGCGCGCGTCGAGGTGACATCGCTGACGTCCCGCCGCGCCGAACTCGAACGGCACAAGAAGACGGTCGACACCAAGCTGACCGCCGCCCGCCGGCTGCTGTCCCGGCTGACCCCCGGGCAACGCGCGGGACTCACCGACGGCACCGGCCGCGCCCCGCACTCCCCGACGGACGCCCGGGACGCCGCTCTCGCGGCCCCCGGCCCCCGCGCGGCGGAGGCCGTCTCCTACGCCTACGCCAAGCTCGGCAGCCCCTACGTCTGGGGCGCGACCGGCCCGGACGCCTTCGACTGCTCGGGCCTCGTCCAGGCCGCGTACCGCTCCGCCGGTGTCTCCCTGCCCCGCACCACCTACGCCCAGATCGACGCCGGCCGCCGCGTCCCCCGCTCCGGACTCCGCCCCGGGGACCTGGTCTTCTTCTACTCCGGCATCAGCCACGTCGGCATCTACGTCGGCGACGGCCGCATGATCCACGCCCCGAACCCCTCGGCCCCGGTCCGCGTGGCCCCCATCGACGAGATGCCGTTCGCGGGGGCGACGCGGGTGGTCTGAACGGCCCGCTCAGACCAGTCGCCGCGCCGTCGCCCAGCGGGTCAGTTCGTGGCGGTTGGAGAGCTGGAGCTTGCGCAGGACCGCCGAGACGTGGGACTCGACCGTCTTCACCGAGATGAAGAGCTGCTTGGCGATCTCCTTGTAGGCGTAGCCGCGGGCGATCAGCCGCAGGACCTCCCGCTCGCGCTGGGTGAGGCGGTCGAGGTCCTCGTCGACCGGCGGGGCGTCGGTCGAGGCGAAGGCGTCCAGGACGAAGCCGGCCAGGCGCGGGGAGAAGACGGCGTCGCCCTCCTGGACCCGGAAGATCGAGTCGACCAGGTCGGCCCCGGTGATCGTCTTGGTCACGTAGCCGCGGGCACCGCCCCGGATCACCCCGATCACGTCCTCCGCCGCGTCCGACACGGACAGGGCGAGGAAACGGACCGGCTGCTCGGCATCGCCCATCAACGGGGTGCAGCGCCGCAGCACTTCGACGCCGCCGCCACCGGGCAGGTGCACGTCGAGCAGGACCACCTCGGGCCGGGTCGCGGTGATGACCGTGACCGCCTGGTCGACGTCGGCGGCCTCGCCGACCACCTCGACACCCGTCTGCGCGGTCTGCCCTATCTCCGCCTGGACGCCCGTGCGGAACATGCGGTGATCGTCGACGAGGACCACCCGCACATGACGCCCGGCGCTCTCCGCGTCCCCCGTCGTTCCGTTCGCCTCGGTCGGCTCGCTCATGACGTCTTCTCCGCCCTCTCCATCTCCAGCTCGACCTCCGTGCCGCCGTCCGGCACCGCGCGCAGCCGCGCCGTGCCTCCGTTGCGCTCCATGCGGCCGATGATCGATTCTCTGACGCCCATGCGGTCGGCGGGTATCGAGTCCAGGTCGAAGCCGGGGCCGCGGTCCCGGACGGACACGAAGACCGTCCTTCCCTCGACTTCGGCGTAGACCTGCACCGCGCCTCCCTCGCCACCGTACTTGGCGGCGTTGACCATCGCTTCGCGCGCGGCCTGCATCTGTGCGCCGATTCTCTCGTCGAGCGGGCAGTCGCCGACGACCACCACCTCGAGGGGGACGCCGTGCTTGTCCTCCACCTCGGCGGCGTTGCGCTTCACCGCCTCGGCGAGGGTGGCGGGTTCGTCGTCCTCGTCCTTGCCGTTGCCCTCCGGCTTGTAGAGCCAGGCGCGCAGGTCGCGCTCCTGGGCCCGGGCCAGGCGGCGCACCTCGCCCGCGTTGTCCGCGTTGCGCTGGATCAGGGTGAGGGTGTGCAGCACCGAGTCGTGGACATGGGCGGCGACCTCCGCGCGCTCCTGCGCCCGGATGCGCATCAGGCGCTCCTCGGAGAGGTCCTGGGTCATGCGTACGAGGTAGGGGCCGGCGAGGAGGGTGATGCCGACGAGGACCGCGAGGGCCGCCTGGAGCACCGAGCCGAGGTGGCTGCCGGAGCCCCGCAGGACGAAGATGCCCGAGGCGCCCGCCGTCACCAGGAGCACACCGGCCCCGGCCCGCAGCAGCGTGACCGTGCGACGGCGGCGGCCGACCTCCATCCAGCGGGCCCGGCGGGCGTTGTCCGCCTGCCGCCAGACCAGGGCGACGCCCGCGCCGACCAGCACGGTCGGCCAGAGGTAGGCCCTGGCCCCGTTGGTCAGGTTCACATTGCCCACGAAGATCATGGACACGACGACCATGAGGAGCAGGGCGACGATCTGCCCCTTGTCCGGTTTCCGGGTGACGAGTCTGCGCCGGCCGTCCGGCGAGGTCTCCGTCGTCACCAGCGAGGGCGGCTTCTGCGCGTCCACACCGCCGACGCCCAGCGGTACGAAGAACCAGAACGCGGCGTACAGCAGCGCGCCGAGACCGTCGGCCGTGAACAGGCCGACGAAGACGAGGCGTACCCAGATCACGGGCAGCCCGATGTGTCCGGCGAGCCCCCGCGCCACACCACCGAGCCAGCGTCCGTCACTGCTGCGGTAGAGCTTGCGCGGCGGCCGCGGCTCGGCTACGGGCGCTGCTGCGGCTTCCGACATGCCAACGATGGTCACACGCCCGGAGTACCGGAGCATCAGGGTCGGTCCCGGAGACTCCCCTGATCTCCGCGGCCCTGGTCCGTCGAACGCTCCCCCGGTCCCACTCGGGGACCGATATCAGGGTCCGGCCAGGGTCGTACCGACTGCCGCCGCGGCGGCTCGCCCGTCACCATGGACCCATGACCGATCACCAGCACGCCACGACGGGTCCGGGACCCGTCTCGGGCCCGGAGGGAGCGACCGCCCCGCCACCGGAGCCGGCCGACGAGAGCGGGCACTTCCGGCGCGACCGCCGGCACCAGATGCTCGGCGGGGTGTGCGCGGGGCTCGGCCGGCAGTGCGACATGGACCCGGTGATCTTCCGGATCACGCTCGCGGTCCTGTCCGCCACCGGCGGCATCGGCCTCATCTTCTACGGCTTCGCCTGGCTCTTCGTCCCGTACGAGGACGAGGAGGAGAACGAGATCCGCCGGCTGCTGACCGGCCGGGTCGACGGCCACACCCTGGCTGCCGTGCTGTTCGCGCTGGTCGGCTGCGGCGTCTTCCTCACCATGCTGAGCAACGACGGGGTGCTGAGCTTCGCCGTCATACTGTCCCTGCTGCTCGCCGGCGCCGGGTACTGGTCACGGCGGCGCGGTGCGCCCAGCCCCGACCACATCGCCGCCCAGGCCGCGGCCGACGCCCCGCCGGAGCCCCAGGCCCCGCCGGCCCCCTCCGCCTTCCCGTCGTGGTGGCGCGACCCCATCGTCAAGGACGGCACCCACGTCGGGGGCACGGGCTATCTGTGGGGTCCCCGGGACTCCCGCGCCATGGACATCGCCGCCGCCGTCGACACCGGCCTCGACCCCCGCACCGGCACCCGTGGGAAGGCGTACGCACCGCCCCTGCGTCCCCCGCTCCCGCGCGGCCCCCGTGGCGGGATCGGCGGTCGGATCTTCCTGCTCGCCCTGCTCGCGGGCGGCCTCGGTGCCGGGCTGACGTGGGAGAACCACCCCCTCGGCACCAGCCTGCAGACCGGTCTCGCCTGCGCGCTCGCCGTCTTCGGCCTCGGTGTGGCCGTCAGCGCGTTCCTCGGCCGCACCGGGGTGGGATCGATCATCCTGGCGGTCGTCACGGCGGGCCTGCTCGCCGGCTCGGCCGCCCTGCCCAAGGACATCGGCACCGACTGGAAGCGGACGACCTGGGAGCCCGCCTCGGTCGCGCAGATACGCCCGGCCTACGACCTGGGCGCCGGCGAGGGCGAACTGGACCTGTCCGCGATACGTGTCCCCGAGGGCCGCACCATCTCGACGCGGGCCGACGTCGGCCTCGGCCGGATCCACGTGATCGTGCCCAGGGACGTGACCGTGAGGCTGAGCGTCGATGTGGGAGTGGGTGACATCCAGTTGCCGGGCGACAGGCAGAAGGACGTGGACGTGGCACCGGGCAAGCACAAGGAGGTGACCCTGGAGCCGCCGGCCGGCGTCGAGGAGGCGGGCACGCTCGACCTCGATCTCCAGGTCGGCGCGGGACAGGCGGAGGTGAGCCGTGCCGCGTCATGAGTTCCAGCCGGGCAGGCTGGTGGCCGGTGTCTTCCTCGTCCTCGCCGCGGTGATCTACGCCGGTGACGCGGGCGGCGCCTGGGACACCCCGTGGTTCGTGGTGATCCCCGTGGTCACCGGCGGACTCTGTCTGGCCGGCGCGGTGGGTCTCCTGACCGGCCTCGTACGGCGGCGCCGGGGCCGGGCGGTTCCCCGGAGGAGCGACGCGGAGACGGCGCCCTGAGCGGGCGTCACCGGTACTCCCCCGTCCGCTGCCGCCGCCGCGCGCGAAGAGCGGCGTCCACGGACAGCAGCGGGGCGCCCGCCAGTACCAGCGGGGTCCAGGCCATCAGATACGGGAGGTCGTTGCCGTAGTAGTACGGATCGGCGGCCCAGCTCACGGTCAGCCACAGGCTGAGGGAGATCAGCGCGCCGCCCAGGGCGGCCAGGCGGGTGAGCAGGCCGAGCAGGGCGCCGATGCCGACGGCCAGCTCTCCGAGGGCGATGGCGTAGCCGAAGGCGACCGGGCTCTCCAGCGCCATGTCGACCAGGGCGGGGAGGGCGGAGGAGTCGCGGACGCCGCGCATCATGTCGCCGATCGAGCCGGCGCCGGAGTCCTTCATGAACGCGCTGTCCGTGAGTTTGTCGAGGCCGGCGTAGACGAAGGTGATTCCGAGGAAGAGGCGCAGGGGGACGAGGGCGTAGCGGGTGGCGGTGTCCCGCCAGTCTCTGTCGCCGTCGAGGTGTGGGGAGTGCGTGTCCGTGCGCATACCGTGAGTCATCGCTGTCCGCCGCCTCTCACTGCCGTGCCGGCACTCCTCGACACGAGGATACGTATGACGAATTGGGGCGGCTCAATCCTGCGGGCGGGGTTTTTCTTCGGAGTGCGGTGCTTGTGGGTGCCCCGGTGTTGCTGTGGGCCGGGGGTGGGTTGCGCAGCCCGGCGCTTGCGGGGTGCCGTCGCGCCCACCCGTGCCGCCCCAGCGGCACGACTGCCCGCGGATTGCGAGGAACGCGGCACGACTGCCCGCGGGAGCGGACGTTCGTCTAGTCCGTTACGTCGATCGCGTAGCGGTTTGTTTCCGCTCCTGCCGCTGTGACGACCTGGACCTCCACTCGGCCCGGTTCCACCTCTGCCGGGACCGGGACGGTCAGGAGTGTGTCCGTCGGGTTGTCGAAGCCGCCCGTGACCGGTACCAGCGGCACGTGTACGTTGACCGGTCCGACCCGGACCACCATCCGGGACAGCCGGTCCGCCCCCTGGGCGCCCACCGGAACGAACCCGGCCCCCCGGATCTCGATGTCGTCCCCGGTCCGGATCGGCGCGTCCAGGTCACCGGCCTCGCGCGCCCGCACCACCGAAAGGATCACCGGACGGCCGCCCTCCGCGTACTTCCCCGCGAGATACGTCGCCGCCGACACCAGCACCACCACCGCGAGCCCCCACGGCAGATCCGGCAACTGGTCCGGCCGCCGGGCCAGCCGCACCGCCGCGAACACCAGGGCGACCCCGCTGATCACGACGTACTGGATGTCGGCGAAGCTGCCCCGCCCCGAGTCGTCGGTCAGCAGGTCCGCCGCCCTGGGCCGGTACGCGCGCACCTTCTGCAGCCGCTGTCCCAGCACCCGCAGCCCGACCACCCGCCGCACCAGCACGGCGATCCCGCACACCACCGCCAGCACGGTCACCACACCGGCACCGCGGGCGAGTTCCATCCCGTCGATCAGCGCGTCCCGCTCCCGGTTCCCGGAGGCGGCCGCGAGCCGCCCCACCAGGACGAGCACCGCGAACGCCAGGAACAGCACCCAGCACGCGGCCACCGCACGGGACGTGGAGAGCCGGTTGTCCTCCCCGATCACCGGCGCCAGCGCGCCCCCGCGCGCCCGGTGGAACCACGACGCGGCGGTCAGCGCCCCGGCCACCACCAGCGCGGCCAGCAGGCCGGCGGTGCGCGCGGTGGTCCACCCCGTGCCGATCGCCGTGAGCGCCTGCCCCAGGAGCAGCAGCACGACGCCCGCCCACACCATGCCCGCGGTGCGCCGCCACAGCCGTACCAGCCATGCCGCGCCCTCGGCCCGCCCCCGTTCGGCCACGACCTCCGCGGCCTGCGTCAGCTCCTCCGACACCCACTGCCGGGAGGCGGAGGCGGAGTGGGCCACCGCGGCCGGCACCCCCTGTCCGGCCGCGAACTCGTCCCGCTTCAGCAGGAACGCGGCGACCGCCCGCCGATGCCCCTCACGCACCCCGTGCGGACAGTCCCCGCAGGTGCAGCCCCCCTCGTGGGCGCCCATGTCGGGGCCGCCCCGCCTAGCCTCCTGCACCGCCACGCCCGAAGCCCGCCTTCCCCACCGTCGAAGTCATCGAAATCGTCGAAGCCGTCAGAAAAACACGACACAAGTCCCCCACGACGAAAGCGAATTGTGCCCTACCTCGCCCTCACCCCGTCCGGCAGGCCCGGTCCGGACGAGTGAATTTCGCGGCGCCGGGTTGACCCTGTCGGTCAACTCAGCAGATCCGGCTCGCTCCGGCTGATGTCCTGCCACATCGGCTGGTAGTTGATCCACGCCACCAGGTCCCCGCCCAGCTGCTCCCGCGTCGCCACCGCCTGCCGGTGGTCGATGAGGACGGGCCGGCCCGCCGCCTTCGCGGTGAGCTGCACCTGGCAGGACCGCTCCATCGTCACGAACCACCAGGCCGCCGCGTCCACCGAGTCGCCCACGGTGAGCAGCCCGTGGTTGCGCAGCACCAGCGCCTTGTGGGAGCCGAGCACATCCGCGATCCGCCTCCCCTCCTCGGCGTCGACGGTGACGCCGCTGTAGGCGTCGTAGAGGGCGTGGTCCTCGTAGAAGGCGCAGCTCTCCTGGGTGATCGGGTCGAGCAGGTCGCCGAGGGCGGCGAGGGCGCGGCCGTGCACCGAGTGGCAGTGGGCGACGGCGACGACGTCGGGCCGGGCCGCGTGCACCTGGGCGTGCACGGTGAACGCGGCCTGGTTGACGTGGTGGCCGCCCTCGACGACCTGGCCGTCCCGGTTGGCGAGCACCAGATCGCTCACGGTGACCTGCCGGAAGGGCATCCCGAACGGGTTGACCCAGAAGCAGTCGCTGAACTCCGGGTCGCGTGCGGTGATGTGCCCCGAGACACCGTCCTCGTAGCCGAGCCGTCCGAAGAGCCGCAGCGCGCCCGCGAGCCGCTCCTTGCGGTGCCGGCGCTCGTCGTCGACCGACTCGTGCATGGGCGGCATGGCGAAGCGCAGTTTGTCGGTGGGCAGCGGCAGGGGCGGCGTGGGCCCGTGCATGAGTCCTCCCGCGGGGGATGTACGTACGGGGCGGAAGTTACCGGCGGGACGCGCCGGACGACAGCTCTGTTCCGTAACGCCGGACACTCTGCGGCTCCGGGCACCCGACGACGCCGAATACCCGACACGAGGTGTCCGGTATCCCCGTCACACTCGGTCCATGCACACGAACTGGGCGGCCTTCACCGCCGTCGAACCGGAGCTCGCCAAGACCGTGGAGGAGCGCTTCGCCGCGTACACCCACCATGTTCTCGCGACCCTGCGCAAGGACGGCTCACCGCGTACCACGGGCCTGGAGGTCCGCTTCCTGGACGGGGAGCTGTGGTTCGGCATGATGCCGGACTCGCTCAAGGCGCTCGATCTGCGCCGCGACCCGCGCTTCGCGCTCCAGGCGAACCCGGGCGGCGGCACCGGCATGGGCGGCGGCGACGTCCGTATCGGCGGCCGGGCGGTCGAGATCGCCGACGACGACACTCGGACCCGGCGCCGGTACGCCGAAGAGGTGGAACCGCCGGAGCCGTTCCACCTCTTCCGCACCGAGCTGACGGAGGTCGTGAGGACCTACGTGGAGGACGGGAAGTACCTCGTCGTCCAGGTCTGGAGGCCCGGAGAGCCGGTGCGCGCCCTCAAACGGACATGACCGTGGGGACTACTCCCACTCGATGGTGCCCGGCGGCTTGGAGGTCACGTCGAGGACGACGCGGTTGACGTCGCGCACCTCGTTGGTGATCCGGGTCGAGATCTTCGCGAGGACGTCGTACGGAAGCCGCGACCAGTCGGCCGTCATGGCGTCCTCGCTGGAGACGGGGCGCAGCACGATCGGGTGTCCGTAGGTGCGGCCGTCGCCCTGGACGCCCACCGACCGCACGTCCGCGAGCAGGACGACCGGGCACTGCCAGATGTCCCGGTCGAGACCGGCCGCGGTCAGCTCCTCGCGGGCGATGGCGTCGGCCTCGCGGAGCAGGTCGAGCCGCTCCTTGGTGACCTCGCCGACGATGCGGATGCCCAGGCCGGGGCCGGGGAACGGCTGGCGCTGGACGATCTCCTCGGGCAGGCCGAGCTCCTGGCCGACCATCCGGACCTCGTCCTTGAACAGCTTGCGCAGCGGCTCGATCAGCTTGAACTCGAGGTCCTCGGGCAGGCCGCCCACGTTGTGGTGGGACTTGATGTTGGCGGTGCCGGTGCCGCCGCCGGACTCGACGACGTCGGGGTACAAGGTCCCCTGGACGAGGAACTCCACCGCCGGACCCTCGTCCGCGATGATCTCGGCCTGGGCCTGCTCGAAGACCCGGATGAACTCCCGGCCGATGATCTTCCGCTTCTCCTCGGGGTCGGAGACGCCCTTGAGCGCGGTCAGGAACCGCTCCTGCGCGTCCACGACCTTGAGCTGTACGCCGGTCGCGGCCACGAAGTCCTTCTCGACCTGCTCGGTCTCGCCCTTGCGCATCAGGCCGTGGTCGACGTACACGCAGGTCAGCTGGGAGCCGATGGCCTTCTGGACGAGGGCTGCGGCGACGGCGGAGTCCACGCCGCCGGACAGACCGCAGATGGCGCGCTTGTCGCCGACCAGCTCGCGGATGGCGTCGACCTGCTCGTCGATGACGTTGCCGGTGGTCCAGTCCGGGGTCAGGCCCGCGCCCCGGTACAGGAAGTGCTCCAGCACCTGCTGTCCGTGCGTGGAGTGCATCACCTCGGGGTGGTACTGGACGCCGTAGAGCTTCTTGTCGTCGTTCTCGAACGCGGCGACCGGGACGATGTCCGTCGAGGCGGTGACGGTGAAGCCCTCGGGGGCCGCGGAGCAGGCGTCGCCGTGCGACATCCAGACGTCCTGCTCGTCCGGGGTGCCCTCGAAGAGGGTGGAGGAGTTCTTGGCGACGTGCAGGTCCGTACGGCCGTACTCGCGGGCGCCGGTGTTGTCCACCCGGCCGCCCAGGCTCTGGGCCATGAGCTGGAAGCCGTAGCACATGCCGAAGACGGGGACGCCGGCCTCGAAGATCTCGCGGTCGAGACTCGGGGCGCCCTCCTCGTACACGGACGAGGGGCCGCCGGAGAGGATGATCGCCGCGGGGTTCTTGGCGAGGATCTCCTCGACCGGCATGGTGCTCGGCACGATCTCGCTGTAGACCCGCGCCTCGCGGACGCGACGGGCGATGAGCTGGGCGTACTGCGCGCCGAAGTCGACGACCAGGACGGTGTCGGGCGCGTTGGCAGCGGGAGACGCTGATGACACGAGGTGCCTTCCGGCGGTGGGGCGGGGGTCTTGTGCCTCCCGATTCTACCGAGGTGGCGGCGGAACACGTCCCGCCGCCGGAACCGGACCCCGTCTCACCATGCGATCCGTGTTGGACAGCCACGGCCGGCCGGGCATACTTGCCCCATGCTCACGCACCCGACCTTCCTCTTTACCTATGGCGACCGGCCCGCCGGCTGCCATGGTCGTGCTGCTTGAGCAACTGACAAGCGACTTCCCAGGCGCCCCGGGCCGACAAGGTCCGGGGCGCCTGGCGTTTTCTTCCGGACCTTGTCGCTCCGGGGCACCGCACCCACCCACGAGGAGCCCCGGCATGACCGCCACCACCACGGAGTCGACCGAGAAGACCGGCGCCCGCACCACCGAGGCCGCCGAGCTGATCACCGGCGCCCGCGAGCGGATCGACGCGCTCGACGACCGGATCATCGGCCTGATGCAGGAACGGATGGCCGTGTCGGCCGTCATCCAGAAGGAGCGGATCGCCTCCGGCGGGCGGCGGGTGAACCTGTCCCGCGAGATGGAGGTCCTCGCCCACTACCGGGACGCCCTGGGCAAGCCGGGCACCACGCTCGCGATGACCCTGCTGGAGCTGTGCCGCGGCAGGATCTGAATCCGCGTGCGCGGTACGGCGGTACACGCGCGGTACGGCGGTACAGACGTACGCACACCCTTCACCCGTACGCACACTCCTCACCCGTACGGCGCGTGACCGGCACCGCGGCCGCTTCGTTGGTACCGGTGTCCGCGTCGGCCAGGGGCGGGCCCGAGCGGAACCACACGTGGCTCGCCGGAGCGATGAGACGTGCGGATCGTGCCGTACGTCGTGGGACCTCGCTCCGGAGAAGTGACCGGACGGCAGGGGACAGCAGCCCGGTCACCCCAGAGAACGGCCGGTCCCGGGGACACCCGGGACCGGCCGGCGGAGATCACGCGGAGACCCGCCGTACGTCTCAGGTGCGGGACACGACGCCGCAGCCCGCGTCGCCGTCGGCCGGCTTCAGGTCCTTGCTGCGGTCGTACGGGTCGCGGGCCGGTCCGGACGGCTCGGGACGCCCCTGCCGGTCGGCGAGGAACTGCGGTCGGATGAACCCGTCGCCGTCCCGGCAGTCGTCGTTGGATATCTCGCCGTTGACGTCGGTGATCCAGATGTGTCCCTCGTCGGCCCGGAACCTGGCGGGGTCCACGGCCTCCACCTCGACCGACCGGCGGACGATGGACCTGCTCACCTCGTCGCCGCCGCCGACCCGGGCCATCGGGTACACGAAGGTGTAGTCGGCCTTGATCACTGCCCTCCCGGCGGTTCCCTTCACGGCTTCGACCGTCATACGGCCGCGCACCCGCACGTCACCCGCCGGTTCGACCTCCGCGGGGTCGAACCGGGTGAACGTCCACACCGGGTCGTTCTTCACCGTGGGATCGCGCAGGGCGTCGCGCAGATCGGCGAGGTACTCCTTCTCCGCCGGGTCCACGAGGTCCAGCGCCTTCTTCGGGTGTTCGCCCTTCAGCACACCGGGATCGAGGTTGGCGGCGACCAGGAAGTCCTTCGCCCCCTTCAGAGCGGCCCGGATCCGGTCGGCGGGGACCCCGTTGACGGCCTTCGCCTCGGGCAGCCGGATGGCGTCCGCTCCCGCCTCCCACCGGGCGGCCGGGGACCCGGCGAACGGCTCCTCGCGCGTGGGGGTGCCTGCGGGGGCGTCGGGAGGCGCGGTACTGGGGCGGCCCGTCTCGGGGGAGAGCAAAGTGGCGTCGGCCGCCCCCGCCCCGTCCTCGCCGAGGCCACCGGGCAGCCAGGACAGCGCGGCCGACGGATTGACGGCGACCACGGCCAGCGCCACGGCGACCACCACCCCGACCGCGCTCCAGACCCGGCGCCGCCGGGACGAGCGACGCTCCAGGACCGGCAGGGGCGGGCTCGCACGCCATCCCTCGGGCCGGGCGGGCTGCGCCGCCTTCCGCTTCCTGCCCGTACGGCGCTTGCCGCCGCCGGCCGCCCTCGCCTGCGCCTCGTCCATGGCCCGCAGCCGCTCGGTCACCATGCGCGCCCGCGCCGACGGCTCCTTGGGGGCGGAGGCACGGATGTCGCGCTCACTGTCCTGGACGAACTTCTCCCAGACGTCATCGGGGAGGGACGAGGACTCCGGTCTGTTCTCTTCGGACGGCTGCTCGGCCACGGGGTCGCGGACTTTCTCTCGATGGCGGTCGTAGGCGGCCGAGCGTACGCCAGCGATGATCACCCCTCACATGTGATCCAAGTCACACGAGAATTCCCTGAGCGGCAGGACAACCATCCGCGTGCCCTGTTGATCACACTCACTAGATCCTCACGGACCGCACGGACAAGGGAGAAGGACCTGAGCTCGGAGGGGGGCACAGGTCCTTCTCCCTTGTCCGTCTTTCCCCGGCCGTCTCAGTTCCGCTTCGGCGGTACCGCCGGCATCCCCAGGAACGGCAGCCGCAGCGCGCCGAACGCCTGTGCCGGGACCGCCGGGGACTTCGGCTCGACCGGCTCCAGACGCCGGTAGGCCTCCCCCTGCGCGGGGCGCGGATCGGCCTCGCCCTTGTTGGGCCAGTACGACATCGCCCGCTCGGCCTGTGCCGTGATGGTCAGGGAGGGGTTGACGCCCAGGTTCGCCGAGACCGCCGCCCCGTCCACGACCGAGATGCCGGGGTGGCCGTAGAGGCGGTGGTACGGGTCTATCACCCCGGTCTCGCGGGACGCGCCGATCGGGCAGCCGCCCAGGAAGTGGGCGGTCAGCGGCATCCCCGTCAGCTCGCCGACGTTGGAACCGGCGAAGCCGTTGATCTCGGCCGCCAGCGCCGACGCGCCGTCCGTGGCCGCCTTGATCTGCTTGGGGTTGGGGGCGCCGTGGCCCTGCCGGGCGGTGAGCAGCCCGCGGCCGGCCCCGGACGGCTTGAGGTACGTCGTCAGGGAGTTGTCCAGCGACTGCATCACCAGCCCGATGATGGTCCGCTCCGACCAGCGCCGGTTGGACAGGGAACGCAGCAGCAGCCAGGGGTGCTTCGCCGCGCTGCCCAGCCAGCCGAGCACCCGGGCCGCACCCGAGCCGCCGCCCGCGTACGGCACCTGGAGGATGGACAGCCCGCCCATCGAGTTGGAGCCGCGGCCGTAGCGGACCGGCTCGATGTGGGTGTTCTCGTCGGGGTGGATCGACGACGTGATGGCCACACCGCGGGTGAAGTCGGCCTTCGGCGCGCCGGTGGCCCTGCGGTAGCGGCGGTCGTCGGTCTGCGCGCCGACGAGTGCCTCGGAGTTGGTGCGGGTCAGCTCGCCCAGCCTCTCCGAGAGGTGCGGCAGCTGCCCGCCCGCCTTCATGCGGTGCAGCAGCGTCTGGGTGCCGTAGGTGCCGGCGGCCAGGACGACCCGGCGGGCACGGAAGGTACGGCCCTCGCCCTTGCGGCGGTTGTCGGTCGGGAGCGTGGCGACCGCGTATCCGCCGCGGGAGTCCTCCGTCACCGACACGGCCGTCGTCATGGGGTGCACGACCGCGCCCGCCTTCTCGGCGAGGTGGAGGTAGTTCTCGTTGAGGGTGTTCTTCGCGCCGTGCCGGCAGCCGGTCATGCACTCGCCGCACTCGGCACAGGCCCGGCGCGAGGGCCCCGCCCCGCCGAAGTACGGGTCGGGCACCTCCTGCCCCGGCTTCGCCCTCGCCTTCCCGTCGGCGTCCTCGCCGTCGCCGAAGAAGACGCCGACCGGGGCCATGTGGAAGGTGTCGCCCACCCCCATCCGCTCGGCCGCCGCCTTCAGATGCACGTCCGACGGGGTCATCGTCGGGTTGAGCCGTACGCCGAGCATGCGTTTCGCCTGGTCGTAGTACGGGCCCAGCTCCTCCCGCCAGTCGGTGATGTGTCCCCACTGCGGGTCGTCGAAGAACGGCTTCGGCGGTACGTAGAGGGTGTTGGCGTAGTTGAGCGAGCCGCCGCCGACGCCCGCGCCGGCCAGCACCATGACGTTGCCGAGCAGGTGGATGCGCTGGATGCCGTACATGCCGAGTCTCGGCGCCCAGAGGTAGTTCTTCAGGTCCCAGGAGTTTTTCGGCAGGGTTTGCCGCGTGAAGCGGCGGCCGGCTTCCAGGACGCCGACGGTGTATCCCTTCTCCGTCAGGCGGAGGGCCGAGACGGAGCCGCCGAAGCCGGAACCGATGACGAGGACGTCGTAGTCGTAAGCGTCTATAGGCACGGAGGGCTCCCCTTTGAGTTCGCGTGCGGGTCGTGTGTGGCTGGTCGCGCTCGCGCGGCGGAGCCGCATATCGATGCAGCCCCGCGCCCCTGAGGTCGGCTACCTGAACCGGAATGCCTTCATCAGGCGGAGACTGCGGCTCATGAAGGCCGCGTAGCTCTCGTCGTCCATGCCCAGTGACGGGGCCATCGGGAGGAGGCGCTGGTGGGCGACCGTCTGGGCCTCGGTGTACTTGAGGATGCCCTCGGAGCCGTGGCGGCGGCCGAGGCCGGAGTCCTTCATGCCGCCCATCGGCGACTGGACGCTGCCGTACGCGGGGGCGTAGCCCTCGTTGATGTTCACCGTGCCGGTGCGCAGGCGTGCGGCGACCTCGCGGCCGCGCCGGGTGTCCTTCGTCCAGACGGAGGAGTTCAGGCCGTACGGGGTGGCGTTGGCGCGTTCGACCGCCTCGTCGTCGGAGGAGAAGCGGTAGACCGAGACGACCGGGCCGAAGGTCTCCTCGGAGCAGACGCTCATCGGGGCCTCGACTCCGTCGAGGACGGTCGGCTCGTAGAAGTAGGGGCCGATGTCCGGGCGGGCCGTGCCGCCCGCGAGCACCTCGGCGCCCTTGGCGACGGCGTCGTCGACGTGCCGGGTGACGGCGTCGAGCTGGCGCTGCCCGACCAGGGAGCCCATGTCGGCGCCGTAGGCGAGGGAGGTGCCGAGGCGCAGCGCCTTGGTGCGGGCGACGAAGCGCTCCAGGAAGGCGTCCGCGACCGACTCGTGGACGTACAGCCGCTCGATGGAGATGCACAGCTGGCCGGCGGAGGAGAAGCACGCGCGGACGGCGCCCGCGGCGGCCTTGTCGAGGTCGGCGTCCTCCAGCACCAGCATGGCGTTCTTGCCGCCGAGTTCGAGGGAGACGCCGACCAGGCGGGCGGCGGCGCCCTGGGCGACCTCGCGGCCGGTGCGGGTGGAGCCGGTGAAGGAGACGTAGTCGGCGTGGCGGACGACCTCGGGGCCGACGACCGGGCCCTCGCCGAGGACGACCTGGAAGACGTCGGCGGGCAGTCCGGCCTCGATCAGCAGGTCACGGGCCCACAGTGCGGTGAGGCAGGTCTCCGTGTCGGGCTTCATGACGACCGCGTTGCCCGCGACGAACGCCGGGAGCGCGTCGCCGACGGAGAGTTCGAGGGGGTAGTTCCAGGGCGCGATCTGGCCGACGACACCGCGCGGGTGGCGCAGTTCGGTGACCTTGGTGAGGGTCGGCACGGCGCCCGCGTGCCGCTTGGGGCGCAGGTAGGCGGCGGCCCGGCGGCCGTAGTGGCGGGCGGCGACGGCGACGGCCTGCACCTCCTCGTGGGCGTGCAGCCGGGCCTTGCCGGTCTCCAGCTGGATCAGGTCGAGCACCTCGGCCTGGCGGCTCAGCACCAGGTCGTGGAAGCGCAGCAGGACGGCGGCGCGCTCCCGTACCGGGATCCTCGCCCAGACGGCCTGGGCGGCGCGGGCCGTCGCGAAGGCCTTCTCGACGTCCTCGGGCGTGGACTCGGGCAGGTCGGCCAGCTTCTCGCCGGTGAACGGCGTGTGGTTGGCGGTCCGGCCGGAGCCGGCCACGCCCTTGGTGAGCTGGGCGACCAGCTCGGGCGTGACCACGTCGGCGGCGGTGCGGGCCCCCGCCGGCGCGGGGGCGAGGGGGTTGGTGCCGGTCGTTTCCCGGGTCTGCGCGTCCGTCATGAGCCGCAGGGTATGCCCGGGGGAACACTTTGTGTACCCGTCGGTAACAGATTCGCCCAGCACTCACACATCACGCCAGTGAGCGCTGGCAACGAAGCCCCTGATCAGGGCGTTGACGGACATCGGTCCGTTCAGAGCCGGTGAATGTCCCACGAGTCGATGACCGTACGGGCGATCTCCCGGCCGTCCTCGGCGAAGTAGCCCTTGCCCGGGTACACGATCCAGAGCCGGTACATGTCGCCGGCCTTGTTCCGGTAGTACATGACCTGCGCCTCGCGCACCAGCGCCGGAGTGGTGGTCGTCGTGTAGACGATGGTGTTCGTGGCCGCCTCGCGGTCCTTGTACGTGGTCTCGCGCGGCCTGCCCTTGGGGGCCGGCGTGTCGGCGATGCCCCAGCCGTACTCGCCGTCCCTCAGTTCCTCCCAGTGCGCGAACGCCCGTTCCGAGGCCGAGGCCTCGATCTCGCCGTTCTTGTCCTCGGCCTTGATGTCGCGGTCGATCTCGACCCGCACCAGTCCGCTCGGGTCGGTGAAGGAGGCGACGGTCCCGTCCGAGTCCTCGGCCTGCTCGTCCTGCACGAAGCCCTCGGGCACCGCGAGGCCGACGCCGACCTTGCTCCCGAGATCGTGCTTCTTCCAGCCGTCCGGCAGCGGCCCCGCGAACGGGTCGGCGATCACCAGGTACGCGGCCACCGCTCCCGCGACGACCGCCGCGCCCAGCCCCGCCAGCGTCTTGCGGCCGATCCGGACGCCCTTGCCGCCGGAGCCCTCCTCCGGGAACCGGGCGACCTGCGTGGGCTGCGGGGCGGGCGGGTTCGCGGCCGTCTCCAGTGCGGCGCGGACCCGGGCGGCGTCCGGACGGCGCGCCGGATCCTTCTGCAGCAGGCCGGTGATGACCTCGGCCAGCGGCCCCTGCGCGGAGGCGGGCGGTGCCGGGATGGCGTTGAGGACCGACTGGAGGGTGGCGGGGGTGTTGCTGCGGCGGAACGGCGAGACGCCCTCCGTCGCCGCGTACAGCACCACGCCGAGCGACCACAGGTCGGAGGCGGGGCCGGGACGCTGGCCCAGCACCCGTTCCGGGGCGATGTACTCCGGCGAACCGACGAAGCCGCCGGTGTCGGTCAGATTGGTCTCGCCCTCGATCTGGGCGATGCCGAAGTCGGTGAGGACGACCCGGCCGTGCCGGCCGAGCAGCACGTTGTCCGGTTTGACGTCCCGGTGCAGGATCCCCGCCCCGTGGGCGGCCTCCAGCGCGCCGAGCACCTCCAGGCCGACCCTGGCCGCCTCGCGCGCCGAGAGGGTGCCCTCCTCCTGCAGCACGGCGCCCAGCGAACGGCCCTGGACCAGTTCCATCACGATCCACGGCCGGCCGTCGACCACCGCGACGTCATGGACGTTGACCACCGCGGGATGGTCGAGCCGGGCGGCGGCGCGGGCCTCGCGGCGCATCCGCTCGGAGGCGTTGGCGCGTTCGCGTTCGGGAAGGTGGTCCGGGAAGCGGGGCTCCTTGACGGCGACCTCGCGGTCCACGGTCTCGTCCTTGGCCCGCCACACCGTGCCCATGCCGCCGTGCCCGAGCTTGGCGAGCAGCCGGTAACGGCCGGCGATCAGCCGCCCGGCACCGGGGTCGTTCTGCGCCTGTGCCTGCGGCTGTGACTGCACCTGTGTCTGCGGCTGCGGCTGCGGCTGCGCCGGAACCACCTCGGTCGGTGCCGCGTACGGGTTGCCGGGGTGCGGCACGGCCACGGGCTGGTTCGGGTTCGGCGGTCGCAGACCGAAACTGGTTGGCTCGTCGGCCCCGTGGCGGGCTCCCCCGTTGTTGCTCATGGTTCATCCATATCGCGCCAAGCCCTCCCGTATCCACTGCGGATGCCGACCGGTCACAGACCCGTGACTCTCGCGGGGACTTATCTCCCGTTTACGGGGTTATGCGGCCGGATCGAGGAGTCGGTCGCCGTGGGAGTGGGCGAGGGCGTCGGGGTCCCGGTGGGTGATTCGCTCGCGGGTGTCTCGGGCGCCGTACTCGTCGGCGCACCGCCCCCGTCGCCGCCCCGGTCCTGCAGGAGCAGTGCCGCCGCGGACACCCCCGCTCCCGCCATGGCGGCGACGGCCAGGGCCGCGACGAGCACGCCCCTCGTGGGCTGTCGCCGGACCGGACGCGTCTCGGGCCCCCCTCCCGCCTCCTCCCGCCGCACCGGGGGTCGTCGGCGGGGGGCGTCCCGGTGCGGGGGCAGCAGTCCGGGGGGCGCCGCCTCGGGCGTACGGCCCGTCTCCCGGAACGCCCGCAGCATCCGTTCGGCCCGGTCCGCGTCCAGCCGGCGGTCGGGGTCGCGCTCCAGCAGGCCGCGCACCACGGGAAGAATCGGTTCTGCCTCGATGGGCGGCCGGATCTCGTCGACCACGACCGCGTGCAGGACCCCGCCGAGGGAGTCCCGCCGGAACGGCGACTCGCCGCTGAGCGCCGTGCACAGCAGCGCGCCCAGCGACCACAGGTCGGACTCCGGTCCCGTCCTGGCGCCGGACATCCGCTCGGGGGCGGTGTACTCGGGCGAGCCGACGAAGGAGCCGGTCTCGGTGAGCGTGGTGGCGCCCGACACCCGGGCGATGCCGAAGTCGGTGAGGACGACCCGGTCGGTGCCGTTCTCCAGCAGGACGTTGGCGGGCTTGAGGTCGCGGTGCAGTACGCCCGCCGTGTGCGCGGCCCGTAACGCCCCGAGCAGGTCGACGCCGATCCGCGCGGCCTCCGCGGCGTCGACCGGGCCCCGCTCGGCGACCCGGTCGGCGAGGGACGGCCCGTCGATCAGCTCCAGGACGATGTACGGGCGTTCGTCGTCCTCGACGACGTCGTGGACGACGATGATGTGCGGGTGGCTCAACTGGGCCAGGGCACGCGCCTCGCGCAGGGTGCGGTCCCGCTGCCGCCGGGCGTCCGCCGCGGAGAGCGTCTCGTCGAGGGGAAGCTCCTTGACGGCGACACCCCGTCCGAGCAGTTGGTCGGTGGCCCGCCAGACCACGCCCATGCCACCGCGTCCGAGCCTCGCCTCCAAACGGTAACGGCCCGCGATGACACGTCCGTTGGTCCTGGCGGTCGCGTTCTCGGCGTCCCCGTCGGTCCCCATGGGCCCATCATGCCCCACCGGATGTGCGCCCTCCGGTACGGCGATTCGGCCAAGCGGCGCGCCTCCGGGCCCGCCCCGGGGGTCAGGGCTCGCGCCAGCCCTTCAGCACCGTCTCGAACTGCGCGCTGGTCGTGGCCCAGTCCCCGGCCGGCCCGGACATGTAGATCGCGTACTCGACGCCGTCCCGCGAGAGGTACATCTGGTCGACCGCCCGGCGCGGACCCGGGAAGTCGGTGTCCTTGGCCAGCGCGGTCCAGGTGTACTCCAGCCGGGCGCTCTGGCGGTCCCGGTAGACACGGCGGTCCAGACCGATCCGCTGGTAGCCGACCAGGCGCTGCCCTATCTGCCGGTCCAGGTCCTTCAGGTGCTCGTACGGGTCGTCGAAGTCGGGCGAGTCGTCGATGGCGATGCGGATGAAGTGCTTGCCGCCGTCGGGCGTGTAGTCGACCTGCCGGGTCTCCTCGTCGAAGAGCACGCGTTCCCAGTCGTCGCCGGGCAGGACGATGCTGAAGCCCCAGGGGTCGGTGCGGCGGACCCAGCCCTCCGGGAGGTTTCCCGGTGACTTGGTCTCCCCCGTCTTCGTGGGGCTGGGCGTCGGGGCCGGGGAGGGGCCGGCCGTGGTGCCGCCCCGGTCCTCCTGCTGGAGCATCACCGCGGTGCCCCCGCCGATGATCGCCGCCAGGACGACGACCAGGGCGATCACCCGCCCGCGCACCCGCCTGCGGGGCGCGGCGGGCGGCATGTACGGCTGCTGAGCCGTCGTGGGGGCGCCCTGCGGGTACGGTTGCCGAGCGATCGCGGGACCGGCCTGCGGATACGGCCGCTGAGCCGTCGTGGGACCGGCCTGCGGGTACTGCGGGACCGCCTCGGGCCCGGTCTCGTACGGCAGGGGGGCACGGGCGCCGACCGCCTGGGTCGGCACGTACTCCTGCGCCGCCTGCGGCCGGCGTCCCTCGGCGGCCTCGGCGAGCAGTTGCTCGGCCCGGTCCGCGTCGGGCCGGGTGGCCGGATCCTTGCGCAGAAGTGCGCTGATGACGGGCCCGAGGGGGCCGGCGTGTTCCGGCTCGTCGGCCTCCTCCTCGACGACCGCCTGCATGGTGGTCAGCGGTGACGTGCGGCGGAACGGCGATCTGCCCTCCACCGCCGTGTACAGCGTCGCACCGAGCGCCCACAGGTCGGAGGAGGGGCCGGGGTCGTGGCCGCGGACCCGCTCGGGCGCGAGGTAGTCGACCGAGCCGACGACCTCGCCGGTGCGGGTGATGGCCGTGTCGCCGTCGATCTGCGCGATGCCGAAGTCGGTGAGCAGGACCCGGCCGTCGTCGCCGAGGAGGACGTTGCCGGGCTTGACGTCGCGGTGCAGTACGCCGGCCGCGTGCGCGGCGCGCAGGGCGCGCAGCACCCACAGGCCGATGCGCGCGGCCTCGCGGGGGTCGACGCGTTCCCGTTCCTTCACCGCGTCGGCCAGCGAATGGCCCTCGATCAACTCCATCACGATCCACGGCCGGCCGTCGTGCTCCAGCACGTCGTGCACCGTGACGACGGCGGAGTGGTTGATCCGCGCGGCGGCCCGTGCCTCCGCGCGGGTGCGTGCCAGCAGCATGGCCTGTTCGCTGTCGGAGACGTAGAGCGCCGCGGTCAGTTCCTTGATGGCGACGACCCGGTGCAGCACCTCGTCATGGGCGCGCCACACCCGGCCCATGCCACCGCTTCCGATGGACTCACCGAGCCGGTAGCGGCCCGCGACGAGCGAGCCCTGCATCTGATTCACGTTGCCCCGCAATGGTCTTGACAGGGTCAGCGTAAGTACCCCGGCGCGTCCTGGGAACCGAGGGGGTGCCATGGAGACCGCACTGTGACAGTTGTCGCCTTATGGGACGTCAGGCAACCAAAACCCCTGTGACCGCGTGGAGTCGGTGGTTCAGCCGGTGAACCGGTAGGTCGCCGCCGCCTGCTCGTAGAGCCGGGTCACCTCGTCCCGTTCGGCCTCCGGTCCGCGTACCTGCACCACGTGGTAGCGGCCGTCGATCAGCGCCGCGAGATTGCGGACGTACAGCTCGCCGCCGTCGCCGGTCCAGGTGAACTGGCCCTCGGCCATGATCCGTCCGCCCACCTCGATGGTCTTCAGACCGGTGGAGGTGGCCCAGCTCGAGTCGCGGTAGGGCTGGAGTTCCCGCTCGTCGTCCCGCTGGTAGGCCATGGGGTCGCTGCCGTACGTCTCCGCGCTGTCCCGGCCCGGTACGACGATGAGCTCGAAGTCTCCCTCGGAGTAGACGACCTGGCCGCTGCCGTTCTTCGCGGTGCGCTGCCAGCCCTCGGCGACGGCGACCCGGAAACCCTCCGGGTCCTTGGCCAGGGTGAAGCCGTCGGCGACCTCGGGGCCGGTGGTCTGCGTCTCGGTGGAGGCGGCCGACTCCTCGGGGCTGTTCTCGGGACCGTCCTCGGGCTTCGGCGATTGCCGCTCGGCGTCCGGCGGGCTCGGCGCGGGGCTCACCTCACCGGCGGCTCCGGTGCGGTCGGCCGAACCCGAGTCGTCCTCACCGGACTTCGGCATGAACAGCACGGCGTACGCGATCGCCGCCGCCATGGCGAGCAGCACCAGCAGGAGCAGGGTGCGGCCGAGCCGGCGCGGGGAACCGGCGTCCCGTTTGGCCCGCTTGTGCCGCCCGTGGTGCGCGGGGAGCCCGGCGCGGCGTCTGCGCACCAGTTCGCCCCGGCGCCGTATGACGGGCAGCTTGCTCGCGTCGGCGGGCGGTGCCGCTATGACGTGCACACCCGCCTCGGGCTCGGGCGCGGAGCGCACCAGCGAACGCAGCCAGCCGCGCAGCTCCTCGAAGTCGAGGCGCTCGGTGGGGTCCTGACGCAGCAGCGACTCCACGACCGGCCGCAGCGGCCCGCACTCCTCGGCGAACGCGGGCGGCTCGGCGCACACCATCTGCACCAGCTCGGCCGTCGACTCCTCCGGGTAGGGCGCGTGTCCCTGCACGGCCCGGAACAGCAGGGAGCCCAGCGCCCAGAGGTCGGTGGCGGGGCCGATCGGGGCGGCGAGCTGCCAGTTCTCGTGCACGGGTCCGGCCTGCTCCGGCGCCCACCGCTCGGTCACGGGTCCGACGACGGCCATGCGCGCCTGCCGCGCCCGCTCGGCGGCCAGCGCGGTGGTCGGGCCGCGGCGCGCGGGGGCGTGGGCCACCAGGTCGTCCCAGCGGGCGGGCGGGGCGGGGGCGGCCGCCGGTTCGAGGGCCGCGGGGGCCGTGGGGGTTTCGGGTGCTCCCGGGGCGGTGCGTCCGCTGCCCGTACGGGGCGCGGTCCCGTACCGGCCGGCGGGGCCCACGCCGTAGGGGTCGGCTATCTGCCCCGGCGGGGTCGCGGCGGCCGTCGTGCCCGCGTCCTCGTCCCCCGGCCGGGAGACGTACGGCGGCTGCGCGGAGCCGCTGCCGCGCTGCGGGGCGGAGGCCGGGCCGCCGCCGTCCTCGGGGGCGGGCCGGGCGCCGGGCAGGGCGGCACGGCCGCTCTGCTGGGCCTCCTGCACCCGGGCGGCGGCACGGGCGCCCGCCCGGTACGCGGCGATCGCCCCCGCGCGGGCCGCCCGCACGTCGCCCGCGCTGTCGAGGGCCTTGGGGGCCGCCACGGGCGAGAGACCGCCCGCCGTGTCCGCCCCACCGCCGGGCATCCGGCCGGCCCGGGCCTCGATGGCGGCCCGGCGCGCGGCATCGGGGTCGGCGTCGGGCTCGCGGGTGAACCCGGGCGGCCAGGACGGGCCGCGCCCGGCGTCCGGCGTGCCCGCGGACGCCGTCGGCCCCAGGGCCTCGACCGCCCCCGCCGTCCGCCCCGGCTCCTCGTCCGGAGCGGGCACCGGGTCGTACCCGCACAGGGCCTCCTCCGCCGCACCGACCGCGAGACCGGTGAGCATCACCCGGCCGTCGTCGCAGACGAGCACCGTGCGCGCGGTGATGTTGCGGTGCACCCAGCCGTGGGAGTGCAGCACCCGCAGCGCGGTCAGGACGTCGGAGGCGACCTCCGCCGCCCGGTACGGGGACAGCGGCTTCTCGGCGAGCAGGGCGGCGAGCGGACGCGCGGACACGAGTTCGCTGACGATCCACAGCGAACCGCCCTCCGCGAACACGTCGAAGACCTGGTCCAGGCGCGGGTGGTCGGGGATGGCGGCCGCCGCCTGCGCGGCCTCGACCGCGCGCCGCACGACCGGGTCGGCGGGCCGTCGCGTGCCCCCGCGCGCGGACGCGGGCCCGGGTCCGCCACGCCGCGCACCCCCGTCACGGGCGGTGAAACCGTCGGGCAGCCCCTCCGCGTCCAGCACCTCGGCCTCGACGACCTCCGGCAACGGGACCTGCCTGACCAGGACTTCCTGCCCGCTGTAGGTGTCGAAGGCGCGGGTCTCGGTCAGTTCGTACTCGTCGGAGGGCGGCAGCGGCAGGCGGTAGCGGTCGGCGAGAACCCGTCCCGCATAGTCGTCCACGTTGCCTCCCCCGGCACTACGGTCGATCGGTTCCGCTCGCCCGGCGGGCCGTTCCGGCTGCGTACGGTCCGCAAGCATTCACGATACGTGCCGGAGGCAACCCGCAGAGAGGGGATGCCACATCTGCCTCCCCATTCCGTGGGCCGGTCATGCTCAGGACTTCGGCCGGAACGTCTCCGTCAGCGTCCGCCAGGTGTCCTTGCGCTGGTCGCTGCCCCAGTCGGCGGCCTTGGCCGTGTACATCAGCCCGTACCCGAGCCGGTCGCCGACGACGGTCCCCCGGTCGATGGACCGGTACTTGGTCCCGCCCTCCACATAGGTGAACTCCCAGTCGGCCGTGTTCCAGCCCCGGTAGTCCACCGCCTCTATACGGATCCGCTGGTACTGGGAACGCACCATGCCGCGTTCCTGGTTCTTCCAGTCCGCGACCGGGTCGTCCTTCGGCGTGGTCGTCCATCCGATGAGCAGCTTCTGCCCGTTCGGTCCGGTGAACCGGTCCCCGGCGGCCCCCGTCGACTGGAACTTCCATCCCTCGGGCAGCCCGATCGAGTACCCCTGGTTCCCCTTGTACGTCTCCGCCGCCGACGTACCGCCGCCGTCCTCTTCCTCTTCCTCTTCCCCCGCCTCGTCCCCGGTCTCGTCCTCGTCCCCGGCCGATCCGCCGGTGCCGGCGCCGGCTGTGGCGGTCGCCGAACCCGCTCCCGTGCCCGTCGGCCCGGTCGCCGTGCCGTCGGTGCGGGTGCCGTCGCCTTCGTCACCCTTGGTGTCGGCGCTCGGGGTCCCGCTGACGACGGTCCCGCCGCCGCTGCCCTTGGCCCCCTTGTCGCCCTCGTCGTCGCCGCCGAGCGTGAGGGCCAGCACGGTGCCGAGCACGGCGAGCACCACGACCACCGCGATGATGATCAGCGTCCGGCGCGGCACCACATCGGTGAGCGGCGCCCGCGGCACGGCCCTGGCCGGCAGGTCCGGCGGCGTCATCACCGGCCAGCCCGAACTGCGGCCACCGGCGGCCGGCTTCTGCCGCGCGGTCCCCCGCGCACCCGGGCCGGACGCCTGGGCCGGCTTCACGGCGGGCTTCGCGGCCGGGGCGGAGGGCGATGCCGCGCCGGGCCTCGTCCCGGAGGCGCCCGCCGACGTGCTCCTGGTCCCCGCGGCCGGTTCGGCGGCCGAAGCGGTGCCGCCACCGCCGGACTTGGCGCGGGCCGCCGCGGCGGCACCGGCCGAGCCGGCCGCCACCGCCGCCTTCCGCACGGAACGCAGCGCGCCCCGCAGCTTCTCCCCGGCCTCCTCGCCGCGCCTGCCCCCGGCGTCCGGCTGCTCGGGCAGCGGCACGACCTTCGTCGCGTCCGCCGGCTCCCCGGCCTCCTTGGGCGCGGGCGCGTCGAGGACCGCGTTCAGCATGGCCCGGGCGCCACGGTCGTCGAGCCGCTGGGCGGGGTCCTTGTTGAGCAGCCCGTAGATGACGTCCCTGAGCGGTCCCGCGTTCTTCGGCTCGTCGAGCGGCTCGGTCATCACCGCCGTGAGCGTCGCGATCGCGGACCCCTTGTCGTACGGCGGAGTGCCCTCCACCGCCGCGTACAGCAGCCCGCCGAGCGACCACAGGTCGGCCGCCGGCCCCGGCTTGTGCCCGCGGGCCCGCTCCGGGGAGATGTAGGAGGGGGCGCCGACCAGCATGCCGGTCGAGGTGATGGACGGATCGCCCTCGACCTGGGCGATGCCGAAGTCCGTGAGCACGACCCGGCCGTCCTCGGCGATCAGCACGTTCGACGGCTTCACGTCACGGTGCAGGATGCCCTCGCGGTGCGCGGAGCGCAGGACGTCCAGGATGGCCAGGCCGACCTCCGCCGCGCGCCGCGGCTCCAGCAGGCCGTCCTCCCGGATGGCCTCGGCGAGCGACTTGCCCTCGACGAGTTCCATCACGATCCAGGGCCGGTCGTCCTCCTCGACCACGTCGAAGACCGTCACGGCGCTGTTGTTGCGGATCCGCGCGATCGCCTTGGCCTCGCGCAGGGTCCGCGTGATCAGCCGCCGCTTCTCGTCCTCGTCGATGTTCGACGGGAAGCGGAGCTCCTTGACGGCGACGGTCCGCCCCAGAGTCTCGTCCTGGGCCCGCCACACCGTGCCCATGCCGCCGCGGCCGAGCACATCTCCCAGCCGGTACCGCCCGGCGAGGAGACGTGCGCTCTTGTCCTGACGGGATGTCCCCGCCCGCTCCGCCTCCGACATGCGTCCCCTCATGCAACCCGCCCTGACAGAGCCTTCATTGTCCCTCACCCGACAAGTGGTCGACGCCCAGGGTGCCTCTGGCCGCACACCGGGCCCGGCGGCACGGCACCCGGATGACGGACACGTTCCCCCGCCCTGCATGATGGGCCTCCGACATGGGAGGAGCAGGGATGCCGCCGCTTCGGACACTACTGGCCGTTCCTGTGTCCCTGGCCCTGCTCGCCCTGGCCCCGACCGCCTCCTCGGCCCCGGCCGTCCCGCCTACGGACGCGCTCCTTCCGCTGCTGGTCACACGGGGCGGCGCCCCCGCCGCGGCCCTGCTGGCCCTGGAGGAGACCGGCACTCGCTACGCCGACACCGGCCCGGGCATCGAGCGTGCCGACCACTTCCGCGCCGGCAGCATCACCAAGACGTTCGTCGCCACGGTCGTCCTGCAACTGGCCGACGAAGGCCGCCTGTCGCTGTCCGACACCGTGGAGGAGCATCTGCCCGGCCTGGTGCGGGGGGCGGGCAACGACGGCCGCGCGCTGACCCTGCGTTCCCTGCTCACCCACACCAGCGGCCTGTACGACTTCTCCGCAAACACGCGAGGCGCCGTGCCGGTCACCCCTCTTCAGGCCGTACGCATCGCACTCACCCACCCCCCGGCCGACTCCGGCCGCTTCTCCTACTCGAACACCAACTACGTCCTGCTCGGCCTGGTCGTCGAACAGGTCACCGGCCGCTCGTACGCCGCCGAGGCCGAGCGCCGCATCATCGCTCCGCTGCGCCTGACGGGCACCTCCTTCCCGGGTTCCCTGACCTCTCTGCCCTCGCCGCACGGCCGCTCCTACGCGGCCGACGGAACCGACGTCACCCGGCTCGACCCGCGGGTGGCCGGCGCCGCGGGCGAGTTGGTGACCACGCTCGCCGACCTGGACCGCTTCTACGCGGCCCTGCTCGGCGGTGAACTGCTGCCCCCGCGCCGGCTGCGCGAGATGCTCGACACCCGCACCGCACACGGCTCGTACGGCATGGGCCTGTTTCCCGTGACGCTTCCGTGCGGCACCACGGTGTGGGGACACAACGGGCGCATCTCCGGCAGCTACGTGCGCACCGCGGCCACGGTCGACGGCCGGCGTGTCCTCACCTTCCGCGTGAACACGGAGTCGATGGCGGACCCCGGTCTCGAACCCGCGATGCTCGCGGCCGAGTTCTGCCCTCGCACCTCCTAGAACGACCGGGTTCCGAACGGAGATCCCGGATCCCGCCACCCGTTCGAGTGATTCGGGCCGGTGGCCAGCGGCTCGCGGCCCACGATTCGCGGCTCGCGGCTCGTGGCCTGCGGCTACAACGGCACGATGTCCGGCGCCCCCAGCCGTGCCGCGTCCGCCGTCAGGTCGTCGGGCTGCCGCTGCGACTCCCGTTCGGCCTCCACCCGCTTCTCGTAGTGCCGTACCTCGCGCTCGATCTGGTCCTTGTCCCAGCCCAGCACCGGCGCCATCAGCTCGGCCGCCTCACGGGCGCTGCGCGTCCCCCGGTCGAACGTCTCGATCGAGATGCGGGTGCGCCGGGTCAGCACGTCGTCCAGGTGCCGCGCGCCCTCGTGCGAGGCGGCATAGGTGATCTCGGCACGCAGATAGTCGTCGGCCGCCCGGAGCGGCTCGCCCAGCGAGGGGTCCGAGGCGATGAGGGCCAGGACCTCCTCCGCCAGCGCGCCGTACCGGTTCAGCAGGTGCTCCACCCGTACCGTGTGCAGGCCGGTGCGCGCGGCCGTGCGCGCCCGCGCGTTCCACAGCGCGTGGTAGCCCTCGGCGCCGACCAGCGGCGTGTCCTCGGTGACGCAGTCGGCGACGCGCACGTCGAGTCCGTGCACCGCCGCGTCCACCGCGTCCTTGGCCATGACCCGGTACGTCGTGTACTTGCCGCCCGCCACCACGACGAGCCCGGGCACCGGATGCGCCACGGTGTGCTCGCGGGACAACTTGCTCGTGGCGTCCGACTCACCGGCGAGCAGCGGCCGCAGACCGGCGTACACGCCCTCCACGTCGTCCCGCGTCAGCGGCACCGCGAGCACCGAGTTCACGTGCTCCAGCAGGTAGTCGATGTCCGCGCTGGACGCGGCCGGGTGCGCCTTGTCGAGGTCCCAGTCGGTGTCCGTGGTGCCCACGATCCAGTGCCGGCCCCAGGGTATGACGAACAGCACGGACTTCTCGGTGCGCAGGATGAGCCCGGTCGTGGAGTGGATGCGGTCCTTGGGGACGACCAGGTGGATGCCCTTCGAGGCCCGCACGTGGAACTGTCCGCGTTCGCCGACCATCGCCTGGGTGTCGTCGGTCCACACCCCGGTGGCGTTGACGACCTGCTTGGCGTGGATCTCGTACTCGCCGCCGCCCTCGACGTCCTGCACCCGGGCGCCCACGACGCGTTCGCCCTCGCGCAGGAACCCCGTGACCCGAGCGCGGTTGGCGGCTTTCGCGCCGTACGCCGCCGCCGTGCGCACCAGCGTCGCCACGAAGCGGGCGTCGTCCATCTGGGCGTCGTAGTACTGCAGGGCTCCGACCAGCGCGTCCTTCTTCAGACAGGGTGCCACCCGCAGCGCGTGACGGCGGCTCAGGTGGCGGTGTACGGGCAGGCCGCGCCCGTGTCCCCGGGCCATCGCCATGGTGTCGTACAGCGCGACGCCCGATCCGGCGTACCACCGCTCCCAGCCCTTGTGCCGCAGCGGGTACAGGAACGGCACCGGGCGCACCAGATGCGGAGCGAGCCGCTCCAGCAGCAGGCCGCGCTCCTTCAACGCCTCCCGTACGAGCACGAAGTCGAGCATCTCCAGATAGCGCAGGCCACCGTGGATCAGCTTGCTGGACCGGCTGGAGGTGCCCGACGCCCAGTCACGCGCCTCGACCAGGCCCGTGGACAGGCCGCGCGTCGCGGCGTCGAGCGCCGTACCCGCGCCGACCACGCCGCCGCCCACCACCAGCACGTCCAGCTCGTGCTCGGCCATGGACGCGAGTGATTCGGCGCGCTGCGCCGGCCCCAGTGTCGCTGTCCTCACCGCTGCCTCCCGCTCATCGGTCGCATCGGCCGCACCCGTCGGGCGAAGCCCGGTCCCCCACCCTCATGCCCAAATTCTGACCGGCTTGCCCGACTCCGGCCACCACGGACCCCGGCCTGTGGACAACCCTGCGGAACGACTCACCGAAACTCAGCCGACCAATCCCGCATATCGGTCATATTTACTCCTAGTCTGACATTGCGCTCGCCTGTCCAGTCCACAGGGCTTGCGCACCTGTCGCACTCCGGTTATCGGGAAGGACGGCCCACCCATGCCCGCAGATCTCGCCGTCATCGGACTCGGCCCGTACGGCCTGCCCCTGGCCCAGGCCGCCGTCGCCGCCGGCATCTCCACCATCGGTTACCGGACCGGCCCCGAGCCGGGCTCCCTCAGCGCCGCCGAACAGCGCCGCATGCTCGCGCAGGGCTTCCGCACGACCGCCAACGCCGCCGAGCTCGGCCGGGTGCGCACCGCCGTCATCTGCGCGCCCACTCCGCGCGGTGCGGACGGCGGGCTGGATCTGGGCCAGGTGGAGACGGCCGCCCGCACCCTCGCCGCGCGGCTGCGCCCGCACACCACGGTGATCCTCGAGTCCCCGGTGCCCCCCGGGACGACGGAGGGGCCCCTGCTGCGCCTGCTCGAATCGGGTTCGGGCCTGCGCGCGGGGCACGATTTCCACCTCGCCTACTCCCCGAGCCGGGTCGACCCCGGCAACCGCGACCACACCCCCGCCAACACCCCGAAGGTCATCGGCGGCCTCACCTCCGCCTGCACGGAGTCGGCCGCCGCCTTCTACGGACGCATCACCGACAAGGTGGTACGCGCGCGTGGCCTGCGCGAGGCGGAGACCGTGCAGCTCCTGGAGACCAACTTCCGGCACGTCAACATCGCCCTCGTCAACGAGATGGCCGCCCTCTGCCACGACCTGGGCATCGACCTGTGGGACGTCCTCAGATGCGCGGAGACCAAGCCCTTCGGCTTCCAGGCGTTCCGCCCCGGCCCCGGCGTCGGCGGCCACGCCGTCCCCCAGGACCTGACCGCCCACGCGGGCCGCACCCTGCGCATGGCGGAACTGGCCGGGGAGGTCAACGGCCGTATGCCGCGCTACGTCGTGCAGCGCGCCGCCGCGCTCCTCAACGAGCACGGCAAGTCCGCGCGCGGCGCGCGCGTGCTGCTTCTCGGCGTCACCTACAAGCCCGATCTCGCCGACCAGCAGGGTTCCCCGGCCCAGGAGATCGCGGCCCGGCTGATGGAGCTGGGCGCCTCCGTCAGCTACCACGACCCGCACGTACCGTCCTGGAACGTCCTCGACCACCCCGTCCCCCGCGCGGACTCCCTCTACGAGGCCGCCGCCGACGCCGACCTGACGATCCTGCTCCAGCAGCACCGCACGTACGACCTCCAGGGCCTGTCGGTGAAGGCCCAGCTGATGCTGGACACGCGGGGGGCCACACCTACGGGGGCGGCGCATCGGTTGTGAGAGGGGGCGCGCGGGCACCGTCCGTGCCACAGGGGTTGGTGGTGGGCGGGCTGCCGCGTGGGTACGGTAGAAACAGGGTGGAGCCCACCGCAGAGGGCACTGCGGCAGGCTCCTGAGAAGTGAACGGAGTGTCCACCCCTACTTCTCTTAGGGGTGGCCGCTCACTTCCCGTAAATCCACAAGATGCACCTCCTCCGGAACTTCACCATCCGCAGACGGATCCGGTCCCAGGCGGTGGGCTTGCGGTGACGGCCCATGGCGCGCCCCCTTCCACGATGCCGCCATTAGCCCGGTAGGCGGTCCGTCTGGAATTCGGGCCGGGCCCCGAGGGCCGGGGTCCGGAGACGATCTCCTTGGAAGGGGGCGCCCCAGAGAACTGGGTCGCCGGGCACAGACATTACCGACCCGGAACCGCCCCGCCGGCGCAGATTCGCCCCGATGACAACCGCGCGCCCCCTGAGCACCACGCGCGCCCTGCCTGGACACGCAAAAGGCCGGTCACCCCCGTCAGGGTGACCGGCCTCCTCAATGCCGTCGAACGGCTACCGCCGGTGCTGCGAGTCCGCCACCGTCACCTCGACGCGCTGGAACTCCTTCAGCTCGCTGTAGCCGGTCGTGGCCATCGCGCGGCGCAGGGCGCCGAAGAGGTTCATCGAGCCGTCGGGGGTGTGGGACGGGCCGGTGAGGATCTCCTCCAGCGTGCCCACCGTGCCGAGGTCGACCTTCTGGCCGCGCGGCAGCTCCTCGTTGACGGCCTCCATGCCCCAGTGGTTGCCCTTGCCCGGACCGTCCGTCGCGCGGGCCAGGGGGGAGCCCATCATCACGGAGTCGGCGCCGCAGGCGATCGCCTTGGGCAGGTCGCCGGACCAGCCGACGCCGCCGTCCGCGATGACGTGCACGTACCGGCCGCCGGACTCGTCCATGTAGTCGCGGCGGGCGGCGGCCACGTCGGCGACCGCGGTGGCCATGGGCACCTGGATGCCGAGCACGTTGCGCGTGGTGTGCGCGGCGCCGCCGCCGAAGCCGACGAGGACGCCCGCCGCGCCGGTGCGCATCAGGTGCAGGGCGGCCGTGTACGTGGCACAGCCGCCGACGATCACCGGGACGTCGAGCTCGTAGATGAACTGCTTCAGGTTCAGCGGCTCGTGCGCGCCGGAGACGTGCTCCGCCGACACCGTCGTACCGCGGATGACGAAGATGTCCACGCCCGCGTCGACGACGGCCTTGGAGAACTGGGCGGTGCGCTGCGGGGAGAGCGCGGCGGCGGTGACCACGCCCGAGTCGCGCACCTCCTTGATGCGCTGCCCGATCAGCTCCTCCTTGATGGGGGCGGCGTAGATCTCCTGGAGGCGGCGGGTGGCCGTCTCGGCGGGCAGGCCGACGATCTCGTCCAGCAGCGGCTGCGGGTCCTCGTAGCGCGTCCACAGGCCCTCGAGGTTCAGCACGCCGAGGCCGCCGAGCTCGCCGATGCGGATCGCGGTGGCCGGGGAGACGACCGAGTCCATGGGAGCGGCCAGGAACGGCAGCTCGAAGCGGTAGGCGTCGATCTGCCAGGCGATCGAGACCTCCTTCGGGTCCCGCGTACGGCGGCTGGGGACGACGGCGATGTCGTCGAAGGCGTACGCCCGGCGGCCGCGCTTGCCGCGCCCGATCTCGATCTCAGTCACGTCTGTGGCCTTTCCCTGATGCGTTGCAGCGCCTTCCAGTATCCCCGACGGACACGCCGAGGGCGGCCCCGGATGCTCCGGGACCGCCCTGGAAGGCCTTCTGTCTACTTGCGGCTGTAGTTCGGTGCCTCGACCGTCATCTGGATGTCGTGCGGGTGGCTCTCCTTGAGGCCCGCGGAGGTGATCCGCACGAAGCGGCCGTTGTCCTGGAGCTCGGGCACGGTGCGGCCGCCGACGTAGAACATCGACTGGCGCAGGCCGCCGACCAGCTGGTGGACGACCGAGGAGAGCGGGCCGCGGTAGGGCACCTGGCCCTCGATGCCCTCGGGCACGAGCTGCTCGTCGGAGGCGACGCCCTCCTGGAAGTAGCGGTCCTTGGAGAACGACTTGCGGTCGCCGCGCGTCTGCATGGCGCCCAGCGAGCCCATGCCGCGGTACGACTTGAACTGCTTGCCGTTGATGAACAGCAGCTCGCCCGGGGACTCCTCGCAGCCCGCGAGCAGCGAGCCCAGCATCACCGTGTCGGCGCCCGCGACGAGGGCCTTGGCGATGTCGCCGGAGTACTGCAGACCGCCGTCGCCGATGACCGGGACACCGGCCTCCTTGGCGGCGAGCGCGGCCTCGTAGATCGCCGTGACCTGCGGGACGCCGACGCCGGCGACGACACGCGTGGTGCAGATGGAACCGGGGCCGACACCGACCTTGATGCCGTCGCAGCCCGCGTCGACGAGGGCCTTGGCGCCGTCGCGCGTGGCGATGTTGCCGCCGATGACGTCGACGCCGGAGGAGTTCGACTTGATCTTGGCGACCATGTCGCCGACCAGGCGGGAGTGGCCGTGCGCGGTGTCGACGACGATGAAGTCGACGCCGGCCTCGATCAGGCCCTGGGCGCGCTCGAAGGCGTCACCGGCGACACCGACCGCGGCACCGACCAGCAGGCGGCCCTCGGCGTCCTTGGCGGCGTTGGGGTACTTCTCGGCCTTCACGAAGTCCTTGACCGTGATCAGGCCCTTGAGGACGCCACTGTCGTCGACCAGCGGAAGCTTCTCGATCTTGTGGCGGCGCAGCAGCTCCATGGCGTCCGGGCCGGAGATGCCGACCTTGCCGGTGACCAGCGGCATCGGCGTCATGACCTCGCGCACCTGACGGGAGCGGTCGGTCTCGAAGGCCATGTCGCGGTTGGTGACGATGCCGAGCAGCTTCTTGTTGCCGTCGGTGACCGGGACGCCGCTGATGCGGAACTTGGCGCACAAGGCGTCGGCCTCGGCGAGCGTGGCGTCCGGGTGGATGGTGATCGGGTCGGTCACCATGCCGGACTCGGAGCGCTTCACCAGGTCGACCTGGTTGGCCTGGTCCTCGATGGACAGGTTGCGGTGCAGGACGCCGACGCCGCCCTGGCGGGCCATCGCGATCGCCATGCGCGACTCGGTGACCTTGTCCATGGCGGCGGACAGCAGCGGGATGTTGACCCGCACGTTCTTGGAGACGTACGAGGCGGTGTCGATCTGGTCGGGCGCCATGTCCGACGCGCCCGGCAGCAGCAGCACGTCGTCGTAGGTCAGCCCGAGTGTCGCGAATTTACCGGGCACTCCGTCGACGTTTGCAGTCATGACACCTTCCCCAAATGGCCTTGATCGGTGCGGATGTCCATGCTAACGGGAAGCGCGGGTGTCTCATTCCACGGTTTCGCACGGCTCCAGGCTTCGTATGTTCGTACGGGAACGGCTGATCTTCCGTTCATATTCCGTTCGTGTGCCGAAGGGGCGGCGCGGTGGCGGGGGTTACTGCTCCGCCAGGGCGCGCAGCCGGCTCAGCGCGCGGTGCTGGGCCACCCGGACGGCGCCGGGTGACATTCCCAACATCTGTCCAGTCTCCTCCGCCGTGAGGCCCACGGCGATCCGCAGCAGGAGCAGCTCGCGCTGGTTCTCGGGCAGGTTGGCCAGCAGTTTCTTGGCCCATTCCGCGTCGCTGCTGAGCAGGGCGCGCTCCTCCGGGCCGAGGGAGTCGTCGGGGCGTTCGGGCATCTCGTCGGAGGGCACGGCCGTCGAACCGGGGTGCCGCATCGCCGCGCGCTGCAGGTCTGCGACCTTGTGGGAGGCGATGGCGAAGATGAACGCCTCGAAGGGCCGGCCGGTGTCCTTGTAGCGGGGCAGCGCGAGGAGCACCGCGACGCAGACTTCCTGGGCGAGGTCCTCGACGAAGTGCCGGGCGTCGCCGGGCAGCCGCGACAGACGGGTGCGGCAGTAGCGCAGTGCCAGGGGGTGGACATGGGCGAGCAGATCGTGTGTGGCCTGCTCGTCTCCGTCGACCGCGCGATGGACGAGCGCACCGATCGCCCCTTGGGCAGTGCCCGCCTCGTCGTCGCGCATCGGTCCATGGTGCCTTGCGGACGTCTGGTCCGCGGCACCGTGTCCCTGGTTGTGCACCGAAGCGTTATGAGCAGGTGCGCCGGAACTCATCCCTTGCGCCCTCCCCTTCCGCTCGACCGACTCGTCCCCGAGGAACTCCACACCTCAAGGATGCGGCATCCGCGGCGAAACGAGCAGTGGGCACCGGGCGGCTGCCGCCGAGGCACTGGTGGGCGGGGGTTTTCGCACCCCGGGCGCGGCGGACGACGGGGTTTCCGCACCCCGGGCGCGGCGGACGACGGGGTTTCCGCACCCCGGGCGCGGTGGACTGCGGGGCTTCTCCACGCCCCGCGCGACGGACGACGGGCAAGCCCGCACCCGAGCGCAGCCGACGGCGGAGGCCCCCGCACCCCAGGCCCGGCGATCACAGGGTTCCCACACCCCGCACGACGGGCAACGGGCAAGCCCACACCCCGAGCACGACCGACGACGGAGCCCCCGCACCCCAGGCCCGGCGACCACGGGGTTCCCACACCCCGCACGACGGACAACGGGCAAGCCCACACCCCGAGCACGACCGACGACGAAGGCCCCGGGCCCGGCGGATCCAGCCGACTGTGTCGACTTGGCGTGCTCCGGGGCCGGCGCGGCCTGCCCCGGGGTCCGCCCGGTCGGCCCCATGGTCTGCCGTGCGGTTCGGTTCGGGTCCACGAGGCCGCGTTGCGCCGCGCAGCCGCAGGCTCCGTGCCCGCCGGAACCACGTCCCACCAGTGCACGGGACCTCGCGGCCGGCTGGTTTCGCTCGGGCCCGGTGCGCGCGCGGCCCGTCGCACGGGTGCGTTGTGCCGGTCCCCGTGGCCGGGGACCGGGCAGGGGCGTTCACAGGCGCCGCTCGGCAAGGCGGGCCGGTCCGGGCGGAAGGGGCCCAGGGCCTCTCGTTCGGACCGTGTCGAACCCGGGGCTCCCGGTTCCACGTCGGCCGCGCCCCGGCCGCCCCGCCGATCCACGTCGCCGGGCACGTGGCCCCGGATCCCCGCCAGGCCGCACACGCCCGGGCACCAGGGCCCACCGCCGTCCCGCGGCGCAGGGCCCGGGGCCCTGCTCGCCACCCGGCGTGATCCCGACGCGAGGCCGCCCTAGCGCACCAGGCCCCACCGGAAGCCGAGCGCCACCGCGTGAGCCCGGTCCGACGCGCCGAGCTTCTTGAAGAGCCGCCGCGCGTGCGTCTTGACGGTGTCCTCGGAGAGGAACAGCTCGCGGCCGATCTCGGCGTTGGAGCGGCCGTGGCTCATGCCTTCGAGGACCTGGATCTCCCGCGCGGTGAGCGTGGGCGCCGCGCCCATCTCGGCGGAGCGCAGCCGACGCGGGGCGAGCCGCCAGGTCGGGTCGGCGAGCGCCTGCGTGACCGTGGCCCGCAGTTCCGCGCGGGAGGCGTCCTTGTGCAGATAGCCACGCGCGCCGGCCGCCACCGCGAGCGCCACACCGTCGAGGTCCTCGGCGACCGTGAGCATGATGATGCGCGCTCCGGGGTCGGCGGACAGCAGTCGCCGGACCGTCTCGACGCCGCCCAGTCCGGGCATGCGTACGTCCATCAGAATCAGGTCCGAGCGGTCGGCACCCCAGCGGCGGAGGACTTCCTCGCCGTTGGCAGCCGTCGTCACGCGCTCGACGCCGGGCACGGTCGCAACCGCGCGGCGGAGCGCCTCTCGGGCAAGCGGGGAGTCGTCGCAGACGAGGACGGAAGTCATGGCCGCCCTCCGCAGCTGATGCGCGTCACCTTGAGCCTCCAGGCTGGTACGAAATCGTCACCTGTGCGGTCGACCGTCTCGGACGCCCGCCCGAGCGCTTGTCCCTTCAACCGCCTCGCACTCTCAACGACGGTCACTCGAAAGAGTTACGGGGCCGTCTGCCACCTTCGGCACTCTACGTGAGGAGGCGGACACGATGGAGATACGCGCGACGGACCTCCGAACTTTCATCACAAGCCGTGCCCCATTCAGCCCCTTTTCTTCCCCTTTGTTGGTGTCCGGGGCTAGATTCGCAATGAGTCATATTTTCATCTCCTTGGATCGTAGTTGTACGGTCGTGGACACCGGATCCGCCCAGAACGGCTACAAGGGGTCACGTAATGGCAGATTTCTCCCGCCTTCCCGGACCGAACGCGGACCTGTGGGACTGGCAACTCCTGGCTGCCTGCCGCGGGGTGGACAGCTCGCTCTTCTTCCACCCGGAGGGCGAGCGTGGTGCGGCTCGAAGCGCTCGCGAGAACTCGGCCAAAGAGGTCTGCATGAGGTGCCCGGTGCGCGCCGAGTGCGCCGCACACGCGCTGGCGGTACGCGAACCGTACGGCGTGTGGGGCGGACTGACCGAGGACGAGCGCGAAGAGCTGATGGGGCGGGCGCGCAACCGGCTGGTGTCGGCATCGGCCGCCGGCGGGCACGCCGCTTCGAACAACTGAAGGAACGTTTCTCCAAGAACATCGGGAACGCCGAGAACACCGAGCACGCACGCGTGCCCCCGCTTCGTCACTGGGGGTGATCAACCACTCCTCACGCACGGTGACCACGCATCCGGATGCTCCCCTTACCGGGCGGCCGCCCCGGCCAGCTTCTCCAGCGTCGCGGTGACCGCCGGCACCTGGGCGAGGTCCGGGAGGGTGAGCGCGACGATCTCCCGGCGCACGGCGGGCTCCAGCGCCACGGTGCGCACCCCCCTGGGCCGTACCGACTCGATGGCGAGCTGGGGCAGCACCGCCACCCCGAGTCCGGCGCCGACCAGTCCGGCGACGGCCGGGTAGTCGTCGGTCGCGAAGTCGATGCGCGGGGTGAAGCCGGCCGTCTCGCACACCTCGACCAGCTGGCCCCGGCAGCGCGGGCAGCCGGCGATCCAGGGCTCGTCGGCGAGTTCGCCGATGGCGACGGACTCCGCGCGGGCGAGCCGGTGCCGTTCGGGCACGAGCCCCACCAGCCGGTCCGACAGCAGCGGCCGTACGACGAGGTCGTCCCACTCCTCGGCGCCCGCCGCCCCCTCGTACCGGAAGGCGAGGGCCACGTCGCAGTCGCCCTCGCGCAGCATCTCCACGGAGCGGGGCGGTTCGGCCTCCTCCAGGGAGACCCGGGTGCCGGGGTGGGCGGCGCGCAGGGCGGCGAGGGCCGTGGGGACGAGTGTGGAGCTGCCGCTGGGGAAGGAGACGAGCCGGACCCGGCCCGCGCGGAGCCCGGCGATGGCGGCGACCTCCTCCTCTGCGGCGGTCAGTCCGGCGATGATCCCGGCCGCGTGCCGCACCAGCGCCTCCCCGGCCTGCGTCAGGCGCATCTCACGGCCGCTGCGTATGAGCAGGGGCGTCCCCACGGACGCCTCCAGGGCCTTCATCTGCTGGCTGACGGCGGGCTGGGTGCAGCCCAGTTCGCGGGCCGCCGCGGAGAAGGAACCGGAGGTGGCCACGGCGCGCAGTACACGGAGATGACGGGCTTCGATCACACCTCAAGGATAAGCCGACCTTTGACACGGCGCCGGATAATGCGTCGACGCTTTGACGTTCATCGCTTACCGTGCGACTCATGAAGCTTCTGTCTGTGAACCTGGGGCGACCCAAGGCCGTGCCCTACACGGACCACCGCGAGGGCGTGACCGGTATCGACAAGCAGCCCGTGGACGGGCCGGTGCGGGTGGCCGCGCCGGGGCCGAAGGGGATCGGCGCGAGCGGCCTGGCCGGGGACGCCGTGTGCGAGACCCGGCATCACGGCGGGGACGACCAGGCGGTGTACGCCATGGCCCGCGAGGACCTCGACGAGTGGGAGCGCACGCTGGGGCGCCCGCTGACGAACGGCATGTTCGGCGAGAACCTCACCACCGAGGGGATCGACGTGTCCGGCGCCCTGATCGGTGAGCGCTGGGCCGTCGGTCCCGAGGTGGTGCTGGAGGTCACCTCCGGGCGTATCCCCTGCCGCACCTTCCAGGGCCATCTGGGTGAGACGGGCTGGGTGAAGCGGTTCACGCGGCGGGGCGCGCCGGGGGCGTACTTCCGGGTGATCCGGCCCGGCGAGATACGCGCGGGTGACGCCGTACGGATCGTGCACCGGCCGGAGCACGAGGTGACGGTCGCGCTGCAGTTCCGCGCGGTGACGACCGAGCGGACGCTGCTGCCCCGGCTGCTGGCGGCGGGCGAAGCGCTGCATCCGGAGGCGCTGGCGACGGCGCGGACGTACGTGGAGAAGTACGGGACGGAGCCGACGGCCTGACGGCATGTCCATGGAATGACACGAAGCGGACGCCCCTCCTCCGGGTAACTACTCTTGCGCCATGACAACGGCTCTGATTACGGGATCGACGGCTGGGATCGGTGCCGCGTTCGCGCGGCGGCTGGCGGCCGACGGACACGATCTGGTGCTGGTCGCCCGCGACACCGTCCGGCTGCGCGAACAGGCGACCGAGCTGCACGACCGCCACGGCATCGAGGCGGAGGTGCTGACCGCCGACCTGGCCGAGGACAAGGGCATCGAGGCGGTGGCCGACCGTCTCGGCGACCGCAAGAACCCCGTCGACCTGCTGGTCAACAACGCCGGCTTCGGCCACCGGGGCCGTTACCTCGAGGTCCCCATGGCCGACGAGCTGATGATGCTCAAGGTGCACTGCGAGGCGGTGCTCCGGCTGACGTCGGCGGCGGCGGAGGCGATGCGCGAGCGCGGACGCGGAGGTGTCGTGAACGTCGCCTCGACCGCCGCGTTCGTGCCGCGCGGGACCTACGGGGCGTCCAAAGCGTGGGTCGTGCAGTTCACCCAGGGCGCGGCGCAGGACCTGGCGGGCCACGGCGTGCGGCTGATGGCGCTGTGCCCCGGTTTCGTGCGCACCGAGTTCCACGCGCGGGCCGGGATGGGCACGGACAACATCCCGAACTGGATGTGGCTGGACGCGGACAAGGTCGCCGCGGCGGCGCTCGCGGACCTGGCCCGGGGCAAGACGCTGTCGATCCCGGATCCGCGCTACAAGGCGCTGATGGGGGCGGCGAAACTGGTCCCGCGCGGGCTGCTGGGCGGGCTCTCGTCGCGGACGGGACGGAAGTACGGGCCCCGGTAGGCCCCCGGCAGGCCTCGGTACGGATGTACGGGTGACCCGACGGCCACTCCGCCACGGCGGGACGGAGCCCGCTCCCCGGGAGAAAATGGGTGCTGACGGAACCGACCCGGACGCAGGGGGGACCGGAGGCGAGAGCCATGACCTTCCTACAGCTCATCGACTGCAGGACCAGCCGGCTCGAGGAGATGGACCGGCTCCTGGACCAGTGGGCCGAGCAGACCAGGGGGAAGCGGACGGCGACGCACGCGGTGGTCGGCAAGGACCGCGCGGACACGTCGCACGTCGTCGAGATCGTGGAGTTCCCGTCGTACGAGGAGGCGATGCGGAACTCCAAGCTGCCGGAGACCGACCGGATCTTCCGGGAGATGGTGGCCCTGTGTGACGGCATGCCGACCTTCACGGACCTGGACGTGGTGCGCGACGCGCGGCTGAACACGGACTCCGCGCGGCGCTTCTTCGAGATCCTGGCCACCGAGGACGACCTCTCCCCGATGACGGGCCTGATCGAGGAGCACTACCACGACCACGATCCGGCCAACGAGCAGGACGTCATCGGCCTCGACCACTTCCGGCGCGAGATGGACGTGTGGCGCGGCGGCTTCGACTTCGCGTTCCGGATCGAGGACCAGCTCGCCGAGGGGGACCGGGTGTGCACCCGGTGGAGCTGGGAGGGCACCCACAAGGGCGACTTCCTCGGCATCCCGGCGACGGGGAGGAAGGCCGCCATGACGGGCACGACCATCTTCCGCTTCGGCGACAACGGGAAGATCGTCGAGGGCTGGTGGCAGTACGACCGGCTGGGGCTGATGGCGCGGCTGGGGGCGCTGGAGCCGACGGATCTCTGAACCGACGCCGCCCCGCCGCATGCAGCCCGTCGACGAACGAGCCGGCGTCGCCGGAAGGCCCGCCGCCCGACCCGGTAAAGAAACGTAGCCACCTGTTGATCACTCCAGGCGCCGCTCGGCAGGGAAAACAGCACGAATCACGCGCCTCCGAGAGTTCCTTCCGCCGCCGCGCCGGGCATCGTTCCCCGTCGCCGTCTTCGCCTGGTGCCCATGGACCACGCACCCGTCCGGGCCTGGTCCGTACGCACCAGGCCGACGCGTACACGGTCGTCCTACCGACGTAGCGGCCCGGGCGACAAGAAACTCCAGGTCATACAGCTGACCTGGAGTTTCGGTGGAGTCGCCCGTCGAGTCCGGGGCCGGTTACGGAGTCATCGGCTTCCGGCGATCGCACCACCGCGCTGCAGGGCCCGGAAATCCTCGATCCACGCGTAGCCGCGTCCGGTGGTGCCGTTGCGCCACGGCTGGACGGTGCGCGGGGCGAAGACGGCGTTGAGCAGCCACGGCGGCTTGGCCGGGCCCCAGTTCCGGATCATCGACTCCCCTTGGCGGTAGCCGTACGTGGCGACGGCCAGGCGGCCGGTCGCCCGGAACTTCTCCACCTGATCGCGCAGGAAGTGCCGCTGGCTCTCGTACCAGGGGCTCGACGAGAGGAAGTCGTCCCACTGCCTCTGGGGGAAGGGCCGTTCGATCGCGGCCTGGATCACTTCCCAGACGAAGCTGGTCGGGGCGAACCCGTAGCGGTCGGCGAACTCCGCCGGAATACGGTCGTCCATGTGGGCCTGCCAGTACCAGACGAGTGAGAACTCGGTGGCCAGGAAGGTCTGTTCGGGTCGCATCCGCGGCAGGATGTAGTCAAGGAAAGGCTGTACGGCGTCCGGTGAGGGAACGTGCGGATGGATGTCCACGCCGTCGATCTCGGGGGTCTGCCGGACGAACGTCATCCAGCGTTCGGTGGCCGCGGTCCGTCGGCCCGGGAGGTCCAGCCGGTTGAGCGCGCCCATGTAGAGGCGGGTGCGGCAGCGACGTCCGTGGTGCACGCGTCGGTACGTGATCACATGACGTGCGACGGTCTCGTAGAAGGCGTTCAGTGTGTCGCCGCGTTCCTCCGGCAGGCTCTCGATGAAGGGCTCGTTGCCTATCTGAAGAATGTCGACGCGGTCCAGAACCTCCGCCAGAACCTTGTCCACTTGGACGAGCAGGGTCTCCATCGCCGGGCTGCCCGGCGTCGGCATGGCCGAGTCGCCGTAGGGGAATTTCAGGGTCAGGAGGGTCCGGTAGCCGCGAGCGCCGACACCCAGGATCGTACGCAGGGTGACGTTGTCGGCGAGCTCGCCCTGACCGGCCTCCGGCATCGGGAAGAAGCACCGGACCCACTCGGTCCCCCCGATCTGGAGCTCGCGGATGTCCAGATCGGCCACGTACTCGTTGTAGTTCGCCCCGAGGGCACCATGGGCTCCGGCTCGCGTGTACGGGGTGGCCGCCCGGTCCCGGCCGGGTTCGGCCTCCGCGGCGAGCGCCGCGCCCGGTGACCCGAGAACCGCGGACATGCCGGCCACGCCCGCCGCCCCGACGAAGCGGCGCCGTGATGTTCTGCGCATGTCAGTCATCTTCCCTCTTCCCGTGGACATGGTGAGGCGCGGCGTTCGCACCGCGTCTCGAGTCGAGAGTGTTCTGTCGTTAAGTGGGGCACGTCAAGGGAATGCGCGACGTATTCTGTTGCTTTCTGTTTGGCATGGGTTCCTTTTGCCGCGTTCACCATCCTTTGGGCATGTGGATTGTTGAGCGGCCTGCCGTCCGGTTTCCGGTGGCGCCGTGATGCCGCGCATGCCCGCCTCGATGCCGGGTACGACCCCTCCCGTACGGGGTGTCGCGGAAGCGGCCGAAGAGCGAGGGGCGCCGGAAGTGATTCGAAAGCTGCAGATGGTCGCGCTGGACTGCGCCGATCCGGTACGGCTCGCGCAGTTCTACGCGGAGCTGCTCGGTGGCCGGGTGGTCGCGGACCCGGACACTCCCGAGTGGGTCGAGGTGCACGGGTTCGAGGGAATTCCGCTGGCCTGCCAGCGGGCCGACGGCTACCGGCCGCCCGAATGGCCCGGCCAGGACCGTCCGCAGCAGCTCCACCTGGACTTCGACGTGGACGACCTCGACGGAGAGGAGGAGCGGGCGCTCTCCCTCGGCGCGACCGTGCTGGAGCGGACGGACCAGCTCCGCCCGGAGGCCAACTGGCGGGTCTACGCGGACCCGGCCGGCCATCCGTTCTGCCTCTGCCTCCACTGAGCCGAGCACGTCCCGGCCTTCGCCGGCGCCCTCGTCCGCTGCCGCCGCCACACCAACACCGTTCGGGCCAGGCTCCACGACGACGTGGGCAACGCCTCGCGGGCCGAAAGCGGGCCGTGGCGGCCGATCACGCCAGGGCCGGCGAACAGTCCAAGTGGTGCGGCGCGTCAGCCTGTGGCCAGGCCGGCGAAGATCGCGGTCAACTCCTGTACGCGCGCCGCGTAATCGGGCTGATCGTCCACATGCGCGTACCTCAGCATGAGAAGCACGGTCCCGGTGCGCACCACCGAGACCGCGGTGGTGTTGTCCTCGGCGGACTTGTAGTAGACGAGCGCAGTGCTCTCGTCGCCGAAGCGCGGCATGGAGATCGCGTTCGTCTCGTCGTAACCCTGCTGCTGACGGATCAGCTCCTCATAACCGGTACCGGCCGAGTCGACACCGGGGCAGGCGTAGACGGTGAATTCCGCAACCAGGAACCCGACGTCCGGCTCCGTCGATTCGTACTCCACCCGGCCCTGGTGGCACTGTCCGGGCTCTTCCGCCGGGGCGACGCCCGCGTCTCCGTACGGCGTCCAGTTCGGCGGCATGTCCTGCAGGGTGGGCAGTATCTGCCCGGCCTCGCCCGCCGACAGGGATCTGCTCGTGTCCACCGTCGTGTCACCGCCCCGGTCGGGCGGGCTCTCGCCGTCCTCAGCCGGTCGGGGGTCGCTCCGAGCCGTCCCCCGTGGCGTTGCCCCCGGAGAGTCGTCGGCTCCGAACAACTGGACCCCGCCGTAGGCGGCAAGGACGACGAGCGCCACGAGCAGGGCCGCCGCAGCGGCGAACCACCCCCGTGCCTGAAGCGTGTTGTTGATCGTCAGCGGACCGATCGCGATCGGGCTGCGGGTGACCCGGCTGCCCGTGATCACCACGGAGGAGTGCGCCGTGGTCCCGGACAGGTGCTGCTCCAAGCGGTTCCGGAGCTCGGCATCCGCCTCGATCTCCTCGCGCAGAACGCCCGCGGCCTCGGACCGGGCCGGCGCGGCATTCGCATCCGCGTCGAGACCTTCCAGGGCCCGCTGCCCTCGCTCCGTCGACGCGAGGCGGGCGCGAACCACCTCGACGACCGCCGTGCCCGCCCCTTCCCCGACGCCGGTGGCCGCCCCGGCCGCCACCGCGGCCACCACGCCTACGGCTAAGCCCGCCAATTCTCCTGTGTCCACGCAGAGCCCCCCGTGCCCGGATACATCAACGGTTCATTGTTCCCCTCGCGGCACAGGGGGACAACCCGGCGGAGCGGCCGAGCCGTCGACGCGGTTCGTCACCTCGTCCCCGGGTCCGCCCGGGTCCAGCGGTGGAGCGTCTCGCTCTCGTCGTCGTACGTGAGCCAGGTCCCGTCGCCGAGCGGGCATACGTAGCTGTCGACGGGGCCCGTCGGGTACGTGACCACCCCGCGTATACGCAGGGTGCGGGCGTCGAGCAGCCAGTGGCGGGCCTGCTCCAGATCCTCGTCGGCGTCGACCGTCGAGGCGATGACGGTGTCGGCGTCGACGAAGCCGCAGCCGTAGTCCCAGTAGGCCTCGTCGTCGTCCTCGTCGTCGGCCGGCTCGGGCTCCTGCTCGGCGATCACCGTGCCGTCCAGGGCGTGCAGGCGCAGGTCCGCCCCGTAGTGCTCGACCGTCAGGAAGCCGGGGTGTCCCGGGTGGACGTCCGTCAGGATGCGGTCCAGTCCCTCGTTCACCTCCCAGCCGGTCGGCTTCTCGCCGTCCCAGCGCGCCCAGTGCAGCAGGATGCCGTCCTGGCCCATGCCGATGCCCAGCCCCATGTGGACACCGTCCGGGTGGGAGAGGTGGTTCGATCCGGCTGCCGCGCTGTCCAGCGGCAGCCACCCCAACTCCCGTCCGTTGCGAGCGTCCAGGACCACCCAGCGCTCCTGCCAGTCGCCCTGCTCCGGTCCGGCCACGACATGGGCCCACACGAGCCGGCCGTCGTCCGAGACCCGGCAGGAGCCGTGCTCCAGGCCCCGGCACACCTCCTGCTCGTCACCCGTGTGCGGGTGATCCAGCTCGGGGCCCCAGCAGCCGTGCCGGTACTCCCACAGCGTCTTCCCGTCCGTCCCCATGGCCCGTACCGCGCGCTGCCCCGAGAAGACCGCGAACGTGCCGTCCGGGCTCACCGAATGGACGCCGTACTCCCACCGGGGCCAGGGAAAGGGGAAGACGGCCGTCGGCGCGCGCTCCCCCGCGAACAGCTCCCGGAGGTCGTAGACCTCCAGCTCGTGCCCGTTCCGGAGCAGGGCACGGCGGGGACCGTCCCTACGGCTTTCCAGCGCGAAGCCGTTGACCAGTGCGCGCCCACCCGGCAGCCTCACCGAGTCGCGCAGTTGTGCGGTGATCGACATGGCCCGAAGGTAACGGGCCCCACTGACAGGACGGACCGCCCTTCGCGCTCACCGAGGACCGTGGTGTGTCCCGCGGCTCCGCATCACCTTCACAACCCTCTTGCCTCGGAGCTCGGTTCATGAAATCTTGCGGCCGATGCCTCCATGATCCCGTGGAGGCGAGTACCGATCTCCCTGCACGAGGTGTAAGGGGGTCTTCGTTCCACAGGAGGCCCTTGTGCACGCCATCGGCGCACCCGGCACGCCCCGTAACTGGGATCTCTACCGGACGGCGGTCGTCGACATCCGGTTCGGGGAGCGGGCCGTGCGAGTCGCACCACGTCCTCGGGACACGGCCGAGGGTTTCTTCCCAGTACCGGCCGGCAGCGGCGCCACCGTCCATGTGATCACCGCCTGGAACCCCCGTGGCCGTACCGCGTCGGACGACGCCAACGCCCGTGACCAGCGTCTGCTGCTCGACGAGGTCCGTCGCCGTGGTCTCACCTCGTGGCCCGCGGTGGGTGGCGACGTGAGCGGTACGCACCGGGAGGAGAGTGTCGCCGTCGTCGGACTGGGCGATGCGGCGGCGCGTGCCCTGGGGCGCCGCTTCGGCCAGGACGCGGTGTTCGCCTGGTCCCCCGACGCCTGGCGGGTCCTGGCATGCGGAAGCGGCGCCGTGGCGGTGAGCGGATGGGCGGCGTCCGGACGGGCGTCGGCGTAGGCAGGAGCAGAGCGATGGGCATGTATCCCATGCGTACCCCGGATCGCTGTCCGCGCTGCGGCAGGCGTCTCTCCGATCCGCCGGCCGAGCGGGTCGCGGTCGACGGCTTCCCGGCCGAGGTGACCTACGCGACGGACCCCGTGTGCGGTGCGCGCTGGCACGTGTGGGACAGGACGTCTCCGCTGCGCCGCCTGGCCCGCCCTCATGTGGACGGCACGGGATGACGTCACCACCGGGGTGCCACGGGCGGAACGGTGCCGAGGCCGTTCCGGGCGAGGACTGACGGCCTTCCGCGCCCACGGTTCTCGTCCTGTGGTGGCTCCGTCAGCCCGGGCCCGGGGGGCTGGCCTGGGTCCGGGAGCCGACCTGGGCCCGGGTGTTCCGCCGTTCCGCGGTGGACGGTCGCTCAGTCGTTCTTCAACGGCCGCCGCACGGGTCGCCGCCCTCGGGCACCGGCTCGGTGTCGGCCGCCAGGCAGGAGGAGTACACCCGCGGCGGTGTGGGCGACGGCTCCGGTTCCGCTGTGGCGCTCACGGCAATGATCGCCACGGCACCGACGCAGATCAGTCCTGCCGTCGCGGCGAGCCGTGCACCGCGGCTCACCGATCACCCCGGAGGTGGTCGCGAAGCTCGTCGCGGCAGTCGTCCCCGGTGCCGGCCTGGACCCGGGAGAAGGCCAGCACTCCGTCTCCCTCGCCTTCCTGCTCGGCCTTGGCCTCGGCCAACTGCGTCTCGATGTCCGCGACGTACTCGGCGCACTCGGCGCTGACGGACCTCTCGGGCTGCGGGTCCGGTGCCGAGGAGGCGTTCAGTCCGGCGGTGGCGGCGAGACCGGCCGCGCACAGCACCACCCACGCGGCACCCCACGCACGGCGGCTCGTCCGTATCGGCTTGGGCATCCAGGCATCCTACGAGCGCCACGGCAGGCTGTCGCCGAATCGCGGCTTCCTTGTCGACGAGGCCGGCGCCTCGAGCTCCGTCATGCTCCTGGTGATCACCGGGGTGTCGGCGGCCTTGTCCGCGGCGACGGCCGCCATGAGGTGGGCGACGTCGGCCGGCGAACGCGGCAGGTAGACGGTCTCCTGCCAGGAACGGAAGTCGTCGGCCGACATCAGTACGGCGTTGCCGCCCCTGGAGGTGATCTCCACCGGCTCATGGTCGTCGTTGACCTGCTGGATCAGCGGGAAAGCCTGGCCCGAGCCTCGTTGGCGGTGATGGACACAACCCCTCCTCCAACAGAACCGGTACAGGGAAGCCGTACCGGTTCGACGGTACGGGGATCCGGTACGAGTCGCATGGCCCACCGGCAGGAAGGGCTCCCCGTGAGGAAGCGGACACACCCTGTCCTGTACGTCACCGAGACTCGTGCCCCCGGCGGTTGCAAGGACCGCTCGTTGCGCAAGGAGCCCGCGCGTGTTCTCCGTTCTCGCCGACATCAACTGGGCGGCCGTCGCCGTCGCGGCCGTCGCCTCGGTCCTGCTGGCCGGTGTGTGGTTCGCGGTCGTGATCGCCAAGCCGTACGCCGTGGCCCTCGGCCGCGAGGGCGCGCCGGCGCCCGCGCAGACGGCGGTCACCATGGCGGGGCCGCCGGTGTGTCTCCTCGTCACCGTCCTGACCAGCGCCGTGCTCGTCGAGACGCTCGACATCACCGGCATGGGTGACGCCGTGATATTCGGGCTCCTCGTCGGCGTCGGTTATCTCGGCGCGATGACCTTCCAGATCGCCATCAACCCGAACTTCCCGCGCCCGCTGTACTACGGCGTCCTCAACGCGCCGTTCTTCGTGATCACGAGTGTGCTCAACAGCGTCGTCCTGGTCGCGATGCGCTGAGTCCCCGCCGGTCAGTCGCCGCCTCCGCCTCCGCCTCCGCCCCCGTCACCACCACCGCCGTCACCACCACCGCCGTCGCCGCCGTCTCCTCCGTCGCTGCCCCAGCCGTCGCCGCCGCCGGGTTCGTTGTCGTCGCGGCCGGTGCCGAGGTTGCTGAACCAGGGGAGGTCCCAGGTGCCGGCTTCCGCCTCTCCTCGGGAGCGGGGGCGGAACCTGGCCAGGCCCGTCGTGTCCCCGAGGCCGAAGGACACGGCGACCGCGTGGGCCATGACGGCGTCCAGGGGGTCGGGGCTCTCGTGGTGCACGGCGGCCAGCGGCAGCAGCACCGTGCCTGGTACGGGGTCCGGCCGGCGTGGCGGACGGGTCAGCAGCGCGACCCGGCGGTCGTCGCGCAGCAGCCACGAGCTCCCGGCGTTCTCGCGCCGCAGTGTCCAGTGCCGGTCGGGCAGGCGTATCTCCACGCTGCTCCTGGACTTGCGGAACTTCTTCTGGAGGACGAGCCGGGCCGTTGTGTCACCGACGGTCATGACCAGGCCGCCGTCCGGGACGGTGGAGTCGCCGCGGAAGCCGTACGGTGCCCGCAGCCGTACGGCCGGGGCGTGCGGGCCCCACACGTCCACGCGGACCAGGCGCCGGTCCACGGCGACGGTGACCGGTCCGGCGGGGCCGTGCGCGTGGCGCCGCGCGATCCACAGCGGTACGCCCTCCGCGTGCGCCCGCGCGGCGAGCGCGGCCACCTGGTCCGCCCCGCCGCACCTGTGGACCGCCCATGTGCCCAGGGCGCGGGCGAAGTCGGCGGCTCGGCGCACCTTCAGGAGCGTGGTCGTCCCGGTCACGCGGGTGACCGGGACGGCGCCGGGGCCCTGCGCCAGCGAGGCCAGGGGGCGTTCCGTGCCGGCGCCGCCGAGCCAGCACCCCCGTAGAAACGCTTCCGCCATGGCGCCGAGGTTCAACTCGGCCGGCGGTGTCGTCCGGCCGCCTCTGCGCAGCCCGTCCTCGGTGAGTTCCACGGTCCGCGCCAGCGGGTTCCGGGACCGTTCCCCGTAGAGCACCTGGCTCATCACATCCCCCTCCTGCTTCCCGGCCTCACGCGCCGGGCCGTCGTCAAAAAAATATCGCGGACGTGCGGCAACCCCCTGACGTGCGGCGGCGACTACAGGGCGGTGGACAACGAGGGCCATCGCACATCGAACGAAAGCCGTGACATGCGCAGTACTGGTAACACCGCCCCGCACACGGGGCACCGGAGAAGGAACGGCCGGCGCCGCACCGTCCTGATCGGCGCTCTCACCACGTCGCTCGTGGGCGGCGCCGTGGTCGGCGGCGTACTGATGTCGGCGTCCGCGGCGGAACCGGGCGCGGGTACCTACCGCCTGGTGAACGCGGCGAGCGACACCTGTCTGGAGGTTCCGTCGGGAAGCACGGGCGCCGGTGCGCAGCTGGCCCTGGCGGACTGTGACGGGGGCGCGGACCAGAGCTGGGAACTGGCCGACTCCGGCGACGGTTTCACCGTGACGTCGTCCGCCACCGGGCTGTGCGCGGGCGTCAAGGGCGACTCGACCTCCGCCGGGAAGGCCGTGCAGCAGCAGGACTGCGGCGAGGGCTCCTCCCAGGTGTGGAAGGTGAGCGCCGTCGGTGACGCCTACCACCTGGTCAACGCGCACAGCGAGAAGTGCCTGAACCCCAAGAACGGCCTGGTGCAGCAGAACTCCTGCGACAACGCCGCCGGCAAGACCTGGACCCTGCGGGAGGCGGACGGATCGACGCCCCCGCCGTCCACTCCGACGGCGAGCGCCCCCGCCTCCCCCTCCCCCTCCCCCTCCCCCTCCGCCGACGACGAGCCGGCCGGTGACACCGCGTTCGCCTCCTGGCCCACCGCCACCGACGAGCAGCCCGTCTCCTCGACCATCGAGGTGAGCGGCGTGTACGACGGTTCCCTGAAGCGCTTCCACGGCTCGGGCGACCTCGGCGGCAGCGGTCAGGACGAGGGCCAGGACCCGATGTTCAAGCTCGCCGACGGCGCGACGCTGAAGAACGTGATCCTGGGTTCGCCCGCCGCCGACGGAGTGCACTGCTCGGGCAGCTGCACCCTGGTCAACGTGTGGTGGGAGGACGTCGGCGAGGACGCCGCCAGCTTCAAGGGCAAGTCCGCCTCGGCGGCCTACGTCGTCGACGGCGGCGGTGCCCGCAAGGCCGACGACAAGGTCTTCCAGCACAACGGCGCCGGCACCCTGACCGTCAAGAACTTCCAGGTGTCCGACTTCGGCAAGCTCTACCGCTCCTGCGGCAACTGCGGGACCCAGTACGAGCGCCACGTCGTGATCGACAACGTCCTGGTCACGAGCCCCGGCAAGGTCATCGCCGGTGTCAACGCCAACTACGGTGACACCGCGACCCTCTCCGACGTGACGATCGTCGGCGACGGCAAGAAGAAGATCGTCGTCTGCGAGCGCTTCGAGGGCAACGACAGCGGCGACGAGCCGACCGCGCTCGGCAGCGGTCCCGACGGCAAGTCCTGCGTCTACGAGCCCTCCGAGGTCACGTACGAGTAGGGCACACCGCACGGGGCGAGGGCCCGGCACCGCCGAACTGCGGCGGTACCGGGCCCTCGTGGCGTTCTGCGAGCGGGTCGCTCAGTGGGCGTGGCCGTGGCCGTGACCACCGGCGGCGGCCGGCTCTTCCTCTTCCTTCTTCTCGACGACCAGGGTCTCGGTCGTCAGGAGCAGGGAGGCGATGGAGGCGGCGTTCTCCAGGGCGGAGCGGGTCACCTTGACCGGGTCGATGACGCCGGCCTTGACCAGGTCGCCGTACTCGCCGGTGGCGGCGTTGTAGCCGCTGCCCTTCTCCAGCTCGGCGACCTTGGAGACGATGACGTAGCCCTCGAGGCCGGCGTTCTCGGCGATCCAGCGCAGCGGCTCGACGGCGGCCTTGCGGACCACGGAGACACCGGTGGCCTCGTCGCCGGTCTTGTCGAGGTTGCCCTCGAGGACCTTGACGGCGTGGACCAGCGCGGAGCCACCACCGGAGACGATGCCCTCCTCGACCGCGGCGCGGGTCGCGGAGATGGCGTCCTCCAGACGGTGCTTCTTCTCCTTCAGCTCCACCTCGGTGGCGGCGCCGACCTTGATGACGCACACGCCGCCGGCGAGCTTCGCGAGGCGCTCCTGGAGCTTCTCGCGGTCCCAGTCGGAGTCGGTGGTCTCGATCTCGGCCTTGATCTGGCCGACGCGACCGGTCACGTCCTCCTTGTTGCCGCCGCCGTCGACGATCGTGGTGTCGTCCTTGGTGACGGTGACGCGGCGGGCGGAGCCCAGCACGTCCAGGCCGACCTGGTCGAGCTTGAGGCCGACCTCCTCGGAGACGACCGTGGCGCCGGTGAGGACGGCCATGTCCTGCAGCATCGCCTTGCGACGGTCACCGAAGCCGGGGGCCTTGACGGCGACCGCGTTGAAGGTGCCGCGGATCTTGTTGACGACCAGGGTCGACAGGGCCTCGCCCTCGACGTCCTCGGCGATGATCAGCAGCGGCTTGGAGGCGTTGGCCTGGATGACCTTCTCCAGCAGCGGCAGCAGCTCCGCGATGGAGGCGATCTTGCCCTGGGTGATCAGGATGTACGGGTCGTCGAGGACGGCCTCCATGCGCTCCTGGTCCGTGACGAAGTACGGCGACAGGTAGCCCTTGTCGAAGGCCATGCCCTCGGTGAAGTCCAGCTCCAGACCGAAGGTGTTGGACTCCTCGACGGTGATGACACCGTCCTTGCCGACCTTGTCCATCGCCTCGGCGATGAGCTCGCCGACCTGCTGGTCCTGGGCGGACAGCGCGGCGACGGCGGCGATGTCGGACTTCTCGTCGATCGGGCGGGCCGAGGCGAGCAGGTCCTCGGAGACCGCGGCGACGGCGGCGTCGATGCCCCTCTTCAGCAGCGCGGGGGAGGCACCGGCGGCGACGTTCTTCAGACCCTCACGGACCAGCGCCTGGGCCAGCACGGTGGCGGTGGTCGTACCGTCACCCGCGATGTCGTTGGTCTTGGTCGCCACCTCCTTCACCAGCTGCGCGCCGAGGTTCTCGTACGGGTCCTCGATCTCGACCTCGCGGGCGATCGTGACACCGTCGTTGGTGATGGTGGGGGCGCCGAACTTCTTGTCGATGACGACGTTGCGGCCCTTCGGACCGATCGTCACCTTCACCGTGTCGGCAAGCTTGTTGACGCCGCGCTCGAGGGCGCGACGGGCGTCCTCGTCGAACTTCAGGATCTTCGCCATGGCAGCGGGAGCCCTCTCGGAAATCTAGGTGAGATCACTGCGCCCCCGGTCACCCGGCTCCTTGTCGGATGCTGGGGCCAGGGGCGCGGTGTTCGAGCAAAAGTGCTTGCTTCGAGGTCGGGTTGTCCGGGGGGTCAGCCCCGGGTTCCCCTTACTTCTCGACGATCGCGAGGACGTCGCGGGCCGAGAGGACGAGGTACTCCTCGCCGTTGTACTTGACCTCGGTGCCGCCGTACTTGCTGTACAGAACGACGTCGCCGACCTTCACGTCGAGCTCGACGCGCTTGCCGTCCTCGATGCGGCCCGGACCGATGGCCAGGACGACGCCCTCCTGGGGCTTCTCCTTGGCGGTGTCCGGAATGACCAGGCCCGAAGCCGTGGTCTGCTCGGCGTCGAGCGGCTGGACCACGATGCGGTCCTCGAGCGGCTTGATGGCAACCTTGGAGCTGGCGGTCGTCACGATCCGACCTCCCCCTTCGGAGATCTCACGGGGTTAACTGTCTGAGGTGGCGACCAGGTGGATCCGTCGTCGCGGGTGCCGGACCTGCCCGTCGCGTGTGTTGGCACTCTCCTGGGGGGAGTGCCAGAGCTGAGACTATGACTGCGGTTAGCACTCGGTCAAGCGGAGTGCCAATTGCCTGCGGCGCGTCGTGGGGTGGGGGCGTTGCAATCACCCTTGCGGGCAGCTTGCCGGTGGTGTGGTGACCGTCCCCTGGGGGCTGCCGCCCCCAGGCCCCCGCTTCGGCCCTGAACGGGCCTCGTCCTCAAACGCCGGACGGGCTGAGAGGTGAGCGGCGCTCGCCAGGGACCGGCGACGGACTGAGAGGTGAGCGGCGCACGTCAGGGGCCGGCGACGGGCCGATTCGGCCTGCGTAGTCCTCCAGACGGCCCACCTTCAGCCCTTGCTCCTCCAGCTCCCCCAGCAGCCGTGTCGTCCGTTCCGTCAACGACAACGACGGGGCCTCGCCCGACGGTACGGCGATGATGTCGCCGGGGGTCAGGTGGCGGGGGCCCTCGGTGTACGTCAGGTGGCCGTCGGGTTCCAGGGTGGCCCGCCACAGGACCACCGTCTCGATGCCGCAGTCGGCGGCGGCTCGCAGGGTGGTGGTGTCGTACGTGCCGTAGGGCGGGCGGAAGAGGCGGGGGCGGACGCCGAAGCGGGACTTGAGTTTGCGCTGCTGGCCGCAGATCTCGGCGCGCTGCCCCGCGTACGGCAGACCGCGCAGGGCGGGATGGTCGAGGGTGTGGTTCTGCAGGCTCGCGCCGACCGAGCGCAGGCGGGCGAAGTGCGCGTATCCGGGGCCGGCCACCGTGTCCGTGAGGAACAGGCTGACGGGGAGCCGGCGCTCGCGCACCAGGTCGATGAAGCGGGGGTCGCGTTCGGCGCCGTCGTCGTAGGTGAGGAAGACGACCTCGTCGCGGGTGGGGATGCGGTCGACGACGGACGGGAGGGCGCCGGCCTCCGGTGCCGGACCGGCTCCGGGGGGCCGTCCCGCCCCTGCTCCCGGGGACCGGCCCGCTCCGTCCCCCGCGCCCTCCCCCGTCCCGCCCGACGGACCGCATCCGGCGATCACGGCCAGCAGGGCGGCGGCGCCCGCCAGGAGACGGAGCCTCACAGGTAGTCCTCCAGGCGGGCCACCGCGTACCCCTCCGCCGTGACCTTGTCCAGGAAGCGGCGGATCATGTCCGGCATCGTGCCTTCCCAGTCCTCGCGGCCCCGGAAGTGGGTGAGGACGATGTCGCCGGGGTGCAGGTCGCGGTCCCACTCGCGGTACTCCCAGTGGTCGACGAAGACCTCCTCGTTCCAGAGGGGGACGTGGGTGATCCCGCAGGCCTTCGCGGCGCGCAGGGTGGCCTTGTCGTAGTTGCCGTAGGGCGGGCGGAAGAGGACGGGGCGCTCGCCGTAGCGCTCCTCGATGACCTTCTGCATGCCGCAGATCTCGCGCTTCTGGCGGACGTAGGACAGGGCCGGCAGGTAGGGGTGGTGGAGGGTGTGGTTGTGCAGGGCGACGTCCCGGTCCTGCATCTCCTTGAAGTAGCCGTAGTCCTCCTTGACGAGGTAGTCGCTGAGGAAGGCGCTGTACGGGATCTTCAGCTCGCTCATCATCCGCAGGAACGCCGGGTCCTTCTCGGCGCCGTCGTCGATGGTGAGGAAGAGGATCTTCTCGTCGGTGGGGACGGTGGTGAAGACCGGGGGGAGTTCCAGGCGGCGGTGGCCGTCGACCTCGAAGCCGTCGCGGGTGGTGATCCTCGGTTTCTCCGCCGGGGGCGGCGGGGCGGTCAGGGGCACCTTCTTCAGTCCCCAGCGCTTCGCGGCGGCGACCCGCGCGGTGTGCGCCGCGCGCAGTCGGGTGGCGTAGGCGTCGAGCGCGCGGGCCGGAGGCGCCTTCAGGGGCTGCTGGCCGCCCGCCGGTTCGACCCGGGCGCCACCGCCGCCCGCTCCGCAGCCCGAGGCGATGGAGGCGAGAGCGAGTACCGCGAGGCCGATCCGCACACCACCGAACGGCAGCTTTTTATCGTTTTGTCCTACTCGTCCTACTGCTCGCATGGTGCCGGATCCTCGCAGTCCGCCACCGGGAACCCGGCCCGACACCGCGGCCGGAGGCACACGGTCCACCGACTGGCCCACAATGACCCGGTGAACGACCTCGCTCCCCTCCTCACCCCCGAAGGCCGCGCCCTCCTCGACGAGGTGCGCGACACCGATCCGGCGCACGAACTCGCCGTCGCGACCCGGCTGCGCCGCGAGCACCCCGCCGAACTGGTGTCGGCGGCGCTGGGCCAGGCGCGGCTGCGGCAGCGGGCGGTGGCCAAGTTCGGGGCGGAGGACGCGCGGCGGATGTTCTTCACGCCCGACGGGGTGGAGCAGTCGACGCGGGCGAGTGTGGCGGCGTACCGGGCCGAGTGCCTCCGGGCGCTCGGGGTGCGGTCCGTCGCCGACCTGTGCTGCGGGATCGGCGGCGACGCGATCGCGTTCGCCCGCGCCGGGATCCGGGTCCTTGCCGTCGATCGAGACCCACTGACCTGCGAGGCGGCCCGCGCCAACGCCGACGCGCTCGGTCTCGCCGGCCTGATCGAGGTGCGCGAGGCCGACGTGACCGAGGTGGACACGGCCGGGTACGACGCCGTGTTCGTCGACCCCGCCCGGCGTTCCTCCAGACGCGGCCGGATCTTCGATCCGGAGGCCTACTCCCCTCCCCTGTCCTGGGCCGTGTCCGCCGCGCTCGGGGCGCCGCTCGGGCTGCTGAAGATCGCGCCCGGCATTCCGCACGAGGCGATCCCCGCGGAGGCGACGGCCGAGTGGGTCTCGGACGGCGGGGACGTCAAGGAGGCCATGCTGTGGTTCGGCCCGGACGTGACACCGGGAGCGCGGCGGGCGACGCTGCTGCCCGCCGTCGCCGGCATCTACGTGACGCCCGAGACCATGCTCCCGGACCCCGAGGTCCGGCCGGTCGGGAAGTACCTGTACGAGCCGGACGGCGCCGTCATCCGCGCCCACCTGGTCGCCGAGGTGGCCGAGGAGGTGGAGGGCGGGCTGATCGACCCGACCATCGCCTACGTCACCGCCGACGAAGCGCACCGCACGCCGTACGCCACCGCCTACGAGATCACCGACCGGCTCCCCTTCAACGTCAAGAAGCTGAAGGCGCTGCTGCGCGAGCGCCGGGTCGGCGTCCTGACCGTCAAGAAGCGCGGTTCGGCGGTGGAACCGGAGGAGCTGCGCCGCAAGGTCCTGCCCAAGCCGCACGGCCCCGAGTCCGTCACGGTCTTCCTGACCCGCGTCGCCGGCGCCCCGACGATGCTGCTGGGGCACCCGGTGCGGTGAGGTCCGCCGGGACGCTCACTTCAGGGACGCCCACAGCTCCCCGGCCTCCGGCTCGTCCGCGATCACGCGGTTGCGGTCCCAGGGGGCCGGGACGACCGGCATGGTGAGGGTCGTGACGCCGTCGGACGGGAGGTCCCGCAGGCTCTGGGCGAGGCGGGTGAGTTCGCCGAGCGAGTCCAGGCCGGTGTCGGTGGTGAGGCTGTCGGTGACGGTGTCGGCGATCCGGTACAGCCGGGCGGGGCCGGCCAGCAGGTCCTCCTCCGCGACCTGCTCCAGCAGCGCCTTCACCAGCTGGTGCTGGAGCCCGATGCGGCCGAGGTCGCTGCCGTCGCCGATGTCGTACCGGGTGCGGGCCAGGGCGAGGGCGTCCTCGCCGTCGAGGTGGTGGGTGCCGGCGTCCAGGGTGAGGTGGCTGCGGTCGTCGTCGATGTCCTCCTCGGTGGTGACGGTGACCCCGCCGAGCGCGTCGACCAGGCGGGCGAAGCCGGAGAAGTCGATCTCGACGTAGTGGTCCATGCGGACGTCCGTGAGCGACTCGACGGTCTTCACGGCGCACACCGGCCCGCCCACCTCGTACGCGGTGTTGAACATCACCCCGGAGGCCGGACGGGTCGACTCCCCGTCCTGAAGCGGGCAGGAGGGCCGGTCGACGAGGGTGTCGCGGGGGATGCTGACCACCGTCGCGGCGGTCCGGCCGGCGTCGAGGTGGACGACCATGGCGGTGTCGGAGCGGGCGCCGCCGCTGTCACCGCCGCCGAGCGCCTGGTTCTCCTCGCCGCTGCGCGAGTCGGAGCCGAGCACCAGGATGTTCAGGGACCCGGTCGGCAGGGGCGTGGCCGTGGCGGACGCGTCCGGGGACGGTGCGGTCACGGCCCTGGCGGGGCGGTCGTCGCCCAGGGCGCTGTCGATGTCGACGCTGTCGATGTTGTCGTTGAGCTGCCAGTACGCCCAGCCGGCCGCTCCGGCGCCCAGGACCAGCAGGCCGGCCAGCGTCAGCCCCGCGATCCTCAGTGCTCTCGCCCGCCGGCCCGTCCGTATGCCCGGGCCCCCGGCCTCGCCCCCGGCTTCGTCCCCGTCGCCCCCGGCCCCGCCGCTCTTCTCGTGTCCCCTCACGGACAGGAACATAAGTCCGAATTATGTCGAGCGGCGATCCCCGGACAGTTTTCTTGTGAAATTCTCAGACTTCCGGTGCGGCGTCCGACGGCCCGAAACTTTCGGACCGGCTCACGCCCCCGCCGGTGCCGCCGTACTGCTCCGCACCACCAGGCTCGTCGCCAGTTCCACCCGGGTCGCCGCCGCCGAGTCCTCGTCCCTGCCCAGATCGAGGACCAGCTTGGCCGCCGCCTCGGCCATCTCCGTCAGCGGCTGCCGTACGGTCGTCAGCGGCGGCCCCACCCAGCGGGCCACCGGCAGATCGTCGAACCCGACCACGCTCAGGTCCTCCGGGATCCGCAGCCCCAGCTCGCGCGCGGCCTCGTACAGCCCGAGGGCCTGGAGGTCGTTGCCGGCGAAGACCGCGGTGGGCCGGTCCTCGCGGCGCAGCAGGGCGAGACCCTGCCGGTAGCCGGCCTCGTGGTGGAAGTCCCCGGTCATGATCAGCCCCGGGTCGACCGGCAGCCCGGCGGTCTCCAGGGCGGCCCGGTAGCCGTCGACGCGGGCGCGGCTGCACATCATCTGCGTGGGTCCGCTGATCGCGCCGATCCGGGTGTGGCCCAGGTCCACCAGGTGCCGGGTCGCGGCGAGCCCGCCCTGCCAGTTGGTCGCCCCGATGGAGGGCACGTCGGTGCCCGGGTCGCCGGCCGGGTCCATCACCACGAACGGGATGGAGCGGCTGGTCAGCAGCGCCCGCCCGGACTCGTCGAGGCCGGACAGCACGAGGATCACGCCGTGCGGGCGGCGCGCGGCGACCTGGTCGGCCCAGGTGCGTCCGGGCGTGAGCCGGCCCGCGCTCTCGGAGAGGACGACGCTCAGCCCCTCGTCCCGGGCCACGTTCTCCACGCCCCGGATGACCTCCATCGCCCAGGCGCTCTCCAGTTCGTGGAAGACCAGGTCGATCAGGGGCGAGCGGGTGGCCTCGGCGCGACGGCGCCGGTAGCCGTGGGCGCGCAGCAGCCCCTCGACCCGGCTCCGGGTGCCGGGGGCGACGTCGGCACGGCCGTTGAGGACCTTCGAAACAGTCGGGGCGGAGACGCCGGCCTCGCGGGCGATCTCGGCGAGGGTCGCCGTCTGGGCTCTGCGCCCTTGCGTCCGTGTTTCAGCGGGCTGCGGGGAAGTCATGGCCGCGATCGTAACCCTGCGGGCCCTCTTGACGAACCCTCACGGGAGCCATAAGTTCCCGGAACATTCGGCCTTGAAGTCGAAACATTCGCCGAGAACCGTACATGTGAGGGCCGTCCGTCCACCCGACAGGAGCTCCATGACCACCGCGCCCTGGCGTGACCCCGACCTGCCCGCCGCCGCCCGCGTCGACGACCTGCTCTCCCGGATGACCCTGGAGGAGAAGACCGCCCAGTTGTACGGGGTGTGGGTGGGCGCCGACACCGGCGGCGAGGGCGTCGCCCCGCACCAGCACGACATGACCGCCACCTACGACTGGGACGAGCTGATCGTCCTCGGCCTCGGCCAGATCACCCGCTCCTACGGCACCGCCCCCGTCGACCCCGGACTCGGCGCGCGGGCGCTGGCCCGCGCGCAGCGGCAGATCGCCGCGGCCGGCCGCTTCGGCATCCCCGCGGTCGCGCACGAGGAGTGCCTGGCCGGGTTCACCGCCTGGCGGGCCACCGCCTACCCCGTCCCCCTGGCCTGGGGCGCGAGCTTCGACCCCGGTCTGGTGGAGGACATGGCCCGCCGCATCGGCCACGACCTGCGCGCGGCGGGCGTCCACCAGGGACTCGCGCCCGTCCTGGACGTCGTACGCGATCTGCGCTGGGGCCGGGTGGAGGAGACCATCGGCGAGGACCCGTACCTGGTCGGCACGGTCGGCGCCGCCTACGTACGCGGGCTGGAGTCCGCCGGGGTCGTCGCCACGCTCAAGCACTTCGCCGGGTACGCCGCCTCCGCCGGGGCGCGCAACCTCGCGCCGGTACGGGCCGGGACGCGGGAGTTCGCGGACATCACCCTGCCGCCGTTCGAGATGGCGCTGCGCGAGGGCGGGGCGCGCTCGGTGATGGCCGCGTACACCGAGACCGACGGCGTGCCCGCGTCGGCCGACCCGGCGCTGCTGACCCGGCTCCTGCGCGACGAATGGGGCTTCACCGGCACCGTCGTCTCCGACTACTTCGGCATCGGCTTCCTGGAGAACCTGCACCGGGTGGCGGGCACCCCGGCGCAGGCGGCGCACGCGGCACTGCTGGCCGGCGTCGACGTCGAACTGCCCACGCTCAAGTGCTACGGCGAACCGCTCCGGGACGCGGTCCGGGCCGGCGAGGTCCCGGAGGAACTGGTCGACCGCGCGGCCCGCCGGGTCCTGCTCCAGAAGTGCGAACTGGGCCTCCTCGACGAGGACTGGGCCCCGGAGCCGGTCGCACCGATCGACCTCGACTCCGCCGGGAACCGCGCCCTGGCCCGCCGCCTGGCCGAGGAGTCCGTGGTCCTCCTCGACAACCCCGACGGTCTGCTCCCCCTCTCCCCCGACACCCGGATCGCGGTCGTCGGCCCCCGCGCGGACGACGCCCTCGCCATGCTGGGCTGCTACTCCTTCCCCTCCCACGTCCTCCCCCACCACCCCGGCGTCCCGACGGGCGTCGGGATCCCGACCGTGCTGGAGTCGCTGCGCGCCGAACTCCCCGACGCCAAGGTGATGTTCGCGCCGGGCTGCGACACCTCCGGCCCGGACACGGCGGGCTTCGCGGAGGCGGTCGCGCGGACGGCGGAGGCGGACGTGTGCGTGGCGGTGCTCGGCGACCGGGCGGGCCTGTTCGGCCGCGGCACGTCCGGCGAGGGCTGCGACGCCGCGGACCTGAACCTGCCCGGCGTCCAGGCGGAGCTGCTGGACGCGCTCGTCGCGACCGGCGTACCGGTCGTCCTGGTGCTGCTCACCGGCCGCCCGTACGCGCTCGGCCGCTGGCACGGCCGCCTGGGCGCCGTCGTCCAGGCCTTCTTCCCGGGGGAGGAGGGCGGCCCGGCGGTGGCGGGAGCGCTGTCGGGCCGCGTCAACCCCTCCGGCCGCCTCCCGGTCAGCGTCCCGCGCCTGCCCGGCGGCCAGCCCTGGACCTACCTCCAGCCCCCGCTGGGCCTGGCCGGCGAGGTCAGCAACCTCGACCCGACCCCGCTGTACCCCTTCGGCCACGGCGGCTCGTACACGACGTTCGAGTGGGTCCCCGACGACCGCGCGGCGGACGGGGAGATCGGCACGGACGGCTCGTACGACGTCTCCCTGACCGTCCGCAACACCGGTGACCGGTCCGGCGCCGAGGTCGTCCAGCTCTACCTGCACGACCCGGTGGCGTCGGTGACCCGCCCCGACGTCCGCCTGATCGGCTACCAGCGGGTCGAACTGGCGCCGGGCGAGGCGTCCCGGGTGACGTTCCGCTTCCACCCGGACCTGTCGTCGTTCACCGACCGCTCCGGACGCCGGGTGGTCGAACCGGGCGCGCTGGAGCTACGCCTGGCGGCCTCCAGCGCGGACGTCCGCCACACGGCCCGGCTGCGCCTCACGGGCCCGGTCCGCGAACTCGGCCCGGACCGACGGCTGCGCTGCGGGACGGAGGTGTCACCGGCGGGGGCGTGAAGGCGCCCGGTCAGACGCCCCCGAGCGACTCGAACCGCCAGCGGTGCACCGGGCGGGCGGTCAAGTCGTCGGCCGGTTCCGGGAGTTCGGGGAGGTCCGCGTCGTACGGGGCGTCCCACCAGGTGATGACCAGGACGCGGTCCTGCGGGGCGCGGAAGGTCTCGCGGCGCAGGGGGCGCTCCGTCAGCTCCCGTGCCCGCTCCTCCGTCCAGGCCAGCAGCTCCGCTGCCCGGCCGGGCAGCGCCCGCGCCTCCCACATCAGTGCGACCGTCATGAGTACAGGTTGTCCTTGGCGGTCTCGTGCACGTGGTCGTGGGAGTGGGCGGTGCCCGGGACGTGCGGGTCCGTCACCGGGAGGGAGGAGTCGGCCGACAGGTCCCAGTCGGAGGCGGGGCGGCCCCGGGCGACCATCTCCGCGCCCAGCGCGGCGACCATCGCGCCGTTGTCCGTGCACAGCTTGGGGCGCGGCACGCGCAGCCGGATGCCGGCCGCCTCGCAGCGTTCCTGGGCCAGGGCCCGCAGGCGGGAGTTGGCGGCCACGCCGCCGCCGATCATCAGGTGGTCGACGCCCTCGTCCTTGCAGGCCCGTACGGCCTTTCGGGTGAGCACGTCCACGACCGCCTCCTGGAAGGACGCCGACACGTCGCGCACCGGCACCTCCTCCCCCGCGGCCCGCTTCGCCTCGATCCAGCGGGCCACGGCCGTCTTCAGCCCGGAGAAGGAGAAGTCGTACGCCGGGTCGCGCGGGCCGGTCAGTCCGCGCGGGAACGCGATCGCCTCCGGGTCGCCCTCGCGCGCGTACCGGTCGATGACCGGGCCGCCGGGGAAACCGAGGTTCAGCACACGGGCGATCTTGTCGAAGGCCTCGCCGGCCGCGTCGTCGATGGTCGCGCCGAGGGGGCGGACGTCGGAGGTGATGTCCGTGGAGAGCAGGAGCGAGGAGTGGCCGCCGGAGACCAGCAGCGCCATCGTCGGCTCGGGCAGCGCGCCGTGCTCCAACTGGTCGACGCAGATGTGCGAGGCGAGGTGGTTGACGCCGTAGAGCGGCTTGCCGAGGGCGTAGGCGTACGCCTTGGCCGCCGACACGCCGACCAGCAGCGCGCCCGCGAGTCCGGGCCCGGCGGTGACGGCGATGCCGTCGAGGTCGCGGGCGCTGACGCCCGCCTCCTTCAGCGCGCGTTCGATGGTGGGGACCATCGCCTCCAGGTGGGCGCGGCTCGCCACCTCCGGGACGACGCCGCCGAAGCGGGCGTGCTCGTCGACGCTGGAGGCGACGGCGTCCGCCAGCAGGGTGGTCCCGCGCACGACGCCGACACCGGTCTCGTCGCAGGAGGTCTCGATCCCCAGGACCAGGGGTTCGTCAGCCATTGGTTTCGGTTCCTTGTACGCCGTTCCCGTCGACGGGACTCGCCGGGTTCACAGAGGTGGACGGATCGGTCAGTCGCATCACCAGGGCGTCCACGTTCCCCGGCTGGTAGTAGCCGCGCCGGACGCCGATGGTCTCGAAGCCGAAGCGCTCGTAGAGCTTCTGGGCGCGCACGTTGTCGACCCGGCACTCCAGCAGCACCTCGGCGCACTCGAAGGCGGTCGCCGCCCGCAGCAGCTCGGTCAGCAGCCGCGAGCCGAGGCCGGTGCCCCAGTGGTCCCGGGTGACGGCGATGGTCTGCACGTCGGCCGCCTGGACGCTGTCGCCGTCGCCGGCCTCGCCGCCCTCGGACTCCGCGCCGGAGACGGTGAGGCCCGCGTAGCCGACGATCCGGTCGCCCTCCTGGGCGACGACATAGCTCCGCGTCGCCCCGGGTCCGCGCGCGTGGGCCAGTTCGGACCAGAACATCCCGCGCGACCAGGCGTCCTCGGGGAACAGGTCCCGCTCCAGCTCCAGTACGGAGTCGATGTCCCACCAGCGCATCTCGCGCAGCACGGCAGTGTCGGTTCCCGTCACTTGGGGGTGACCACCTTGTAGTTCTTGGGGACCTGGGCATCGGGCCGGCGCAGGTACAGCGGCCGGGGCGCGGGCAGTTCCCCGCCCGCCGCCAGCCGCTCGGCGGCCAGCCGGGCCAGCGCGGCGGCGGACACGTGCTCGGGCTCGTGCGCCTTGGGGAAGGTGTCCGGGTAGAGCAGCGCGCCCGCGCCGACGGCCGGGAGCCCGGCCACCCGGTCCGCGATGTCGGCGGGCCGGTCCACGGCGGGCTCGGTGAGGCGGGTGCGGGAGTCGGCGTAGCGCGCCCAGTAGACCTCCTTGCGGCGGGCGTCGGTCGCCACGACGAAGGGGCCCTCCAGGTCGGCCGCGTAGGCGAGGCCGTCCAGCGTGCACACACCGTGCACGGGCACGCCGAGCGCGAGCCCGAAGGTGTCCGCGGTCATCAGGCCGACGCGCAGCCCGGTGTACGGGCCGGGGCCGACGCCGACGACGATCCCGGTGACGGCGTCCAGCCGGGAGCCCGCCTCGGCGAGCACCCGGTCGACCGCCGGGAGCAGCAGCTCGCCGTGGCGGCGGGCGTCCACCTGGCTCGACGAGGCGATGACGTCGCGGCCGTCGTGCAGCGCGACGGTGACGGCGGGGGTGGCGGTATCCAGAGCGAGCAAGAGCACGCAAACAGCCTACGGCTCCCGAGCCCCGGCCACGGCCGCACGGGTCGGCCGGTCACGTACTGCTACGGTCACGACGGCGTACGCACATAACAGGGCAGAGCGGGACAGGGGTGACGGCACGGTGGCAGGCACCAGCTCGGCGGTCGTGGCGGGGCTGACCGCGGCGGCCCTCGCGACGATCGGCTACCTCGGCCACCGGGCGGCGGTGACCGCCCCGGCCGAGCTGCGCCGTCCGGCGCCCGGCACCGTGGCGGCCGTCCAGAAGACCCTCCGGGACACCGGCCACCCCGCCGCCCTGCCCGCACGGTCGGGGACGGGCGAACGGGTCGTGTACGCGCTGGACAGGGACCGGGTGTGGCTGGTCGAGGAGAGCGGCAAGGTGTGGCGCACCTACGGGGTCAGCCCCAGCACGGTGGACCCGGAGCCGGGCACCTACCGGGTCACGTCCCGGTCCAAGGCGGTCACCGGATCGGATGGCGTTCCGGTCGAGCACGTGGTGCGGTTCGCGTCCGTCGAGGGCACGGCGATCGGGTTCAGCGCGGCGCTCGACGGCTCGGCGCCGCGGCTCGACCCGGAGCAGCGGACGGGCGGCATCCGGGAGACGCGCGCGGACGGCGAGGCGATGTGGAGGTTCGCGACGATCGGGCAGGAGGTCGTCGTCGTTCGGTGAGCCCCGGAGCGCACCGAGGAGTCCCGGTGTGCCGGTGGGTCCCGGGGCGCGGTGTGCGCGTTCCGGCCGGATCGTGTGAACGGGGCCGTACATTCCGACAAGACGTCGGCAAGATGTTGCGTTCGGTGTCCCGGGCGTGGTCACATGGTATCCAGCTCGTGGTTAGGTCTACCTAACCACGCCCGCCCCCGTCCTTCAGGAGGCGTCCATGCCGGCCCACCAGAGCGCCCGCCGAACCACGGCGCAGTCGCGGCCACAGCCGGTCCCCGGCCTCTCCGGAATCCCGATGCGCGACCTGCTGGCGTCCTGCGCCGCGGCCGCCGCGGTCTCCACCCCGCCCCGCGCGCCGGAACCCCGGCCCTGCGAACCGGCGAAGGACCACCGCGAGGCCGCGTAGGCGTACGTGTAGGCGCGCGTAGGCGTACGTACGGAACCGGTCAGGCCGACAGCACGGTCAGGTCGGTCGTCGCCCAGCGTCCGCCCAGGCCGGTCACGGTCACCTGGCGCACCTCGTCGGTGGTGTCGCCGACCGCCCGGTGGATGACGACCTGGAGACGGTCCTCGGTCAGCTCCTCGACCTTGCCCTCGCCCCACTCCACGACGATCACCGACTCCGGCAGCGAGACGTCGAGGTCGAGGTCCTCCATCTCGTCCAGACCGCCGGAGAGCCGGTACGCGTCGACGTGGACCAGCGGCGGACCGTCCCCCAGGGACGGGTGCACCCGGGCGATCACGAACGTCGGCGAGGTGACCGCGCCCCGCACGCCGAGCCCTTCGCCCAGGCCCCGGGTCAGGGTCGTCTTGCCCGCGCCCAGCTCGCCCGAGAGCAGCACCAGGTCGCCGGCGCGCAGCAGCTTGGCGAGCCTGCGTCCCAGTTCGCGCATCTGCTCGGGGGAGGTGACGGTCAGCCCGACGGAGTTCGCGGTCGGTGTCGGCTCAGCCGGGTCGTGCGGTGCTGCTGCTTCCATAGCGACCAACGGTAGCCCCTGCGGGCACCGCACCCGCGCGGACGAGCAGGTCGGCGAGGCGGTCGGTGACCGCCTCCGGGTGCTCCAGCATCACCAGGTGCCCCGCGTCCGGGACGAGCACCAGTTCCGCGTCGGGCAGCAGATCGGCGATCGCCTCGCTGTGCTCGCTGGGCGTGACCAGGTCGTCCACCCCGGCCAGCACCAGCACCGGCAGACCGGCGAAGTGGGCGAGGGCCTCGGTCTTGTCGTGGTCGTTGAACGCCGGGTAGTACTCGGCGACCACGTCGATCGGCGTGCCCTCGATCATCCGCTCGGCGAACCGGGTGACCGCCGGGTCCACGTCCCGCGACGCGAACGAGTACCGCTTGATGATCCCCGCGAACAGATCCGCGGTGGCCCGGCGCCCCCGCTCCACCAGCTCGGCCCGCTGCCCCAGCGCCTTCAGCACCCCCGGCAGCACCCGCCGCACCGCGTTGACACCGGCCACCGGCAGCCCGAAGTTGACCTCCCCGAGCCGCCCCGACGACGTACCGACCAGGGCGACGCCCACCACCCGCTCCCGGATCAGCTCCGGGTACTGGTCGGCGAGGGCCATCACCGTCATCCCGCCCATGGAGTGACCGACCAGCACCAGCGGCCCCTCGGGCGCCGCCGCGTCGATGACGGCCTTCAGGTCCCGCCCCAGCTGCTCGATGGTGACCGGCTCGCCCCGCTCCACCTGCGCCGCGCCCCGCGCCGACCGGCCGTGGCTGCGCTGGTCCCAGTGCACGGTCCGTACGACGCCCCGCAGCGCGGCCCGCTGGAAGTGCCAGGAGTCCTGGTTGAGGCAGTAGCCGTGGCTGAAGACGACGGTGACCGGGGCGGGGGCCCTGCGCCCGAACAGCCGGCGCCGGCGCTCGGGGGTCGGGGCGGGGTCGAGGTCGTCGGCCTCGTAGTACAGCTCGGTGCCGTCATCGGCGTACGCCTTGCCGGGCGTGCCGCGCAGCGCGCCGTACGGTCCCGCGGAGTCGAGGGCGAGCCGGGCCTTCCTGCGCATGCCCCGGCCGACCGTCATCCGCTCTATCGCGACGCCCGCGGCGGCCCCGGTGGCGAGCACGCCTATCGCGACGCCCGCGACACCGGTGGCCCGGCGCCAGCCCCCGCCGGACGCGGAGGCGACGGCCGCGACGGCCTCCGCGCCGCCCTCGCTCACGTACCGCTCCCCTCGTCGACGTAGACGCGCGGGACGCGGGTTCCGATCCGGGTGACGATCTCGTACGCGATGGTCCCGGCCGCCTGTGCCCAGTCCTCGGCGGTGGGCTCGCCGCGGTCGCCGGGCCCGAAGAGGACGGCCTCGGCGCCCGGCCCCGGCTCGTCCCCGCCCAGGTCGACGACGAACTGGTCCATCGCGACCCGCCCGGCGACCGTGCGCCACTTGCCCTCGACCAGCACAGGACCGGTGGAGGAGGCGTGGCGCGGGATGCCGTCCGCGTAGCCGAGCGGGACGAGGCCGAGGGTGGTGGCGCCCGGGGTGACGTAGTGGTGGCCGTAGCTGACGCCGTGGCCGCCGGGGACGTGCTTCACCAGGGCCATCGAGGCGGACAGGGTCATCGCCGGGCGCAGTCCCAGGTCGGCGGGGGTGCCGATCTCGGGGCTGGGCGAGACGCCGTACATCGCGATGCCGGGGCGGACGAGGTCGAAGTGGCTCTCGGGGAGGGTGAGGGCGGCGGGCGAGTTGGCGATGTGCCGCACCTCGGGGTCGACGCCCTGTCCCTCCGCGTACGCGACCATCTCCCGGAACCGGGTGAGCTGGGCGGCGATGGAGGGGTGGCCCGGCTCGTCGGCGCAGGCGAAGTGCGACCACAGGCCGGTGACCTCGAGCAGCCCCTCGGCCTCGGCGCGCAGCGCGGCGGCGACCAGTTCCGTCCAGTCGTCGCCGGGCTGGCAGCCGCCCCGCCCGAGCCCGGTGTCGGCCTTGAGCTGCACCCGCGCGGGCCGCCCGGCGAGGCGGGCCGCCCTGGTCACCTCGTCCAACGCCCACATGCCGCTCAGGGACACGTCGAGGCCGGCCTCGACCGCCTCCCGCCAGGGCCCGCCGGGCGTCCACAGCCAGCACATGATCCGTACGCCGTCCGGCACCCCGGCACCGGGCGCGCGCAGCGCGAGCGCCTCCTGCGGGGTGGCGGTGCCCAGCCAGGTCGCCCCGGCCTCGACAGCCGCCCGCGCGCAGGGGGCCGCGCCGTGCCCGTATCCGTCGGCCTTGACCACGGCCATGAAGGCGGCACCGGGCGCCCGCTCACGCAGGGCCCGCACATTGGCCCGCACGGCGGCAAGGTCGATCTCGGCACGGGCCCGCAGCTCCGCACCTCCGGGGGCGACTGTCTCGTTCATCCGCCCCAGTCTCTCAGAGCCCCGTTCCTGGGGGCTGCCCCCGGATCCCCCGCAGACCGCGGGCAGTCGTGCCTCCCCCAGTGCCTCAAGGGTCTGGGAGGTGCCCCCAGCGGCACGGGTGGGCGATGGGGGCACCTCCCGCGTGAGCGGAGCCGAGCGTGGGGGAGGCACCCCGCAAGCGCCGGGCTGCGCAACCCACCCCCGCCCCACCCCCACGCCGAGCCCTCGCTCACCCCCGTACGACGTCCCGCCACGCCCCCGCGATCCCCTCCGCCACATCGTGCGCCCCCATCGGCGCCCCGTCCGCCGCGAACCGCCCCGCCAGCCCGTGCAGATACGCCCCCGCACTCGCCGCGTCCACCGCCGACAGCCCCGCCGCCAGCAGCGACCCGGCCAGCCCCGACAACACATCCCCGCTGCCGGCCGTGGCCAGCCACGACGTCCCCGTCGGATTCACCCGCACCACCCCGCCCCCCGAGGACGCGATCAGGGTCGTGGACCCCTTCAACAACACCGTCGCCCCGTACCGCCCCGCCAGCTCCCGCACAGCCGCCAGCCGGCCTCCCTCGACCTCCTCCCGCTCGACCCCGAGCAGCGCCGCCGCCTCCCCCGCGTGCGGAGTCATCAACGTCGGCGCCCGCCGCCCCCGCACCGCCGACGCCTCCGCCAGCCGCAGCCCGTCCGCGTCGATCAGCACCGGCACGTCCGCCGCCAGCACCTCCGCGACCGTCCCCGCGTCGTCCCCGGCCCCCGGTCCGACCACCCACGCCTGCACCCGCCCCGCGCGCCTCGGCCCCCCGTCCGACACCAGCGTCTCGGGAAAGCGGGCGATCACGGCCTGCCCGGCGGGGCCGGCGTACCGTACGGCCCCCGCCCCGCCCCGCAGCGCCCCCGCCACCGCGAGCACCGCCGCCCCCGGATACCGGGCGGACCCGGCGGCGATCCCGACGACACCCCGCCGGTACTTGTCGCTCTCGACGGCCGGCACCGGCAGCAGCCGGGCCACGTCCGCGTGCTGCAGCGCCTCCAGTTCCGGCTCCGCCGGGAGCGACAGCCCGATGTCGACCAGCCGCACCGACCCCGCGTACTCCCGCGCCGGATCGATCAGCAGCCCCGGTTTGTGCGTCCCGAAGGTCACCGTGAGGTCGGCCCGGACCGCCGCCCCCCGCACCTCCCCGGTGTCGGCGTCGACCCCGCTCGGCAGATCGACGGCGACCACGGCCGCCCGCGCCCGCCCGGCCGCGTCGGCGAGCGGCACCGCCTCCGGGCGCAGTCCGCCCTTGCCGCCGATCCCGACGATGCCGTCGACGACGAGATCGGCCCGTTCGATCAGCCCTTCGGCGCCGTCCGTGCCCGTGGTCCGCCCGCCCGCCCGGCGCAACGCCGCGAGCCCCCCGCCATGGGCGCGCTCCGGCGCGAGCAGCACCGCGCTCACGCCCGCCCCGCGCCGGGCGAGCCGGGCACCGGCGTACAGGGCGTCACCGCCGTTGTCCCCGCTGCCGACCAGCAGGACGACCCTGCTGCCGTACACCCGCCCCAGCACATCCGCGCAGGCAGCGGCGAGACCGGCGGCGGCGCGCTGCATCAGCGCCCCCTCCGGCAGCCGTGCCATCAGTTCCCGTTCCGTCGTCCTGACCGTCTCCACGCTGTACGCAGTACGCATGCGTCCGAGTCTCCCGCAGACGGCCCGTCGACTCCCGCAACGGAGAGGCGGACCGCTTGACTCCTTGCCATGCCCTTGCCAAACTCTCGGCCCCCCACAGGATGAATCGATTCAGTCGAATCGGTTCGACGACGGAAGCAGAGGCCCCATGGCACGCAGAGCCGCACTTCTCGCCGCAGCCGGCGCCACCGCACTCCTCACCGCAGCCGGCGTCATGACGGCCCCGGCGACCGCCGCCACCTCCCCCACGACCACCGCGTCCCCGGCCCCCGCCCGCGCCGCGGCCTGCGGCGACGGCTCCTACCAGGCCGAGGCCGTACTGAACGGCGGCACCTGGACCGCCAGGCGCGGCGGCAGCACGGTCTACACCGGCGGCGACATGCGCGCGGCCGTGCAGGCGGCGATCAGCAGCCTGTCCTCCGGCCGCACCAGCAAGGAACGGGTGGTGGTCCGCGGCTCGGGCTCCATCTCCGCCGGTTCCCGCATCTCGCTGCCGAGCTACACGGCCCTCGACGTCTGCGGCACCATCGACGTCACCGGCAGCGGCTCCGGCGACCAGGCCCCGGTCTACTCCCGCGGCACCCGCGACATCGAGGTGCAGCACCTCAACGTCACCGGCGCCCCGCTGTACGGCATCTTCATGCGCAACGTGCAGAACGTCGTCCTCGGCCAGATCGACATGCGCCTGACGCGCGGCCTCGGCGTCCGCATCGACAACCGCGGCGACACCAGCCAGTGGACGCGCAACGTGCGCATCGACGACGTGTACGTCTCCGGCGCGTCCAGCCACGCCGTGGAGACGTACGGCGTCGACGGCCTCACCATCGGCACGGTGACCGCCCGCAACGTCGGCGAGTCGGGGCTGCTGCTGAACCAGACCATCAACGCCACCGTCTCCAGGGTGGACGCGGAGAACGCGGGCACCGGCACCGGGTACGCCGCCTTCCGCATGGCCAACCGCAACGGCCGGATCGGCGGCTCCTACCCCACCAACATCCGCGTCGGCGAGGTCGTCGCGCGCGGCGGCGGACGGGGCGTGTTCTGCGTCTCGGAGAGCGGCGGCGCGACGATCGACAGGATCACGCTCTCGGACACGGGCAACAACGCGATCCTCATCGAGAACTGCTACAACGTGAACCTCGCCGCCCAGAGCGGCACGGTCACCGGCGGCGGCGAGATCCGCCTGGCCGCGCGCTCGGAGTTCCCGAACAACCGGGACATCACCGTCCAGAACCTCACGGTGACGAACTCGTCGATCCGCGAGAGCCCCTGCGGCGAGAACACGACGTTCCGCAACAACCGTCTGGTGAACAGCAGCCAGTCGGTCTGCTGACGAAAAGGGCGCGGGGTGCGGCCCGGTGAGCCGCACCCCGTCCCCGTCCGTCCGGTCTCAGTTCGTGGTGAGCATCCCCGCCCGCAGCCGCTTCAGCGTGCGGGACAGCAGCCGCGAGACGTGCATCTGGGAGCAGCCGAGCCGCTCGCCGATCTCCGCCTGCGTCAGTTCCTCCACGAACCGCCAGTGCACGATCTTGCGCTCGCGCTCGTCGAGGTCGGCGATCATCGGGGCGAGCGCGTGGAAGTCCTCGACCAGTTCCAGCGCGGCGTCCTCGGTGCCGATGAAGTCCGCGAGCACGCTCTCGCCGTCCGGCTCGCTGCCGATGGCGGCGTCCAGGGAGGCGGAGTTGTAGCCGTTGGAGGCGATCCGGGCCTCGTTGACCTCTTCCTCGGTCAGGCTCATCAGCTGCGCGAGTTCGGCGGTCGTGGGCGTGCGGCCCAGCCGGCTGCGCAGTTCCTCGGTGGCGCGGGCGAGCTGCACCCGGGCCTCCTGGAGCCGGCGCGGCACGTGCACGGACCACGAGGTGTCCCGGAAGAACCGCTTGATCTCGCCGACGATGTAGGGGATCGCGAAGGAGGTGAACTCCACCTCGCGGGAGAGCTCGAACCGGTCGATCGCCTTGATCAGCCCGATCATGCCGACCTGGACGATGTCCTCCATCTCCTCCGGCCCGCGGCTGCGGAACCGGCCGGCCGCGAAGCGGACCAGGGACATGTTCATCTCGATCAGCGTGTTGCGCGCGTACTGGTACTCGTGCGTGCCCTCCTCCAGCTCCGTGAGCCGGCGGAAGAACTGCTTGGACAGCTCCCGTGCGTCCTTCGGCGCGACCTGACCGGGATCGGCGACCTCCGGCAGCTCGGTCACCGTCTGAGCTCGGTCGGTCCGCGCCATCGTCGACGTCACTGTTCGCCCTCCCTGTTCGTTCGGCCCGGCTCGGGCACCGGCTCCACGCGTCTACCCCGGTCCATCCGAAGCACGCATCCGGGTCAACGACGGCGGTGGCGCAGCAGCCGTACGAGGGCGAACACGACGGTGAGCACGGCGGCGGCGACGAGGAGCGCGTCGCCCCAGAGAGGCAGGTCGACCCCGGTCCCGGGGAAGGAGAGCACGGGCCTCACCCCTCCGCGATCACGACCGCCGAGGCCACCCCGGCGTCATGGCTGAGCGAGACGTGCCAGGACCGTACGCCCAGCTCGGCGGCGCGCGCGGCCACCGTCCCCTTCACCCGCAGCCGCGGCTGCCCGCTGTCCTCGCACCACACCTCGGCATCGGTCCAGTACAGCCCCGCGGGCGCGCCGAGCGCCTTGGCGAGCGCCTCCTTGGCCGCGAACCGCGCGGCGAGCGAGGCGACACCGCGCCGCTCGCCGCTGGGCAGCAGCAGCTCGCTCTCCAGGAAGAGCCGCTGGGCCAGCGCGGGCGTCCGCTCCAACGACTCCGCGAACCGCTCGATCTCGGCCACGTCGATCCCGACTCCGATGATGCTCATGCGGGCACTTTATTGCGGTGGGGCGGGTGTGGGCGGGGTGAGCCCCCGGGAGATCGCGTCATGCCGGACGGTGCGGCCGGTCATGTACGCGGAAGGCGTGGGCCACCGGCACGTCCGACGCCTTCGTCAGGACCCCTGACCCGGCGACGGCGCGGTTCGGCGGCGGTAGTAGGCGATCCCGAGAGCGACGGTGACGGGTCCCCATGCGGCGATCGGGGTGAGGCACACCGTCGCAAGCGCCTGCCAGGCGTCGCTGGTGTATCCGGCGCTGTCGGCGATGCCGTACAGGGTGAGCCTGCGACCGTCGCCGATCGGGACGCTGGTGAACAGCAGGGTGAGGATCAGGCCGCCGAGGACGGCGGGGACGACGGCCGCCATCGGTCGGACGCGTCTGCCGCCGATGACCGGGATCCAGGTGGGCGCCACCTCTCCCCAGCCCCGGACCAGCCCGATGGTCAAGAACGCGATCGCTTCCGATAACACGCTGAGCCCGAGGACGTACGGGATGCTCACCCAATAGGGCGGCAGGCCGAGATCCTGGACCTGCCCCATCTCGAAGTGCACGGCGAAGGGCAGCCGCCACAGGCACGACGGCAGCAGAAGCAGCGGAAGCGCGTAGGCCAGGCGCATGGCCCAGCGGGGAACGGGCCGCTCGGTGTCACCGACGGACGGGGGCGTGTGAAGGATCTTCAGCTTCATGGCTTCATCCTCGTGAAGCAGGCACAACCAGGGATCACCCCCGTGGGCGGAACCGCTCCCCCCTGCGGCGGACGCTGCACCGGGCAGCGTCCGCCGCAGGGGGGACACTCGCCGTGTCGGCCTCGAGGTGCTTCACGAGCGGACACAGGGGGGTGCCTGCCGGCGCCGTCCGGCAGGCACGGCCCGATGAACTACCGCTCCGCGTCCGTCAGTCTCACTCGCGCCACGGAAGAAGCTCTGCCGGTCCAGGCCGCACCGCGAGGGCGAATCGACAGATCGGTCACGACCCGACGCGCTCCCCGGGGTTTGTCCGGCAGGTCCGGTCGCCCTCAAAACGGCCAGGAGCCCCTGTGGCCCCGTTCAGCGGCCTGGGTGGCCCTGGCTCACCTCGTACAGGAAGCCCAGGGTCCGGAGGAAGGCCTCCCGGTCGGCGGCGGGGACCTGTTCGAGCAGGCGCTCCTCACCCTCCCGGACGGCGGTCCGGACGGTGTCCCGGAGTCGGCGGCCCTCGGGAGTGAGGGAGAGCAGGCGCACCCGGCGGTCCTCGGGGTCGGGCCGGCGGGTCAGCAGCTCGCGGGACTCCAAGTCGTCGAGCACGGCGATGATCCGGGTCTTGTCGGCGTGGATGGCCTCGGCCAGTGCGGCCTGGGTGCGAAGTGGTGTCTCGTCGAGGTGGGACAGCACCGCGTACGCCCACATGGTCAGGCCGTGCGCGTCGAGAACCGGCCGTTCGGCGGCCATGAGGGCACGCCCCAGAGGGACGACCATGGCGGCGAGGTCGGGGCGGGGCGTGTTCCCGGGAGCTGCGTTCATCCGAGGAAGGTACCCGTTGACAGACCATACGCTCACACAGATCATAAGCACATGCATATGAAGTTGTTGAGATCGTCCTGGACACCCGGGCCGGACCACGGCCGGGACGGCTCCGTCCTGGTCAGCGTCACCGACTTCAGACTCGACCGGGTGATGGACCTGCCCGGTGTCCACCGCGCGGCCCGACAGCTCGCGAACGGCTGGCCGGAGCTGGAAGGGGCGTACGGGATGTGGCTCTGGGCGCGTCCCGTCGCCCGGCGCTGCGGTGCCGTGGCCGTCTGGCGGAACGAGGCCGCCCTGAACCGTTTCATCGCCTGGCGGCCGCACGTGGAGATCATGCGCGCGTACCGGGGGAGGGGTGCCCTGACCTCCACCACCTGGCGCTCGGACGTGTTCGACCCGGCGGAGACCTGGGCCCGCGCCCGCGCCTGTCTCCTCACCTGAGTCCGTCCGGTCGGGGACCGACGGGGAGACTCGCGCTACGGCGCACGGGCGCGCAGGCACCATGACCCACGTGGGGGCGGTCCCGTTGCCGAGCCGGACACGGTCGTGCGCGACGTACCCCACGGCTCGGCCCTCGTCGACTCCGTCGAGATCACGACCCGCCCCGACCGCACGGCTGTCCGCGACTCGAAAGCCCCGGCCAGGGCGACCCTCGCCTTCCCGGCCGGAGCGTTCGCCGCCTTCCTGGACGGCGCGAAGACCTACTCCACCGTCACCGACTTCGCCAGGTTCCGCGGCTGATCCACCTCGTTCCCCCGCGCCGTCGCCAGCTCGCACGCGAAGACCTGGAGCGGCACCGTCGCCACCAGGGGCTGGAGCAGTGTCGGGGTGGCCGGGATGCGGATGAGGTGGTCGGCGTACTCGGCGACCGCCTCGTCGCCCTCCTCCGCGATGACGATCGTGCGCGCACCCCGTGCGCGGATCTCCTGGATGTTGGAGACGATCTTGTCGTGGAGGACGGAGCGGCCGCGTGGCGACGGGACGACCACGACCACCGGCAGGTCGTCCTCGATCAGCGCGATCGGGCCGTGCTTCAGCTCGCCCGCCGCGAAACCCTCCGCGTGCATGTACGCGAGTTCCTTCAGCTTCAGCGCGCCCTCCAGCGCGACCGGGTAGCCGACGTGCCGGCCCAGGAACAGCACCGTGTTCTTCGCGGCCAGCGATCGCGCCAGTTCCCGTACCGGCTCCATCGTCTCCAGGACGCGCTCCACCGCACCGGAGATCGACGACAGGTCCCGTACCACCGCACGGATCTCGTCCGCCCACTTGGTGCCCCGCACCTGGCCCAGGTACAGCGCGACCAGGTAGCAGGCGACGAGCTGGGTCAGGAACGCCTTGGTCGAGGCGACCGCGACCTCCGGGCCGGCGTGCGTGTACAGCACGGCGTCGGACTCGCGCGGGATCGTGGAACCGTTGGTGTTGCAGATCGCCAGCACGTGCGCGCCCTGCTCGCGGGCGTGGCGCAGGGCCATCAGCGTGTCCATGGTCTCGCCGGACTGGGAGATGGCGACGACGAGGGTCTGCTGGTCGAGGATCGGGTCCCGGTAGCGGAACTCGCTCGCGAGTTCCACCTCGCAGGGGATCCTGGTCCAGTGCTCGATGGCGTACTTGGCGATCAGCCCAGCGTGGAAGGCCGTACCGCAGGCGACGATGACGACCTTGTCGATCTCGCGCAGGACGTTCGCCGGGATGCGGACCTCGTCCAGGGTCAGTGAGCCCGACCCGTCGATACGGCCCAGCAGGGTGTCGGCGACCGCCTTCGGCTGCTCGGCGATCTCCTTGAGCATGAAGTAGTCGTAGCCGCCCTTCTCTGCGGCGGAGGCGTCCCAGTCGACGTGGTACTCGCGGACGTCGGCCGCGCCCCCGTCGAAGTCGGTGACCGTCACCGCGTCCCGGCGCAGCTCGACCACCTGGTCCTGCCCCAGCTCGACGGCGTCCCGCGTGTGCGCGATGAACGCCGCCACGTCCGAGGCGAGGAAGGCCTCCCCCTCCCCCACGCCCACCACCAGCGGGGAGTTGCGGCGCGCGCCGACCACCACGTCCGGCTCGTCCGCGTGGACGGCGACCAGGGTGAACGCGCCCTCCAGGCGCCGGCAGACCAGCCGCATCGCCTCCGCGAGGTCGGCACAGGCGGAGAACTCCTCGGCGAGGAGGTGGGCGACGACCTCGGTGTCCGTCTCGGAGACGAGGTCGTGGCCGCGCTCGGCCAGCTCGGCGCGCAGGGCGGCGAAGTTCTCGATGATGCCGTTGTGGACGACGGCGACCCGGCCCGCGTTGTCGAGGTGCGGGTGGGCGTTGGCGTCCGTCGGGCCGCCGTGGGTGGCCCAGCGGGTGTGCCCGATGCCGGTGGTCCCGGTCGGCAGCGGCCGTTCGGCCAGCTCCTTCTCCAGGTTGACGAGTTTCCCGGCCCGCTTGGCGGTGGCCAGCCCGCCGTCGGCCAGCACGGCGACGCCCGCCGAGTCGTATCCCCGGTACTCCAGCCGCTTCAGTCCGGCCGTCACGACGCTCAGCGCCGACTGCGGCCCCACATAGCCCACGATTCCGCACATGCCCGGCAGCCTACGGTCCGTCAGTCGCCGGAAAAGGCCTTCGCCTGCCCGAAATCGGAAATTCCCACCGGTGCACGAAGGCGTCCGGGCACCGGCGGGAACGGAACGCGGGAACCGGGATGCGTCAGGCGAGCTTGCCGAGCTGGGCGTCGGAGACCGCCGTCGGGAAGTCGAAGTCCTCGCCGGTGACGGCGGAGGCGAAGTTGGTGACGGTGAAGGAGGCGACGGTGGCGCCCTTGCGCGCGACGACCAGCTTCATGGGCGTCTTCACGTCCTCGTCCGCGGCCAGGAGCGCCGTGACCGCGACCGCCTCGTCGGCACCGCCGGGCGCCTCGGTCTTCTCGACCGACAGGATCTTGAACGGCTCGCCCATGGCGTCGTAGGTGAAGCCTCCGGCGCACTTGCCGGCGGCGGCGTCCACGTCCTTGATGACCTGCTCGGCGCCGCCGTCCTCGTAGGAGGCGAGCGTGACGACCATCTTCTCCGCGCCGAGTCCGGCGAGCAGGGCCTCGTCGGGGCCGGCGTCCGCGGCCGGCTTCTCCGGCTCGCCCGTCCAGGAACGCTTCACCGTGGCGGCCGGCGAGCCGGCGGGCACGCCCATCTGCAGGTGGGCGAGCGGCTGGCAGGCCGCGTCCTGCGCCTTGACCTTGTCGGCGGCGATGTCGTCCGTGGCGGGCACCTCCGTCACCTTGCCGTCCTTGACGTCCGCCTGCGCCAGCGCGGCCTTCTCCAGCTCGGCGGCGGTCAGCGCCTTGGCCGCCGGCGCGGCGGAGGCGGAGGCGCTCGACTCCGTCTTGCCCTTGCCGTCGCCGGCCTTGTCCTCGTCGCCGGAGCCACCGCAGGCGGTGGCGAGCAGGGCGAGCGCGGCGGCGGAGGCGGCGAGCACGGTACGGCGGACGGCGATGGTTCTCACGGGGGACTCTTTCTCGAAGGCGCGGAGGAATCCGCAGCGCATTGCGCGCACTTTAAACGGATCTCACACACAGCCGCCGCACAGATGATCATCAGGCGATCACCCGGTATGCGACCGTGACAACCGCGTGACCTCGGAGGACTGCGGGCGACCGCCGCACGTGACACAGCCCGCCTGCCGCCGGCGGATCCGGTGTCAGCCGAGCTTGGCGACCTGTGCGTCGACGACGTCCGCGGGGACCTCGAAGTCCGCGCCGGTCATCATGGCGGAGAGGTTGACGGCGCTGAAGGAAGCGAGCGTGGAGCCCTTGCGGACCACGACGATCTTCATGGGACCGTTGGCGTCCTTGCCGATGTCCACGCCGAGCGTGACGGCGACCGCCTCGTCCCCGCCCTCGGGCGCGGCGGTCGTGGCGGCTTCGGCGACCTTCAGTTCGTCGCCTCCCATGGACGCCGTGAAACCGCCGGCGCACTTCTCGGCGGCCGCCTTCAGTTCCGCGAGCGCCTTCTCGGCGCCTCCGTCCTCGTAGGAGGCGAGGTTCAGCATGATCTTGTCCACGCCGATGGTGGTCATGTCCTGCCCGTCCGGACCCGAACCCTCGGACGGCGTCTCCGTCTGACCCGTCCAGGAGCGCTTCACGTTCGCCGCCGGCTCGCCCTGGGCCACCGCGGCCTGGGCGTGGACGAGCGGCAGGCAGGCCTCGTCGTCCGCCGAGACCTGGTCCTTGGCGACGTCGTCCTCCGCCGGGACCTTGGTGGTGACCTCGCCGTTCTTGACGTCGGCCTGGGCGAGGGCGACCTTCTCCAGCTCGGCGGCGGTCAGCGCCCCGCCCGCCGGGGCGGCCTCGTCGGTCTTGTCCGCCGGGGCGGACCGGTCCGCCCCGGCCTTGGCGTCACCGGCCGCGCCGTCGTCGTCGGACGACCCGCCGCAGGCGGTGGCGAGCAGGGTCAGCACGGCGGCGGAGGCCGCGAGGGCGGTGCGGCGGACAACGGTCGATTTCACGTCGGCACTCTTTCGTCGTATCGCGTCGGAGTCTGTTGAGGCATGTCGGGACCGGAGCACGGCTCCGTTCGATCTTGAACGCACCGTACACACGGCAATCGCACAGACGATCGAAAACCGGCGGCCCGAGACCCGACCGTGACCTCGACGGGGCCGTCGGCCACGGCGGGCCGGCCGGCGTGACACACCCCACCTGCCGCCCTGTTCGAACTCCGTTAACAATGGACTGTGATCTCTCCGGTCTCCTCGATACCCCGGAGCGCCCACCGGCAGCGGCCGGAGGCGACTCCCTACGTGGACCTCACCCGCGCCGAGTGGAGCGCGCTGCGCGACAAGACTCCGCTGCCCCTGTCGGCGGCGGAGGTCGAACAGCTGCGCGGCCTCGGTGACGTCATCGACCTCGACGAGGTGCGGGACATCTACCTCCCGCTGTCCCGGCTGCTCAACCTCTACGTCGGCGCCACCGACGGCCTGCGGGGCGCGCTGAACACGTTCCTCGGCGAGCAGGGCTCCCAGTCCGGCACCCCGTTCGTCATAGGGGTCGCCGGTTCGGTGGCGGTCGGCAAGTCCACGGTCGCCCGTCTCCTGCGCGCCCTGCTCTCCCGCTGGCCCGAGCACCCGCGCGTGGAACTGGTGACGACGGACGGGTTCCTGCTGCCGACGAAGGAGCTCCAGGAGCGGGGCCTGATGTCGCGGAAAGGTTTCCCCGAGTCGTACGACCGCCGCGCGCTGACCCGTTTCGTCGCCGACGTCAAGGCGGGCAAGGAGGAGGTCTCCGCCCCCGTCTACTCCCACCTGATCTACGACATCGTGCCCGGCGAGAAGCTCACCGTGCGCCGCCCGGACATCCTGATCGTCGAGGGACTCAACGTCCTCCAGCCGGCCCTGCCCGGCCAGGACGGCCGCACGCGCGTGGGCCTCGCCGACTACTTCGACTTCAGCGTGTACGTCGACGCCCGCGCGGAGGACATCGAGCGCTGGTACCTCAACCGCTTCAAGCGGCTGCGCGAGACCGCGTTCCAGGACCCGTCGTCGTACTTCCGCAAGTACACCCAGGTCTCCGAGGAGGAGGCCCTCGACTACGCCCGCACGATGTGGCGCACCATCAACAAGCCCAACCTCGTGGAGAACATCGCCCCGACCCGGGGCCGGGCCACGCTGGTGCTGCGCAAGGGCCCCGACCACAAGGTGCAGCGCCTCAGCCTGCGCAAACTCTGACCGCTACGCTGCCGTCATGCTGCACCTGCGACTGATCGCACCGGCCGAGAAGACCGATGACGTGGTCCGACTGATCGAGGGGACGATCGGCACCGCGCATCTGTGCGTGCTGCCGGGTGCGGCCCGCGATCCCGCGGGGGACGTGGTGATGTGCGACGTGGCGCGGGAGGCCGGTGAGACCCTGCTCGGCGGGCTGCGGCGGCTGGGGCTGGACACGAGCGGTTCCATCGCCGTGGAGAACATCGACCTGGCGCTGTCGAAGCGGGCCGAGAAGGCGGAGGAGGAAGCGCCGGGCGAGCCCGCGGACGCGGTGCTGTGGGAGGAACTGACCGAGGCCACCCACGAGGAGTCGACGCTCTCGGTCACCTACCTCGCGTTCCTCACGCTGGCCACGATGATCGCGGCCTGTGGCGTGGTGCTGGACAACTCGATCCTGATCGTGGGCGCGATGGCGGTGGGCCCGGAGTTCGGACCGCTGGCCGGCATCTCCACCGCGGCCGTACAGCGGCAGCCCCGTCTCGCGCTGCGCTCGGTGATCGCCCTGCTGGTGGGCTTCGTGGTGGCGATGGCGGTGACGGTGGCCTTCAGCCTCTTCATGGACGCGGTCGGGCTGTTCACCAAGGAGCAGCTGGAGGGCGAGCGGCCGCAGACCGGCTTCGTGTACGCCCCCGACTGGTTCTCGTTCGTGGTGGCGGTACTGGCGGGCGCGGCCGGCACGCTCTCGCTGACGTCCGCGAAGTCCGGCGCGCTGGTCGGTGTCGCCATCTCGGTGACGACGGTGCCGGCCGCCGCGAACGCCGCGGTGGCGTTGAGCTACGGGGACACGGTGCAGACCTGGGGGTCGACCGAGCAGTTGCTGCTCAACCTCTTCGGCATCGTCCTGGCGGGCACCGCCACCCTGCTGGCGCAGAAGTACTTCTGGGCCAGACAGCACGAGCGGCTGCGCAGGCGGGCGCGCGCCTGACGGACCCCGGGCAACCATTGCCCAATATCGGCCAACTTCGGTCAACATCCGCCCGCTTCGATCACCACTCGAACACCGGAACTTCACATGCGCCCCTTGAGGCGTGCCGAAACGGAGAACAAGGAAGGCTACCGGCCGGTAGCCGAGATCCCGCCAACCTTCTCCGGCGGCGGAACCGTCCGCTCTTCCCCGTAGCCGGGCCGCTGCCTAGTGTTACGCCCGCGCGGCCGGACCCGACCAGTCCGCTCCGCGCACAGCCATCAGCGACCGGGGGAACAGCGCCGCCACGGGGAGGGGCGTGTCGCATGCCACATCATCTGCCATCCGTGCATCCCGTACCGGAGGACCGTAGCCGTTCCTGACTCCACGAGAGTCCGGGCGCCCTCACCGGCGCCTTCCCGGCCGTCTCCTGCCACCCGAAGGGGATGCGCCCTTGCGCTCCAGACCACCCGTCTTCCCGATGGTGACATCGGCGAGACACCGAGCACTCACCCGTATCGTCCTCCTGCTGACCGCCGTCGCCGTGCTGGCCGCACTCGTCGTACGGCCCGGACCCATGGGCCTGCCCGCCGGGGCCCAGTCGAGCGACCGGCCGGACGACTGGTACGAGACCACCGCCGACGAGCAACTGCGGTTCGACCAGTGCCTGATGAACGACGCGCTGCGCCTGGGCGGGCCGGGCATGTACGGCTTCGCGCAGAACGCCCTCAACCAGACCCCGGAGAAGCTGCGCGAGCTGGCCGACCTGGACGGAGCCTTCGACGGCCCGCTACGCGAGGCGCACGACAAGGACCAGGACGACTGGGACGCCACCTGGGACCGTCTCCACTCGCGCCGGGACGCGTGGGAGAGGCCCCTCGACGGCCTCGAGGTCCCCGGCGGATTCACCGTCACCGGGTTCCAGTGGGTGCCGGGCGTCCACGAGGGCGACGACTTCTACGACCAGACCGGGCTCGGCAAGTGGGCCGGCGGCCCCGACTGGAACGCCGAGTTCGACTTCTACGACCCGACCCCGGAGGCGGACGAGAAGGTCGTCAAGGCCGTCACCGACCTCGGGGCCCCGCTCTACGGCGAGAAGCCGTACGACCCGACCCTGCCCTCCGACGAGCGGGAACGGCAGTACTACGAAACCCAGGCGTTCGAGCACCTGACGGACGGTTTCGACCCGACGGGTGCGGACGACGCCCGGCTGTTCCTGGCCTCCGGCGGCTTCCCCCGCACCGCTCCCGAGCCGGGCACGGCGGAGTACCGGATCGCCGTCGAGGACCTGAAGGCACGGTTCGCGTCCTGCGCCTGGCAGGACCCGATCGACCCGAACAAGGTCCTGCGCGGGATGGAGGACGTCGCCGCGCAGGAGTGGCAGCAGGAGATCGGCTCCCAGTCGGTCCAGCGCAACCAGATCCTCGACGCCAACCGCGAGGCCACCACCGCCCTGACCAAGGGCTCCGAGGCGATGGCCGACATGCTCGGCCAGTCCTGGATCGCCGACCACCTCGCCCGCTGGCAGGACTACTGGTCCGCCGGCGGGGTGGGCTGGATCGGTGACAGCACCGTGACGATCGAGGTGCCGGGCGCGAAGGGCAGCTGCCTGGACGTCGCCGGCGGCGGCAAGACCAACGGCACGCCCGTCCAGATCTACACCTGCAACGGCGGCGCGGCCCAGCAGTGGACCCTGGAGGGCAGCGAGGACGACCTCCACCTGCGCAACGTCGGCTCGCAGAAGTGCCTGGACGTCGCCGGGAACGCCTCGGCGAACGGCACCAAGATCCAGATCTCGGACTGCTACAAGTCCAAGGGGCAGTCGTGGAAGGGCGACGCCCGCGCCACCGCTCCCCTGCAGAGCCTGACCACCGGCAAGTGCCTGGACCTGAGCTCGTTCACCAAGAGCACGGACGCGCGGCTGTGGGACTGCAAGAACGCGTCCTCGCAGAAGTTCCTGATCAAGCCGTCCGGCCACAAGGGCACCGACAGCCTGTCGTACCCGGACACGGCCCAGTTCGCCAAGGCGAAGAAGGGCATCACCGACGCCCAGACGCAGGCCAAGAAGCAGCTCGCCGTCGTCAAGGCCCAGTTCGAGGCGGCGAAGAAGGCCGGCACCTCGTCGGACGCGGCCACGCAGGCCGCCTACGCCATCGCCGACGCCAACGGGGCGCCGCGCGGCCGGGGTCTGCTGGCGGGCCAGCAGAAGGCACAGGTCACCAAGGGTGCGGTGGCCGCGCTGGAAGCGCTGGTGAAGGCCGCGGAGACGGCCGAGGCCGCCACCCGGGCGTCCGCCGGTGACGGCGAGACCATCGCCCAGCGGGCGCTCGCCCAGGCCGCCCAGTCCAAGGCGGAGTTCCGCCGGGAGGCCGCCCACGCCGCCGAACTGCAGGCGAAGGCGTCCGCCGACGCGGCCAAGGTGCACCGGGACAACGCCAAGAAGGACAAGGAGACCGCGGAGGCGAAGCTCGCCGAGGCGGTGAAGGCCGAGGGCGAGGCCAAGACGGCCGCCGCCGACGCGCACGCCAAGCGCCTGGCCGCCGAGGCCGAGGAGAAGACGGCCGAGGCGGAGAAGAAGACGGCCGCCGCCAAGCAGGCGGAGGCCGCCGAGCACCGCAGTACCGCCGAGAGCGAGGCCACGAAGGCCAAGGACGCCAAGGACAAGGCGGAGGCGGCCGAGGGCACGGCGTCCGACAAGAGGGACGCCGCGGTCAAGGCCAGGGACAAGGCCCGCGACCTGCGCGACGACGCCTGGGACGCGGAGCAGAAGGCCGACGCCGCCCGCGCGAAGGCGGACGCGAAGGAGGCGTACGCCCAGGCGCACGAGGCCGACAGCAACGCCCAGGAGTCCAGGGCGGCGGCCGACGCGGCCGCCGGGCACGCCGACGACGCCGAAGCCGCCGCGACGAAGGCCCGCTCCGCGGCCGACGCCGCGACCGAGGCGGCCGCCGACGCGGACGCCGCGGCGACCCGTGCCGAGGCGGCCGCCAAGCGGGCCCGCGCGCACGCGGACGGCGCCCAGGCGGCGAAGCTGAAGGCCGACGCCGCGGTGAGGACCGCGACGAGTGCCGCGGCGGACGCCATCCAGGCGTCGAAGCACGCCGCGGCCGAGGCGAAGGCGGCCGTCGAACTGGCCGACGAGGCGGAACAGGAGGCCAAGACCGCCAAGACCCACGCGGACGAGGCGAGCAAGGAGGCCGGCAAGGCCGTCGCCGCGTCGGCGAAGGCGGCGGGCTTCGCCCACGTCACCGCGCAGGCCGCGGTGGACGCCGGCAACGCCGCCGCGCAGGTCGCCAAGCCCGCCAACGACGCGATCCAGCTCGGCTCCCCCTACGTCACCACGGACTCCGCCGCGAGCCTGGTGGTGCTGTCGGGGCAGGCGTCGAAGTCGATCGCCGAGCAGCAGAAGGCCGTCGCCGAGGCCCACGCCAAGAACGCGCAGGCGGAGGCCTCCGCCGCGCAGAACCTGGCCGACCAGGCGCAGGGCGACGCGAAGCAGGCCTACGTCCACGCCGCGAACGCCGCCGGCCATGCCGCCGACGCCCGCGGTTACGCCAAGGAGGCCCTGGGCTACGCCGCCGACGCCGCTCTCGCCGCGTCCAAGGCCGCCGCTTCCCTGGCCCGCACGGTGGAGTACGACCGCCAGGCCACCGAGGACGCGGAGGCCGCCGACAAGGCGGCGGGCCGCGCCGAAGGCCACGCCAAGGCCGCCCGCGACTCCGCCGACGAGGCCGCCCTCGACGCGGCGGCCGCCCGCGCGGCGGCCACGGAGGCCGAGGAGGCCGCCAGGGACGCCCGTGCGGCGGCCACCCGCGCGGACGCCGCCGCCACCGAGGCGGAGGAGGCCGCGAAGGACGCCCTGAAGTACGCGGAGGAGGCCCAGGAGGCGGCGGAATCCGCCGAACGCAAGGAGGCCAACCAGCAGGTCTCCTCGGGCGCCGGCACCGGCATCGGCGGCGTCTTCTACGTGGCCGACGAGGACACCGTCGAGGTCACCGACGCCCAGCAGAAGAACGACTGCGTCATCGAGATCGGCTTCGAGGGCTGCACGGTCACGTTCGCGGTGACCTTCGACGTGAAGGTCGACTTCTACCTCTGCACCAACCCGGACGTGCCCGCCACCGCCACCGGCTGCCCGGCCGGGGACACGCTGTACCTCGGCACCCAGCCGTTCAGCGGGCTGAAGAAGGACGTCACCCAGTACTTCAGCAAGCTCGACCTGATCAAGCAGACCGTCGTCTACCAGATCCTGAAGGCCGCCCTGGTCCAGGACTTCGTGGACTGCTGGCACGGCAGCGTCGGCGGCTGCGCCTGGGCGGCGAGCAACTTCATCCCGGGCAAGGCGTTCGCGAAGATCGGCGACGCGCTCCACGCGCTCAACGCCGCGATGCACACGGGCGTCGGCGTCACCGACGCCCTGAAGGCGCTGAAGGCCCTGGACGGCATCGACCCCGCGACCGTCGCCAAGATCGAGGGGGCGGTCAACGCCTACGAGGACGTGATCACCGCCTGCCGGGTGAACAGTTTCCCGGGCGCCACCCGGGTACTGATGGCGGACGGCTCCCGCAAGGCGATCCGGGACGTACGGGTGGGTGACCTGCTGCTCGCCGGCGACCCGCTGACCGGGCGGTCGGCCGTGCAGCCGGTGACCGACACCTTCCGGCATCCGACGACGCGTCTGATCGACATCGCCCTCGCGGACGGGGCCCTCACCAGCACCGCCGGCCACCGGTTCTGGGTGGAGGGCAGGGGCTGGACCCTGGTCTCCGACCTCCGGACGGGCGACCGGCTCCGCACCCCGGACGGCGCCCTCCACGCGGTGACGGGGCTCACGGACCGGAGCGGGCTGGCGGCGCGCGAGGTCTTCGACCTGACGGTCGACGCGCTGCACACCTTCTACGTCACCACCGAAGGCACCCGGCCCCAGGACGTCCTCGTCCACAACTGCACCGACATCGTCGGTGACGAGGGCATCGAGGGCGCCCACACCCTGCGCGACCACGTGAACAAGACCGACGCGCAGATGAAGCAGAAGGCGCTGGACTCGGTCCGGGGCATCGCGACGCGGTGGCTCGACGAGGCGACCGCCGCACGCGCCGTCGACAAGGCCATGAGGCAGTGGATCGCACAGCCGCGCAACGCCGACAAACTGGAGACCTGGAAGAACAAGCAGGCCCAGCGCATCGGGAAGGGGATCGGTTTCGACCCGCGGAAGGATCTGCTCACCTTCACCTGGACGCTCGGCGACGAGGGATCCTTGGGCTTCAAGTGGGTGAGGAACGGCGACGACGCGGTCAAGTCCGCCGCCGGCAACAAGGTGTCGATCAGCCTGAAGTACGTGGGCAAGCAGCACAAACCGACCAAGTACGTGGTCTACACCGCCTACCCGGAAGGCTGACCCATGACCGACGGAACCGGGAAAGGACCGGGCACCCTGAACGAGTACCTGGAAGACACCTTCGTGGAGGACATCGGCCTCAGCTGGGTGACCTCCAAGTGGAACGTCCCCGACGAGCTCTCCCCGGAGGACGCCGAGCGCTTCCTTCCCGGGGGCGGGCCGTCGGCGTGGTGGCTCACGCTCCCCGCGGCCGCGGTGGAGAACTTCGACCGGTCCAGAGCCGTACGGCTGGGGCACGACATCCGCGCTCTGGTCGAGTCGCCGCTGCCGGACGGGACCATCCGCACGGTGTGGCTCGGCGCCACGCACGGCACCTTCGACCCGGGGGCGTACGGCTTCGGCGCCCGCGCCTGGCTGCGAGCGCTGGAGGACGCCTGGCTCACCCGGGTCCGTGAGGACGATCCCGCCTTCACGCCTCCGCCGGCACGGCCGGTGCTGGACGAGCAGGCGCGGCAGGCCGTCCTCGGGGCGATCCGCCCGGTCGCGGAGGACCTGGACCGTGCGGCCTCGGACCCCGGCTACGGGCTCCCCGTGCGCGGCCTCGTCCCCGCACTGCGGCAGGTCGTCACGGAGGCCTGTGCCGACCTGGGTTACCGGCTGTTCCTGCGCGCCGTGAAGGCGTACTTCGTGGAGATCGACACGTCGAGCCATGAAGCCTTCGTCGCTCTCGGGCAGCGGTTCGGCTATCCGGAGTTCCTGGTGGAGGACAACCTCAACCACCGGCACTGATCCGGAAGCGGCGGACGGCGGGGGCACCTGATGGTGTCCCCGCCGTCCGCCGTTTCCGGAAGTGCGCCGGCGCCGTGCTAGCCCAGCGCCGACTTCACCGCGTCCGCCAGGCGGCTCGCGACCGAGCGGGCCTGGTCGATGTCCGCCGCCTCGACCATGACGCGGACCAGGGGTTCCGTGCCCGAGGGACGGAGGAGCACGCGGCCCGTCCCGCCGAGTTCGCGTTCGGCCTCGGTGACGGCCGTGGCGAGTTCCGCGGAGGTCTTCACGCGGGACTTGTCGACGTCCGGGACGTTGATCAGGACCTGCGGGAGGCGCTCCATCACCGAGGCGAGTTCCCGCAGCGTACGGCCGGTGCCGGCGACCCGTGCGGCGAGCAGCAGGCCGGTGAGCGTGCCGTCGCCGGTCGTCGCGTGGTCGAGGACGATGACGTGGCCGGACTGCTCGCCGCCGAGGGCGTAGCCCTTCTCCTTCATCTCCTCCAGCACGTACCGGTCGCCGACCGCGGTCTGCACGAACCGGATGCCCTCGCGCTCCATGGCGAGCTTGAAGCCGAGGTTGGACATGACGGTCGCGACGACGGTGTCGGAGCGCAGTGCGGAACGCTCCCGCATCGCCAGCGCGAGCACGGCGAGGATCTGGTCGCCGTCGACCTCCTCGCCGGTGTGGTCCACGGCCAGGCAGCGGTCGGCGTCGCCGTCGTGGGCGATGCCCAGCGCGGCCCCGTGCTCGACGACGGCGGCCTTCAGCTGGTCGAGGTGGGTCGAGCCGCAGCCGTCGTTGATGTTGAGGCCGTCCGGGTCGGCGCCGATGGTGACGACCTCGGCCCCGGCCCGGGTGAACGCCTCCGGGGAGACCTTCGCGGCGGCGCCGTGCGCCTCGTCGAGGACGATCCTCAGACCGTCCAGCCGGTTCGGGAGGACGCCGACGAGGTGGGCGACGTAACGGTCGAGCCCCTCCTCGTAGTCCCGCACGCGACCGACGCCGGCGCCGGTCGGGCGGTCCCAGGGGGCGCCGGTGCGGTGCTCCTCGTACACGGACTCGATGCGGTCCTCCAGCTCGTCGGCGAGCTTGTGGCCGCCGCGGGCGAAGAACTTGATGCCGTTGTCCGGCATGGCGTTGTGGCTGGCGGAGAGCATGACGCCGAGGTCGGCGCCGAGCGCGCCGGTGAGGTGCGCCACGGCCGGTGTCGGCAGCACGCCGACCCGCAGGACGTCCACGCCCGCGCTGGCGAGGCCCGCGACGACGGCGGCCTCCAGGAACTCTCCGGACGCGCGTGGGTCACGTCCGACCACGGCGGTGGGCCGGTGTCCTTCGAACGTGCCCGCCTCGGCCAGTACGTGCGCGGCGGCGACGGACAGGCCGAGCGCCATCTCCGCCGTCAGGTCCGCGTTGGCGACACCGCGCACGCCGTCCGTGCCGAAGAGTCGTCCCACTTGTCCTCCTGAGGAAGCGTCAGTATCGAAAGCCGTCGCCGGGGCCGTGCCGGGGCGTTGGACCCGTCCGCGCGGTCGCCGGTCGTACCGCTGACGGAGCTTGTGGTGTGTTCGACGGTCGTGATGCGTATGCGGCTCCGCGTCTTCATCCGGCACGCGCGCCATGGCGACATGCCCGACCATCCGATCACATTAGCCTTTGAGCGCCTTGTGCCGTTATACGCCCACGGCGGTGAATAAACGAACGCCCCGACGGCACTGTGGCGTGCCGCCGGGGCGTTCGGAGTACGCGCGAGCGCCTGCGATTTAGCGCTTGCTGTACTGCGGGGCCTTACGGGCCTTCTTCAGACCGGCCTTCTTGCGCTCGACCGCACGGTCGTCGCGCTTGAGGAAGCCGGCCTTCTTCAGCGGGCCGCGGTTGTTGTCGACGTCCGCCTCGTTCAGCGCGCGGGCGACACCGAGACGGAGCGCACCGGCCTGACCGGAGACACCGCCACCCGCGATGCGGGCGATGACGTCGTAGCGGCCCTCGAGCTCGAGCACCTTGAAGGGCTCGTTGACTTCCTGCTGGTGCACCTTGTTCGGGAAGTAGTCCTCGAGGGTGCGACCGTTGATCTTCCACTTGCCGGTGCCCGGGACGATCCGGACGCGGGCGATGGCGTTCTTGCGGCGGCCCAGGCCGGCGGCCGGCTGGGGCTCACCGAAGCGGGAGGCCATGGACTCCGAGGTGTACTCGCCCTCGACGGGCACCTCGGACTCGGTGGTGTAGCTGTCGATGTCAAGCTCTTCGAGCGGCTGCTCGGCAGTGGTCTCGGCCACGATTCTCCTCAGATTCTGTTCAGTCTTAGGGGGTGGCCGGACTTACTGCGCGACCTGGGTGATCTCGAACGGCACCGGCTGCTGGGCAGCGTGCGGGTGCTGGTCGCCCGAGTAGACCTTCAGCTTCGAGAGCATCTGACGGCCCAGGGTGTTCTTGGGGAGCATGCCCTTGACGGCCTTCTCGATGGCCTTCTCGGGGTTCTTGTCGAGCAGCTCGTCGTAACGGACGGAGCGCAGACCACCCGGGTAGCCCGAGTGGCGGTACGCCATCTTCTGGGTCCGCTTGTTGCCGGACAGGTGCACCTTGTCGGCGTTGATGATGATGACGAAGTCACCGGTGTCGACGTGGGGCGCGTAGATCGGCTTGTGCTTGCCGCGCAGGATGGAGGCCGCAGTGGAGGCCAGACGACCCAGGACGACGTCCTGAGCGTCGATGACGTGCCACTGGCGCGTCACATCGCCGGGCTTGGGGCTGTACGTACGCACGGTTCGTAGCCTTCGCTTCTTCAGTGAATGGTCCTGACAAGGTCACCGAAGACGATCACGACAGCCTTGACCGCACCACGGTGACGCAAACCGGGCACTGGTCGCTGGTCATCGGTCCGGTGGACCGGTGTAAGGGCCCCTCACGTGAGAATGAGCAAGCCACTACACACAACGAACATGCAGAATACCCGCCCCCGGCCGGGCGGGTCAAAACGGCCCCGCCCCGGCTGGCTACGCCGGTTCCACGGCCGTACGCCGCTCCCCCGGCACCCCGCTCGGGCCGCCCGCGTCCCGCGTCCCCCGTACGCAGTGGTACGCGACCGTCACCGTCAGTGCGCACAGCGTGAAGGCGTCCCGGAAGGCCCGGCGCCTGCCCGACTCCAGCCACGGCCAGGTCACCCCCGGAAGCTGCGGCACCAGGGCCAGCCAGAACCAGGGCCGCCGCGCCACCGCCCCGGCGTGCGGCAGACCGGCGAGCAGCAGCGGCAGGACGACCAGGAGGTAGTGGTTGTAGGAGGGGCGGGAGACCAGGAACGCGGAGAGCATCAGCCCCGCGGACGTCTCCGCCAGCCGTGGCCCCGCGGGGCCCGGCCCGTGCCAGCGCCGGTACGCGCACACCACTCCCGCGGCGGCCGCGAGCAGCGCGAGCAGCGTGGCCGGGACCCCGGGCACGCCGAGCCGGGGCAGCACCGCCGCCGGCGAGGCCTCGTAGAGCCGTACGAAGGCGTCGTCGCCGCTCAGCAGGAAGGGCAGGGTCCGGGTGAGGAAGCCGGTGGGGTCGGGCAGGAACAGCGCCGCCACCACCGAGGCGACCGCCGGGACCAGCACCAGCACCGCCAGCGCCCGCCACCGGCGCGCGAACAGGAACAGCAGCGCCATCGGGGCCAGCAGCGGCTTCAGCGCCACCGCCACCCCGACGACGGCGCCCGCCGCGATCCACCGGCCCCGGCCCGCCAGCAGCAGGCACAGCGGCAGCGCCAGTACGGCCGTCACCGTCCAGTTGCCCAGCCGCACGAGCTGCCCGAACGGCGCGAAGCCGGCCGCGAGGCCCAGCAGCCCGAGGACGGCGAGCCTGCTGCGCAGCGGCACCCGGTGCAGCAGCAGGGCGCAGGCCCAGCCCAGCGCGAGGGCGAGGACCACCGCCACCGGCACGGCCACGTCGAGCACGGGCCGCGGCAGCAGCGCCAGCGGGGCGGCGGCCACGACCGCGCTCGGAAAATAGAGGAAGTGCCGGTCGTCGTACGGCGAGCCGCCGTCCAGCCAGGTCCGCCCGGCGTCCACGACGATCGCGTTGTCCATCCCTCCGTCCGAGGTCACCAGCACCGTATGCACCGTCAGCGCCCCCAGCACCGCCACGAGTCCGGCCCACAGGGGCCCGCTCGCGGGGCGCACCAACCACCCGGAGATGTCGCTTTTGCCCGTTGCCATGCGGGCAACGCTAGGGCTTCCGAGGCCGGTTGACGGGGACCAGCACACCCGGCGCCCCGTCTAAGATGCGCCCCATGAGTTTTGGGCAGGGGGGACCTCAACAACAGTGGGATCCCTGGAAACCGAATTCCCAGCAGCCCTGGAGCGGCGGCGGCTCCGGTGAGTCACCCGACTGGGCCGCGCTCGCCGACGCCTCCGAGGCCCGCGCCAAGCGGCGCCGGCTGCTGTTCATAGGCGGCGGGGCGCTCGCCACCGTCGCGATAGGCACGGCCGTGGCGGTCGCCGTCGTCTCGGCCAACGGCAGTGACGAGGCCTCGCCGGGCACCTCCTCCCAAGTGCCCGGGGCCACCGACTTCGACATCCCGAGCCCGACGGGCACGGCCCCGTCGTTCGCCCCGACGAGCGCCCCGCCGCCGCTGGACCCCAAGGACTTCATCGCCAGCGCGAAGAAGGACAAGGCCCCGCTGAGCCCCGACATCCTCTTCCCCGGCACCCAGCTCACCATGGGTGAGACGGTGTACAAGAAGGGCCCGACGGCGGACACCGGGAACTGCGCCTCGGCCGCGAAGTCCACGCTCCCGAAGGTCCTGGACGACAACGACTGCACCCGCCTGATCCGGGTCACCTACACCAAGGACGGCATGGCGGTGACGGTCGGCGTGGCCGTCTTCGACACCGAGGCCCAGGCGACCAGGGCGAAGCAGCAGGCCGACAAGAAGAGCATCGTCAAGTCGCTGTCGGGCGGCGGCATCAAGGACTTCTGCTCCGGCGCGGTCTGCCGCTCCACCACCAACTCCTACGGCCGCTACGCCTACTTCACCATCGCCGGCTTCACGTCCGGCAAGGACGTGACGACGAAGGACACGGCCGTCTTCGCCGGCGGTGACGACCTCCAGGAGTTCACGTTCCGCCAGATCCGCCGCAGGGGCGAGGCCCAGGCGTCGGCGGCGGCCAGCGAGTAGCCGCCGCCCGGCGCTCAGGAGGTCTTGATCCAGATCCGGTACTCACCGGTGCCGGCGGAGTTGCGGAACGGCAGGTCCGCCAGGAGCCGGTAGTGCGGATTGCCCCTGACCGCCTCCGCGATGATGTCGTCCACCCGCGGGTTGGTGAGCCCGTCGAGGACGATCAGGTCGAACTCGCCGTCGCGCAGCGCCGCCCGGTAGGCGTCGTCCCCGGAGAGGTACTTCCCTTTCTCGTCCGTGTACTCCATGCCGAAGACGCTCTGCCACTGGCGGTGCGTGGTCTCCTCGCGGAAGTAGTAGAGGGGCACCTCGGGGGTGGAAGCGAGGTAGTGGCCGCGGGAGTTCACGTAGGGCTCGACGGCCCGGACCATCTTCGAGGAGTCGGGCCAGAGGGCGAACCGCCAGTCCGCCTGCGCGATGCCCAGGCAGAGCATCGCCGTCCACAGCATGATGCCGAGCTGCGGGTACCGGAAGTGCGCGCCCACCAGGCGGGTCACGCCGACACCGGCCATGGGCGCGGCGAAGAGCAGCCCGAAGCCGATGTGCTTGAACAGCGACACCTGGGTGGCCAGGTGGACCTGGTAGGCGGGCGCGAGCACCGCCGTGCCGCACAGCACCAGCCCGAGCAGGGCCCGCCGGCGCCGGCCGGGGTCGTCCAGCCGCCGCGCCAGGGGTGACTCGTGCATGCGGCTGCGCCGGACGTAGGAGACGGCGCCGCCGACGGCGGTGAGGAACATCAGGCCGCCCCACTCCGCCGACCGCCGCAGCAGGAATCCGGCGCCGTCGGTGCCGTGCTCCCGGTCGGTGGTGGTCTGCCGTACGCCGGCCATCAGGTCGGTGGCGTACACGCCGGCCGCGAGGAGCGCGCCGATGCCCAGGCCGAGCAGCGCCATCCGCCCGACCGCCGCCCCGACGCCACGGCGGGGCCAGGCGGTGAGCAGGGCCAGTACGACGACGGTCGGCAGGTACAGCGCGGCCGCGTACTTCACGCCGACGGCCAGGACCGCCACGGGCGCGGCGAGCAGGACGGCCGCGGCGGGCGCCCGGTCGGTGCGGACGACGATCCAGGTGGCGAGCGCCAGCAGGAACACGGCGGCGGCGTCGTAGGTGGCGTAGTACCCCATGACGACGGTCGAGTGCAGCACCGCGAACAGCGCCGCCGCGGCCAGTGCCGCCCGCTCGTTGAACAGGCGGCGGGTGAGGGAGTACAGCAGCCCGGTGGTGGCGAGCATGAACACCAGGCTCAGTGACCGCGCCCCCGCGAGCCCGAACCACCCGTCCACGAGCGCGGCGAGCACCGGGTAGAGCTGCGGCGAGCCGGAGAAGTACGCCGCGTAGTCCTTCGGGAGCGGGGTGCCGTGCAGCAGCTGGTCGAGCTGGGCGTGCCCGGCCGCCAGGTACAGGGCCTCGTCCTGGAAGGCGGTGTTGGACAGCCGCAGCGAGAGCACGGCCTGGACGGTCAGGACGCACAGCAGCACGGCCCGGCTGACCCAGGCCCGCCGTCTGCTGGCGGCCATGTCCCAGCTCACCTCGGGGGTGTCGGGCACGTGGTAGCCCGGCTCGGCCGGCGCCTGTTCCGCCACGGCCCGCAGCGCGTGGGTCGGCTGGTCGTCGTGACCGCCCTGCGGCTGCTCCGGGATGCCGGGCCGGTACGACGGCTGCTGCTGGTACGGGTGGGTCCGGGCGTCGTAGCCGTGGCCGTGGTCGTACCCGTCCTGCGGATCGCCCGGCTGCCATGGTGCGAACCCGTCGGAGTTGAACCAGCCGCCGGCCGTGTCCTCCTCGGCGTACGGATCGTGGGGTCCCGGCGCGTAGTGGTCGTGTCGGGTCATCACGGCTTCCGTACGTCGAAGCCGAACCGGTCGTCGGCGGCCAGGCGCCTGAACTCCTCCAGCGCCAGGGGGCTCGCCTCCAGCCGCCAGTCGGCGCGCTTCTTGTGGTTGAACCAGACGAAGCCGAGCATGTCGTCGTCGGCCGTGACGCCCTCGAAGAGGCTGCGGACGTCCTCCCGCCGCCGTTCGCCGGCCATGGCCGCCGTCTCCAGCAGCAGCATCGGCTTCCCGGTGAAGGCGCGGACCTGGTCCCGGGTCGGCCCGAAGACGCTGTCGAAGGCGCCGTCCTCCTCCAGCGTCCAGTAGCCGATCAGGCCGATCCAGTCGACGTAGCCGTCGCCCGGGTAGTACGGCTCGAGCTCGACCTCGCTGACCGGGTTGACGATGTTCGGCGACCAGGCCCAGATGACGTTCGAGGCGCCGACGTCGACGAAGGTGTCGTGGACGCGCCGCCAGGCGGCCACGTACTCCTCGGGGGTGGTGTGTTCGGTGCCCCACTTCTCCCAGTGGCCGTTGAACTCGTCCGCGAAGGAGATCACGACGGGCAGGTTCAGCTCGCGCACCGCCGTCGCGTACTCCTTGGTGTAGGCGTCCGACTCGCCGGCCGCGATGTCGGCCAGCGGGGTGTCGAAGGGCTCCCAGGACATCAGCGTCAGGGCGCCCTCCGCCCAGGCGTTGCGCACACCGGTGGCGTCGAAACCGTCGCCCCAGGCGGCGTAGTACTCGATCAGGTTCGGCTGTTTGCCGACCATCTCGGTGTAGGCGTCGATGCCCTTCATCGAGTGCGGTGAGCCCTCGACGGCGGCGCCGAAGTATTTCCTCGACGGCTCCAGCAGCGGTACGACGTCGTAGGGGACGCTCGCCTCGGAGCTCCCGGTGCTCCCGGCGCTCGGGCCGCCGCCCGCCGCGTCCGGTCCGGCCGGCTCGTCGCCGGGCGACGAGCAGCCGCCGAGCAGCAGTGCCGCGAGCAGGCAGGAGGACAGCACCGTACGGGTGCGGGGGAGGAAGCGCATCAGGCCGTCACCTCCGCCCGGGGCTGCACCAGGGCGCGGGCCACCACCAGGGCGTAGAAGAGTCCGGAGGACAGGATCAGCGCGAAGTCCGGGGCGTTCATGGTGAACGTGCGGTACACCGCGGCGACCACCCACACCACGGCGGTGCCACCGCTCCACGCCCACATGCCGATCCAGAAGCGCCGGGTCTTGTTCTTCCTGGCGCCGGACGAGCCGGTGGGCTGCCAGCCCATGCGGTTCTTGCGCAGGATGTCCCAGATGGCGAAGACGTGCGCCCAGCCGTACATCATGCGGGTCGCCCACGCCTCCAGGCGGTAGGGCGCCCTGTGCCACATCGGGAAGACGATCGTGGTGTAGATGATGCTGGGGAGCACCAGGAAAAGGTGCTCGACCAGGAGCTTCTCCGGCATCGCCAGCAGCAGCACGATCGGGATCACGGGGGCCGCGAAGGTGAACAGCGCCGTGTGGATGTAGTAGAAGAAGCCGGACATGTAGCACAGGCGGCTCGCCGGCCTGATCTTCATCCGCCAGAACTTCCTGCTGCCCAGCAGGCTCATGGAGCCGGAGCACCAGCGGTACTGCTGGTTGAAGAAGGCGCCCGCGCTGTCCGGGCACACGCCCGTCGACACCGCGACCGGGATGTAGCGCAGGTCCCAGCCGAGACCGCGCAGGTCGAAACCGGTGTGCACGTCCTCGGAGTGCTCGATCAGCGTGGTGCCGCCGTTGGTGTCCAGGGCCGCGCGCCGGTAGACGGCGCAACTGCCCACGCAGATCGCGCCGTCGCTGCCCTGCCGGGAGACCTGCACGGACCGGTAGAACAGCTCCTGCACGGCGCCCGCGCCGCGCTCGATCCAGTTCTGCGAGTCCAGGACACGGAAGTACTGCGGCGACTGGACGATGCCGATGCGCGGATCCGCCGCCATGTACGGCAGCATTTCCTGGAGCAGGTCGGCGCGCGGCGTGAAGTCGGCGTCGAGGATCAGGATGAACTCGCCGTCGGACCGGGCGAACCCGAAGTGCAGGTTGCCCGCCTTCTTGAACCAGCCGCGGTTCTCGCGGGTCCCGTAGCGGAACCCGAAGTCGCGTGCCATCGCCTCCAGTTCGGGGCTGGCACCGTCGTCCAGCACGAACGGGACGCAGACGCCCGGATAGTGGTCGGCCATCGCCCGCACGTGCTTCCAGGTGTTGTGCAGGACCTCGATGGGCTCACCGCACACGGGCAGGAACACGTCGACGGTGGGGTACACCTTTGGCCGCCAGTCGTGGACCAGCCGCCTGTGGCGGGCGATGTCGAAGTCACGGCTGAAACCGTTCACCCGGAGCGACACCAGGTAGTAGACGACCGTGAAGGCGAGCAGCGGCGTGTACGCCCACAGCAGCGGCGCGGACTGCGCCAGCTTGAACTGGCTGACCACCAGGCAGCAGAAGCTGATCAGCGAACTGATCGTCAGGATCCATAAGTGCCGGCGCGCGTAGGCGTACTTCTCCTTGTCCGTCGGCGGCAGCGGCAACAGCCCCAGCGGGGCTCCGCCACCGCGCACCGCCCTGCGTCGCCCGCCGCTCCGGCGCGGATCACGGCGCCCCCCGGCCCGCACAGGGCCCACTGAACCCATATGAAACTCCCCGGACCTCGACCGGCCCGTCGCCCCCACCCTCACCCGGCCTCCCCTACCCCATGGCCGAGCGCCCCAAGGCTATACGAGAGACAAGAGGACGGTAAGGGGACGACTGGAGCACTACGTTCCGAACGTTCCAGGAGGGACGCGAGAGCGGGAACGGAACGGAACTAGCAGGACGCGCATCCTGTACTCCCGGGCAGGGACCGCTTGTTGCGGGCCTCCTTGCTGCGGGCCGCGAGGAGTTCGTCGGCCGGGTAGCCGACCTCCTCCAGGGTCAGGCCGTGCGGGCGCACGACGTGGACGGCCGAGTCCCGTACGCCCGCCGCCAGCACCTTGCCCGGCCAGTCCGGCGGCCGGTGGCCGTCCCCGACGAACAGCAGCGCGCCGATCAGCGAGCGGACCATGTTGTGGCAGAAGGCGTCGGCCCGGACGGTGGCGGTGATGATCCCGTCCTCGCCGCGCACCAGGCTCAGCTCCTGGAGGGTCCGGATGGTCGTGGCCCCCTCCCGCTTCTTGCAGTACGCGGCGAAGTCGTGCTCCCCCAGCAGACCGCGGGCCGCCTCGTTCATGGCGTCGACGTCGAGCGGCCAGTCGTGCCACAGCACGTGGCCGCGCAGCAGCGGGTCCACCCCGCCCGGGTTGTCGGTGACGCGGTAGGCGTAGCGCCGCCAGATCGCGGAGAACCGGGCGTTGAATCCGCCGGGCGCCTCCCTGAGCGCCCACACCCGTACGTCCCTCGGCAGCCGCCCGGCGAGCCGCTTGAGCAGCTTCGTGTGGTGCTCGGCCCAGACCTCCCGCGGCAGGTCGACATGCGCGACCTGCCCCCGGGCGTGCACCCCGGCGTCGGTACGGCCGGCCACGGTCAGCTCGTACGTCGTCCCCCCGGACCGCGTCACGGTCCGCAGCGCGTCCTCGATCTCCCCCTGCACGGTCCGCCGCCCACCGGCCTGCTTGGCCCACCCGGAGAAATCGGCCCCGTCGTAGGAAAGATCCAGCCGCACCCGCACGAACCCGGGCTGCACTTCGTCACTCACGTACAGATCCTCTCAGACACACGAAAGCGGGCCCGCCCCTGAAAAGGAACGGACCCGCAACGCGCCCCGAAGGGGCGCGGGGAACTGCGCGACAAGCCACGACGAAGCCGCAGCCGCCATCACACAGCCCCCGGCAGAACGCTTACGCGTCCTTCGACTCCTCGGCGGCAGCCTCGTCGTCGGCCTTGGCCGTGTCGACCTTGGTCTCGGCGGCCTCGGCCTCCTTGACCGCACGCTTCGTCGCGGCCTCGGCCTCGCCGGTGGCCTCCTGCGCCACCGTCAGCGCCTCGACCAGCTCGATGACGGCCATGGGCGCGTTGTCGCCACGGCGGTTACCGATCTTGGTGATGCGGGTGTAGCCACCGGGACGGTTCTCGTACCGCGGGCCGATCTCGGTGAAGAGCGTGTGGACGATGCTCTTGTCCGTGATCACCTGGAGCACCTGACGGCGGTTGTGAAGGTCGCCCTTCTTCGCCTTGGTGACCAGACGCTCGGCGTAGGGACGCAGCTTGCGCGCCTTCGCCTCGGTGGTGGTGATGCGGCCGTGCTCGAACAGCGCCTTCGCGAGGTTCGCGAGGAGCAGCTTCTCGTGCGCGGCACTGCCGCCCATACGGGCACCCTTGGTGGGCCTCGGCATGGTGTTTCTCCTAGGTGTCTGCCCCGGCCGTATCAGGTACCGGGGTCAGTATCCGAGCGAGCGGTTGCCCGTCGGAGATCCGGGCGCCATTTCTGACGCCCGGAGGGTCCGCGCCCCATGGGGGCGCGGGGAACTGCGCGACCAGCCATGACCGGCCCGCAGACGCAGTACGGCCTCCCCGCGGAGCGCCTAGTACTGCTCGGTCTCGACGAAGCCCGCGTCCGCGTCGTCGTCCGCGCCGAACGCGTCCGCGGCAGCGGTCGGGTCGAACCCGGGAGGCGAGTCCTTGAGCGCGAGGCCCATACCGGCGAGCTTCGCCTTGACCTCGTCGATGGACTTCGCACCGAAGTTGCGGATGTCGAGCAGATCCGCCTCGGAGCGGGCGACGAGCTCACCCACGGAGTGGATGCCCTCACGCTTGAGGCAGTTGTACGACCGAACGGTGAGCTCCAGCTCCTCGATCGGCAGCGCCAGGTCGGCGGCGAGGGCGGCGTCCGTGGGGGACGGGCCCATGTCGATGCCCTCGGCGTCGATGTTCAGCTCGCGGGCGAGACCGAACAGCTCGACCAGGGTCTTACCGGCGGAGGCCATGGCGTCACGCGGACGCATCGCCTGCTTGGTCTCGACGTCGACGATCAGCTTGTCGAAGTCGGTGCGCTGCTCGACACGGGTCGCCTCGACCTTGTAGGTGACCTTGAGGACCGGCGAGTAGATCGAGTCGACCGGGATACGGCCGATCTCCTGGCCGACCTGCTTGTTCTGCACGGCGGAGACGTAGCCGCGACCGCGCTCGACGGTCAGCTCCATCTCCAGCTTGCCCTTGCCGTTGAGCGTGGCGAGGACGAGGTCGGGGTTGTGCACCTCGACACCGGCCGGCGGGGCGATGTCGGCGGCGGTGACCAGACCCGGGCCCTGCTTGCGCAGGTACATCACGACCGGCTCGTCGTGCTCCGAGGAGACGACCAGCTGCTTGATGTTGAGGATCAGGTCGGTGACGTCCTCCTTGACGCCCGGCACGGTGGTGAACTCGTGCAGGACGCCGTCGATGCGGATGCTGGTGACGGCGGCACCGGGGATCGACGACAGGAGGGTGCGGCGGAGCGAGTTGCCGAGGGTGTAGCCGAAGCCCGGCTCCAGCGGCTCGATCACGAACCGGGAGCGGAATTCGTCGACGACCTCTTCGGTCAACGAGGGACGCTGAGCGATCAGCATGTGGTGTTCCTTCAGTCAGGGGCGCCCGCTATTTGACGCCCGACCAGTACTGCAAGGGTACGGGCGATACGACCCGAAAGAGTCGTACCGCCCGTGAAAACCCTGGTGAAGCAAGATCAGACGCGTCGGGAACGACGCGACGGATCAGACGCGACGGCGCTTCGGCGGACGGCAGCCGTGCTGCGACATCGCGGGGGACGACCCCCGCACCCCCAGCAGGGAGCCGACCGTCCGAACCCGTGCGTCAGACGCGACGGCGCTTCGGCGGACGGCAGCCGTTGTGCGGGGTGGGCGTGACGTCCTGGATGGAGCCGACCTCAAGACCGGTCGCCTGAAGCGAACGGATGGCGGTCTCGCGACCCGAACCCGGGCCCTTGACGAACACGTCGACCTTGCGCATGCCGTGCTCCTGGGCGCGGCGGGCGGCCGACTCGGCGGCCATCTGCGCGGCGAACGGCGTGGACTTCCGGGAGCCCTTGAAGCCGACGTGGCCGGCGGAGGCCCAGGAGATCACGTTGCCGGACGGGTCCGTGATCGACACGATGGTGTTGTTGAACGTGCTCTTGATGTGCGCGTGGCCGTGAGCGACGTTCTTCTTTTCCTTGCGGCGCACCTTCTTGGCAGCGCCCTGACGACCCTTGGGGGGCATCTGTAACTCCTACGGGAGGTGGTCGGTCCTACAGCGAAGACCGCTGGACGGCGAAGTCCGCTGCGGACTACTTCTTGCCCGGCTTCTTCTTGCCGGCGATGGCGCGACGCGGGCCCTTGCGGGTACGCGCGTTGGTGCTGGTGCGCTGACCGCGGACGGGCAGACCGCGACGGTGACGCAGACCCTGGTAGGTGCCGATCTCGACCTTGCGGCGGATGTCGGCCTGGATCTCGCGACGGAGGTCACCCTCGGTCTTGATGTTGTTGTCGACGTACTCGCGGATCGCGACGAGCTGCTCCTCGGAGAGGTCGCGAACGCGGGTGTTCGGGTCGACGCCGGTGGCGGCCAGCGTCTGCTGCGAAAGGGTCCGGCCGATGCCGAACACGTAGGTGAGGGCGATCTCCACGCGCTTTTCGCGCGGGATGTCAACACCGGAAACGCGTGCCATTCAATGGCTCCAGTTGATTGTCGGAGGTCTTCCACAGGACCGGATCCCGGCCCGCCGTACCAGGTACGGACCAGGTCCCCGGCCTCCGAGCCGGGGGTGTCGAGCCGTGCGGCTCGGGACCTGCGTATGAACATGTGTTGCTCGCGTCGCGCGAATTTCTGCGGAAGTCGCAGAGGGTCGATCGTGCTGCGGTCAGCCCTGGCGCTGCTTGTGGCGCGGGTTCTCGCAGATGACCATGACCCGGCCGTGACGGCGGATCACCCTGCACTTGTCGCAGATCTTCTTGACGCTCGGCTTGACCTTCATGGGTGTGAGGTTCTCCGGGTCAGTGCCATCACCCCGGCGGGCCGGGGAGCGGGCAAGATCTACTTGTACCGGTAGACGATCCGGCCACGCGTCAGGTCGTACGGAGACAGCTCCACCACGACCCGGTCGTCAGGGAGGATGCGGATGTAGTGCATGCGCATCTTGCCGCTGATGTGTGCCAGGACCTGGTGGCCGTTCTGGAGCTCGACCTTGAACATGGCGTTCGGAAGAGACTCGACGACAGTGCCCTCGATCTCGATGGCACCTTGCTTCTTGGCCACGCTTCGCCCTTCGAATCGACTACCTTGATCGACTCTGGCGTGCACCGTGAGTAGCACATGCGGACATGCGGGTGCACAAGAGCCGACGAGTCAGTCTACGTCAGCGCACCCGGAAACACGAATCGAGAGATCCTGCCCCACGCGGGAGATCCTTAACCGAGCGGGTCCGGCGCCGCCGCCGTGCCCGTCTCCGCGGTCTCGGCCTTGCCGCCGGCCCGATCCTCGACGCCGCTCTCGCGGGCTCGGCGCCCCGGAGGGCGCCTCACGGGCTTCGAGCGGCCGCGCCGGCCTCCGACCGGCGGACCGGGCGGCCGGCGGGACCGGTGGACCGTCAGGGTCCGACCGTCAGCCGAGCGGGTCCGGCGCCGCCGTGATGCCCATCTCCGCGAGCTTGGCCTTGCCGCCGTCGGGGGCGGTCAGGACCAGGGGGCCCTGCTCGGTGAGGGCGACCGAGTGCTCCCAGTGGGAGGACCAGGTGCCGTCGGTGGTGATGACCGTCCAGTCGTCGGAGAGGACCTTCGTCTTCGGGGTGCCCAGGGAGACCATCGGCTCGATGGCGAGGCAGAAGCCCGGGACCAGCTTGGGGCCCTTGCCCCGCTTGCGGTCGACGTAGTTCAGCAGGTGCGGGTCCATGTGCATCTCGGTGCCGATGCCGTGGCCGCCGTAGTCCTCGATGATCCCGTACTTGCCGCCGCCCGGCTTGGGCTGGCGGCGGATGTACGTCTCGACCGCGCGGGAGATGTCGACGAGCCGGTTGCCCTGCTTCATGGCCGCGATGCCGGCCCACATCGACTCCTCGGTCACCCGGGACAGCTCGACCAGCTCCGGGGAGTGGCCGGAGCCGACGAACGCGGTGTACGCGGCGTCGCCGTGCCAGCCGTCGATGATCGCGCCGCAGTCGATGGAGATGACGTCGCCGTCCTTGAGGACGACGTCGTCGGAGGGGATGCCGTGGACGACGACGTCGTTCACCGAGGTGCAGATCGTCGCGGGGAAGCCTCCGTAGCCGAGGAAGTTCGGCTTGGCGTTGTGCTCCGCGAGCACCTTGCGGGCGACCTGGTCCAGATCCTTGGTCGTGGCCCCGGGCACGGCGGCCTCACGGGTGGCCGCGTGGATGGCGGCGACCACCAACCCCGCCTCGCGCATCTTGGCGATCTGCTCAGGGCTCTTGATCTGCACCATGGGGGACGACGGCCTTTCTGGGACCAGAAGAGGAAACGAACACTTCCAACGATACGGGGCGCCGGCCCCGCTCCCGCGGGCAATCACGCCGCCGCATCACACCAACCGCGGGCAGTCGCGCCTCCCCCGGTGCCTTGAGGGCCCGGGAGGCACCCCCAGGGCGATGGGGGTATCTCCCGCTCGAGCGCAGCCGAGAGTGGGGGAGGCACCCCGTAGGCGCCGGGCCGCGCGACCACCCCCGCCAAGCCACAGCCGCGGCCCCTTGCCCAAGGGACCGCGGCTGCGACCGGCGTACGGAAAACTACTCCCCGCGCTTCAGCGCCTCCAGCGCCCGCCCGGTGACCTCGTCGACCGCCCCCATCGCGGAGATGGTGACGACGAGCCCCTGCGCCTTGTAGTAGTCGATGATCGGCTCGGTCTGCGTGTGGTAGACCTCCAGCCGCGTCCGCACGGTCTCCTCGGAGTCGTCGTCCCGCTGGTACAGCTCACCACCACAGACGTCGCACACGCCCTCCTGCTTCGGCGGGCTGTACGTCACGTGGAACACGTGCGCGGAGTCGTTGCGGCAGGTCCGCCGGCCGGCGATCCGCTTGACGACCTCGTCCTCGGGAGCCTCCAGATCGAGGACCGCGTCCAGCTTGACGCCCTCGGACTGCAGCAGCTCGTCCAGCGCCCCGGCCTGCGACACGTTGCGCGGGAAGCCGTCCAGCAGGAAGCCGCCCTCGGCGTCGGGCTGCTCCATACGGTCCTTGGCCATGGCGATGGTGACCTCGTCGGGAACGAGATTGCCCGCGTCCATGTAGGACTTGGCGAGCTTCCCCAGCTCGGTCTGCCGGCTGATGTTGGCGCGGAACAGGTCGCCTGTCGAAATGTGCGGGATGCGCAGTTTCTCGGCAAGGCGGGTGGCCTGCGTACCCTTACCGGCACCCGGCGGCCCGACGAGGACGATTCGCATCAGCGGAGGAACCCTTCGTAATTGCGCTGCTGGAGCTGGCTCTCGATCTGCCTCACCGTCTCGAGACCGACACCCACGATGATCAGGATGCTGGTCCCGCCGAACGGGAAGTTCTGGTTTGCCCCGAAACCAGCCAACGCCATTGTCGGCACGAGAGAGATCAGACCCAAGTACAGCGAACCCGGCCAGGTGATCCGGTTGAGTACGTAGCTGAGGTACTCAGCGGTCGGTCGGCCAGCCCGGATGCCCGGGATGAAGCCACCATACTTCTTCATGTTGTCGGCGACTTCCTCGGGGTTGAAGGAGATCGCCACGTAGAAGAAGGCGAAGAACACGATCAGGAAGAAGTACAGGACGATGTGCGCCGTGGCTGCCGGGTCGGCGAGGTTCGCCTCGATCCACGTCGCCCAGCCCGCCGTCGAGTTGGAGAACTGGACGATCAGCGCCGGGATGTACAGCAGCGACGCGGCGAAGATGACGGGGATGACACCCGCCTGGTTCACCTTGAGCGGGATGTACGTCGACGTGCCGCCGTAGGAGCGGCGGCCGACCATGCGCTTGGCGTACTGCACGGGGATCCGGCGCTGGGCCTGCTCGACGAAGACGACCAGGCCGACCATGACGAAGCCGACGAGCATCACGGTGCCGAACTCGATCCAGCCGTCCGCGAGGGTGCCCCCCTGCTTGATGGCCCACAGGGCGGAGGGGAAGGTCGCGGCGATCGAGATGAACATCAGGATCGACATGCCGTTGCCGATGCCGCGGTCGGTGATGAGCTCACCGAGCCACATGACGACGGCCGTACCGGCGGTCATGGTGATGACCATGGTGACGGTCACGAAGATCGACTGGTCCGGGACGATCTGGCTCGCTACCGGGCAGCCCTGGAACAGGGCGCCGCTGCGGGCGGTGGCCACCAGGCCGGTGCCCTGCAGGATGGCCAGCGCCACCGTCAGATAACGGGTGTACTGCGTGATCTTCGCCGTACCGGCCTGGCCCTCCTTCTTGAGGGCTTCCAGACGCGGGATCACCACGGTCAGCAGCTGCAGAATGATCGCCGCGGTGATGTAGGGCATGATGCCCAGTGCGAAGATCGTGATCTGGAGCAGCGCCCCGCCGCTGAACATGTTGACCAGACCGAACAGACCCGAATTGGCTTCGGCGTTGTCGATACAGGTCTGGACGTTGCGGTAGTCGACGCCCGGAATGGGAACGTTGGTACCGATGCGGTACACCACGATGATGCCGAGCGTGAAGAGCAGCTTCTTGCGCAGGTCGGGCGTCTTGAACGCCCGGGCGAACGCGGTGAGCACGGTGCCTCCTGCGACCCCCCGCGCAACTGCGTCAAGGGTGACGGTCTTGAGATTCCGACTAAGGACGAATACGTAACGGTCAACTGCCGCCCTGAGTGCCCGCTTGGGGCGCCCGAGGTCAGTGGGCAGCGCAGGCCACCTTACCGGCGACCATGCCGCCCTAGGAACGACCAACCGGGGATACCCCAAATGTGGGGTATCCCCGGTCGGGATCGCTCTACGTCATCGAGACACCTGAAAGGGTCAGACGAGCTCGGTGACGGTACCGCCGGCGGCGGTGATCTTCTCCTTGGCGGAGCCGGAGACGGCGTCGACCGTCACCTGCAGCGCCACGGAGACCTCGCCCTGGCCGAGGACCTTGACGAGGCTGTTCTTGCGAACGGCACCCTTGGCCACCAGGCCCTCGACGGTGACCTCGCCACCCTCGGGGTACAGCGCGGCCAGCTTGTCGAGGTTCACGACCTGGTACTCGGTCTTGAACGGGTTCTTGAAGCCCTTCAGCTTCGGGAGGCGCATGTGGAGCGGCATCTGGCCACCCTCGAAGCGCTCCGGAACCTGGTAACGGGCCTTGGTGCCCTTCGTACCACGACCGGCCGTCTTACCCTTCGACGCCTCACCACGACCGACACGGGTCTTGGCGGTCTTGGCGCCGGGGGCGGGACGGAGGTTGTGGATCTTCAGCGGGTTGTTCTCCGCCATGATCAGTCGACCTCCTCGACCGTCACGAGGTGGCGGACGGTGTGCACCATGCCGCGGAACTCGGGGCGGTCCTCCTTGACGACCACGTCGTTGACCTTCTTCAGGCCGAGCGAACGCAGGGTGTCACGGTGGTTCTGCTTGCTGCCGATGTAGGACTTGACCTGCGTGATCTTGAGCTGCGCCATGATCACACACCCGCCCCGGCACGTGCGCGGAGAAGAGCCGCGGGGGCGACGTCCTCGAGCGGCAGACCGCGGCGGGCCGCGATCTCCTCGGGACGCTGCAGGCCCTTGAGGGCCGCCACGGTCGCGTGCACGATGTTGATCGCGTTGTCGGAGCCGAGCGACTTCGACAGCACGTCGTGGATACCGGCGCACTCGAGCACGGCGCGCACCGGACCACCGGCGATCACACCGGTACCCGGGGACGCGGGCTTGAGCAGCACGACGCCGGCAGCCTTCTCACCCTGGATGGGGTGCGGGATGGTGCCCTGGATGCGGGGGACCTTGAAGAAGTGCTTCTTGGCCTCCTCAACGCCCTTGGCGATGGCGGCCGGCACCTCCTTGGCCTTGCCGTATCCGACACCCACGGTGCCGTCACCGTCGCCCACCACGACCAGCGCGGTGAAGCTGAAGCGACGACCACCCTTCACAACCTTGGCGACGCGGTTGATCGCGACGACGCGCTCAACGTACGCGGTCTTCTCGGCGGCAGCTGCGCCGCCGTCACGGCCCTTCCGGTCCCGCCGCTCGCCGCCACCGGCACCGCCACCGCGGCGCTGGGGTCCAGCCATTGGAATTACCTCTCTCTGTTTCCGCTAGCTCGCAGCAACATAAGTCGCTACCGCGACGGGCGGCTCTAGAACTTCAGGCCGGCTTCGCGGGCGGCGTCCGCCAGAGCGGCGATGCGCCCGGCGTACTGGTTACCACCACGGTCGAACACGACGGCCTCGACACCGGCGGCCTTGGCACGCTCGGCGACCAGGGCGCCGACCTGCTTGGCCTGCGCGGACTTGTCGCCCTCGCCACCGCGGACCGACGCGTCCAGGGTGGACGCCGACGCCAGGGTGTGGCCCTTCAGGTCGTCGATCACCTGCGCCACGATGTGGCGGTTGGAGCGGGTCACGACCAGACGGGGACGCTCCGCGGTACCCGCGATCCGCTTGCGGATCCGGATGTGACGGCGCTTGATCGCGGCGCGCTTGTAGGCGTCGCCCTTGAGGATCTTCTGCCCGTATGCCATGGCTTACTTACCCGCCTTTCCGACCTTGCGGCGGATGACTTCGCCCTCGTACTTGACGCCCTTGGCCTTGTACGGGTCGGGCTTGCGCAGCTTGCGGATGTTGGCCGCAACCTCGCCGACCTTCTGCTTGTCGATGCCCTCGACCGAGAAACGGGTCGGAGCCTCGACCTTGAAGGTGATGCCCTCGGGCGCCTCGACGGTGATCGAGTGGCTGTAGCCGAGGGAGAACTCCAGGTTCGAACCCTTGGCGACAACGCGGTAACCGACACCGCTGATCTCGAGCTTCTTCACGTAACCCTGGGTCACGCCGGTGATCATGTTCGCCACCAGCGTGCGGGACAGGCCGTGAAGGGCCTTGTTCTGACGCTCGTCGTTGGGGCGGGTGACGTTCAGCACGCCGTCCTCACCCTTGACGATCTCGATCGGCGCCACGACGGTGTGGGTCAGCGTGCCCTTGGGGCCCTTGACCGAGACCGTACGGCCGTCGATGGTGACGTCCACGCCGGCGGGAACCGCGATGGGGAGCTTGCCGATGCGCGACATAGCTGTTTCCTCCGTTCCCTTCCGCTACCAGACGTAGGCGAGGACTTCCCCACCCACGCCCTTCTTGCCGGCCTGCTTGTCGGTGAGGAGCCCGTGCGACGTGGAGATGATCGCCACGCCGAGGCCGCCCAGCACCTTGGGCAGGTTGGTGGACTTCGCGTACACCCGGAGACCGGGCTTGGAGATCCGCTTGATGCCCGCGATGGAGCGCTCACGGTTCGGGCCGAACTTCAGCTCGAGGACGAGGTTCTTGCCGACCTCGGCGTCCTCGGTCTTCCAGCCCGTGATGAAGCCCTCCTGCTGGAGGATCTCCGCGATGTGCGACTTGATCTTCGAGTGCGGCATCGCCACGGAGTCGTGGTACGCCGAGTTCGCGTTCCGCAGACGCGTAAGCATGTCTGCGATCGGATCAGTCATGGTCATGAATTGGCCTTCGGCCTCTCTCGCCGGGGTTTCCTGGTGCGCCATCCCTCTCCCCGATCCGAGACGGGACGGGTGCGGCGCGGTGGACCTACGGCGTAGTAAGTCGTACGGGCACGGCAGGTGCCCAACCCCGCAAGCCTAAGCCATACGGAGCGGGCCTCCTGCCGTTCCCAATGCTTACCGAGAGCCCTGGGAGTCCGGAATTACCCGGGTTACCAGGAGCTCTTGGTCACGCCCGGCAGCTCGCCACGGTGAGCCATCTCACGAAGGCACACGCGGCACAGGCCGAACTTGCGGTACACGGAGTGCGGGCGGCCACAGCGCTGGCAGCGGGTGTAGCCACGCACACCGAACTTGGGCTTACGGGCAGCCTTCGCGATCAGAGCCTTCTTCGCCATCTCGCTCACGCCTCCTTGAAGGGGAAGCCGAGGTGACGGAGAAGGGCGCGGCCCTCTTCGTCGTTGGTCGCCGTGGTCACCACGGTGATGTCCATACCCCGGGTGCGGTCGATCTTGTCCTGGTCGATCTCGTGGAACATGACCTGCTCCGTGAGACCGAAGGTGTAGTTGCCACGGCCGTCGAACTGCTTGGGGGACAGGCCGCGGAAGTCGCGGATGCGCGGCAGCGCGAGCGACAGGGTGCGGTCCAGGAACTCCCACATGCGGTCGCCACGGAGCGTGACGTGGGCACCGATCGGCTGGCCCTCACGCAGCTTGAACTGCGCGATGGACTTGCGGGCCTTGGTGACGGCCGGCTTCTGACCGGTGATCGTGGTGAGGTCGCGGATGGCGCCCTCGATCAGCTTGGAGTCGCGGGCGGCGTCGCCCACACCCATGTTGACCACGATCTTGACGAGGCCGGGAACCTGCATGACGTTCTCGTAGGAGAACTGCTCGCGCAGCTTGCCCGCGATCTCCTCGCGGTACTTCGTCTTCAGACGCGGAGTGGTGGTGGTCGTCATCAGATGTCCTCACCCGTCCGCTTGGCAACGCGGATCTTGTTGCCTTCGTCGTCGAAGCGGTAACCGACGCGCGTGACGACCTTCTTGCCGTCCTTCTCCACGACCAGCTGGACGTTGGAGACGTGGACCGGGGCCTCGGTGGTCACGATGCCGCCGGCCTGCGAGCCACCGGCGGTCGGGCCGGCCTTGGTGTGCTTCTTGACCCGGTTGACACCCTCGACCAGGACACGGTCCTCGCGGGGGAAGGCCGCGATGACCTTGCCCTGCTTGCCCTTGTCCTTGCCGGTGATGACCTGGACCAGGTCGCCCTTCTTGATCTTCATGCTCACAGCACCTCCGGCGCGAGGGAGATGATCTTCATGAACTTCTTCTCGCGCAGCTCACGGCCGACGGGGCCGAAGATACGGGTGCCGCGAGGGTCGCCGTCGTTCTTCAGAATGACGGCGGCGTTCTCGTCGAAGCGGATGTACGAGCCGTCCGGACGGCGGCGCTCCTTGACGGTGCGAACGATGACCGCCTTGACGACGTCACCCTTCTTCACGTTGCCACCGGGGATCGCGTCCTTGACGGTGGCGACGATGACGTCACCGATGCCCGCGTAGCGGCGACCGGAGCCACCGAGCACACGGATGCAGAGGACTTCCTTCGCACCCGTGTTGTCGGCGACACGCAGTCGCGACTCCTGCTGGATCACGTCTATCTCCTGTTTGTCTGCCGGTTCCCCGGGGGCCGTTCGGCTGAACGGCCCCCGGAGCCTGGCGGAACTGTCCTGCGAGGGATGCCCCGCAGGAACGTACTTTTGGGAATTCCCTCGCGGGAACTACCTACTTGGCCTTCTCGAGGATCTCGACGATGCGCCAGTGCTTCGTGGCGGACAGCGGCCGGGTCTCCATCAGGAGGACGCGGTCACCGACGCCGGCGGCGTTCTGCTCGTCGTGGGCCTTGAGCTTGCTCGTGCTGCGGATGACCTTGCCGTACAGCGCGTGCTTCTTGCGGTCCTCGACAGCGACGACGACGGTCTTGTCCATCTTGTCGCTGACGACGATGCCCTCGCGGGTCTTGCGGTCGCCGCGGACCTCGGAGTTCGTCTCAGTCACGTTGTTCTCGCTCATCAGGCGTTCTCCACCGTTTCGATGCCCAGCTCACGCTCGCGCATCAGGGTGTAGATCCGCGCGATGTCCTTGCGGACCGCCTTCAGACGGCCATGGTTCTCGAGCTGCCCGGTCGCCGCCTGGAAGCGGAGGTTGAACAGCTCTTCCTTGGCCTCGCGGAGCTTCGCCAGAAGCTCCTCGTTGCCCAGCTCGCGCAGCTCGGACGCCTTGGTACCGGCCGACATCACGCTTCACCTGCCTCGCGCTTGACGATCCGGCACTTCATCGGCAGCTTGTGGGCCGCACGGGTCAGCGCCTCACGGGCGATCTTCTCGTTGGGGTAGGACAGCTCGAACATGACCCGGCCCGGGTGCACGTTCGCGATCCACCACTCCGGAGAACCCTTACCGGAACCCATGCGGGTCTCGGCCGGCTTCTTCGTGAGCGGGCGGTCCGGGTAGATGTTGATCCAGACCTTGCCACCACGCTTGATGTGGCGGGTCATCGCGATACGGGCCGCCTCGATCTGGCGGTTGGTCACGTACGCCGGCGTGAGGGCCTGGATGCCGTACTCGCCGAACGCAACCGTCGTACCGCCCTTGGCCATACCACGGCGCTTCGGGTGGTGCTGCTTGCGGTGCTTGACCCTACGGGGGATCAGCATGTCGGTCAGGCCTCCGTTCCGGTGCTCTCAGCCGGAGCGGCAGCCGGAGCCTCGGCCTTGGGGGCCTCGGCAGCGGGAGCCTGCTGCGGCTTGCGGCCGCGACCGCCACGCTCGCCACCGCGGCCACCACGGGCCGGGCGGTCGGCGCCACCGCGGGCCGGGCGGTTACCCGCACGGGCAGCGGCGTTCTCGGCGCGGACCTCGGCGATGTTCTTGACGTCGCCCTTGTAGATCCAGACCTTCACACCGATGCGGCCGAAGGTCGTCTTGGCCTCGAAGAAGCCGTAGTCCACGTTCGCGCGGAGCGTGTGCAGGGGCACACGGCCCTCGCGGTAGAACTCCGAGCGGGACATCTCGGCGCCACCGAGGCGGCCACCGCACTGGATCTTGATGCCCTTGGCGCCGGCCTTCATCGTGCCCTGCATGCTCTTGCGCATGGCGCGACGGAAGGAGACGCGGGAGGAGAGCTGCTCGGCGACGGCCTGGGCCACCAGCTGAGCGTCCGTCTCGGGGCTCTTGACCTCGAGGATGTTCAGCTGGACCTGCTTGCCGGTCAGCTTCTCCAGGTCACCGCGGATGCGGTCGGCCTCGGCGCCGCGGCGGCCGATGACGATGCCGGGACGGGCGGTGTGGATGTCCACACGCACGCGGTCACGGGTGCGCTCGATCTCCACCTTCGAGATGCCGGCGCGCTCCATGCCGGACGTCATCATCCGACGGATGGCGACGTCTTCCTTGACGTAGTCCTTGTACAGCTTGTCGGCGTACCAACGCGACTTGAAGTCGGTCGTGACACCGAGCCGGAACCCGTGCGGGTTTACCTTCTGGCCCATTACCGGGTTCCTTCCTTGCTGCTGACGACCACGGTGATGTGGCTGGTCCGCTTGCGGATCCGGTAGGCACGGCCCTGGGCGCGCGGACGGAACCGCTTCAGGGTCGGGCCCTCGTCGACGTACGCCTCGGAGATGTAGAGGCTGTCGGCGTCGGTGTGGTCGTAGTTGTGCGCGGCGTTGGCGATGGCGCTGTCCAGCACCTTGCCGACCGGCACGCTCGCGGCCTGCGGGGCGAAACGCAGGACCGCCTGAGCCTCCGTGGCGTCCATGCCACGGATGAGGTCCACCACGCGGCGGGCCTTCATGGGCGTGACGCGGATGTACCGCGCCTGGGCCCTGGCTTCCATGGTTGTCCCTTCAGTGTTTGTCATGGTCAATCCACCCCGCTGACTAGCGGCGCTTCGACTTCCGGTCGTCCTTGACGTGACCCCGGAAGGTGCGCGTCGGCGAGAACTCGCCGAGCTTGTGGCCGACCATGGACTCGGTGACAAACACCGGGATGTGGGTCTTGCCGTTGTGCACCGCGATCGTGTGGCCGAGCATCGCCGGGACGATCATCGAGCGGCGGGACCAGGTCTTGATGACGTTCTTGGTACCGGCTTCGTTCTGGGCGTCCACCTTCTTGATCAGGTGGTCGTCGACGAAGGGTCCCTTCTTCAAGCTACGAGGCATCTCAACCCGTCCTTAGCGCTTCTTGTTCGTCTTGCGGCGGCGGACGATGTACTTGTTCGACGCCTTCTTGGGCGAACGAGTACGGCCTTCCTTCTTGCCCCACGGGGACACGGGGTGGCGGCCACCGGAGGTACGGCCCTCACCACCACCGTGCGGGTGGTCGACCGGGTTCATGACGACACCACGGACGGTCGGGCGGACGCCCAGCCACCGCTTGCGGCCGGCCTTGCCCCAGTTGATGTTCGACTGCTCGGCGTTGCCGACCTCGCCGACCGTGGCGCGGCAGCGCTGGTCGACCAGGCGGATCTCTCCGGACGGCATGCGCAGGTGGGCCATCGAGCCCTCCTTCGCGAGCAGCTGCACGGAGGCACCGGCGGAGCGGGCGAACTTGGCACCGCCACCGGGACGGAGCTCGATCGCGTGGATCGTGGTACCGACCGGGATGTTGCGGAGGGCCAGGTTGTTGCCCGGCTTGATGTCGGCCCCGGGACCGTTCTCGACGCGGTCGCCCTGCTGCAGGTTGCGCGGGGCGAGGATGTAGCGCTTCTCGCCGTCGGCGTAGTGCAGCAGCGCGATGCGCGCGGTGCGGTTGGGGTCGTACTCGATGTGCGCGACCTTCGCCGGCACGCCGTCCTTGTCGTGACGACGGAAGTCGATCACTCGGTAGGCGCGCTTGTGGCCACCGCCCTGGTGGCGGACGGTCACACGACCGGAATTGTTACGGCCGCCCTTGCTGTGCAGGGGACGGACCAGCGACTTCTCCGGCGTGGACCGCGTGACCTCGACGAAGTCGGCGACGCTGGAGCCACGACGGCCCGGAGTCGTCGGCTTGTACTTGCGGATACCCATTTCTCAGTCCTCGTCCGATATCGAACGATCCTGACCGCTTACGCGGTCGGACCGCCGAAGATGTCGATACGGTCGCCCTCGGCGAGGGTCACGATCGCGCGCTTGGTCGCCGCGCGCTGGCCGAAGCCGGTGCGGGTGCGCTTGCGCTTGCCGACGCGGTTGATCGTGTTGACCCCGGTGACCTTGACCTCGAAGACCGCCTGGACGGCCTGCTTGATCTGGGTCTTGTTCGCGCTGGGGTCGACGATGAACGTGTACTTGTTCTCGTCGATGAGCGCGTAGCTCTTCTCCGACACGACCGGCTTCAGCAGGACGTCACGGGGGTCCGTGTACGCCTTGCTCGCCGGGGTGACGACGGTGTTCTTGCCTTCGGCCTCGTGGCGGCGCGCCTTGGCGACGCGCGCGGCCTTGGCCTTCTTGGCCGCCTTGGAGGCGATGGAGGGGTGACGGGCAGCCATCAGACCTCGCTCCCTTCGTTGTCGTTGGCCTTGTTCGGGCCGGCGACGAAGGACTCGAAAGCGGCCTTGGTGAAGACCACGTCGTCCGAGACGAGAACGTCGTACGTGTTCAGCTGGCCCGGCTCCAGGATGTGGACCTGGGGCAGGTTGCGGGCGGACAGCCACGCGGCCTCGTCGGCGCGGTCGACGACCAGGAGCAGGTTCTTGCGCTCCGAGATCTTGCCGAACAGCGACTTGGCGGCCTTCGTGGAGGGGGTCTCGCCCTCGATCACGCCGGAGACGACGTGAATGCGGTTGTGGCGCGCCCGGTCGGTGAGGGCGTGACGCAGGGCGGCAGCCTTCATCTTCTTGGGGGTGCGCTGGGAGTAGTCGCGCGGCACGGGACCGTGCACGACGCCACCACCGGCGAACTGCGGCGCGCGGGTCGAGCCCTGACGGGCGCGGCCGGTGCCCTTCTGGCGGTACGGCTTCTTGCCGCCACCACGGACCTCGCCACGGGTCTTGGTCTTGTGGGTGCCCTGGCGGGCAGCGGCCAGCTGCGCGACGACGACCTGGTGGATCAGCGGGATGCTGACCTTCTCGACGTCGAAGATCTCCGCGGGGAGCTCGACGGTACCGGCCTTGTCGCCCGCCGGCGAAAGGATGTCAACAGTGCTCATCGGTTACCTCAGGCCCCCTTGGCCGCGGTGCGGACCAGGACGAGGCCGCCGTTCGGACCGGGAACCGCGCCCTTGATGAGCAGCAGACCCTTCTCCGCGTCAACGGCGTGGACGGTCAGGTTCTGGGTGGTGACCCGCTCGTTGCCCATGCGACCCGCCATGCGCAGGCCCTTGAACACGCGACCCGGGGTGGCGCAGCCACCGATGGAACCGGGCGAGCGGTGCTTGCGCTGGGTGCCGTGTCCGGCGCCGAGGCCCTTGAAGTTGTGACGCTTCATGACACCGGCGAAGCCCTTGCCCTTGCTCTTGCCGGTGACGTCGACCTTCACGCCCGACTCGAAGACCTCAGCGGTGACTTCCTGGCCCAGCGTGTACTCGGAGGCGTCCGCGGTGCGGATCTCGACGAGGTGACGACGGGGGGTGACGTCGGCCTTGGCGAAGTGGCCCTTGAGGGGCTTGTTCACCTTGCGCGGGTCGATCTCGCCGAAGGCGATCTGGACCGACTCGTAGCCGTCGACGTCGTTCGTGCGGACCTGGGTGACGACGTTGGGGCCGGCCTTGACGACGGTGACCGGAACAACACGGTTGTTCTCGTCCCACACCTGCGTCATGCCGAGCTTCTCGCCCAGGATGCCCTTGATCTGCTTAGCCATTCTCAGATCACCGGCCTTCAGAGCTTGATCTCGATGTCGACACCGGCCGGGAGGTCGAGTCGCATCAGAGAGTCAACGGTCTTGGGGGTCGGGTCGAGGATGTCGATCAGGCGCTTGTGCGTGCGCATCTCGAAGTGCTCGCGCGAGTCCTTGTACTTGTGCGGCGACTTGATGACGCAGTACACGTTCTTCTCAGTGGGCAGCGGCACCGGGCCCGCGACCGACGCACCAGTGCGGGTCACCGTCTCGACGATCTTCTTCGCCGAGGAGTCGATGACCTCGTGGTCGTAGGCCTTGAGCCGGATGCGGATCTTCTGTCCCGCCATGGCTACTTCGTAGTCCTGTCTCTCTTTACGCTCCGGAACCCGATGTTCCAGGTCTCGTCCTCCGACCCACGCGGTCGGGCGTGTCGCACTCTCGCTGACATGGATGTCCCTTGTTCGAACATCCCCGCGGGATTGACACAGCCCTACCAGAACCGTGGACCGGGGGCGAAAGGCCCACCGGGCGCCTGGCCGGTGCCGCGCTCCGCTTCCCGGAAGATTCCCGTACGTCCGCCCCTGATCAGGGACGACGAGTACTGTGGGACTCGCTTCCGGTCCTCCCGGCGGGAGGCGCGCAGCATCAACACTCGACCGAGCAACTCCGACAGTCTGCCATACGGGGACCGGGGCTGGCCAATCGGGCGGAAGAGATTACCCCGGAGGAGGCCAGGATCAAACAAGGGATCGTCCCTCGTCCGGGAGCCGGACCGTGGAGCGAGGCCGTTCCGGTCGTCAGCCGCGTACCGGCCGGGCCCTCCCGTCAGCGCCGTCGGCGCAGGGCCTCCCAGGCGTCACCGGCCACGTGGGCGGACTCCAGCCGCCAGGTCTCCAGTTTGTCCAGCACCTTCGACACGGCCTTCCATCGTCTGAGCCACGGCGGCAGCTCCCGGAACGGTACGAAGGTCAGCGTGTCGTCGATGGCGTCCCCGGCGATGCTCCTGCGGCCGGGGCCCTCCGCCCGCAGCACGGCGTACAGCTCCGGCGTCAACGCGCCGTTGAGCCTGGCCGCGGTGCCCACCGCCGTGAACGCGTACCTCCGCTGAGCGGCGTCCGGCAACCGCGTCGCCCGGACGATCCGGGGTGACGCCTCCTCCAGCGAACAGTTGAAGGCCAACCCGATCGCCGCGGTGCCGAGATGGTTCTCGCCGCGCGAGAACGCGGCATCCCAGTCCGCGGGGTCGTCGATGCCCAGCAACCCCTCGCCGGTCTCCCAGTCCCCTTCGGACACCGTGGTCACCTCGCGTCGCCTTGCGCGCCGGGTTCGGTCGCGATGACGTGCCGCACCTGCCGGCGGGCCTCCTCCCGACGGGCACGGCGGGCGACGTACAGGCAAGGGACCGGAGTGCCGGGGCCGCGCCCCGCCGCCCCGCCGAGCATCCGCTCGGTGCCGACCCGCGCGGCGTCGAGGGTCAGACCTGCTCCCCTGGCGAGGACGTGCCTGTCGGTGTCCCACCGTGCGGCGAGCTCCGGGAGCCGCTCCTTCGCTTCGGGCAGCCGGGGGGATTCTCCGAGATCGATCGCCTCATGGGCAGCCTCGACGTACTCCAGGCACGCGGCCGGCACAGGCTCCGCGATCTCGTCCCGCTCGATGTCCGGCACGTGTCGTGCGAAGTCCAGCGCCAGATGAGCCGCTCGCGTCTGATCGACCTGTTCGAGCAGGTCGCCCAACGGTCGACCACCCACCCGGCTCGGTCCTTCTCGTCTGCCGTGCCTGCGATGTGGACGTGGGCGTCCGGGGCCGCGGTCAGGCCCGGGGGGATCCGGACTGAGGTGCCGGCCCGTTTCCGGGTCGTGGTGGCGGTGCGGGTTGTCGTGGTGCCCCGTCCCGGCGTCGTCGTCCCGCCCCGGGAGAGCGAAGCGGGATTCCTGCACCGCCGTCCGCCCGTTCGGCCACCGAGGGGGGCGGCACCTCGCAGGTCGGGTCACCCGTTCCCCGCGTTCCGCATGCGTGCGAACGACGTGTCCAGTCCCCGCTTCAGCAGCCGGGACACGGGGCGTTCCACGAGGCGGTGGATCAGGTAGCTCAGTACCAGGAAGCCGGCGATCACCACGGCCACCAGCAACCGGGCGTCCATCGTGTCGTGGAAGCAGTTGATCAGTGTCGTGCCTGCCGCGTAGTGGATCAGGTAGAGGGGGTAGGTCATGGCACCCGCCGTGACCAGCCACTTCCAGCGGATGCGGTCGGTGTGACCGAGGGCGACAGCCACCATGAAGAGCAGGAAGACGGTGAAGATCGCCACGCTGCCACGCCAGCTGGAGACGCGTTCCACCTCCTCGATGCGGTTGCCCAGCTCCAGCTGCCCCATCAGCCATGCCATGGCGAGGATGCCCCACAGGAGGAGGTCCTGGCCGAAGCGGTGCATGAGATAGAGGGCGAGTCCCGCGATGAAGTACCAGGCGCCTTCCGGGTTGGCGACCAGTTCCAGCAGGGGGAGGTCGGCGACGGGCGCGAGCATCGCCGCCGCGCCCCACACACAGCAGAAGACCACGACCCTGCGGTACGTCAGGCCCATGGCGACCACGACCAGGAAGAGCAGGTAGAAGCGCAGCTCCGACCAGAGGGTCCAGTAGACGCCGTCGACGTTCGGTACGGCCGAGCCGGACTGGAGCATGGTGAGGTTGAGGAGGATCTCGCGCAGGCGCAGGCGTTCCCACACTCCCGGTACGGCGACCAGGACGGCCGTGGTGAACAGGACCGCGAACCAGTACGCCGGATAGAGGCGGATCACGCGGGAGACGAAGAACTGACGCGGGGTGCGGCCCCAGCACGACATGCAGATCACGAAACCGCTGATCACGAAGAAGATCTCGACGCCGATCCAGCCGTAGGAGGCGAACCGGAAGACCGTCGGCATGAGGTCGGAGACCGGCCGGTCCCAGATCAGGTTGCCGGGCCGGTCGGCCCGCCAGGTGCCGGCGTAGTGGTGCACGGCCACCATCAGCGCGGCGAGCAGGCGGATGCCGTCGATGACGTACAGGCGGCCGCCCGGCCGCACGCGCGTCGCCGGCCGCGGGGCGGTCTCGGCCGGCAGGGTCGCGGCGAGCGGCGGGAGCGGCCGCTTCAGCAGTCCCACCGCTCGTCCCGCGTCCCGCTCGGGTATCGATGTCCCACTGTCCGCCGCACGCACCATCCGCCCAGACAAGAACAACACGCACGTCGGCGGTAGTGCTTTCGACGACTTGCCGACTACGTCCCATGCGGAGTTGGCGGCGCGTTCACCCGTGCGTCAGATGACGCCCCGGTCCGGCATCGTGCCGGCGACGCGCTCGAAACCGGCGGTCTTCCCGTCCTTGCCGGTGATGTACTCGTGCCGGTCCAGGATCATGATCCCGCCACATGCGCGGCGTCCGTCTCGTCGATCTGGCCGGGCAGGCCGCTCGGCAGCCCGGGAAGACGATCGCTGTCAGCTCCTGGACGCGTTCAGATCACGCGGAAGAGGTCGGCGGTGGTGTGGACGTCGGTGAGGTCCTCGATGAGGCGGAGGTTGTCGCACAGAGCCTGAAGGACCGAGTCGGCCGCGGCGGCGCGCGGGGCGCCGATGACCAGGCCGAAGACCCGGAAGCCCAGCCGGTGCCTGGTGTCGTTCCAGGCGCGCGTCCACTGCTCGGTGACGCCGCAGTCGTCGTCGGTGATCATCACGATGTCGCCGCGCATGCGGGCGGTGTCGTCGAATTCCGCCTCCAGCAGCTCGCCCGCCGCCGACAGCGGGGTCTGGTAGCTGGTGCCGCCGCCGAGGAAGGTCTCGGCGAAGTCGACGGTCCGCTCGACGGGGGCCGGTTCGTCCGCCGGGAAGCGGAAGACCTGGAGCCTGCCGGGGGCGGAGAACAGGATGCCGACGAAGTCGCGTCCCGCGGCGCGGGCCTGGTCGAGCAGGGCCAGGGCGCACGCCTTGGACCAGGCCTCCCGGGTGATTCCGCCGGGTCCCTCCTCGTACATGGAGTGCGAGGTGTCCACGCAGGCGATGATCGCGCCCCGGCCGGTGGTCTGCTCGCCCTGGCTGTCGTAGAGCATCAGTTCCCCGGCGGCGTAGCGGGCGGCGAACACCGCGCGCAGTTCGGGCAGGCCGAGGTGGGCCAGTTCGGAGGGGATGACGCGGGAGAGGTCGTCGCCGAGGGTGACGCCGACCAGTTCCCCGGTGGCGTTCTCCACCTTGCGGGCGCGCTCGCCGTCGGCCATCTGCCGGAACCGGCCGATCAGGTCGGCCCACCGGGCGAGGCGGCCGGTGCGCAGCCGCTCCGCGAGGCGGGCGCGCTCGGCGAACGGCATCCGCTCCAGTTCGCCGGATCCGACTCCCCACGCCCGCATCAGCGCGGCCTCCCCCCGGACGGTCTCCGCGGCCTTCGCCACGGCGCCGCGTGCGGTGGCGCGGATTCCGGGGACGGCCGTCGCGGCGGCCAGGGCGGCCTGCCGTGCCGCGGCCTCGGCCGCCTCGGCCGCCTCGGCGGTCTCGATCGCCCGGCGTACGGCGTCGGCGGCCTGCGCGGTGCCGGCCTCGTCGGCCTCCTCCGCGGCCTGCTGGAGCGTCTCGTCCACGGCGGTCGCCGCCGCGGCGGCGGCCCGCTGGGCCCGCTTCGCCCGCTCGCCCCGCTCCTGTGCGTCCCGGGCGCGCTCCAGCAGCCCGCGCAGCGCGCCGGCCTGGGCGAGTACGGCCATGGCGGCGGCGTAGGGATCGCCGGCCGTCTCCCGGCGCAGCCCGGTGAACTCCGGTGACTCCATCAGCGCGGTCATGATCTGGTGGTTGACCAGCCGGGAGGGGTCCATCGCGGCCGGTTCGCGCAGCCGCGGGCCGGCCTTGTACGCGGCCAGGAACACGTCGGTGAGGAGGTCGGCGGTGTGGTGGCCGTGGCGGTCGCCCAGCTCCGCCGCCAGCTCGCGCAGGGCGGCCGACTGCTCGTGGGTGTCGTGCCAGGTGATGCGGTCGAACCGGTCCGCGACCACGGCGGCGGTGTGCCGTCCGGGGCCGGGGACGGCGGAGGTCCGGGCGAGCCGTGCCCCGGCCCCGGTCGTGAGCTCGTCCATGGCGCCGCTCAGAGCTGCGCCTGCACCGTGCTCGCGTCCACGCCGAGGGCCTCGGTGAGGACACGGGCGCGGACGGCGCGCTGGCGGCCGGCGACCCGGTCGATGGCGGTGGTCGAACGGCCGGCGCCCACCGCCTCGGCCCTCAGCTTCTCCAGCCGTCTGCCCGCCGTGGCGAGCTGGTGGTGCGCCTTCTTGATGACCCACTCGCTCAGCGCCTCGCGGGACTGTCCGGCCATGGCGTCGAGCTGGGCCTCCAGCTCCTCGATGGTGTCGGCCAGGTCGAGCGCCTCCTTGGCGTCGGGGTTGACCAGGTGCAGCACCTCGCGTTCGACGGTCGGGCGCTGGGCCGGGGAGTCCCACAGCACATGGGTCAGCACCGGCAGGTCGGTCTCGGCGACCGTCGTACGGCCGTCCAGGTACGCGGAGGCCTGGAGCAGGCCCACCGCCTGCCGCCAGCGGCGGTCGGAGGCGACGAGTTCCTTGCGGCGCAGGGCGGCCCGCAGCGTGCACACCGCGTCGACGATCGCGTCGGGGACGTCCACGGCCGGGACGGCCTCGGCCACGGCGTGCCGCAGCGCGGTCAGCTCGACGGTCGTCCGGGCCGGGGCGGCCGGGCGGTGGACGGCGGAGCGGACGAGCGCGGCGAAGTTCGAGGGGTCCTCCAGGTAGCCGACCTCGATCCGCACCAGCAGCCGGTCGTAGATCGCGGCCGAGTCCTCCCCGCTGGGGAGTTCGTTGCTGGCGGTGATGGCCCCGATGAGGGGGCAGCGGATCGGTTCGCCGCCGTTCTCGGGGTGGTAGATCCGCTCGTTGAGGTAGCCCAGGGTCTCGTTCAGGGCCGCCGTGGAGCATTTGAAGATCTCGTCGATGAACGCGACGTGGGCGGTGGTGGCGCGGCCCTCGTAGACCTGGCGGTACTCGCCCCGGGCGAGCGCGGCGACGTCGATGGGGCCGAACATCCGCGTCGGCGCGGTGAACTTCGACAGCAGGATCTCCCAGTAGGCCGCGCCCTCGATCCGGCCCGTGAGCTCCCGCGCCATCTCGGACTTCGCCGTTCCGGGCGGTCCGAGCAGCAGCGAGTGCTGTCCGGCCAGCAGGGTCACCAGCAACGTCCGTACGACGTCGGCGCGTTCGTAGAACCGCTCCGACAGCTCGTCGCCGATGGCCCGCAGTCGTCCGGCCGTGTCCTCCGCGTCCATGCGCGCTCCCCTTTCCCTCGTGCGTACGCCCGGCGGCCCCCGGTCCACGGAGCAGAACGTCGACGTGCTCGCGTCGAAGACGTCGAAGACGTCGAAGACGGAGTCCGCGAGGTCCGGAACCTGGCTGCCGCAGGCCACCAGGGCGACCTCGCCCTCCTGGCCGGGCACCGGGAGGAAAGTCTGCACGAGCACCGCGCGAACGGTCCGGTCGAGTTCGTCCCCGGGGACGGGGACGAACTCGATGCCGTACGTCCGCGCGGCCGGGTCGGTGGGCAGCGGGTCGCCCTTGCCCGTGCGCCCGCCGGCCGGCGGGACCGGCCGACTCAGCGGCAGTCCAGCGTCTTCACGGTGGCGGGGAAGTAGGCGCGCATGAACTTCTCCATTTTTGCACGGTTGGCTTCTTCCAGGATGCTCGCCTGCGGCAAGTGCAACTTGAGCGTGAAATATCGCCCGCGATCAGTGATGCATGAGGCACTCACGATGGCGCCATTTCTGCCGATGATCGCCTCGTCGCCGATGTCCGCTTTGCGGAACTGTGAGACGTCTTCGAGCACTGGATCGAATTCTGACCGTTGAGCCAACCCGGGCGCGTCCGAGGTCCAGTAGAAGTTGAACTCCATCTCTCGGTCATCTCCAGAGAAAAGCGTACACGGGGCGGAGATCGCTTTCGAACGGTCCACCCGGCTGTACTCATGAAGATCTTCCGCAGACTCGACAAGCGGTTCGGCGAGTTCCCAATCGACCGGCGTACCACAGATCTCCTCAGGAGGCTGGGGCTTGTCGCCTCGCCCGCAGGACACTACGAGGCAGGTGAGGATCAGGCCGAGGGCTGCGGTCCGTCTCGTCGGGCTGCTCATTCTCACTTCGGCTCCACCCCGGACACATCCCTGCCCTTTGCTTCACCCCGGCCAGCCGCCGTGTCGATGGTGTTCTGCGCATCATAGGCGCCATCGAATTCGCCTTCGCGCGCTTCCTTCCATTCGTCCACAAGCGCCATGAGTTGCCTGTTTCTCGATTCGGCAACCTCGATGTTGCTCTCGACTCTCTGATTGTCGATCCTCTTCTGCTCGTCCTCCAGCCACATGCCCGTGACGTAATCGAATCCTTGCTGCGCCTTGTCACTGACCACAGGGATATAACTGATCGCTTCGTCGATGAGTGGCTTGGCCGCGAATTCCGCAACCTCGGGATCGCCTTGCGCCTGGGTGCGTGCCTCCTCCAGGAAACCCACTGTCCGCCCGGCACGCACGAGGGACTCCGTCGAGTCGGGCCGGGTGTCGGCATGGAAGTCCGTGACCATCGCCTGGTTCAGCCCGCCGTTCAGCGTGCCGTAGGCGTCCTGGTCCTTGGAGATCTGCTTGGTGACCTCGAAGAGGTCGGTCTGGTCCAGGGGGGACCTTGCGACGGCGACCTCGCTCATCGCCGTGTGCACGGTGTCCCCATGGTTGACGAGAATGTTGGCCATGGGCTCCCGCAGGGACGGCGGGAAGTCGTCGCCCTGGCCCGCCAGAGTCGTCAAGGCCGACTTGAGGACCGCCTCGTTCTGCTCGGTGTGCTCGACGTAGCGGGCGTTCTCGTCCGACGGGTCGATACCGGTCGCCGCGGCCTGCAGGGCGGCGCCGAAGCCCACGCGGCTGTCACCGTCCACGCCGCGTGTGTACGTGGTCACCTTCATCCCCTCCCGCTCGTGCAGGGTGACCTCCCAGTCCCGCTCCTTCATGAGGTACTTCATGTGTTCCTCGGAGCTGAGATAGTCCGCCGCCGCCGCGGGGTTCCGGCTCATGAGGCCGAGCATGCCGTCCACCGGGTCGTTGGCGAACCAGCCGCCCCGCTCTCCGTTGTACTCGTGCTTCAGGCGCCAGATGCCCGGGTCCTTCTTCTCGGCCGCGATCATGTCGTCGGTCAGGTCCCCGAGCATGTCCGGTGCGTACCCGTCGCCCTTCTGCATGAGGGTGACCAGTGACTGGTAGCCGACCGCCTTGTCGAGGCGGGCGCCCTGGGCGTCGGTGCCGTAGCGCGCCACGCCGGCCTCCCGCATGTCCTCACGCCAGCCCTCGTACCACGGCGATCCGGTGTCCCGGGTCGCCGAGGCGAGGGCATGGGCCAGGCCTGTCTCGATCTTTGTGTAGTGGTCCACGCGGCCGTCACCCCACACGTGGATGAGGTCGTTCAGCTCGTTCGTCAGTCTGATGGTGCCCTCGGCGCCCAGGCCGGCCAGGAGCGTGCGGGAGAACTCGGGGTCGTCACCGTTGTCGCGGAACGTCCGCTCGAGTTCGGCGAGTTCCTTGTCGGACAGGCGCTCGCCCTTGCGAAGCCGCTCCAGCGCCTTCTCGGCCGCCTCACCCTCGTACTTCTCGATGTCGCCCTTCGCCTCACCGTTGAAGCCCTTGCCGCCGACGGTGACACCGGAGTCGGTCACAACGGCCTGCAGGGCGATCCGGACGCCGGTGTCCGCGTCCGTGACGTCCCGCACCGCCTTGTCGATGCGCTCCTGCCACGACTGGACGGCCTCCAGGTATCCCGGATCCTGGCGCACCGCCCTGCGTGACTCCTCCGGTAATCGCTCGATGTCGAAGCTCACACGTCCGCTCTCGGACACTTTCATGCCCGCATCGACGGCGTCCTGCCGGGCCGACTTCAGTCGGCCGCGCAGTTCGACGAACTGTGTGTGCGCGTCACGCAGCAGCGCGGCCACCGCCTTGGCCTCCGTCTGCGCGTACTGGAACTGCTGGAGGGTGATGTCGAAACGCCTGTTGGCCGCATCGGCGCTCAGTCCCGCCCAGCCGGTGCCCATGGAGATGCCGTGCACGTCCCGGCGGTAGGCCTTCTCCTGCTCGGCGAACTCACCTGCCATCCCGTCCCATTGTTCGGCGGCCGTGGTGAGTGCGCCGAGGTCCGTGGTCATGATCTCGTGGTAGGTCGGCATCTCGGTCCCCCGGGGTGTCTCGGCAGGGCTCGTCGTCTGCGGTCAGTAGCGGTCGAGCGGGGAGGTCCGCCCGGCTTCGGCGCCCATCGCGAGATCCGTGCCCCGCAGCACGGTGTTGGCGCTGCGCAGCGCGCCCTTCTCCGCGTCGAGCCGGTCCTTCGGGTTCTCCACCTGCCCGCCCCAGGCCTCGTGGGCCTTCTTCAGCGCCGTCGATGTGGCCCAGCCGTCCCCGGCCTCCGCCCGGAACGCCTTGACCGCGCTGTGCCGGTGTCCTCGTCCGGCTTTCGCCGTGTCGGGTTCGATGTGCTCCTCGATCGCCCTCGCGGCGGCCTTCTTCTGGGCGGGCGACGAGGCCAGGTCCTTCCGGCCGCCCGTCGGCGCTCCTCCGCCCCGCTCCGCCGGGAGCTGGTTCAGCCTCGTCCCGACCGTCTGCTCCGTTCCAGCGGTGCCCGTCACCACGAACCGTCCTCCCCGTTCCGGTCACTCTCCCGCGCTACCACACCGGTGCCGGAGGTGTGATCGTCATCGCACACAGTATCGCGGCATCACGAAGTGTGACATTGCGGTCGCTCCGCCCGTCTCGTCCCTCCCCGTGAAGAAGCGCTTGCACCAGGGCGGCTCTTCGGCGGCGGCAGTCGGTCCCCCGCGGCCCCGCCGACACCGACCGCTCGGTGGGGCCAGGCAACCGGCGTCCGTGCCGCCGGACGTAGTGACCCTCCTGAAACGACTGCATTCACGAACTCTCGTACGGTTGTATACCTTCATGCGAAGATCCACGACGGGGACGCGTGCATGGGGTGGGGCGGCGCTGGTGTGCGCCGCTGTCGCGGCTTTCCTGCCGTTGTCGCGTTACGGCGCTCCGGCTCCCCGCTGGGACGTCCTCGCCGCGCTGGGCGCGGCACTGCTGTGCGGGCTGGGCTGGGTGGCGGCGACCTGGCGGGCCCCGCGGTTCGTCCCGGCGCCCCCGGAGGCCCGGCCCGCGGACGACACCGCCCGCCTGCCCGCCAGGCTGCCGCGCCCGCCGCTGGTCTCCCTGTCCCGCGGCCTGGCGGTCGCCCTCGCGGGGTACGCGCTGGTGTCGGCGCTGCTGCTGGCCTGGCAGCCGGACGGCCGCCAGTCACGCACCCTCGCCGCGCTCCAGGACGCGGGCGCGACCGTCTCCACCGGCAGGATCACGGACGTGACGTCGCAGGAGGAGTCGAACGTGGGCGTCTCCGGACAGAAATTCGGCAGCTACTGGTACGCGTCCTTCACCGCCGAGCTGCCCGACGGCACCCGGCTGCCCGTGGACCGCGGCATCGTCGCCAACACCCCCTCCGGCTGGAACGAGGTCGAGGTGCTGCACGTCCCGGGCCGTCCCGAGCTGGGCGGCTGGGTGGACGACAGCACCGACATCACGGCGTACGTCCAGACCTGGCGGCCCCCGTTCGCCGCCGGCCCCTGGTTCCTGACCGCCCTCGCGGTCGCGGCGAGCCTGGCGCACCTCGGCGGGCGCAGCGGACGCTTCGGGCCCCACCGGGTGCTGGCCGAGGACGCGGCGGCGGGCCGGGTGAAGGCGTTCCGGGTGGACACCCTCACCGCGGTCCGGGACGAGCACACGACCGTCGGCGCCCGCGCCGGCACCACCCAGGTGGTGATCCGCCGCTCCCTGAATGCCTCCGGTGAGCGCGGGAAACTCCGGCTGTACGTGCCGGACGCCGACATGCCCGCCCTGGCCGCGGAGTTCGGGGCTTCCGGGGGCTGGCTGATGTGGGCGAACCGCTGGCGTCTGGTGCGCGAGAGCAAGTTCGTTCCTTGCGTCTTCGTCGCCCCCGACGGCCGGCTCTTCCGCTGTACCGCCTACCCGCCGGACCTCGCCCGCCTGCGGGAACGCGGGGTGGCGTCGGAGCAGTCGACGGACCCGTCCGTCACGGTCCGCGACTGGACCGGCCTGTGCGGGACGTCACCGGCCGTCCGTCTGCTGCTGGTCGTCCTGTACACCGCCGTGGCCGCCTGCGCGCTGCCCGCCCTGACGGGCACGGCGAGCCACCTCACGGGCTACTTGCCGCTGGCGGCGGCCGGGGTGGCCGCGGCCGTCGCCGGGTACCTGGTGACGCGCCCCGCCACCGCCACGGACGACCTGCCGGTCTGGGAACGGCGCAGAAGCCGGGACCGGAGGGTCCGGCGAGCGGGGACCTGAGCCCCTCCAGGTGCGCGGGGCTGTGTCTGTATGCGGCTCCGCCGCGCGGGCGCGGCCAACCTCCACGCACCCGCACGGGCCCACCGGCCGGATCGCCCTCAGGGGCGCGGGGCTGTATCCATATGCGGCTCCGCCGCGTGGGCGCGACCAGCCACGACGGCGCCGCAGACGCCGAACGACCGGCGGAGCGCTCAGCCCTGTTTGGCGACCGTGAGGAGCACCGCCGCGTCCTCCAGTGCCTCCAGGCCGTGGCGGGCGGGAGGGATGACGAGGAGATCCCCGGTGCGGCCCTCCCAGTCGGTGTCACCGCTGGTGAGGCGGACGCGTCCGCGCAGGACCAGCAGGGTGGCCTCGCCGGGACTGTCGTGCTCGGCGAGGGACGTGCCGGCGGTCAGCGCGAGGAGGGTCTGGCGCAGGGTGTGCTCATGGCCTCCGTGGACGGTGGTGGCGCTGCGGCCGTTGGAGGAGGCGGCGGCGCGTTCCAGGTGTTCGCGGGCGAGGGCGTCGAGGGAGAGCTTCTGCATGACATCGAGCTTTCCCGGGGGGCCTTGCCGGCCACCAGGGCCATGTGGGGCACATCGTGGTGCCCACCACGTTCACTCGTACCGCCGTACGGCCGCCGGCGCCCTCCGCGATACTGGCGCGGTGCCGCCGACACCGCGCCCACAGCCGATCACGCCCGACCCGCCGGAGGCGATCGCGCGTCCGCTGCTCACCCAGTCGTGGCTGGACCTGACGTTCGTCCACTGGGCGGTGGACCCGGCCGACGTGGCCCCGCTGCTGCCGCCGGGCACCGTGCCGGACACCCTGGACGGGGTCACGTACGTCGGTCTCGTCGCGTTCCGGATGCACAGGGTGGGATGGCTGCGGCTGCCGGGTGTCCCCTATCTCGGGAACTTCCCGGAGACCAACGTCCGCCTGTACTCGGTGGACGCGCACGGGCGGCGCGGGGTCGTCTTCCTCTCCCTGGACGCCTCCCGGCTGATCCCGGTGGCGGTCGGCCGCCTCGGGTTCCGGATGCCGTACCTGTGGTCCCGGATGCGCGTGGAGCACCTCGACGGCGGCACGGTGACGTACACCGCTTCCCGGCGCTGGCCCGGACCGCGGGGCGCCGGCGGCCGCATCACCGTGCGCAGGGGCGAGCTGATCGCGGAGCCGACCGGTCTCGAACACTTCCTGACCGCCCGCTGGGGCATGCACGGCGCCTTCTTCGGGCGGTCGGTGTACCTGCCCAACGCCCATCCGCGCTGGCCCCTGCACCGGGCCGAGCTGCTGGAGTGCGAGGAGGACCTGGTCACCGCGGCCGGGCTGCCGAGGCCGGCCGGGGAGCCGGTGAGCGTGCTGTACTCACCGGGCGTCCCCGCCCGCTTCGGACGCCCGGCCCGCCCGGCCGGCATCCCCACACCGTGATGCCTCGACGCATGCGTCAGATGACGCCCTGCGCGAGCATCGCGTCCGCCACCCGCTCGAAGCCGGCGATGTTCGCGCCGGTCACGTAGTCGCCGGGGGCGCCGTAGCGCTCGGCGGTCTCCGCGCAGGTGGTGTGGATGTCGGTCATGATGCGGGCCAGCTCGTTCTCGACCTGGTCGGCCTTCCACGACGTGCGCGACGCGTTCTGCGTCATCTCCAGCGCGCTGACCGCGACCCCGCCCGCGTTGGCGGCCTTGCCGGGGCCGAAGGCGACGCCGGCCCGCTGGAAGAGCTGCACGGCCTCCGGGGTGGTCGGCATGTTGGCGCCCTCGGAGACCGCCTTCACGCCGTTGCGGATGAGGGCGTCGGCGTCGACGGCGTTCAGTTCGTTCTGGGTCGCCGACGGCAGGGCGACGTCGGCCGGGACCTCCCAGACCCGCCCGCCGGGCACGAACCGCGCGGAGGCGCCCCGGCGCTCCGCGTAGTCGTTCACCCGGCCGCGCTCGACCTCCTTGATCTGGCGCAGCAGCTCCAGGTCGATGCCCTTCTCGTCGACGACGTAGCCGCTGGAGTCGGAGCAGGTCACGGGGTTGGCGCCGAGGGCGGTCAGCTTCTGGATGGTGTAGATCGCGACGTTGCCGGAGCCGGAGACGACCGCGGTCTGCCCCTCCAGGTCCTCGCCGCGGGCCCGCAGCATGGCCTCCGCGAACAGCACGTTGCCGTATCCGGTCGCCTCCGGGCGGATCAGCGAGCCGCCCCAGCCGGCGCTCTTGCCGGTGAGCACGCCGCCCTCCCAGCGGTTGGTGATCCGCCGGTACTGGCCGAAGAGGTAGCCGATCTCGCGGGCGCCGACGCCGATGTCACCGGCCGGGATGTCGGTGTACTCGCCGATGTGCCGGTACAGCTCGGTCATGAAGGACTGGCAGAAGCGCATGACCTCGGCGTCGCTGCGGCCCTGCGGGTCGAAGTCGCTGCCGCCCTTGCCGCCGCCGATGCCGAGCCCGGTCAGGGCGTTCTTGAAGATCTGCTCGAAGCCCAGGAACTTGATGATCCCGAGGTTCACGGAGGGGTGGAAGCGCAGGCCGCCCTTGTAGGGGCCGAGGGCGCTGTTGTATTCGATCCGGAAGCCCCGGTTGACGTGGACCCGGCCCTGGTCGTCCTGCCACGGCACCCGGAACATGATCTGCCGCTCCGGCTCGACCAGCCGCGCGACGAGCCCCGGCTCGGCGTACTCGGGGCGCGCTTCGAGCACCGGGGCGAGGGTCTCCAGCACCTCGCGCGCGGCCTGGTGGAACTCGGGCTCCGCCGGGTTACGGCGCTCTATCTCGGCGCGCAGCAGGTCGAGCGAGGTCTTGGGGTCGGGTCGTGAGGTCACGAGGTCCCTTTCTGGCGCGGCTGACACCGGTACAGATAGCCGGTGATGGGCGCTCGGCGCCGTTGCCGCGCGCAGGACAACGGCCGCCCCGGTCGTATACGACAGGTCGGCCGACCCTCCCAGTGTTACCCCTGTGTTAACTCGATACCAAGAGCCGGGCCGGATTGTCCGCTATTTGAGACTTGGCGTGCAGAAAACGGGACGGTGGGCCGGTGCCCGATCTCCCGGCCGGCCGTAGCATCCCGCGATGACCCTGTCTCGCTTACGGCCGTCGCCGGCCGACGCCGTCGTCGCCCTCGGTTTCGCGGCGGTCGGCTGCCTCGCGGGTGCCTACTACCGGCCGCCCGGCTGGCACGCGTTCGACGGACTCGGCTGCGTCCTGGTCTGCCTGACCGCGCTGCCCCTGGCGTTCCGACGACGGCTGCCGGTTTCGACGGTGCTGGCGTCGGCGGGCGCGTACGCCGTCTATCTCGGCTGCGGCTACCAGCCGTCCGTGAACGTCTGGACGCCGGTCGTCGGCCTGCTCAGCCTGGCCGGATGCCGTCCGCTGCCCGTCGCCTGGGCCGGGAGCGTCCCCGTGGCCGCGGTCATGGCGCTGAGCGGCCTCGCCGGTCGGCTGCATCCCGCGCTGGTGGCCGCCCAGGCCGTCCTCATCCCCGTGGTGGCCATCACCTTCGGCCACACCCGCTACCTCCTCGTACAGGCCAACGCCAGGCTCCGCGACGTCACCGCGGACCTGGTGGCCGGGCAGGAGGCGCGCGCCCGCAACGCCGTCACGCTGGAACGCATGGCGATCGCGAGGGAACTGCACGATGTGGTGGCCCACCACATGTCGGTGATCACCATTCAGGCCGGACTCGCGGAGACGGTGCTCACCTCGGACGTCCCGGCGGCCCGCAGCGCCCTGCGGGCCGTCGCGGAGACCGGGCGCGGCGCGCTCGACGAGTTGCGGCGCCTGCTCACCGTTCTGCGCGTCCAGTCCGACGACGACGGGCAGGAGGCCCCGTACGAGGCGGCGCCCCGCCTCGACCGGCTGCCCGAGCTGGTCGGCGGTGCCACCGCGGCCGGCCTGGACATACGGTTCACGGCAGCGGGTGAGCCGGTCCCCCTGCCGCCCATGGTCGACGTGTGCGTCTACCGGGTCGCCCAGGAGGCGCTCACCAACGTCATCAAGCACGCCCCCGGCGCACGGGTGGCCCTCACCCTCGACTACACCCCGGACGAGGTCGTCCTCATGGTCCGGGACGACGGCGGCCCGGACGGCCGCGCCCGCACGGGCGAGCGACCTGAAACCGTCCCCGGCTCGGGACTCGGCTTGATCGGCATGCGTGAACGGGCCAGGATCTGCGGTGGACACCTGTCCGCAGCACCCCACGACGGAGGCGGGTTCGAGGTCGAAGTGGTCCTCCCGCTGCACGCGTCCCGTCGTGCGCGCCCGGAGGAGTCGGAGGGGCAAGGACCATGACACGCGTACTGGTGGTGGACGACCAGGAGCTCGTCAGAGCCGGCCTGGCCTCCCTGCTCCGGACGGCACCGGACATCACCGACGTGCGGGAGGTCTCCGACGGCGAGGCGGCCGTCGAGGCGGCGTGCCGCGAGCGGTGGGACGTGGTCCTGATGGACATCCGGCTGCCGGGCATGAGCGGTATCACCGCCACCGAGGAGATCCTGGAGAAGGCGCCGGACCCGCCCCATGTGATCGTGCTGACGACCTTCGACGTGGACGAGTACGTGTACGCGGCGTTACGCGCCGGCGCCAGCGGCTTCCTGCTCAAGGACACGTCGCCGCGGCGGCTCGTCGAGGCGGTCGAGGTCGTGACCCGCGGCGAGATGCTCTTCGCCCCGGCCGTGACCCGGCGCCTGGTGGAGGCTTATACCCGGCAGCCCGCCTCGGCGGTCGAGCTGGAGGCGGTGTCGGAGCTGACCGCACGGGAGAGGGAGGTCCTGCGGCTGGTCGGCCTGGGCATCGACAACGAGGCCATCGCCCAGCAGTTGCACGTCACCGAGGGCACGGTCAAGACGCACCTGTACCGGATCATGGGCAAGCTCTCCCTCAACAGCCGCGCCCAAGCGGTCGTCATGGCGTACGAGAGCGGGCTGGTCGTCCCCGGACAGGCCCGGTGACCGCGTGGCGCACCGCTCCCCCTTAGTGGTGCGCCACGCGTTCGGCCTCAGCCGTCCGCGCTCACCCGCGACGCCTCGGCGCACCGGCTGAGCGTGTTGTTGCTGTCGAAGAGGCACACCTTGATGCCCACCTTCTGACCACCGGTGACGTTGCCGAAGGGGTCCCAGACGACGGCGGAGCCGGCCAGCCCGTTGGTGTTGTTCTTGGCCCCGAGGTACGTGCTGCCGATCCAGGCGTACGCCCTGACGCCCTTGCCGTCCCCGCAGTAGTCGTGGATGACGAGGTAGTCGTCGTTGTTGCCGCCGCCCGGGGCGCCCGCACCGTAGTCGACGAAGTTGACCACGCCGCATCCGCCGCTCGTCGTGCCCACCGCGAAGCTGTCGTTCGTGGCGGCGACGGCGGCCTGGGTGCCGAACAGCATCGTCGCGGCGGCGACCGCCGTGGTGGTGAACGCCGCACGGGCGGCAATGGCACGGAAGTTCATGGTGCATCCCCCATTTCGGTGTCGTCGGCCACCGCGTTCCTCGCCGCGGCGGCCTCGCGCTGACAGGTCGTCGTTCGACCTGCGCATGACACTACGAGCGCCGCACCGGCCCGTCGTCCGGCCCAGACCTGAGATACGCCGGCCACCGTGCGCTCTCCGCCGTATGCCTGTGGTTGACACCGCCCCCGGTGCCCCGCACGCCGACGCGCCCCACTCCCGGCGACAACCGGGCGTGGGGCGCGTGGCGTTGGAGCGTCAGCACTCCGAGGCGTACGTCACGAAGTCCGCCCACGCGTCCTGGGCGACCGCGAGTCGAGGGCCGCCCAGGTTCTTGGAGTCGCGGACGTGGATGGTGTGGGGCGCTATCGCGATCTCCACGCAGGAGTTGCCATCGGGGCCGTCGCTGTAGCTGCTCTTGAACCAGACCAGTTCAGCAGCGTCCCCGGCAGAAGCCTTGCGGATCATGTCTCTCCCAGCACTTGCTCAATGAAGGCCAGCGACTCCCGAGGAGTGAGAGCCTGCGCCCGGATCGTCCCATACCGCAGCTCAAGGATCCGTAGCTGCTTCGGATCGAAAGTCGGCCGACCACTGAACGCACCGTCGGAACGACCTGCCGCCGTACCGTCGGTGAACTTCAGCACCTCGATCCTGCCGTCCAGCCCAGGGTGAGCCCCCGCACTGGTAGGCATCACCTGCAACGTGACGTTACGCAACCGCCCCACCTCCAGCAGGTGTTCGAGTTGCTGCCGCCACACCATTGTGCCTCCGACAGGTCGACGCAGCGTGGCCTCTTCCAGGACGAAGCTGAGAGCCGGAGCAGGAGACCGTTCGAAGATCGACTTACGCGCCATGCGAGCGGCGAGCAGACGCTCCGCCTCCTCCTCCGAGTACGACGGCTGCCATGCATCGAACAAGGCCCGCGCATGCTCGGGCGTCTGCAACAACCCATGAATGCTGAGCCCGACGTACACGCCGAGCTCGACCGCCCTGGCCTCCAACTGCGCCAATGCCCGCACGCTCTTCGGATACCGGACCCTCTTCACGTCCTCCCAGGCCGCCGAGAGCAGCCCGCCCGCCCCCAACACCTCGTCGGCCTTGTCCAGATACTCCCGCTGAGGAATCCGCTTCCCGCCCTCGACCTTGTAGACGAGGTCCTCCCCGTATCCGATCGCCGCCCCGAACTGGCCGGCCCGCATCCCCGCCGCCTCGCGCCGCAGCTTCAACTGCCGCCCCACCGTGGTGATGACGGCGACACCCCACTCGTCGTCCGGATCCACCTCCCACCCCGGCTCGTCCGCCTCGCCCGCCGCTTCCGTCGGCCGTACCGCCTCACCGTCCACTGCCGTCACGCCGCACCCCTCCGTCGTCCCGCGCCGCACCGCGACGCCCTACCCGCACCAACCGCCCCGACCGTCCGGACAGCACCGGACAAGCAGTGGACAGTCACCACCAGCAGGGAGATCCACCACCACTCACGCTAGATCGCGACAAGACCCCCGGTGAGGAAAACCCATAATTCATACTTTTAAGCGCTATGTCACACAGAACACCCATACCCGACCTCATGATCTGACCATGATCAATAGGTCGGGTGGGTTGACCAGCCCCCGGCCGCATGCAAGTCCCACTTGGGGGAAAGAATGAAGCGCGCTGCATTCGCAGTCGTTGCCATGTGTGCCGTCACTTTCGCGACTCCGGGAGTCGCCTTCGCGGATTCTCCGGAACCCGCCCCGCTGGGTGTCTGCGACGGGGGATGGAAGACCGACATCTACGCCCAGTCAAAGAAGCACCTGGGCAAGGGCCGATCTACAAGGACGGCCCCGGGGGGACCATGGTCCTGACGCGGGTGAAGGCCGGATCCGTGGCGACCAAGATCACGGTCGGCGGAGGAGTGTCCGTCAGCGGCATCGTGGCCGAGGCAAAGGCCGAGGTGAGCCGCGAGTCGGTCAAGGAAGTGTCCTGGGAGACGCAGCACCAGTACCGGCGCAACACAAGCCGCAACAAGTACGGCAACGCACAGTTCGGCTCATGGGGTCACCACGTCAAGTGGCAGAAGTACTACCAGTTGCCCAACTGCAAGAAGACCCAGATCTCGTACGGGGAGGCCGACGTCGCCAACAAGACCGTCGGGTTCAAGTACCGGGAAACGAGTTCCTGATGCGATCCAGTCGTGCGGCCTTCGCCACGGCAGCCGTCCTGTGCGGGTTGCCGACCTCCTGCACGGGCGAGGACGACTCGGACAAGCCCAACGTTCCGGATGCGACCCCGTCGAGCGTCACGCCACCTCCCCAGGAACCACTGACCGCCCCCGAGCTGGACGCCGGATACGAGGAAACCCTCTCCGAAGGCCCTCATCACGGCGTCCGGCAATTCGGCGCGAAAGGTCCACTTCACCGTGGCGACGGAGGATTCCGTCCGCTGGTACGTCAGCATTCATGTTCCCAAACGCTGACCGATCCCCTCCCTGAGAAGGGAGGGGAGTCCCGGCACGGGCCGCACCGACAACGCCGACAGCCTCGGACACGTCACCGACAGTCACGGCACGCGCCTCCGTAATCACTCATGGCAACGGATGCGGGCCATCACTCTGAATGCCGTGCATCAGGAAACCGCCGGCATCACGGCTCAACCGACCAGCCCCTTCCCCCACTTCAGCGTGCTGCTGTCCGCCACCCCGCGCAGCGCCCGCCTCGCCCGCCTCCTCACGGACGCCCAACTCCGGGACTGGGGGTACGACTCGGAGACCGCACGCCATGTCGTGGCCGAACTGGCGGCCAACGCCGTCACCCACGGTCGCGTCCCGGGCCGGGACTTCCGTCTTGAGTTCTACGTGGTGGACGACACGCTCCGTATCGAGGTCACCGACACACGCGGCGAACGCCTGCCCCAGCTCCAACCGCCCTCCGTCGACACCGAGTCGGGCCGCGGTCTGCTTCTCGTGGAAACGCTCGCGGACCGCTGGGGCGTGACCGAGGACCGCTTCCCGCGCAAGACCGTCTGGGCCGAACTGCGCCTTACATCACCGCAACCCGGGATCTGAAGCTCCGGTGCCGTCGGCGCCTTCCCAAGGGAATAACTCGGGGGAAAGCACCCCACCAAGCCCCACCCCTTCCCGCCCGAGGCGCGTGATCACTCGGGCGGGTGAACATCACCGACTCAGCTGGATTTTCGGGTGCCCGGCTCCCCTACGCTCAGCGCACACAGCCCGAAAAAGACTTCGGCCCCCGCCGGCAATCCGACCCGGTCGCGTCACCACACCGGCGGCGTCATCCACGACAACACCCGCCACCCCATCACCGGTCCGTCACCCACTACGCAACTGCGACGGCTGCGACCACGCCTTCCGCGCCCCCGGAACCGAGACCCACTGCCGCACCTGCCGCACAGCCGCCTCACCCACTCGCTGAGCGGAGGAAGGACACCGTGATGTTCGCGCCCGAGTACCCCAGCCGTCCCGGACCACTCCCCTGGCCAGTGCACTCCCGGGAGGACTCCATGAGCACGCAGGCCGACCACGGACACGAGCTGGTTCCCCGCCCCGAGCAGACCCCGGACGCCCTGCGGGCCGCCCTCGCCGTCGTGGACCCGAAGCGCCTGCCCGAGATGCAGCGCACGAAGGACGAGGCATTCGCCAAGGCCGTGGAGTGGCAATCCCTCAGCCCGGTGCGGAGCTGGGTCCTGACCTGGGCCCGTGACATCGAGATCGCCCGCCGCCCCGACCTCTCCACCCGCCACTCCCGCGCCAAGGACAACCTGGAGCACGAGGACGCGGCGACCGCCCGCGAGGCCCTGCGGGAGTTGACCTCGGTCCTGGACGAGGCCATGAAGGCAGTCCACGCTTGAGTTGGACCTGGGAGTACGCTTTCGGCGCTGAGGAAGCCGCCCGAACCGCCCCGCCCGCCTTCCTCAGCGAAGTGGAACGCAGAGCCGCCGAGCTGGTCAGAGCGGCCGGAGCACAGTACCTGCACGGCCGCGCGCACGCAGGGGCGACCCGAAGGGCGGCGACATCACCGTTCGCGGCGGGATGTTCACATACCAGATCGTCGTACGCAACGAACGCGTCCACGTCGTCCAGATCACCTACCTGGGCTTCTGATACGACACCGCTCGGACAAGGCGCGACCGGCGACGAGGGCGGGGCGTACGTGGCGGTGGCCCGCAAGGTGTGAGGCCTCGCGGGGCAAGACGGCGGGGCCGCCCCCGTCAGGGGCGGCCCCGCCGGGCGTACTCAGTGCTTGTGGTGCTTGTGGTGCTTCTTGCAGTCGTCCTCCCGGGCCGCTTCCTTCAGCGTGTCCCGCAGGGCGTAGAAGGCGGGCTTGCGCTCGTAGTCGTCGGTCATGACGTTCGCGAAGCCCTCGCCCTCGAAGAACACCGGCACCCATGAGTACTTGTCGGTGAAGCCCCAGATGGTGAACGAGTTGCAGCCGTCGACGGCCAGGCAGGCCTCGAGCGTCCGCTGGTAGTAGTCGGCCTGCTTCTGCTCCTGCGCCTCGGTGGGCACACCGCTCTCCGGCAGGTCCATGCGGACGTCCAGCTCGGTGACGGCGGTCTCCAGGCCGAGCGCGTCGAACCGGCGCAGGTTGTCCTCCAGGTCGCCCGGGAAGCCGTACCGCGTGCTCAGGTGCCCCTGCACGGAGAAGCCGTCCACGGGTACGCCCTGCTCCAGCAGGTCCTGGATGAGCGCGTAGTAGGCGTCGCTCTTGGCGTTGACGCCCTCGACGTTGTAGTCGTTGAAGAACAGCTTGGCCTTCGGGTCGGCCTCGTGGGCCCACCGGAAGGCGTCGGCGACGATGCCCGGTCCCAGCTCGCGGATCCAGATGTTGTCCTGGGTCCGCAGCTTGCCCTGGTCGTCGAAGATCTCGTTGGCGACGTCCCACTGCTGGATCTTGCCGGCGTAGCGGCCGACGACGGTGGTGATGTGCTCGCGCAGGATCTCGCGCAGCTCCTCCTGGGAGAAGTCGCCCTGCTCCAGCCACGCCGGGTTCTGGCTGTGCCACAGCAGGGTGTGGCCGCGCACGACCTGCTTGTTGCGCTCGGCGAACTCGACGATGGCGTCGGCCTGTCCGAAGTCGTAGCGGTCCCGCTCGGGGTGGATGTAGTCCCACTTCATCTGGTTCTCGGGGGAGACCGAGCTGAACTGGCGCCCCAGGACCTTCCGGTACTCCCTGTCGTACGTGAAGGGGTCCGGGTAGTCCTGCTCCAGGTGGTGGCCGCCGCCTGCCACGGCGGTGCCCACGACGAAGTCATCGGGAGCGGCCGAGCGCAGCCGGTCGAACTTGGCGTTGGAGTGCGGCGCCGCCTCCTTGCCGGCCGACGGGTCGGCGGCGGCCGAGCCCGTCGCGAGCGGCAGGGCCAGGGCGGCGGTGGCGAGGGCCACGGTGGCGAAACGAATGGATCTCATGCGGGGAGTCTCATTCCCATCGTCATTCTCGAAAGTTTCGAACATGAATCCGAAACATTAGGGATGGGCGGACGTTAAGGTCTGGCCGAGCCGCGCGTCAATACCTGTGCGCAGGTCATGTCCGCACCCGTGCGCGGTTCACGTCCGCTCCGACGACCGGTCGGACAGCAGGTCCGTACCAACCCCTTGCTCCCGCACCCATCACGTCGCAAGCTCCCCTCATGGAGCTGGAGTTGCGGCATCTGAAGACGATCCGGGCGATTGCCGACGCCGGCAGCCTGACCAGGGCGGCGACGGCCCTCGGGCTCGCGCAGCCCGCGCTGAGCGCACAGCTCAAGCGGATCGAACGCGCCTTGGGCGGTGAGCTGTTCGAACGCGGGCGGCACGGAGTACGGGCGACCCCGCTGGGCGAACTCGTGCTGGAGCGCAGCCGGATCGTGCTGCCCGCGGTCACCGAACTGCAGCAGGAGGCGGCGCGGTTCGCCCGCACCTCGCGCGCGACCGCCTGCTTCCGGCTGGGCGGCACCCACGGTCCGCTGCTGGGCGCCCTGGTGGACCGGCTGGCGGACGCGACGCCGGACGCCCGCGTCACCACCTGCACGTCCTGGTCCGAGCGGGAGCTGGCCGCACTGCTCGTCGAAGGCCGGCTGGACTTCGCCCTCGCCGGGACCTGCGGCTCGGCCGAACCGCCCGGCGCGGAGGGCCTGGTCTGGCGGGAGGTCGCGGTCGACCCGGTGTTCGTCATGATGCCGGAGGGCCATCCGCTCGCCCATCCCGGCGAGGTGGACCTGACCGAGCTGGCCGGCGAGCAGTGGGCCTGCGTCCCCGGCGACGGCTGCTTCGGGGACTGCTTCACGGCGGCCTGCGCCCGCGCCGGCTTCACCCCGCGCCGGATGTACGAGACGGACACCTCGTCCCTGGTCCACCTGGTGCAGGTCGGCCGGGCGGTCGGGCTGTGCCGGGCGACCTTCCCGACCACACCCGGAATCACCACCCGGCCGCTCACGGGCACCCCGCTGACCTGGCGGCACCTGCTGGGCTGGCACACCGTGACACAGCGGGCGGAGACCGCCGCCACCGTCCTCGAACAGGCCCGGCTGGCCCACGCGGGCGTGGCGGCGCGCAGCGACAGCTATACGGAGTGGCTCGCCGCCCAGCCCGTTCCATAACACCGGGGGGAGGGCCGGCCGGGCTCTTACGCCCGCCGATCGGCCCTCCCTACGGTTTCGGCACCTCCCCACCGAACCGAGGAGATGCCCCATGCCCCACCGACACCTCCCCCGGCGTACCAGATCCGTGGGTGCCGCCGCCGCGGCGACGGCCGCCCTGCTCGTGGCCGGGCTCAGCGGCTCCGCGAGCGCGGAGCCGGCCACCCCGGCGGCACAGACGCTGCGCACGGACGCCGCCCCGCCCGCCCTCCTCGAGGCCATGGAACGCGACCTCGGTCTGGACCGGGCGCAGGCCGAGCGGCGCCTGGCCAACGAGGCGGAGGCCGGAGCGACCGCGGGCCGCCTGCGCGCGGCGCTCGGCGCCGACTTCGCGGGCGCCTGGGTGCGCGGCGCCGAGTCCGGCACCCTGACCGTGGCGACGACCGACGCCCGCGACATCCCGGCCATCGAGGCACAGGGCGCGAAGGCCACCGTCGTACGCCACGCCCTGACCGACCTGGACGCGGCCAAGTCCCGCCTGGACCGGGCGGCTCAGCGCAACGACACCACCGACGCCCCCGTCTGGTACGTGGACGTCCGCACGAACACGGTGGTCGTCCAGGCGGTACGCCCCTCCGCCGCCCGCGCCCTCCTGTCGGCGGCCGGCATCGACCACTCCCTCACCCGGATCGAGAAGTCGGCCGACCGGCCCCGCGCGCTGTACGACCTGCGGGGCGGCGAGGCGTACTACATCAACAACAGCGGCCGCTGCTCGATCGGCTTCCCCATCACCAGGGGCACCCAGGAGGGCTACGCCACCGCCGGCCACTGCGGGCGGACCGGTGACAGCACGAGCGGCTACAACCGGGTGGCGCAGGGCACCTTCCAGGGCTCGGTCTTCCCGGGCCGGGACATGGCGTGGGTGGCCACCAACTCCCAGTGGACGGCGACCCCCTACGTGAACCGGGGCGGCCAGAACGTCCAGGTCACCGGCTCCACGCAGGCCCCGGTCGGCGCCTCGGTCTGCCGCTCCGGCTCCACCACCGGCTGGCACTGCGGCACCATCCAGGTGCTGAACACCAGCGTGACCTACCCCGAGGGCACCATCACCGGCGTGACCCAGACCACGGTGTGCGCCGAGCCGGGCGACTCGGGCGGCTCGTACATCTCCGGCAGCCAGGCGCAGGGCGTCACCTCGGGCGGCTCGGGCAACTGCAGCAGCGGCGGTACGACGTTCTTCCAGCCGATCAACCCGCTGCTCCAGAACTACGGCCTCACCCTGAAGACGACCGGCGGCGGCGAGGAGCCGCCCGAGGAGGAACCGGGCGGCACCTGGTCGGCGGGCACCGTCTACCAGCCGGGCGACACGGTGACGTACGGCGGCGCCACCTACCGCTGCCTCCAGGGCCACCAGGCCCAGACCGGCTGGGAGCCGCCGAACGTCCCGGCGCTGTGGCAGCGCGCGTGAGCTGACATCTCCGACGGGGGGAGACCGGCCCCGGGTGCGCTGTGGTGGGCGCGCCCGGGGCCGGTCCCATGACGTCGGCGTCCCGGGGCGTACATGGCACACATGGCGCACATCAGGAAATCCGCCCCCGCCGCCCCTTCCCGTCCCGAACCTGAGGGCTGCGCCCCCAGACGGGCTGACTTCCAGCCCCTCCGGCGTTTGAGGAGCGGGGTCCGGGGCGGAGCCCCGGGGTCGGGACGGGAAGGGGCGGCGGGGGCGAAGAACCGTCAGACCGGACCAGCCGCCGCACCCCGTACCGCCGGGCGGCGATAGCGAACGCAACCAACCCTCGCCGCCCCGGCAGCCGCGGCCCCCTCCCCCGCGCCCCGACCGGAACCTTCCCGCCGGCCGACCCCCCGGCCACCCAGCCCCCGACCCCGGGACACCAGGTACGTACACGCGGAATTCACCGCAGTGGCGGGCAAAGGACCGGCCGGTGCGTTAACGCCCGGGAAACTCCGGACGACCACCGGGTTCCGCACCGCCGTTCGGTGATCGCAGGCCGGATTCACCCTCGAACCACCAGCCTCGACCGGGTTATCGTTCACACGGTCGAGCCCGCCCTGACGTGCGAGGACAGGGCCGGGGAACGCCGAATGGGCGGTACGCGCCCGGCATGGGGACATGGGGGGTCATGGCCGAGGAACCAGCGAGGGCGGAGCCGGAGAGAGAGTTCCCTTCCTTCACACTTCTCGGGCCGCTGCAGGTGCGCGGACCCCACGGCCCGCTCCACGTCCCACCGGGACGGCAGGAGGCCATTCTCGCCGCGCTGCTCCTGCGCGCCAACCAGGTGGTCGGCACGGACCACCTGGTGGATCTGGTCTGGGGGGACCACCCGCCAAAGACAGCGCGTACGCAAGTGCAAATATGCATCTCCCGTCTCCGGAAGCTCCTGGGCCGGGCCGCCCGCCCCGCGGCCATCACCACCCGGCCCCCCGGCTACATCCTCACCACGGAGCCCGGCAACGTGGACGCCGCGCTGTTCACCGACCTCGTGGCGGAGGCCAGACAGCTCGGCCGGCAGGGCCGGCGGGAGGAGGCCGTGGACCGGCTGCGTACGGCCGCGGCCCTCTGGCGGGGCGACTGCCTGAGCGGCCTCGGCAACCACCGTCTGGCCAACAGGACCCGTCACCTGGACGAGGAGCGGCTGACCGCCACGGAGCTCCGTATCCAGCTGGAGCTGGACCTCGACCGGCACGAACAACTGGCGGGCGAACTGGAGATGCTCGTCGGCGAGCATCCGCTGCGGGAGAAACTGCGCGGGCAGCTGATGACCGCCCTGTACCGGTCGGGAAGGCGGGCGGAGGCCTTGAAAACCTACCGCCGGGGCCGGGACCTGCTGGTCCGGGAGCTGGGGCTGGAGCCCGGACCGGAGCTCAGGGAGCTGGAGTCGGCGATCCTGGCCGGCCGCCTCTCCGCCGACGCCGCGGCCGGCTCCCCCACGAGGAGCGCCGGAACACCCGCGCCGCAGCCGCCGGCCGCCGAACAGGCACCGAACGCCACCACGCCCCCGCCCGGACCCGTCCGCGTCGTCCCGCGCCAGCTTCCCGCGGACATACCCGACTTCGTGGCCGAGGCCGGCCGACCGGCCGTGCTGGAGGAGGCCCTGACCGGTGGCGGGAACCCGGAGGGCGGCGGACCGGTCGTGATCACCGGCAAGCCGGGCACCGGCAAGTCGGCCCTGGCCGTGCGGGTGGCCCACCGCCTGGCCGAGGCGGACTTCCCCGACGGCCAGCTCTACTGCGACCTGCGCGGCACCACCGGCTCCCCCGCGACTCCCGCGGAGGTGCTCGGCCGGTTCCTGAGAGCGCTCGGCATACCCGGCCAGATGATCCCGGAGTCGCCGGACGAGCGGGCCGAGATGTACCGCACGCGGCTCGCCTCCCGCCGCATCCTGGTGGTGCTGGACGACGCCGCGAGCGAGGGACAGGTCCTGCCGCTGCTGCCCGGCAGCGGCGACTGCGGAGTGATCGTCACCAGCCGGTCCCGGCTGACCGCGCTGCCCGGTGTGCACCGGCTCGAACTCGACGTCCTCGACGAGGACCGTGCCCTGGAACTACTGGCCCGCATCGTGGGCCGGCAGCGGGTGGAACGGGAACGGCCCGCGGCCGAGGCGCTGATCCGCACGGTGGGGCGGCTCCCGCTGGCCCTGCGCATCGTCGCCGCCCGGCTGGCGGCCCGCCCCCACTGGACACTGGCTTCGATGGTCCACCGACTGGCCGACGAACGGCACCGGCTCGACGAGCTGACCCACGGCGAACTGACCATGCGGGCCAGCCTGTCGCTGACCTACGACGGGCTCGGGGAGAAGGACCGGCGGCTGCTGCGCCTGCTCAGCATGGCCCGGACCCCCACCCTCCCCGGCTGGCTGGCCGGGGCGCTCGCCGACGACCGCCGCCCCTTCCTCCCGGACCTCCTCGACCCCTTGGTCGACGCGCAGATGCTGGACGTCGTCGGGGTGGAGGGCTCCGGCGACTTCCGCTACCGGTTCCACGAGATCATCCACGTGTACGCCCGGGAGCAGCTCGCCGCCCAGGACAGCGAGGAGCTGCGCGGCGCGGCCTTCGCGCGGATGGCCGGCGGCTGGATGCACCTGGCCCAGGAGGCGCACCGCCGGGTGTACGGCGGCGACTTCACGGTGCTGCACGGCGACGCCCTCCGCTGGTCCCCACCGGAGCCGTACGTGGAGCGGCTGCTGACCGACCCGCTGGCCTGGCTGGACGGGGAACAGGCCGCCCTGTGCCGGATGGTGGGCCATGCGGCGGACGAGGGACTGCACGACCTGAGCTGGGACCTGGCCACCACCCTGGTCACCCTGTTCGAGGTACGCGGCCACTACGACCTGTGGGAGCAGACCCACCTGCGGGCACTGGAAGCCGTCAGCCGGGCGGGAAACCTGCGCGGCACCGCCGCCGTGCGCGCCTCCCTCGGATCGCTCTACATGCGCCGGAACCAGTCCGTTCCCGCCCGGAACCTCCTGGAGTCGGCGCTGAGCCTCTTCCTGACCCTGGAGGAGCCCCGGGGGAAAGGGCTGTGCCGCCGGGACCTGGCGCTCATCGCCCGGCGGGAGGGCGACCACGCCACGGCCGGCCTGCTGTACGCGCAGGCCATGGAGGACTTCACCGCGAGCGACGACGCGGTGGGCCGGGCGAGCGTCCTCACCCAGAGCACCCACGTCCTGCTGCACCAGGGCCGCGGCGACGCCGCCCAGCGGCAGCTGGACGAGGCGTTCCGGATCTACGAGGCCCTCCGCTACACCGGTGGGCAGGCGCGGACCCTGCGCCGGTCGGGACAGGTCCTGCTGGAGCGGGGAGAACCCGAGCGGGCGCTGATCGCCCTCACCGAGGCACTGGAGTTCTGCCGTGACTCCGGCGACGTCATCGGGGTGGGACACCTGCTGCACGACCTGGGCCACACCCTCACCGCCCTCGGCCGGACCCGGAGGGCGCGGGAACTCTACGAGCAGTCCCTGGCGGCCCGGGAGCAGATCATGGACCTGAGCGGCAGCGCCCTGGTCCGGCTGGACCTCGCCCGGCTGCTGGCCGCGTCCGGCGACCGGGAAGGGTCACGGGCACTGCTGGCGCCGGTGGTCGAGGTGTTCCACGAACGGCACATGGGCCGGGAGGCCGCGGAGGCGGAGCGACTGCTCGGCACCGGCTGAGCCACAGGACGGCCCCGACGACCTCCACGGCCTCCCGCCCCGGGGCCGGTTCTCCGCCCCGGACGTCCGGTCCCGCCCCGGACGTCTGCGCCGACCCCGCCCCGGACGCCCGGTCCCGCCCCGGACGTCTGCGCCGACCCCGCCCCGGACGCCCGGTCCCACCCCGGACGTCTGCTCCGACCCCGCCCCGGACGCCCGGCCCCACACCGGACGTCTGCTCCGCCCCGGCCCCGGATGCCCGGCCCCACACCGGGCGTCCAGCCCGGCCCCACCCCAGGCACCCGGCCCCGCACCGGGGATCATCCGGTTCAGTCCCAGGGGTCGTTGGCCTCCCGGCCTCCCACGAGCACGCGGGGCTCCGTCGCGGGGACCGTCTCGTCGGCGGCGCGGCCCATCGGGGCGGCCACGGACACGGCCGCCGCGGCGGACAGGGCGGCGGGCGCGGTACGGAGTGCGTGACGTGCGGTCCTGCTCCGGGACATGGTGTCTCCTGGGTGCGGGCGGATTTCCCTCGTGGCGCGCTCCGCACGCTAGGAACAGCGGGATTCCCCGGACCGCCCCCGGCCCTATCACCGCGCTATCCCGTCCGTCCGGCCGTCCTTCGGCGGGCCCGGCCGGACGGACGGGACGGGCGCCCCGGACGCCGACAGCGCGTCCGGGGCACCCGTCCTCGTTCCGTGCGGCCCGCCCGTCGCGGGCGCCTCACCCGTACGGGGGTCAGCCCATCGGCAGCGGGGACGGAGCCGCCGGGGCGGCGCCCACGACACGGAAGTTGTCGGCGTGCGCCAGCGTGAAGCGCTCCCAGCCACCGGCGACGCTGTCCGAACGGGCCCGCAGCTGACCCGCGTCCTCGCCGGTGTAGTTGGCCTCGGTCACGACGTACTTGCCGTTCGCCCGCGACTGCAGGGCGTACTTCTGGTCCCCCTGGGGCACCAGCGTGTACAGCTCCCACCCTCCGGTCACGGATTCGCTGCGGGCACGCAGCATCCCCTCGTGGTCACCGGTCCGGTTCAGCTCGGTGGCGACGAAGAGACGGCTGGCCTCGGACCGGAGCGCCACGGTCGTCCCGTTGTCACGGGTGTGGAAGGTGAACTGTTCCCAGCCCGCCACCGTGTCGCTGCGCGCCCGCAGCCGGCCCTGGTTCTCACCGGTGGTGGTCACCGCGGCGGACACGTACTTGTCGTTCGCCTGCGCCTTCAGCGACCAGCGGGCGACCCGGGCGCCGATCCAGTCCGTGATGTCGTCCAGCCGGGTGCTGACGGCGTCGGTGCCGGTGACGCTCTCGTCCACGCCGAAGCAGCCGCCCTGCGAGGACCGGCTGCTGACCGCGACGAGCTCGACGCCCTGGCCGGTCTCGCGCAGGACCGGGCCGCCGGCGTCGCCGGCGCAGACCGCGGCGCCGTCCTTGCCCTCGATGTCCAGCTCCGCGGCACGGGTACCGGTGGCGGAGAACGCGCCGACGTGCAGCCGGGTGGGCGCCCACTCGTCCTGCGTGCGGCCGTAGCCGGCGACGGCCAACGACTCTCCCCCGGCGGGTGCCACGGTACCGAGCGGCACGGGGGCGACGGTCCGCACCGGCGAGGACAACCGTGCCAGCACGAGATCCCGGTCGACGCGCGGGACCAGCTCCACGATGTCCCGCACCTCACCGCCCGCCGCCGTCAGGTCGGTTCGCCCGATGGTCGCTTCGGCGGGAACGGGAGGCGCTCCCGCGGCGACCGACGCGTACTGGGCGGGGTCCTCGGCGAAGCAGCTCGCCGCCGTGGCGATCCACCGCTCCTCGACGAGCACCCCGGAACAGGCGCGGTCCGTGTCGCCTATCTCGATTCTCGCGACGTAGGGCTTCTCCCCGTCGCCCGCCGAGCCGCCCACCGTCGCCTGCGCCGGGCCGGCGACGAGCGTTCCCGCCATCATCAGCGCACCGGCGAAGCACGCCCCGTATCTCTTTCCCTTGCTCACGCTTCTGCTCCTGTCACAACTCGTCGACCGACTTCTCATGTGATGGCCGGCTTCTTTCCGGTCGCTCGGATCAAAGTTCCGTCCACGCGCGGCACACCCCGGGCGTACGGCCGTACGGAAGCCGTCACCGAGGACGGGCGTGCGGACCCGCAGGAGTCCGTCAGGGGCCGACGGGCCCCGCCCGGCTGCACGGGATCGCCGTCTCCGCCGTGCGGGTCCCGGGGAGGCCGTCGCCGCCCCGGGGCCCGCACGGTCGGTGGTTCAGCGCATCGTCATGCCGAAGGCCTTGCCGGTCAGCGGCAGTCCGCCCTGGCCCGGCTGATGGGTGGTCACGGTGCCGCCCGTGCCGCCCATCGCGTTCGACCACGGCAGGGCGTGGACGGCTCCGCGTTCTGCGGGGCCGTGCGGCATGCCGATCCACAGGTGGGTGCCGGTGCCGTTCAGGTAGCCGCCCACGCGCTGCGACGGCCCCGGGGTCCCCGGCAGACCGCGGGCGTTGCCGGCCTCGATCCAGTGGTCGGAGTCACCGGGCGCGTCCAGGAGCGAGAAGGTCTGCACCATGCCCGCATCCGTGGCCGTGCCGATGTCCTTTCCGGGCACGCCGACCGCCAGCAGCATCGTCCCGGCGGTGCCCGGCGCGTCCGGAGCGGTGTTCACGGCGGCCACCTCGGCACCGAAGCCGTCACCGGCCGCCGAGGCGCCGTTGACGCCCTCGACTCCCTGGTGAACGGTTGCCAGCTGCGTCACGGCACCCGCCGCCGCGACCCTGAGAGTGGTCACCTGTCCGGCTCCCGCGAAGGAGTCCGTGCCCACCCAGAGGGTCTCACCGGGTGTGCCGACGGCGATGACCGAGTCGGTCGCGGCAGCGGCACCGGACGGACGGTACGCGGTCATCGACAGTGACGCACCGAACAGGTCACCGGCTTCGGCGGCGTCGCTGATTCCGTCGGTCTCCTGGTCGACCGTGGCCACGGGCGCGGGGATGCCGTCCGCGCTCAGCTCGTGCTTCAGGACGTGCACCGCACCGGCGTCCGAGGACTCGCCCGGTGCGCCGATCGCGAGGTGGTTCGGGGAACCCGCGACGGAGGCACCGAACCGGTCCCCGTCCCCGATGACACCCGCCACGCCCGGGTCGTCCTGGTGGATCGAGACGTTGGTCGTGCCCCGGAGGTAGTACGCCAGACCCGCGTGCACATGGCCCTTGAGGTTCTTGCCGGGCACCCCTATCAGCAGATAGGGCTCGCCGGTGGCGGTCCGGCCGGCCGCCAGGGAAGCGCCCATCAGGTCGTCCTTCTCGGACGCCCGCTCCTTGATCGCTCCGGTGCCCGTGCCCTGCTGAAGGTTGAACGAGGCCTTGCCGAGGCCCAAGCCCTCCCGGGAGCCGTAGAGCACGGTCACCTGGCCGCCGTCCACCACGTCGCCGATGTCCTCCGTGGGGACGCCCACGGCCAGGTCGGTGCAACCGTCCTCGTCGTGGTCGAGCACGGCCAGCGTCCTGCCGAAGGCGTCGCCGGCCTCGGCACCGCCGGTCACCAGACCGAGGTCCTGGTGAATCACCGCGGACTCGCGTCCGCCGCCGTAGACGACGCGCACCAGACCGGCGCCGGACTGGCTGTTCACCGAGGCCGTCGGGTCGCCGACCGCGACGTCCTCGGTGCCGTCGCAGTCGAAGTCGGTCACCCGGGTCGCGCCGACTCTGCCCGCCACCCAGTCCTTCAGGTCGTCGACACGGACGGCGATGCCACCGGTGCGGGTCCCATCCGCATCGGCGCCGAAACAACCCCCCTGCCAGGAACGGCTGTTGATGGCGACCAGAGAGGGCTGACCACCCGTCACCCGGACCGTGGGTCCGCCCGCGTCGCCCATGCAGACGGCGGCACCGTCCTTGCCGGTGACCGCGGCGGTGGTGGCGTCGACGGCGTCCACCGAGAACGCGCCGGTGTGCAGCTTCAGCGGGGCCCACTCGCCCTCGGTGCGGCCGTATCCGGCGACGCGCAGCTCCTCTCCCGCCGTGGGCGCGGTGGTGGCCAGGGCGACGGTGGCGGATGTGGTGACCGGCCGGGAGAGGCGGGCGAGGACCAGGTCACGGTCGGTACGCGGGACCAGTTCCACGACCTGCCGGACCACGCCCTGGCTGGTGGTGAGGTCGGCACGGCCGATGGTCGCGGTCGTCTTCAGTTTCGGCGCTCCGGCGGGCACCGCCAGGCTCGCAGCCGGGTCGTCGGCGAAGCAACTGGCCGCCGTGAGCAGCCATTCGGCATGGACGAGGGTGCCGGAGCAGGCACGCGCGCCGTCGCCGATGTCGAGGCGCGCGGTGTAGGCGTAGGTGGTGTCGTCGGTGGCCGAGCCGGTCACGGCGGCGCCGGGTGCGGCGGTCAGCATCGCGGATCCCGCGATCAGGACCGCGGACAGCGCGGTGAGGCGCACAGGTCTGGTGTGTCGCATGAGTCAGTCCCTAGTGGCAGGTCTGGCGGGAGGAGTCGACCGGCCGCTACTTGGAGGTCCTGATCTCCACGAGCGTGTGGGGGCCGCTCTCCGGGTCGGCGGTCTGGCCGACGGGGGTCCAGGTGTTCTGGGTGATGTCGAAGGTGCGTTCCTCACCGCCGACGGTCATGTCGACCTGGGACTGGTAGTCGTTGCCCCGCACGGCGTACACGGCGGGCATCTCCAGGGCGAGGTAGCCCTCGTCGCCGGTGACGCGGAAGCAGAACGGGGTGGTGTGGCCGGTCGCCCAGACCTGCAGCGGGTTCTCCACGGAACCGCAGTCGGTGAGGACGATGTGGCCGTCGCCGCGCTTGAGCAGGATGCCCCGCTCCTGGAGGATCCGGTCGGCCTGCGGATAGTCGAACGTCTCCACGGCGTAGCCCGGGGCCTCGTCCGCCACCGGGGCGACGGCGGCGCCGCCGTCCTGACCGCCGGCGGACCCCATGGCGAGGAGACCGGCGACGGCCGCCGCCACGGCGGTGACACCGAGCACCCTCCGGACGCCTGCGCCGGCCACTCCGCGCTTCGTGAGCAGTCTCTTCACGGACATTCCTTCTCCATCCTGGTGCGGAAAAGCCTGTGGCGGTCCGCGGTTCTCCGGCCACGGAAGCCAGGAGCGGCCCGGGCCCCGCCGGTGCCGGACATTCATCAGCAGGGCGCTATCCACCGGACGATCACGCCGCCAACTCCCCCCTTTCACCGGGCGGACAAAGTTCCGCGATCCGGGTGGCCGGCCGTGTCCGTGACAGCGGCGGGATAGCGCCGGAACCGGTCCCGTGAAGGTGCCGCTTCCTAGCCTGCGGGGCGAAGAGACGCCGGCACCGGCGGGACGGGGGGAGAGGAGCGGCCGACGCCGAGGGATCCTGCCGAACGCCGTGTGCCCCTGCGCCCCTGAAGCCGGATCAGGAACCGTTCCGGCCCTGCGGCGCACGGCCCGTCCAGGACCGCTTCGCGACGACCGCACGTACCGCCTGCCCACCGGTGCGAGGGCGTTCCTCCGAACGACGAGCGGCGTCCGGCCGTTTCCCGCCGGCGTCCGCGGCCAGGTGCCCCGACCGAGGAGTGGGTCAGCGAGCGATGAGTACGAAGCTGTGGAACCGAAGGAAATTCCTGCAGACACTGGTGGCCGGCACCGCCGGTGCGGTGGCCTATCAGGCACTGGGCCCGGCCGCCGCGCGCGCGTACGCCACCGACGCGCCGGGAAGCGTCCTCCCCGACACGGACCGGGCCAGAGCGGTGGAGGCCTGGCAGACCGGCGGCACGGCGATACGTGCGGCCGCGGCGGCGGCACTGGTCGGTCCGGACGCGGACGTACGCCAGTTCCTGGACGTGGAGCTGCCCCGCCAGAAGGCCGAGGACCACCGGATGGCGGTGCTGAGGCTCATGACCGCGGCCGGGGCCTCCGTGCGGGCGGCCGCGAACACGGCCCTGTCCGGCACCGACGCCGATGTCGCGGCCTTCATGGCCTCGGGCTACCGGGAGCCCCGGACCGAGGACCTGCGGATCGCCACGCTCACCGTCATGAACAACGGCGGCGCGGCGGCGAAGCGGGCGGGGCAGGCGGCGCTGGACGCCGCCACCACCGAGGCTCTGGAGACCTTCCTGAGCACCGGCCTGGAGACCGCGCGGGCCGAGGACGACCGCATGGAGACCCTGCAGATCATGACGCAGGGCGGTCCCGAGGTGAAGACCTACGCCACCCGGGCACTGGACGGCACCGCCGAGGACGTGCGCTGGTTCCTGAAGACCGGTCAGCACATCGCCCGGGCCCGCGACCAGGAGTCCCTCACCGTCACCCAGCTGGTGCAGGCCGTGGAGGCGGCCGGCAAGCGCGCCAAGCAGGAGACCGACCAGGCGGTGGATGCCTCCGAGCGGGCGAAGACCGCCGCGGCCGCCGCCAAGGCCGCCGCCCAGGAGGCCGCCCGGGAGGCCGAGGCGGCCCAGGGCGATGCCCGGCAGGCCGGTGCGGCCGCGGACCGCGCGGCCAAGGCGGCCCAGGGCGCGGCCTCCGCGGCGCGTACCGCGATCATCGCCTCCAACACGGCGGTGTCGGCCTCCCACCGCGCCTCGGAGGCCGCCCAGGCGGCCGCCTCCGCGGCCGCTGTCGCGGGCCGTGCCGCCGCGGGCGCCTACAACGCGGCGATCGCCGCGTCCAAGGACGCCTCGAAGGCGTCCGCGGCACGGGCCGCGGCCGAGGGCGCCCGCGACGCCGCGGCCGGTGCCCGCAAGGCCGCGGCCGCCGCGGGCGCCGCCGCGACCGCGAGCGACCAGTCCAGGGTGGCCGGTGCCGCCGCGGCCTCCGCCGCGCAGAACGCCGCCGCCGCGGCGACGGCCGCCGCCAACGCCGCCGCCGCGTCCGGGGTGGCGAACCAGCAGGCACAGCGGGCCCGGGCCGCCGCGGCCGAGGCCAACGCCGCCGCCGCACGGGCCACCGCCGCCGCCGGACGCGCCGAGAGCCTCGCGTCCACCGCCGCCACCGCCGCCCGGCAGGCGAGGGACGCCGCCAACCGGGCGGCGGAGCACGCGGAGAACGCGGCGGAAGCGGCCGACGAGGCCGCCGCCCACGCGGGCGAGGCCCTGGACTACGCGAACAAGTCCACCGCACACGCCGACGCCGCGGTGGAGGCCGCCAACACGGCCACCGAGGCCGTCCAGCGGGCCCAGGACGTCGAGCGGCTGGCCCGTGAGGCGGAGGCGCAGTTCATCGCCGACGACATGGAGACCGGCATGGCGGACGCCCGCCTGGTCGCCGCGTCCGAGACAGCGTACGTACAGGACTGGGAGCGGCTCGCCACCCAGGGCGGGGCCATGCTGGACGACGTCGCCGACCGGCTCGACCAGGCGGCGGCGGCTCTCGCCGCCGGTGACCGGGCGGCGGCGGTGGACCACGGGCGCCGGGCGGCGGTCGGCCTGCTCGGGGCCACCGGTACCTGGACCCGTGACGCCGCCGCGTTCGCGCTCTCCGGCTCCGACGCGGACGTCCTGGCCTGGCTCGACGCCGACCGGGAACTGGCGCAGGACCAGGACGACCGGGACTCGGTGGTCTACACGGCGCGGATCGGTCCCTCCGCGTTCGGTGAGGCGGCGCAGGCCGTCCTCGACCAGGACGACCCGGCGGTGGTGCGCAGATTCCTCACCCAGGACGCCCACCAGGTGCTCCTGGAGGACTACCGCGTGCGGGCCCTGCGGCTCCTGAACGACTCCGGTCCCTCCGTGACCGCCGCCGCGTCCGCCGCCCTCGACGACGGGACCGCGGAAGCCCTGCGGAACTTCCTCTACGACGGGTACCGCCTGGCCCAGATGGAGGACGACCGGATCACCGTCCTTTCCGTCATCGAGCAGGGCGGCGCGTACACCCGGGCGGCCGGCCAGATCGCGATGGACGGCTCGGCCGGGATGCGCCGCAGCTTCGTCCAGGAGGTGCAGTACCGGGCGGCCCAGCTCGACCACGACGCCGCCACCCACGTCGCCGCCATCCGCGCGGCCATCGCCCACGCGGCGAGCATCGCCGCCAAGGCACAGGTGAACGCCGCACTGGCGAGCAAGGCCGCGGCGGAGGCGCGGAAGGCGGCGAGCGAGGCCCAGCAGTGGGCGGACCGGGCCGACGACTCCGCGGCGGAGGCGGCGAACCACGCCCAGCAGGCACGGGACGACGCGGACGCCGCGGACCGGTCCGCGGCCGACGCGGCGGCCTCGGCCCAGCGGGCGCGGGAGGCCGCGGCCACCGCCCGGCGCGCCGCCCGCAGCGCCAACTACTCGGCCAACTCGGCCGTCGCCTCCGCCCAGCAGGCCTCGGCGTCGGCGCAGAGCGCCCAGCGGTCCGCGTCCTCCGCCCGTGCCTCGGCCCTGGAGGCCCAGCAGGACGCCACCGCGGCGGCCGCCGCGGCCAGCGAGGCCAAGCACATCGCGGCCGATCTGCGCCGGAAGGAGCAGGCCGCCGCCGCCCGTGAGGCGGCCGAGGCGGCCCGCCGCCGCGAGGAGGCGGGCACCGATCCCACGAACACCTCGGAGAACGACCGGGCCGACGTACCGGGGAACAGCAAGGAGGACTGGGCCGACACCGCGGACGAACTGCAGCGGTACTCGAACTACCTGGGCATCGCCGCCGGAGGCCTGGGGCTGGCGGCGGCCGGTGCGGCCCTCATACCGGGGGGCCAGCCCGTGGCCGCCTTCCTCGGTGCCACCGCCCTGGGCCTGCAGGTCGCCAGCCTCACCCTCGACGTGGTCGCGCTGGGCATGACCGCCTACGCGGAAGGCATCACCAGCAAGGAATTCCTGATGGACGCGTCCGCCAGCGCGTGGAACGTCGTCACGGGGGTCAGGTTCATCCGTTCCGTCAGCGGCTTCGCGGCCCACGGAACCGGCGCCTTCCAGTCGGCGCTCGACTCCGGGAAGGAAGTGGCGTCCTCGACGTTCGGTCTCTTCAAGGACGAGGTGACGGATTTCTTCGGCTTCTAGGAACAGCGTCCCCGGCGGCCGCCGGAGCGGGATCCCCCGCTCCGGCGGCCGCCGGCACCGGGCAGGACCCCCGCCCCACCCACCGCCGTCCCCATAGTCCGATCAGTCCCCACGGTCCGATCAGTCGCCTCGGGCCGTTGATCGGCGCGAACGCAGCAGGAACCTCCATGGATGACCGCTTTCCCGTGCAACCCGAACCGCTCCGGCCGACCACCCTGGTCACGGCCGTCGGGGCCGAGCACGTACGCCTGATGTACCACTACCTCGACCGGGGCGACCTCGACGCCTGCGGATCCCTGCTGGACGAGCAGGTGCGGTTCGAACTCCCCGGCAGAGCGGCCGTGCACGGGCGGAACGCCGTGCACCGGGTGCGCCGCGCGCTCCTCCGCGACGGGCTCCCGCACCACATCGAGCGTCTCGTGGTGCGGGGCGCGAGCGTCGTCGCGGTGGGCCGGCACGCCCCCTTGGGGCAGCGGGAGCCGATTCGCTTCGTCGACGTCCTCACCCTCTCCCCGCACGCGATGGTGCGCAGTTGCACCCGCTCCCACCGCACACCGCCGCGGTGAGCCGGACCGCGCACGACGAAAGGGCCCGCACGACCGAAGTCGTGCGGGCCCTCTCAGGTGCTCGCGCTGGAGCTACCAGGTCAGATCAGCAAGCTCACTTGTTGATCTTGGTGACCTGGCCGGCGCCCACGGTCCGGCCACCCTCACGGATGGCGAACTTCAGGCCCTCCTCCATGGCGACGGGCTGGATGAGCTCCACCTTCATCTCGGTGTTGTCACCCGGCATGACCATCTCGGTGCCCTCGGGGAGGGTCACGACGCCGGTCACGTCCGTCGTACGGAAGTAGAACTGCGGGCGGTAGTTGTTGAAGAAGGGGGTGTGACGGCCACCCTCGTCCTTCGACAGGATGTAGGCCTGGGCCTCGAACTCGGTGTGCGGGGTGACCGAACCGGGCTTGATGATGACCTGGCCGCGCTCGACGTCCTCGCGCTTGATGCCGCGGAGCAGCAGACCGACGTTCTCACCGGCCTGGCCCTCGTCGAGCAGCTTGCGGAACATCTCGATGCCGGTGACCGTGGTGGTGGTCTTCTCGGTCTTGATGCCGATGATGTCGACGGTCTCGTTGACCTTGAGGACACCACGCTCGATGCGGCCGGTGACGACCGTACCGCGACCGGTGATGGTGAAGACGTCCTCGATCGGCATCAGGAACGGCTTGTCGACGTCACGCTCGGGCTGCGGGATGGACTCGTCCACGGCCTTCATCAGCTCGAGGACGGAGTTGCCCCACTCCTTGTCGCCCTCGAGGGCCTTGAGCGCGGAGACCTTGACGACCGGAACGTCGTCGCCCGGGAACTCGTACTCGGAGAGCAGCTCACGGACCTCGAGCTCGACGAGCTCCAGGATCTCCTCGTCGTCCACCATGTCGGCCTTGTTCAGGGCGACGACGATGTACGGAACGCCGACCTGGCGGGCCAGGAGCACGTGCTCCTTGGTCTGCGGCATCGGGCCGTCGGTGGCGGCGACCACGAGGATGGCGCCGTCCATCTGCGCCGCACCCGTGATCATGTTCTTGATGTAGTCCGCGTGACCGGGGCAGTCGACGTGGGCGTAGTGACGCGTCTCGGTCTGGTACTCGACGTGCGCGATGGAGATGGTGATACCGCGCTGGCGCTCTTCGGGAGCCTTGTCGATCTGGTCGAAGGCCGAGGCCTCGTTCAGGTCCGGGTACGCGTCGTGCAGCACCTTGGTAATGGCGGCCGTGAGGGTCGTCTTACCGTGGTCGATGTGACCGATGGTGCCGATGTTGACGTGCGGCTTAGTCCGCTCGAACTTCGCCTTCGCCACTGGGGTCCTCCTGTGGAGTGGTTCTGTACGCCTTACTTCATCGGCGCCAGGTGATCTTTGCTGGGAAACCCGGGCCCGGGGCATTCCGCCGGGTTGGCGGTGGAATGCCCCTTGCAGGCTCCGGGGTCAAGCCTAAAGCGTGTGAACGGGGTCCGTTAAACGGAGTCCGTTACTCGCCCTTGGCCTTCGCGATGATCTCCTCGGCGACGTTCCGCGGAACCTCGGCGTAGGAGTCGAACTGCATGGAGTAGCTGGCGCGGCCGGACGTCTTGCTGCGCAGGTCGCCGACGTAGCCGAACATCTCCGAGAGGGGCACGAGACCCTTCACGACGCGGGCACCGGCCCGCTCCTCCATGGCCTGGATCTGGCCACGGCGGGAGTTGATGTCGCCGATGACCTCACCCATGTAGTCCTCGGGCGTGGTGACCTCGACGGCCATCATCGGCTCCAGGAGCACGGGCGAAGCCTTGCGCGCGGCCTCCTTGAAGGCCTGCGAACCGGCGATCTTGAACGCGAGCTCGGAGGAGTCGACCTCGTGGTAGCCACCGTCGATGAGCGTGACGCGGACGCCCGTCATCTCGTAGCCGGCCAGGATGCCGAACTGCATGGCCTCCTGCGCACCGGCGTCCACCGAAGGGATGTACTCCTTCGGGATGCGGCCACCGGTCACCTTGTTCACGAACTCGTACGAGGCGTCGCCGCCCTCGATCGGCTCGATCGCGATCTGCACCTTGGCGAACTGACCGGTACCACCGGTCTGCTTCTTGTGGGTGTAGTCCACGCGCTCGACGGCCTTGCGGATCGTCTCGCGGTAGGCGACCTGGGGCTTGCCGACGTTGGCCTCGACCTTGAACTCACGGCGCATACGGTCGACCAGCACCTCGAGGTGCAGCTCGCCCATACCACCGATGATGGTCTGGCCCGTCTCCTCGTCCGAGTGGACCTGGAAGGACGGGTCCTCCTCGGCCAGACGCTGGATCGCGACGCCCAGCTTCTCCTGGTCGCCCTTCGACTTGGGCTCGATGGCGACCTGGATGACCGGCGCCGGGAAGTCCATGGACTCCAGGATGACCGGGTTCTTGTCGTCGGACAGCGTCTCACCGGTGGTGGTCTGCTTCAGGCCCATGACGGCGACGATGTCGCCGGCGCCCACCGACTCGATCTCCTCACGCTTGTTGGCGTGCATGCGGTAGATCTTGCCGATGCGCTCCTTCTTGCCCTTGACGGAGTTCAGCACGGCGGTGCCGGACTCCAGGCGGCCCGAGTAGACCCGGACGAAGGTGAGCTTGCCGAGGTGCGGGTCGCTCATGATCTTGAACGCGAGCGCGGCCAGCGGCTCGTCCTCGGACGGCTTGCGCTTGACGACGACCTCGGCGTCCTTGACGTCGTGGCCCTCGATGGCCTCGACGTCGAGCGGGGTCGGCAGGTAGCGCACGACCGCGTCGAGCAGGGGCTGGACGCCCTTGTTCTTGAACGCGGTGCCGCAGAACACCGGGGTGACGGTGGTCTCGTTGGACTTGCCGGAGGCGATGGTGATGCGACGGATCGCGGCGTACAGCTGCTCCTCGGTGGGCTCCTGGCCCTCCAGGTACAGCTCCATGATCTCTTCGTCGTTCTCGGCGACGGCCTCGACCAGCTTGCCGCGCCACTCCTCGGCGGCCTCGGTGTGCGTGGCCGGGATGTCGACGACGTCGTACATCTCGCCCTTGGCGGCCTCGGCGGACCACACGAGCGCCTTCATGCGGACCAGGTCCACGACGCCCTGGAAGTCGGCCTCGGCACCGATCGGGAGCTGCATGACGAGCGGCTGGGCGCCCAGACGGTCCGAGATCATGTCCACGCAGCGGTGGAACTCGGCGCCGGTACGGTCCAGCTTGTTGACGAAGCAGATGCGCGGGACGCCGTAACGGTCGGCCTGACGCCACACCGTCTCGGACTGCGGCTCGACACCGGCGACACCGTCGAACACGGTCACGGCACCGTCGAGCACACGCAGGGATCGCTCCACCTCGACGGTGAAGTCGACGTGCCCCGGGGTGTCGATGATGTTGATCGTGTAGTCGTTGTCCTCGAGCGGCCAGTGACAGGTGGTGGCAGCGGACGTGATCGTGATGCCACGCTCCTGCTCCTGCTCCATCCAGTCCATGGTGGCGGCGCCGTCGTGGACCTCACCGATCTTGTACGACACACCGGTGTAGAACAGGATCCGCTCGGTGGTGGTCGTCTTGCCCGCGTCGATGTGGGCCATGATCCCGATGTTGCGGACCTTGGCCAGGTCAAGTGAAGTGGTAGCCATAAGGCTTCAGTCTTCTCTCGGTCTCGATGTGGGTAGCGACTACCAGCGGTAGTGCGCGAAGGCCTTGTTGGACTCGGCCATCTTGTGCGTGTCCTCGCGCTTCTTCACAGCGGCACCCAGGCCGTTGGAGGCGTCGAGAAGCTCGTTGAGCAGACGCTCGGTCATGGTCTTCTCGCGACGGGCGCGGGAGTAACCGACCAGCCAGCGCAGCGCGAGCGTGTTGGCGCGACCGGGCTTGACCTCGATCGGGACCTGGTACGTCGCACCACCGACACGGCGGGACTTGACCTCGAGGGTCGGCTTGATGTTCTCCAGCGCGCGCTTCAGCGTGATGATCGGGTCGTTGCCCGTCTTCTCACGCAGACCCTCCATGGCGCCGTAGACGATGCGCTCGGCGGTGGAGCGCTTGCCGTTGAGCAGCACCTTGTTGATCAGGGAGGTCACCAGAGGAGAACCGTAGACCGGGTCGATGATGACCGGGCGCTTCGGGGCGGGGCCCTTACGAGGCATTCTTACTTCTCCTTCTTGGCGCCGTAACGGCTGCGAGCCTGCTTGCGGTTCTTGACACCCTGGGTGTCGAGGGAACCGCGGATGATCTTGTAGCGAACACCCGGCAGGTCCTTCACACGGCCGCCGCGCACGAGCACGATGGAGTGCTCCTGCAGGTTGTGTCCCTCACCCGGAATGTAGGCCGTGACCTCGATGCCGCTGGTCAGACGCACACGCGCGACCTTACGCAGGGCCGAGTTCGGCTTCTTCGGGGTGGTCGTGAACACACGCGTGCAGACGCCACGACGCTGAGGGGAACCCTCGAGTGCGGGCGTCTTGTTCTTCTCGACCTTGTCCTGCCGGCCCTTGCGGACCAGCTGCTGGATCGTAGGCACTACTTCTCCGGTTTCTGTGTGCCGAATGGTGAAGCTAACCTGGAACGTCACCGACCCACGCGGTCGGGTGTGTCGAATCCCGCGGACTTCCGCAGCAAGGCGGAAAGAACGTGTGGATTGCGGTGGCCGTTCATCGGCCCCCGGTGCGGTGTGATGGCACGCACGAAGGCCAGGGCACACCCCAGGCACAAGGTCTGAGCGTACCTATCGCATTCGCTGCGGTCAAAACAAATGGGCCCGACCCGCGCCGCCGGGCGGAACACGCCGGTCTTCGCTTGTCAACCGGAGGCCAGCGCGAGGGCGAACGACAGCAGCATCAGGACCACCCACGCCCCGTTCGCCAGCCAGCCGAGCGCCAGACCGGTCAGCGCCAGTCCGTCGCCCTCCTCCCCCGTGCGCGCGATCTCGGCCCGCGCCGTGTGCCCCAGGATCACCGCCGGGATGCCGGTGAGCCCGAAGGTGAACAGGCAGAGCCCGCCGCACACGGCGGAGGCGACCGCCTTGCCGTTCACCCGCGCCCGGGGCGCCGGCAGGAACACCGCCGGCACGGCGGGCGCGGCGGGCGGTACGGGCCCCTGCGGCAGGTCGGCCACCAGCAGCGCCAGCTCCCCCACCGTACGGGCGGCGTACGCCCGCGCGACCCTCCGGTCGAACTCGGGCTTCTCCAGCCGCCCCTCGCCGTAGCCGGCTCTGAGGACGTCCACGGCGCGCTCGCGGTCGGCGTGCGAGGCGAGCATCGCGGCGGCACCGGCGCCGGCCCACTGCTGCGGAACACCGCTCCCCTGCCACGGCTGCCACGGCTGCCACGACGGATGGGTCATGGAGCACCTCCCCCGTAATGGTCGGGCTCCCTCCATGATGCGCCCCACCGCCGTTTCCGACATCAGGGTGTCTCCGGGATCCCCGACCACTGCCGGACACCGGCAAGTTACGGCCGTAGGAAACAGCCGACGTCGGCACCTGTCTGCCCGGACCGCCCTCCTGCACTCTGGCACCGGTACAGCCGTCCGGCACAACGAGTTCGACGGGGGGACCTCACCATGACACCGAACCCGGGCATCCGGCCCGGCGGCCTCGACGCAGTCGACGTCGACGTCCGTCTGGCCGTCGTCGAGTACGACGACTGCCTCGCCGCCCACGGTCCGCGCGCCGACGACACCACCGTCCCGGGGCATGTCCTCGACGACTACGCGATCGCCCTGGACGTCCTCGCCCTGGCCCGCCGCGTGCCCACCGGCGACGTACCCGCGCTGCTCGCCGTGGGCACCAGAGCGCTGCTCCGCGTCCACCGCGCTCTCCACCCCTGACCGGGACCGCCGACAGGGCCGAACGGGGGAACCATGAACCGCACACCCGACGACAGCGCGCCCGCCCGCACCGGCGCCGGCCACACCCGCCGCTGGCCGAAGGCCCTGCTGCACGGCTGGATCGGCGGCACCGCCACCATGCTGTTCCTGCTGGTCGTCATCGGCGCGCTCCCGCTCGGCGACGGCACCGCGTTCCTGGTGCTCTACCTGGCCTTGACGGTGTCGCCGACGGTCGTCTCGTACCGCCTGCTGCCCCGCACCCGGCCGAAGCGCGAGGCGCCGAAGGCCACGGTCGAGGCCACCGCGGAAGCCGAGCGGGCCATCACCCGGTACGGCGAGTTGCTGCGCGCCCACCCCTACTCCCCCGGCGAGGCGGCCGACGCCGACGAGCTGACGGACTACCGCACGGCGCTCGACGCGTACGAGCAGGCCAAGCGGGTCGCGCCCGGGCGGGTGCCGACGGTCCTGGCCGGCGGCCGGGCGGCACTCGACCGGCTGAGCGCCGGCCACCGCACCGCCTCGGACATCGCCTGGAGCCGGGGGCGGGGCACGATGAGGCTGGCCCTGCCCAGGCCCGCTCCGGGCGTGCCCGCGGTGCTGGTCTTCGAGACCGACGTGAAGCAGTCCTTCTCCGTGCACACCCGCTCGGGCCGCGGGGGCCGCCGGCGGATCCTGCTGGACGGCGGGATGGGCCCGACGAGCGCGCACGTGGGTGTGCCCGCGCAGGACACCGACGTCCTGTTCGTGGAGGTCACCGCGTCCGGGCCCTGGCGCATCGCGCTGCGCCGCGTCGGCGAGGCCCGGCAGCTGACCGACGGTGGGTGGCTGCGCGGCCACGGCACGGAGACCGTGCTGAGGCGTGGCGGGTCCAAGGTGGTGGAGTTCGAGCACCGGGGCGACACGGACTTCACCGTCCGTCGGCTCACCCGGTCGTTCCGCCCGGCCGGCGTGCTCGCCGAGGGCCGGGGCGGCGCGAGGCTGAGCATCCCGGTTCCGGGCCGCTGCGTCCTGCGGATCGACGCGGTCGGGGACTGGAAGCTGCGCGACCCGGCCGCCTGAGCGGTTCCGCACGCGGGCGCCCGAGCGGCGCCGTACGGACGCGGCGGCGTCGTCGCCGTACGAACGCCGAAGGGCGGCCACCCCGTCGCGTACGGGGTGACCGCCCTTCGGTTCAGGCGACTCGCTTACTGGTTGTACGGACCGTAGTCGTAGTCCTCCAGCGGAACGGCCTGGCCGGAGCCCGTGCCGAACGGCGAGTAGTCGATGTCGTCGTAGCCGACGGCCGAGTACATAGCGGCCTTGGCCTCCTCGGTCGGCTCGACCCGGATGTTGCGGTAGCGGGACAGACCCGTACCGGCCGGGATGAGCTTACCGATGATGACGTTCTCCTTGAGGCCGATGAGGCTGTCGGACTTGGCGTTGATCGCCGCGTCCGTCAGGACTCGGGTCGTCTCCTGGAAGGAGGCGGCCGACAGCCAGGACTCCGTCGCCAGCGAGGCCTTGGTGATACCCATCAGCTGCGGACGACCGGAGGCCGGGTGACCGCCCTCCTGGACCACACGACGGTTCTCGGTCTCGAACTTCGAGCGCTCGACCAGCTCGCCGGGCAGCAGCTCGGCGTCGCCGGACTCGATGATCGTCACACGGCGGAGCATCTGCCGGATGATGATCTCGATGTGCTTGTCGTGGATCGACACGCCCTGCGAGTTGTAGACCTTCTGGACCTCGCCGACCAGGTGGACCTGGACGGCACGCTGACCCAGGATGCGCAGCACGTCGTGCGGGTTGGTGGCACCCACGGTGAGCTGCTGGCCCACCTCGACGTGGTCGCCCTCGCCGACCAGGACCTTGGCGCGCTTGGAGATCGGGAACGCCGTCTCGTCGCTGCCGTCGTCCGGGGTGACGACGATCTTCTTGGTCTTCTCGGTCTCCTCGATCCGCACGCGGCCGGAGGCCTCGGAGATCGGGGCGACACCCTTCGGGGTACGGGCCTCGAAGAGCTCGACGACACGGGGCAGACCCTGGGTGATGTCGTCACCGGCCACACCACCGGTGTGGAAGGTACGCATCGTCAGCTGGGTACCGGGCTCACCGATGGACTGGGCGGCGATGATGCCGACCGCCTCACCGATGTCGACCAGCTTGCCGGTGGCCAGCGAACGGCCGTAGCACATCGCGCAGGTGCCGACGGCGGACTCGCAGGTCAGGACCGAGCGGGTCTTGACCTCCTCGACGCCGCGGGAGACGAGCTCCTCGATGAGGACGTCGCCCAGGTCGGTGCCGGCCGGGGCCAGCACCTGTCCGTCGACCACGATGTCCTCGGCGAGGCAGCGCGCGTACACGGAGGTCTCGACGTCGCCCTCCTTGCGGAGCACGCCCGTCTCGTCCCGGCTCGCGATCTTGAGGCGCAGACCGCGGTCGGTGCCGCAGTCCTCCTCGCGGATGATGACGTCCTGGGAGACGTCGACCAGACGACGGGTGAGGTAACCCGAGTCGGCGGTACGCAGAGCGGTGTCCGCCAGACCCTTACGGGCACCGTGCGTGGAGATGAAGTACTCCAGCACGGACAGGCCCTCACGGAACGACGCCTTGATCGGACGCGGGATCGTCTCGTTCTTCGCGTTCGACACCAGACCACGCATACCGGCGATCTGACGCATCTGCATCATGTTGCCTCGTGCGCCCGAGTTCACCATCATGAAGATCGGGTTGGTCTTCGGGAAGTTGTCGTTCATCGCCTCGGCGACCTCGTTGGTCGCCTTGGTCCAGATGTTGATGAGCTCCTGCGTGCGCTCGTCCTTGGTGATCAGACCGCGCTCGTACTGCTTCTGGACCTTCTCGTCCTGCGCCTCGTAGCCGCGGACGATCTCCTTCTTCGCCTCGGGGACGACGACGTCGGAGATGGCGACGGTGACACCGGAACGGGTGGCCCAGAAGAAGCCGGACGCCTTCAGGTTGTCGAGCGTCGCCGCCACGATGACCTTCGGGTAGCGCTCGGCGAGGTCGTTGACGATCTCGGAGAGCTGCTTCTTGCCGACCTCGTAGTCGACGAACGGGTAGTCCTCGGGCAGCAGCTCGTTGAAGAGCGCGCGGCCCAGGGTGGTGTTCAGCCGGAAGCTGTCACCCTGCTGCCACTCGGGCTCGCCCTCCTCGCGCGCCGGCGGGGTCCAGCCGCGCGGCGGGATGGTGCCGACCGGGAAGCGGACGTCGATCTTCGACTGGAGCGACAGCTCGCCCGCGTCGAAGGCCATGATCGCCTCCGCGACCGAGGCGAAGGAACGGCCCTCGCCCTTGAGGTCGCGCATCTCGCCGTCGGTGGTGAGGAAGAACAGACCGAGGACCATGTCCTGGGTCGGCATCGTCACCGGACGGCCGTCGGCCGGCTTGAGGATGTTGTTCGAGGACAGCATCAGGATGCGGGCCTCGGCCTGCGCCTCCGCGGACAGCGGCAGGTGCACGGCCATCTGGTCACCGTCGAAGTCCGCGTTGAACGCGGTGCAGACGAGCGGGTGGATCTGGATGGCCTTGCCCTCGACCAGCTGCGGCTCGAAGGCCTGGATGCCGAGGCGGTGCAGCGTGGGCGCACGGTTCAGCAGGACCGGGTGCTCCGCGATGACCTCTTCCAGCACGTCGTACACGACCGTGCGGCCGCGCTCGACCATGCGCTTGGCCGACTTGATGTTCTGCGCGTGGTTCAGGTCGACCAGGCGCTTCATCACGAACGGCTTGAAGAGCTCCAGCGCCATCGCCTTCGGCAGACCGCACTGGTGCAGCTTCAGCTGCGGGCCGACGACGATCACGGAACGCGCCGAGTAGTCGACTCGCTTGCCGAGCAGGTTCTGACGGAAGCGGCCCTGCTTGCCCTTGAGCATGTCGGACAGCGACTTCAGCGGACGGTTGCCGGGGCCCGTCACCGGGCGGCCACGACGGCCGTTGTCGAAGAGCGCGTCGACGGCCTCCTGGAGCATCCGCTTCTCGTTGTTCACGATGATCTCGGGCGCGCCGAGGTCGAGAAGCCGCTTCAGGCGGTTGTTGCGGTTGATGACACGGCGGTACAGGTCGTTCAGGTCGGAGGTCGCGAAGCGGCCACCGTCCAGCTGCACCATCGGACGCAGGTCCGGCGGGATGACCGGCACGCAGTCGAGCACCATGCCCTTGGGGCTGTTGGACGTCTGCAGGAACGCGGAGACGACCTTCAGCCGCTTGAGCGCACGGGTCTTCTTCTGGCCCTTGCCGGTGCGGATGATCTCGCGGAGACGCTCGGCCTCCTCCTCCAGGTCGAAGGACTCCAGGCGCTTCTGCAGCGCCGCGGCACCCATCGAGCCGTCGAAGTACGTGCCGAAGCGGTCACGCAGCTCGCGGTAGAGCAGCTCGTCGCCCTCGAGGTCCTGGACCTTGAGGTTCTTGAACCGGGTCCACACCTCGTCGAGGCGGTCGATCTCGCGCTGCGCGCGGTCGCGCAGCTGCTTCATCTCGCGCTCGGCGCCCTCGCGCACCTTGCGGCGCACGTCGGCCTTGGCGCCCTCGGCCTCCAGCTCGGCCAGGTCGGTCTCGAGCTTCTTGGCGCGGGCCTCCAGGTCGGCGTCGCGGCGGTTCTCGACCTGCTGGCGCTCGACGGAGACGTGGGCCTCCAGCGAGGGCAGGTCGCGGGTGCGGCGCTCCTCGTCGACGTACGTGATCATGTACGCCGCGAAGTAGATGACCTTCTCCAGGTCCTTCGGGGCGAGGTCGAGCAGGTAGCCGAGGCGCGACGGGACGCCCTTGAAGTACCAGATGTGCGTGACGGGCGCGGCCAGCTCGATGTGGCCCATCCGCTCGCGGCGCACCTTGGCGCGCGTGACCTCGACGCCACAGCGCTCACAGATGATGCCCTTGAAGCGGACGCGCTTGTACTTGCCGCAGTAGCACTCCCAGTCCCGGGTCGGACCGAAGATCTTCTCGCAGAAGAGTCCGTCCTTCTCGGGCTTGAGGGTGCGGTAGTTGATGGTCTCGGGCTTCTTGACCTCGCCGTGGCTCCACTGACGGATGTCGTCCGCGGTGGCCAGGCCGATCCGGAGCTCGTCGAAGAAGTTGACGTCGAGCACTATGCGTCAATCCCTCTCAGGGTCGTGAGTCTTGGGGTCTGATACGGGGGTCCTGGGGCGGGCGGCCCGTTGTTCGGCGGGCCGCCCAACTCCCGTCAGACCTCTTCGACGCTGCTCGGCTCGCGCCGGGACAGGTCGATGCCGAGCTCCTCCGCAGCGCGGAAGACGTCCTCGTCGGTGTCACGCATCTCGATGGACATACCGTCGCTGGACAGCACCTCCACGTTCAGGCACAGGGACTGCATCTCCTTGATGAGGACCTTGAAGGACTCGGGGATGCCGGGCTCGGGGATGTTCTCGCCCTTGACGATGGCCTCGTAGACCTTCACGCGGCCGGTGACGTCGTCGGACTTGATGGTCAGCAGCTCCTGGAGCGCGTAGGCGGCGCCGTACGCCTCGAGTGCCCACACCTCCATCTCGCCGAACCGCTGGCCACCGAACTGAGCCTTACCACCCAGCGGCTGCTGGGTGATCATGGAGTACGGGCCGGTCGAACGCGCGTGCAGCTTGTCGTCGACCAGGTGGTGCAGCTTGAGGATGTACATGTAGCCGACCGAGATCGGCTCCGGGAACGGCTCGCCCGAGCGGCCGTCGTACAGCCGTGCCTTGCCGGACGGGAGCACCATGCGCTCGCCGTCGCGGTTCGGGATGGTGTGCTGGAGCAGACCCGCGAGCTCGTCCTCACGCGCACCGTCGAAGACCGGGGTGGCGACGTTGGTGCCGGGCTCGACCTTGTCGGCGCCGATGGCCTGGAGCCGCTCGGCCCACTCCTCCGCGAGGCCGGAGACGTCCCAGCCGCGGCTGGCGAGCCAGCCGAGGTGGATCTCCAGGACCTGTCCCGGGTTCATTCGGGACGGGACACCCAGCGGGTTGAGGATGATGTCGACCGGGGTGCCGTCCTCCAGGAACGGCATGTCCTCGATCGGGTTGATCTTGGAGATGACGCCCTTGTTGCCGTGGCGGCCGGCGAGCTTGTCACCGTCGGTGATCTTGCGCTTCTGCGCGACGTAGACGCGCACCAGCTGGTTGACACCGGGGGGAAGCTCGTCGCCCTCCTCGCGGTCGAAGACGCGCACGCCGATGACCTTGCCGGTCTCGCCGTGCGGCACCTTCAGCGAGGTGTCACGGACCTCACGGGCCTTCTCACCGAAGATCGCGCGCAGCAGGCGCTCCTCGGGGGTCAGCTCGGTCTCACCCTTGGGCGTGACCTTGCCGACGAGGATGTCGCCGGCGATGACCTCGGCACCGATGCGGATGATGCCGCGCTCGTCGAGGTCGGCGAGGACCTCCTCGGAGACGTTCGGGATGTCCCGGGTGATCTCCTCGGGGCCGAGCTTGGTGTCACGGGCGTCGACCTCGTGCTCCTCGATGTGGATCGAGGAGAGGACGTCGTCCTGCACGAGGCGCTGCGACAGGATGATCGCGTCCTCGTAGTTGTGACCCTCCCACGGCATGAACGCGACCAGCAGGTTCTTGCCGAGCGCCATCTCGCCGTTCTCGGTGGCCGGGCCGTCGGCGAGGACCTGGCCGGTGATGATCCGGTCGCCCTCGTTGACGATGACCTTCTGGTTGACCGAGGTGCCCTGGTTGGAGCGCGAGAACTTGGCCAGGCGGTACGTGATGTACGTGCCGTCGTCGTTGGCGGTGGTGATGTAGTCCGCGGAGACCTCCTGGACCACACCGTCCTTCTCGGCCTTGACCACGTCGCCGGCGTCGACGGCGGAGCGGTACTCCATGCCGGTGCCGACGAGCGGGGACTCGCTCTTGATCAGCGGCACGGCCTGGCGCATCATGTTCGCGCCCATGAGGGCACGGTTGGCGTCGTCGTGCTCGAGGAACGGGATCATGGCGGTCGCGACCGACACCATCTGGCGCGGCGAGACGTCCATGTAGTCGACGTCGTCACCGGGGACGTAGTCGACCTCGCCGCCACGGCGGCGGACCAGGATCCGGTTCTCCACGAACCGCATCTCGTCGTTGAGCGGCGCGTTGGCCTGCGCGATGACGAAGCGGTCCTCCTCGTCGGCGGTCAGGTAGTCGACCTCGTCGGTGACCTGGCCCTCGACGACCTTGCGGTACGGCGTCTCGATGAAACCGAACGGGTTGATCCGGCCGTACGAGGCGAGCGAACCGATCAGACCGATGTTCGGGCCTTCGGGCGTCTCGATCGGGCACATGCGGCCGTAGTGCGACGGGTGCACGTCACGGACCTCGAAGCCGGCCCGCTCACGGGAGAGACCACCCGGGCCGAGGGCGTTCAGACGACGCTTGTGCGTCAGCCCCGACAGCGGGTTGTTCTGGTCCATGAACTGGGACAGCTGGCTGGTGCCGAAGAACTCCTTGATGGAGGCGACGACCGGCCGGATGTTGATCAGGGTCTGCGGCGTGATCGCCTCGACGTCCTGGGTGGTCATGCGCTCGCGCACGACGCGCTCCATACGGGCGAGACCCGTACGGACCTGGTTCTGGATCAGCTCGCCGACGTTGCGGATGCGGCGGTTGCCGAAGTGGTCGATGTCGTCGGTCTCGACCATGATCGAGCGACCGGACTCGCCGACCGTCTCGGTCTCACCGGCGTGCAGCTTCACCAGGTACTTGATGGTGGCGATGATGTCGTCGGTGGTGAGCACGCCGGCGTCCAGCGGCTCGTCCCCGCCGAGCTTCTTGTTCACCTTGTAGCGGCCGACCTTCGCGAGGTCGTAGCGCTTGGGGTTGAAGTACAGGTTCTCGAGGAGCGTCTGCGCGGCCTCACGCGTGGGGGGCTCGCCCGGACGCAGCTTGCGGTAGATGTCGAGCAGCGCGTCGTCCTGGCCCTGGGTGTGGTCCTTCTCCAGGGTGGCGCGCATGGACTCGTACTCGCCGAACTCCTCGAGGATCTGCTCGGTGGTCCAGCCGAGCGCCTTCAGGAGGACGGTGACGGACTGCTTGCGCTTGCGGTCGATACGGACACCGACCATGTCGCGCTTGTCGATCTCCATCTCCAGCCAGGCACCCCGGGACGGGATGATCTTGGCGGAGAAGATGTCCTTGTCGGACGTCTTGTCGATGGAGGAGTCGAAGTAGACGCCGGGCGAACGGACGAGCTGCGACACCACGACACGCTCGGTGCCGTTGATGACGAACGTGCCCTTGTTCGTCATGAGCGGGAAGTCGCCCATGAAGACGGTCTGGGACTTGATCTCGCCGGTCTCGTTGTTGGTGAACTCGGCGGTGACGAAGAGCGGGGCCGCGTACGTGAAGTCGCGCTCCTTGCACTCGTCGATGGAGTTCTTCGGCGGCTCGAAGCGGTGGTCGCGGAAGGTCAGCGACATCGACCCGGAGAAGTCCTCGATCGGGGAGATCTCTTCGAAGATCTCCTCCAGACCGGACTTGGTGGGGACGTCGTGCCCGTTCTCGAGAGCCTCCTCGACCCGACTCTGCCAAGCGGTGTTCCCGAGCAGCCAGTCGAAGCTTTCGGTCTGCAGCGCGAGCAGGTTCGGAACCTCGAGAGGCTCCTTGATCTTTGCAAAGGAGATGCGCAGCGGGGCGGTGCTGGCACCGTTGTTCGTATTCGCGGTCGAGGCGTTGCGCGAGGCGGCCAAGAGGGGGTCCTTCCGAGGGCTCGGACTCACTACGCGCGTACCGGCCCCCCACTGGGCAGAGAGACAGACATCCCAGGTCAGAGATGATCTAGTCGTCGGTGCTCGAGCGAGGGCATGCCCCTGGTGACGGGCAGGGGACAGCTAACAGGCAGCGCAAAGGGTCAGTGTAGCCATTTGGCACACTGATGTCCAATGCCGGTTTACGAAGCCGGTGGAGGCCCTCGTTCTTCTCAACTCCTGCGACAAGGCGCTGCCCTCAACGCACGGTGATACTGCCCTCTTTGCCGTCGATCCATGCCTCGGATTCGGATCCTTGTGACGACGCGTCCTGAGAATTGCGCGCTGCGTGCGGTTCGTCAAGGCCCCCCTTGCCGGGACCGCCTGCCACCAGGCGGATCTTCGCGGTCCCCGGAGGCACAACGAAGATCACCTTACTCCCCGCCGTCACGGGTGCAAGGCAGCCGCCGCCGGACCCCTCATACGCCGAGGAGCGACCACCCGGATGGATGATCGCTCCTCAGCGCTTGAGCGTTACACGTCCCTGGGGACGCGCTGGGGCCCCGTGGGGACCCCGGAGGTGTTACTTGACCTCGACGGAGGCGCCGGCGCCCTTGAGGGACTCGGCGGCCTTCTCGGCGGCGTCCTTGGCGACCTTCTCGAGGACCGGCTTCGGGGCGCCGTCCACGAGGTCCTTGGCCTCCTTCAGACCCAGGGAGGTCAGCTCACGCACGACCTTGATGACCTGGATCTTCTTGTCGCCGGCGGCGGTGAGGATGACGTCGAACTCGTCCTTCTCCTCCTCGGCCGGAGCGGCCGGGCCACCCTGGGCCGGGCCCGCGGCGACGGCGACGGCCGCGGCGGCGGTGACGTCGAACTTCTCCTCGAAGGCCTTCACGAACTCGGAGAGCTCGATGAGGGTCATCTCCTCGAACTGGGCGAGCAGGTCTTCCTGGCTGAGCTTCGCCATGATGGCGGTCCTTCCACTAAATCGGCAGGTGCCGGATGTACGGGATGTGGCGGGCGTACGTCGGGCCCGCGTCGGCCCTCATCACGTGTGGTTCACGCGGCGAGGACCGCAAAGCGAGCCGAATTACTCGGCACCGCCCTGCTCGTCCTGCTTGGCACGGAGCGCGTCCACGGTGCGGACGAGCTTCGAGGGGAGCGCCTGGAAGAGCTGAGCAGTCTGCGTCTGCTTGCCCTTGAAAGCGCCCGCCAGCTTGGCGAGCAGAACCTCGCGGGACTCGAGGTCCGCAAGCTTCTTGATCTCGTCGGCGGACAGCGCCTTGCCGTCAAGGACACCGCCCTTGATGACGAGATTCGGGTTGTCCTTGGCGAAGTCACGAAGACCCTTCGCCGACTCCACCGGGTCACCGGTGACGAAGGCGACCGCCGTCGGGCCAGCGAAGAGCTGGTCGTCGAGCGTGATCCCGGCCTCGTTGGCCGCAATCTTGGTCAGCGTGTTCTTCACCACGGCGTACTGGGCGTTCTCACCGAGCGAACGACGCAGCGTCTTGAGCTGCGCCACGGTGAGACCGCGGTACTCGGTCAGCACGGCGGCGTTGGAGCTGCGGAACTTGTCCGTCAGCTCGGCAACCGCGGCAGCCTTGTCGGGCCTCGCCATAGAGCCTCGGCCTCCTTCCGGGTGATTCGGACCGCGCGGACCCGAAGGAGGACTGGGGAAAACGAAACGCCCCGGGCGCAGGCGCACGGGGCGTAGCTCAACCGGTCACTCGCGTTCTTGCGGCGGCGAACTCCGGGAACTCTTCCACTGACACCTGCGCGGGTCGTCCGCAGTTCAGCGGATCCTTCGGCCACCGTGAACTCTGACGAGCGCACGGCAACTACCAGCGGTCTTTGGCTTCCGTGGAAGAGTACGCGAACGGAGCGGCGTCAAGCAAATCGGCCGATCGGGGGCATCAGGCGTCGAGACCTGCCTCGGAGTCCGCCCCCAGGCCCTCCAGCTCCTTCATCATCTCCATGAAGTCGAAGGTGTCCTTCGCCGGCGGCGCCTCGACGTCGGCGGCGGCGCCGTAGTCGGAGTAGTGCGCCGTCATCTTCATCTCGCCGGAGTCCATCTGCATGCCGACGACCATCTTGGCCGGGTAGTTGTCCTCGTTGACCCAGACCTCGGTGTCGTACCCCTTCAGGCCCGTCTTCTTCATGTTGGCGACGAGCTGCTCGCGCTCCTGCGCGGTGAACACGCCGTCGAGCGCCTTGTTGGCGTCGAGCATCTCCTCGATGGTCAGCGTGCCCTTGTAGTGCTGCGTCTGGACTCCGTCGACCTTCTCGGGACCCACGTGCTTCAGGTTCTCCGACCCGAGCAGCAGGGCGAGCTGCTGCGCCGGGTCCTGGTTCATGTTCTCCATGCCGCCGGTCATCTGCTTCTGGATCTCCGGGTCGCCGGACGCCTCGGCGATGGCACCGAAGTCCATCTTCATCCAGCGCTTGCCGTCCATCTCGGCGGCCTGCTCCGCGCCCATGTCCATGTACATGGCCTGGTCCAGCATGATCATGCGGACCTGCTCGGGCGCGTCCGGGTCGCCCGCCGTGAGCGCGGAGCCCTTCATGGTGACGTCCATGACGGTCGGGTCCCAGCCCTGCACACCGGACATCTCCATGGTGCCGCCGCCCGCCGCGGCCGGCACCGTCATGGTCATCCGGACCTTGGAGGACTTGGCCTCCGAGGTGTTCTTGAAGGCCGCCTGGAGGACCTCCGTCATCTCGTTCTGCGTCTGGACCCCGGACCCCGCCGAGTCGGCGGCCTTCTTCTTCGTCCCGCCCCCGTCACCGTCCTGACAGCCCGCGACGCCCGCGACGACGGCCACGGCCGTCAGACAGACACCCACGCGCTTCCATGCGGCCATGCCCATGAATCCCACCCCTGGTTGTTTCGCTGTGTCACATCTGTGAAGTCAGAAGAAAGGTATCCCACGCCACTGACACCGTCGTGCGAAAAAACCCGTCCCCGCGCCTCGGACGAGACGCGGGGACGGGTTTTCGGGTTTTCCGCGGTGCGCACGGGCCGGTCGCCCGGCCCGCCCGGCTCAGACGGCGGCCGGGTCCTCCTCGACGAGGAGGTTGCGGGTGCGGTTGGAGTCGAGCGGAATGCCGGGGCCCATCGTGGTGGTGATGGCGGCCTTCTTGATGTAGCGGCCCTTGGCGGCGGACGGCTTCAGACGGAGGATCTCCTCCAGCGCCGCGGCGTAGTTCTCCACCAGCTTGGTGTCGTCGAACGACGTCTTGCCGATGATGAAGTGCAGGTTCGAGTGCTTGTCGACGCGGAACTCGATCTTGCCGCCCTTGATGTCGTTGACGGCCTTGGTGACGTCCGGGGTCACGGTGCCGGTCTTCGGGTTCGGCATCAGGCCACGGGGACCGAGCACGCGGCCGAGGCGGCCGACCTTGCCCATGAGGTCCGGGGTGGCGACGACGGCGTCGAAGTCCAGACGGCCCTTCGACACCTCGTCGATCAGCTCGTCGGCGCCGACGATGTCGGCGCCCGCGGCACGCGCGGCCTCGGCACGGTCACCGGTCGCGAAGACCAGGACCCGGGCGGTCTTACCGGTGCCGTGCGGGAGGTTCACGGTGCCACGGACCATCTGGTCGGCCTTGCGCGGGTCGACACCCAGACGGAAGGCGACCTCGACGGTGCCGTCGAACTTGGTCGTGGACGTCTCCTTGGCGAGACGGACGGCCTCGAGCGGGGCGTACAGCTTCTCCCGGTCGATCTTGGCGTCCGCAGCGCGGAGAGACTTGCTGCGCTTGCTCACTGAAAGCTCCTGTGAATTGTCGAGGAGTCGTGGTGCGGGCCGAGCCGGCCCTTCCACTACTGCTTGGCTTACGGGGGTGGAGGTCAGCCCTCGACCGTGATGCCCATGGAACGGGCGGTGCCGGCGATGATCTTCGACGCGGCGTCCAGGTCGTTGGCGTTGAGGTCGGGCATCTTGGTGGTGGCGATCTCACGGACCTGGTCGGCGGTGATCTTCGCGACCTTGGTCTTGTGCGGCTCGCCGGAGCCCTTCTCCACGCCCGCGGCCTTGAGGATCATCTTGGCGGCCGGCGGGGTCTTGGTGACGAAGGTGAAGGAACGGTCCTCGTAGACCGTGATCTCCACCGGGATGACCCAGCCGCGCTGCGACTCGGTCGCGGCGTTGTAGGCCTTGCAGAACTCCATGATGTTCACGCCGTGCTGACCCAGCGCGGGGCCGACCGGCGGAGCCGGGTTCGCGGCACCGGCCTGGATCTGGAGCTTGATGAGCCCCGTGACCTTCTTCTTCTTGGGAGGCATGGCTCTCCGGGTCCTTTCGATTCGGGTCCTGCCCGCGTCAAGGGGACAACCCGGACGCAGGCATACCGCACAACGATAACGGGTATAGATGCGCGGCCAAAAACCGAGCAGGTCAGACGGACGCTCGCACGCCCGTCTGACCTGTTCGGAAGCTGTGTGCCAGAAGGACTGTCCTGGACTAGTTCTTCTGGATCTGGTCGAAGGAGAGCTCGACCGGAGTCTCGCGGCCGAAGATCTCCACCAGGCCCTTGACCTTCTTGGAGTCGGGGTTGATCTCGTTGATGGTCGCCTGCAGCGTGGCGAACGGACCGTCGGTGACGGTGACCGAGTCGCCGACCTCGAAGTCCAGCACCTGGACCTCGACCTTGCGCTGCGGGGCCGGCTTGCCCTCGGCCTCGGCGGCCTCGCGGGCGGCCTTCTCCTCGGCCTCCGGGGCGAGCATCTTGACGATCTCGTCCAGCGTCAGCGGGTACGGGTCGTAGGCGTTGCCCACGAAGCCGGTGACACCGGGGGTGTTGCGGACGACGCCCCAGGACTCGTTCGTCAGGTCCATGCGGACCAGGACGTAGCCCGGGAGCTTGTTCTGCTTGATCGTCTTGCGGTCGCCGTTCTTGATCTGGACGACCTCTTCCTGCGGCACCTCGGCCTGGAAGATGTAGTCCTCGACGTTCAGCGAGACGGCGCGCTGCTCCAGGTTGGTCTTCACCCGGTTCTCGTAACCCGCGTACGTGTGGATGACGTACCACTCGCCGGGCAGCGTCCGCAGTTCCTCGCGGAGCTTCTCGACCGGGTCACGGTCGTCCTCGGGCTCCTCGGCCTCCTCGGCCGCTTCCTCGGCCTCGGTGGTCTCGTCCGCCTCGGCGCTCTCGTCCGCGGTGGTTTCGGCAGCCTCGGCCTCGGCGGAGGCCTCGGTGTCCTCGACGTCCGCGCCCTCGACGGCGGCGAGCGCGTCCTCGGCGGACTCGGCCCCTTCGCCGTAAGGCTCAACGGCGTCGTTCACGTTCGGGTCAGACACGGTGGCTGCTTCTTCCTGGATACAAGGGGTGGAACATGCGAAAAGGAGCGCCGGATACCTCGGCGCTCTTCGCTCTCGGCTCAGCCGAAGACGTACTTGGCGGCGTGGCTGAGGCCATAGTCGAACAGGGTGATCAGACCGATCATCACGACGACGAAGACGATCACTGCGGTCGTGTACGACGTCAGCTGGTTGCGGGTGGGCCAGACGACCTTGCGGAGCTCCGCGACGATCTGGCGGTAGAAGAGCGCGAGGCGCTTCAGCGGACCCTTCTTGGCCCGCTTGCCGCCCTTGCGGGTCTTCTTCTGGGAGTCCGGCGCCTCATCCTGGGCATCAGGCATGTCGATGGAGCCCACGGCATCCGTCACTCGTCCTCACCTGATTCCGGGTCGTGGCCGTGCCGCGCCCGGTCCGAGCCCGCACGGCGGTGCATTGCTGTACGTACATGCGCACACATCCTGGCGAAGGTGTGTGTAGCAGGGCCGGAGGGACTTGAACCCCCAACCGCTGGTTTTGGAGACCAGTGCTCTACCAATTGAGCTACGACCCTTTGTGCGTTCCCCAACGTACCGCATCCGACCGGATGCTTGGTGTGCACCGGTTGAGCGCGGGCCGCTGAAGGCCAACGAGGTGAGAGTGTACGTGTTCCTGGGCCGGGCGTCGAACAGAAAGTGCTCAGGAGACACCGTTCCGGCGGAAGATCGTCCAGGCGGTGGTGGACCGGCGGCGTCGATCCGGACTGGTGTTCAGGGGTTTGCCCGGTGTTGTTCAGTACGTGAAACCCCCGTGCCGCGTGGGTTTCCGGTCTGGAACGATGGGCCCCATGAGCGCTGCAACCCCTCCCACCGAGCGCCGGGTCTCCGCCCGAGTCGGCGCGATCTCCGAGTCCGCCACCCTCGCCGTGGACGCCAAGGCCAAGGCCCTCAAGGCCGCCGGGCGACCGGTGATCGGCTTCGGCGCCGGTGAGCCCGACTTCCCGACGCCGGACTACATCGTCGAGGCCGCGATCGAGGCCTGCAAGAACCCGAAGTACCACCGGTACACGCCGGCCGGCGGTCTGCCGGAGCTGAAGGCCGCGATCGCCGCGAAGACGCTGCGCGACTCCGGCTACGAGGTCGACCCGTCGCAGATCCTGGTCACCAACGGCGGCAAGCAGGCCATCTACGAGGCCTTCGCCGCGATCCTCGACCCGGGCGACGAGGTCATCGTCCCGGCGCCGTACTGGACGACGTACCCGGAGTCGATCCGGCTGGCCGGCGGCGTCCCGGTCGAGGTGGTCGCCGACGAGACGACCGGCTACCGGGTGAGCGTGGAGCAGCTGGAGGCGGCCCGCACCGAGAAGACGAAGGTCGTCCTCTTCGTCTCCCCGTCGAACCCGACCGGCGCGGTCTACAGCGAGGCCGAGACCGAGGCGATCGGCCGCTGGGCCGTCGAGCACGGCCTGTGGGTGCTGACGGACGAGATCTACGAGCACCTGGTCTACGGCGACGCCGTGTCCGTGTCGCTGCCCGCGCTCCTGCCCGAGCTGCGCGACAAGTGCGTCGTGGTCAACGGTGTCGCGAAGACGTACGCGATGACGGGCTGGCGGGTCGGCTGGATCATCGGCCCGAAGGACGTGGTGAAGGCCGCGACCAACCTCCAGTCGCACGCCACGTCGAACGTCTCCAACGTCGCCCAGGTGGCCGCGCTCGCCGCCGTCTCCGGCGACCTGGACGCCGTCGCGACCATGCGCGAGGCCTTCGACCGCCGGCGGAAGACCATCGTCCGGATGCTCGACGAGATCGACGGCGTGGTCTGCCCGGAGCCCGAGGGCGCGTTCTACGCCTACCCCTCCGTGAAGGCGCTGATCGGCAAGGAGATCCGGGGCAAGCGGCCGCAGAGCTCGGTCGAGCTGGCGGCGCTCATCCTGGAGGAGGCCGAGGTCGCGGTGGTGCCGGGTGAGGCGTTCGGCACACCGGGTTACCTGCGGCTGTCGTACGCGCTGGGCGACGAGGACCTCGTCGAGGGCGTGAGCCGGATCCAGAAGCTGCTGGCGGAGGCGCGCGACTGACGTCGCCCTTCGCCACAGGGGCGCCCGGGTTCTTTCCCGGGCGCCCCTGTTCGTTTGTGCGAACAAGACCACGAAAGGGGAAAGCCCTACCCGGACGACGGGAGCGTGCGGCAACATCCAGGGATGGAGCGTGTACGTGATCTCTCTGAACTGCCGAAGGCCCATCTGCACCTGCACTTCACCGGGTCCATGCGGCCCACCACCCTGCTGGAGCTGGCCGACAAGTACGGCGTGCGCCTGCCCGAGGCGCTGACCGACGCGCTGACCAGCGGGGAACCGCCGAGACTGCGCGCCACGGACGAACGCGGCTGGTTCCGCTTCCAGCGGCTGTACGACGCGGCGCGCTCGTGTCTCAGGGAGCCGGACGACATCCGGCGCCTTGTGCGGGAGGCGGCGGAGGAGGAGGTGCGGGACGGCTCGGGCTGGCTGGAGATCCAGGTGGACCCGACGTCGTACGCGCCCCGGCTGGGCGGGCTGATCCCGGCGCTGGAGATCATCCTGGACGCGGTGGACGCGGCGACGCGGGACACCAGGATCGGGATGCGGGTGCTGGTGGCGGCCAACCGGATGAAGCACCCCCTGGACGCGCGCACGCTGGCCCGGCTGGCGGTGCGGTACGCGGACCGGGGGATCGTGGGGTTCGGCCTCTCCAACGACGAGCGGCGCGGGATGGCCCGCGACTTCGACCGCGCGTTCGCGATCGCGCGTGAGGGCGGGCTGCTGTCGGCGCCGCACGGCGGCGAGCTGACGGGCCCGGCGTCGGTACGGGACTGCCTGGACGACCTGGAGGCGGACCGCATCGGGCACGGGGTGCGGGCGGCGGAGGACCCGCGGCTGCTGCGGCGGCTCGCGGACCGCCAGGTGACGTGCGAGGTCTGCCCGGCGTCGAACGTGGCGCTGGGCGTCTACGACAAGCCCGAGGACGTGCCGCTGCGGACCCTGTTCGAGGCGGGCGTACCACTGGCGCTGGGCGCGGACGACCCGCTGCTGTTCGGCTCCCGCCTGGCGGCCCAGTACGAGATCGCACGGAACCACCACGGCTTCACGGACACGGAACTGGCCGAACTGGCCCGCCAGTCGGTACGGGGTTCGACGGCCCCGGAGGACACGAAGGCGAAACTGCTGTCGGGCGTGGACGACTGGCTGGCCGCCCCGGCGTAACCGTGGGCGATCGTGCCTCCCCCGGTGCCTCAAGGGCCTGGGAGGTACCTCCGGGGCGGCACGGGTGGGCACGGCGGCACCCCGCAGACGCCGGGCCGCGTCACACCTCCCGGCCCGCCCCCGCACCGGGCCGCTTGAAATGGGCGTACGGCGGATACGGCTTGAAGCAGACCAGCACCTCGTAGGGATGTCCGCCGCCGGGCTTCTGCGTGAGCCCCCGGACACCCGACACCAGAGCCGCCCGCCCCTTCGCCACGCCCTTCCGACGCGGCCCCCACCCCGCCGCGTACGCGAAGGACATGGCCGCCTCGGCGAAGACGTCCCGGCTCCCGAAGAGGAAGAACGTACGGGCGTGGTCGGCGTGCCGCAGCTCGTCCCGGCAGTCCGCGCGCCACGAGCGCCGCCGCCAGTTCGCGGCGTCCCGGCCCGTGCGCGCCTCGTCGGTACGTACGGACAGCGGCCTGCCCGGACCGAGCGAACGACGCAGCTCCGGCCACTTGCCGGGCCGCAGCCCGTAGGAGTGGTGGACCAGGACGAGATCGACCGGTTCCCCGAGACCCTCGTCCGGCGGAACGCCACCCCGCAGCGGCACATGGACGATCGTGCGGCGCGAGTACGCGGCGAAGGAGAACAGGCCGGCGAGCCGGTTCAGTCCGTCGTGGTCGCCGAGGAGCAGTCCGATCGGTTCCGGTGCGCGCAGCGAGGTGTGGCGCAGGGTGTGCCGGGGCTGGACGACGCGGTGTTCGCGCGGGCCGGTCCGGGGACGGAACTCGCGCAGTCTCAGGTGCATGGGGTCGGCCTCACGCGCCCAGGATCGCGGGCCCGCGCGCCGGACGGCAACGGGGATTCGGCTACAGGCTGACGCCCACCGTGACCGGTTCGTTGACCAGGGTGACGCCGAACGCGCTGTGGACGCCCGCGACGACTTCCCGGGCCAGGGCGAGGAGGTCCTCGGTCGTCGCCTCGCCCCGGTTGGTGAGGGCGAGGGTGTGCTTGGTGGAGATGCGGGCCGGGCCCTGGCCGTAGCCCTTGGTGAAGCCGGCCTTGTCGATCAGCCAGGCCGCGGAGGTCTTGGTGCGGCCCTCGCCCGCGGGGTACGCGGGGGGTTCGACGCCGTCGCCGAGCCGCTCCCGTACGCGCGCGTGGAAGGCCGCGAACGCCTCGTCGTCGAGGATCGGGTTGGTGAAGAAGGAGCCGGCCGACCAGGTGTCGTGGTCCTCGGGGTCCAGGACCATGCCCTTGCCCGCGCGGAGCTTCAGCACCGTCTCGCGGGCCGTGGCCAGCGGTACCCGGTCGCCCGGCGCGACACCGAGGACGCGGGCCGTCTCGGCGTACTTGACGGGCCCGGAGAGGCCGCCCGCGTCCTCCAGCGCGAAGCGCACCCGCAGGACGACGTAGCGCTCGGGGTCGGCCTTGAAGCGGCTGTGGCGGTACGAGAAGGCGCACTCCTCGTTGCCGAGGGTGACGGTCTCGCGGGTGCGGCGGTCGTAGGCGACGACCTCGGTGATGGTGGAGGAGACCTCCTGGCCGTACGCCCCGACGTTCTGGATCGGGGTGGCGCCCGCCGAGCCGGGGATGCCGGCCAGGCACTCGATGCCGGCGAGACCCGCCTCCACGGTGCGGGCGACGGCGTCGGTCCACACCTCGCCGGCGGCCAGCTCCAGCCGCGTGCCGTCCAGGGCGAAGCCCTTGGTGGCGACGACGAGGGCGGTGCCGTCGAAGCCCTTGTCGCCGATGACCAGGTTGGAGCCGCCGCCGATGACCAGCAGCGGCGTACCGCTGTCGTCGGCCTCGCGGACGACGGCGATCACCTCGTCGTCGGTCGTCGCGGTGACCAGCCGGGTCGCGGGGCCGCCCAGCCGGAAGGTGGTCAGCGGGGCGAGGGGGGCGTCGTGGAGTTCCTGCACGGGCCCAAGACTACGAGACGGCGCCGACAAGCCCCCGTCCCCGCCGTGTCCGGCCCGGCTCAGCCCAGCCGGACGACCGCCCGTGACATGCCCAGCACCTTCTGTCCGGCGCTGGTCGCGGTGAGGTCGACGCGGACCGTGTGGTCGTCGAGCTTGGCCGCGACCTTGCCGCTGACCTCGATGGTGGCGCCCCGGTCGTCGTTGGGGACGACGACCGGCCGGGTGAAGCGGACGCCGTACTCGACGACCGCGCCCGGGTCGCCCGTCCAGTCGGTCACCACGCGGATCGCCTCGGCCATGGTGAACATGCCGTGCGCGATGACGTCGGGGAGGCCGACCTCCTTGGCGAACTTCTCGTTCCAGTGGATCGGGTTGAAGTCGCCGGAGGCGCCCGCGTACTGGACGAGGGTGGCCCGGGTCACGGGGAACGTCTGTGCGGGCAGCTCGGTGCCGACCTCGACGTCGGCGTAGGAGATCTTCGCCGTCATGATGTGGGTCACGCCTCCTCGGCCGCGCGGGCCACCAGCTTGGTCCAGGCGGTCACGACGTGTTCGCCGGCCTGGTCGTGCACCTCGCCCCGGATGTCCAGTATGTCGTTGCCTGCCATCGACTTGACCGCCTCGATGGTCGAGGTGACGGTGAGCCGGTCACCCGCGCGCACGGGACGGACGTAGGCGAACTTCTGGTCGCCGTGCACCACCCGGCTGTAGTCGAGGCCGAGCTGCGGGTCGGCGATGACCTGCCCGGCGGCCTTGAAGGTGATCGCGAACACGAAGGTGGGCGGGGCGATCACATCGGGGTGGCCGAGCGCCTTGGCGGCCTCCGCGTCCGTGTACGCCGGGTTGGCGTCCCCCACCGCCTCGGCGAACTCGCGGATCTTCTCCCGGCCCACCTCGTAGGGCTCGGTGGGCGGGTAGCTCCGCCCCACGAAGGACTGATCGAGCGCCATGCGCGCGGCACCTCCTGTGTCTGACTGTGTCCGGCTGCTCTGCCCGGTCTGTCTGGTCTGCCTGGTTCTGCCTGCGGTCGGCCGGTCCTGACCGTGTCCGGCCGACGGGAAAACGACACGAGGCCGCCCCCCTGGCTGGGGGGACGGCCTCGTGTACGAGCCTGATTTATCGCGTTTCGCGGTGCGCGGTGTGCGCGTTGCAACGCGGGCAGTGCTTCTTCATCTCAAGACGGTCCGGGTTGTTACGCCGGTTCTTCTTGGTGATGTAGTTCCGCTCCTTGCACTCCACGCAGGCCAGCGTGATCTTCGGGCGGACGTCGGTGGCAGCCACGTGAGTGCTCCTTGACGAACGGATTGACTGTATTTACGCAAGAAAGAGTAGCCGATCGAAGGACCGACCCCGCAATCGGCTACTGTCTGTAGCGGTGACCGGACTTGAACCGGTGACACAGCGATTATGAGCCGCTTGCTCTACCGACTGAGCTACACCGCTTTGATGCGATCGGGCCCCGCCTCGCGGCGGGAACCTCTCACACCAGAGCCCCAAAACGGAATCGAACCGTTGACCTTCTCCTTACCATGGAGACGCTCTGCCGACTGAGCTATTGGGGCGAGCGATGAAGACATTACACGGTCCGCCGCCGTTCGCCCAAATCCGTTTCGGCCCCCCTCTCCCGGGTGGACCACGCCGGTACGACTATTGGGCTCCTCCCGGCGAGGAACGGGCCCCCGGCCTAGGCTCGGACTCACTCTGCGTGATCTTGCCCGCGTGATCTTCCCTGCGTGACCTTGCCCTCCGTGCGCAGCCCGAGCCCCTGGAACGCGATGCCCGACAGCCGGCCGCAGCCACCGTCCCGTCCGCCCTCGTCCTCGGGTCCGGCTCCGGGACCGGCCGCGGCCGATCCGGCCCCGCTGCTGCTGTGCGGCGCGCGTCTCACCGACGGCCGGACCGTGGACGTACGGCTGGGCGGCGGGCGCATCGAGGCGGTCGGTACGGCCGGCAGCCTGACGGCGGACGGCACGCGCGCGTGCGGCACGCAGATCGACCTCACCGGCTATCTGCTCCTGCCGGCCCCCGCGGAGCCCCACGCCCACGCGGACACCGCCCTGTCCGCCGACGCCGGCGGCCCCGTCTCGTACGACCCCCGGGACGTCCAGTGCCGCGCGACAAAGGCGGCGCTGCTCCAGCTCGGGCACGGCGCGACGGCGCTGCGGGCGCATGTGCGCGTGGGGGACGTGGCCGGGCTCGGTGCGCTGACCGCCGTGCTGCGGGCGGAGCGCTCGCTGCGCGGGCTGGCCGAACTGACGACGGTGGCGGTGCCGCGGGTGCTGACCGGGGTGGCCGGGGCGGACGGGCTCGCGGTGCTGCGGGACGCGGTGAAGATGGGTGCGTCCGTGGTGGGCGGCTGCCCCGATCTCGACCCCGATCCCACGGGGTACGTGGAGGCGGTCCTGGAGGTCGCCGCCGAACACGGCTGCCCCGTCGACCTGCACACGGACGCCGCCGATCCCGCCCGGCTGGCCCGGTTCGCGGCCATGGCGGGCGGGCTGCGGCCGGGGGTCGCCCTCGGCCCGTGCGGCGGTCTCGCCCGGCTGCCCGCCGAGCCGGCCGCACGGACCGCGGACCGGCTCGCGGCGGCCGGGGTGACGGTGGTGTGCCTGCCGCAGGGCGGCTGCGGCGCCGTGGACCGCCGGACCACGGCACCGGTCCGGCTGCTGCGGTCGGCGGGGGTGCGGGTGGCCGCCGGGAGCGGTGCCCTGCGGGACGTGTCGAACCCGGTGGGCCGCGGTGACCCGCTGGAGGCGGCGTACCTGCTGGCCTCCCGCCACGGGCTGTCCGCCGAGGACGCCTACGCCGCGGTGAGCACGTCGGCGCGGGCGGCCCTGGGGCTGCCCGAGGTGCGCGTGGAGGCGGGTTTCCCGGCCGAACTGCTGGCGGTCCGCGGGGACGGGCTCCCGGGGGCGCTGTCGCTGGGGTACAGCCGCGTCGTGGTGCACGGGGGGCGGGTGGTGGCGCGGACGAGCGCGGTGCGGGAGTACTGCGGTCCGGCGGCGTCGGCGGCGTCATCGTCGGCGGAGGGGGAACCGGGACTGCCCCGGCAGGGCCGGGGCACGGCGTAGAGCCGGGCGGGTCCCTGGTGCGTTGCGCGGCGGACGGGGTGGCCCCGGCGTACGGTCGGAGGCATGCGCATTGTCATCGCTGGTGGTCATGGTCGGATCGCGCTGCGGCTGGAGCGGCTGCTCGCCGCGCGCGGGGACGAGGCGGCGGGCATCATCCGCACCCCCGAACAGGCGGACGAACTGCGGCAACTGGGTGCCGAACCGGTCGTGCTCGACCTGGAGTCGGCGTCGGTGGAGGAGGTCGCGGAGCGGCTGGAGGGCGCGGACGCGGCGGTGTTCGCGGCGGGCGCCGGGCCGGGCAGCGGTGCGGGCCGCAAGGAGACGGTGGACAGGGCAGCGGCGGTCCTCTTCGCCGACGCGGCCGTCCGCGCGGGCGTACGGCGTTTCGTGATCGTGTCGTCCATGGGCGCGGACCCGGCCCACGAGGGCGACGAGGTCTTCGACGTGTACCTGCGCGCCAAGGGCGAGGCGGACGCGTACGTACGCGGTCTGGACGCCCTGGACTGGACGATCCTGCGCCCCGGTCAGCTCACCGACGACGCCGGGACCGGCCTGGTCCGCCTGGAGGCCCACACGGGCCGCGGCCCGGTCCCGCGCGACGACGTGGCCGCCGTGCTGGCGGAGCTGGTGGACACCCCCGCGACGGCCGGTCTGACCCTGGAGCTGATCAGCGGCCCCGCGCCGGTGTCGGTGGCCGTGAAGTCGGTGGCCGGCAACTGAGCCGACCGGGCTAGAAGAGGGGCATCTGCCCCGGGAACTCCGGCACCGCGTAGCCGTCCAGCGAGGGCTGTTCCGCACCGAGCCGGGCGTGTCTGCGCGACCCGGGGCACGAGGTCAGTTCCCCGCTCCCCCGGGCGCCGGGCGGATCGTGCCGCGCGTACCGCCCGGCGACGACGGCGATCTCACGACGGCACTCGGGGCAGGAACGGCGACGGGACGACATGGGGCCAGTGTGCCCTGGTGCCTCCGCCCGCGAACAGCATGCGCCCGCGCACACGAAGAGACCCCCTCCGGACTGCGTTTCCGCAGTCCGGAGGGGGTCTTCCCCAGTGTGGCGGCGCCAGGATTCGAACCTGGGAAGGCTGAGCCGGCAGATTTACAGTCTGCGCTCACTCCTAGCCACGACCAGCACTGCCGCGCATCTGAGCCCTCCCCGCCCCGCAGGGGCCCCACAATCAGGCTTGGTGCTTCTGTCCGCTACTCCTGTCCTTGTCCTGCCTGCCCTGCCTCACTCGGACGGTGTGGGGCAAGTTCGGTCAATGGCTAGCCCGACCGGCTCTCCCTCCCTACGCTGCCAACATGGGATGGCTTGAGGGGGCCCTGTGGGGAGCCTTCGGGGGCTTTGCTATGGAAGCCCTCGACTACATAATTGCGGTTCGAAGATGGCGCAAACTGCCATGGAAAGTGCAGGCAAGTAGCTTACGAGGCGGCGTTCAACAGTCACCGGAATCCACCGAAGCTTCACATGAGCTACCTCCTCCAGGTCTATTGGCTTACTGCATCGCGGGGTTCTTGCGAATCACTTTGGGAGGCGGCGTGACGGCCGCTGTTACCGTCACTTCTCCGGATGCCGTATCGGCGTGGCTAGCCGTTCTAGTGGGAGCCACATCGCCGATAGTCCTTGAAAAGATAACGATGTTCGTCCCGCTCGTCGTGCAGGTAGGAAAGGAAGGAATTGCAGCCCACATACAACAGTCACAACAAGCGCCCCAAGCTGCGAACAATCCTGTCTTGCCAGCGCCACCGTCACAGTCGCCAGTGAACGCAGCCCAGGACAGCACGGCAACGGGACAGGGAGGCATCTGATGCGAAAGCCTCGACCATCCTTTGCGCCACAGACAGTAACTCCCAAATTGACCGCCCACCGCACCGGGCGCGGAATTCACGCGGAAAGTCTGCTCGGCCGAATCATTGCTGTACTGTCTCGACGTTCCGCCGCTTTCCAACCGCCCCTCTCATGGAATACTGCAGTGCAACGTGCCGCCCAACCAGTTGCGCCTCGCCTTCAGGCGGGCAAGGCCAGGCGAGCTATACCCACGCAAGCAGACGATTCATCCCGCCGATTGCCCCTTCCTCACCGACCCCACCCTGGTCCCCATCTCGATGGCCGTGACTTAAGAGGCCGCGATCTGGATCGTCTGTCATGGAAGCGACAGACCCTGATGCACACGAATCTGACGCTTACCAGCCTCCGCTATGCGGATTTACATAAATCGAACCTAAACGGCGCTATACTCGATGGCGCCGACCTGACGGGCGCCCGACTCAGTTCAACCAGTCTTGTAGGAGCATTTCTTAGTCAGACCAACTTCACTCAGGCAGATCTGTCGCACGCAAACCTAGCTGGCGCCCAGCTCGATCGTACCGATTTCCGCGACGCGGATCTCAGAGGAACGAATCTAAGAGCTTTCGACCCAGGCTGGTTTGATAGCGCAGAATCCCACCTCTGGGAAGACAGCCTAGCTTGGCTTCCTGAGTTTGTAGGCGCACGTTGGGATGATGACACGTGCTGGCCCACTGCCAAGTTCAAGGAATGGCTCCTGCGTCTGTCAGAGCGCGCAGATGACGACAGTTACACGGTCCGAGGGCACGAGGCTCACGATCGGGTTCCCACCCAGTTCCCGAGGATCCCCTGAACGCATCGCACTCGTGGTACACCTCCGGCGTGGCCGCTAATAAGAACTTCTGGTCAGCCGCAGTCACAGTCGGGCTACGCTGGTACGCACCACTTTAGAGCGGAGAGTGCGTCGCGGATGGGACCGAAGACGACCAAGGTTTACGAGACGCTTCGGGAGCGGCTCGCCGGGGGCGAGTACGCCTCCGGCGACAAGTTCCCTTCGGAACGCGCGCTGGTCGAGGAACTCGGCATCGGTCGGACGGCACTGCGGCAAGTGCTCGCCCGTCTGGTCGCCGAGGGGGCGCTGGAGGTACGGGGCAGAAGCTCCTACCGAGTACCAGGCGCTGTGAGTGTCAGGCAACCGGAGGGAGTAGAGCCGTGGCGTATCCACGGTGAGCGCGACCTGTACGACAACCGATGGGTGAAGCTTCAGCTCTGGGACGTGGAGCCGCCCGGCATGGAGTCGTTTGAGCATCACGTGGTGAAGTTGCACCACGTGGCCGTGACCGCCGTTCTGGACGACCACGACCGCGTGCTCATGATGTGGCGCTACCGCTTCGTACCCCAACAATTCGGTTGGGAGCTCCCGGGCGGCATCGTCGACGCCGGCGAGCAACCGGCGGACACCGCGCTGAGGGAAGTGGTCGAAGAAACCGGGTGGCGCCCGAAGGCGCTGGAGCACGTCGTGACCTATCAGCCCATGGTTGGCATGGTCGACTCGCCGCACGACATTTTCGTCGGCCACGGGGCGGAAAGGGTCGGTGACCCGACCGATCTGGAGGAGGCCGGCCACATCGAGTGGGTTCCCCTCGCCGACATTCCGGGACTCATGGCCCGCGGTGAGCTGATGGGGTCCGGCACCCTCGTTGCGCTGCTGCACATCCTGGCCAGTCGGCGCACGCCGGGAGTCACAGCCGCGCGCTGAGCATGTCGACGCGACGGCGCTGCCGCACCGAACCAGTGCGGCCCGCCAGTAACCGGGCCTGCCTCAGATGGGTGTGGGCGTCGTCGTACTCGGCTCGCGTCAGGTGCGCTTGCGCCAGGTCCGTGTGCAGTCCGGCGCGCGCCCGGACAAACGACGGGTCCATGTCTTCCAGCGCTCCGTACAGACGCGTGACTGCGTCGCCGTCACCGAGCATGGCAAGCACATTGCCGTGCCACCGGGCAAGGTGTGCGCCGTTCAGGAAGATGCTCAGCATGTCGGGGTCCCTGTCGTCCGGGCCCGGCGGGATGACGGCCAGGGCCGCATCGAGCGCGTGCCGGGAGTCGTCCGGCATGCCGGCATATGCGCACATCTCCGCTTCGGCCGCGTACAGCCACGCCCGCAACCGGGCGGAACCCAACTGGCCAACGGTGCGCCGCGCGTCCCGTACGAGGTCGACCCCGAGGGCGGGCCGACCGGCCTCACAGAGCACGTACGCCTGTTCCGCCATGGCATGGGCGAGGTACATCGGAGCCTCAGCGTCACGCGCAGCTCGCTTCGCGAGTTCGTAGTGCCGCCACGCCCGTTCGACCGCTCCCGAATCGATGGCCTGCCACGCTGCGAGGGTCGACGCACCCGCGAGGGCGAGCGCGACGGGGCGGCGCGTGGTCGGCAGCACAGCAAAGTTGAGTGCGTCTTCCAGGGCGGCAAGGTGCCCCGTCATCTGGTCGACCAGACCGGCCGCGCCCCTCTGCCTGTCCATGGTGCGGAGTAACTCCGTCTGATCGTTGAACGCCTGAACCATGGACTCACCGACACTGCCGGCCGCGTCGATCCGGCTGAGTAGTTCGTCGTAGCCGTCAACGGAAGCGGCCACCGGCACCGGTCCAGCGCCTCTCAACTCCGCGTCAGTGACGCCGAGAAGCTTCCGCAGAATGCCTGCATACCGGTCTGAGAGCGTGCGCTTCCCGTTCTCCCACTCGGACACGTACACCCGCAGGCTCGCGGTTGAGGCCACGTCCGTGACGTTCCGCCGGGCGTACTGCTCGATCTCGCGAACCAGTCGCTCCTGAGACCAGCCTCGCGCCGCCCGCGCGCTTCGAAGTCCTGCGCCCACAGATCACCGTCCGACGGTAAAAGCCCTCACTGGCGCTCTCAGCATGCCGCACGTTGCCGCAGGTCAACAGGGGTTAACAGGCCGGATGTTAAGAGCTGTTGGCTACCGGCAGCCCTGCCCTGAGCGGTCTTCTGTAGAAGCACCACAGGGAGCGAACGCCACCTGAAATGGCGAACCACCTTGACTCTGGTGCGCACCAGATGCAATCTACTGGTGCGCACCAGTTTACGGAGCTGGCTCCGGTCCCTGGTGCGCGGAACGACCCCGCCGGTCCTGCCTACGCGCAGCCCGTGCGGCACGGGAGACGTCAAAGTCCGTCGTCTTCACGGATCGATCGGTGTCATCGGCTAAGCCGCTGGTCTGACCCTCGGGCGTAGACCCAGGGACCGGATCACGGGGACCCCGGTGATTGGGCTGCACCCGGTCCATGACACCCGCGAGGGATGGGAGCGCCGTTCAGCGAGTGACGACTGAGCGGCACGGCAATGGCGCGCCGTCCAAGGGAGGCGGAGCAAGGCGCAGTTCGGAGCCGTGGGAGATCAAGTCGATTCCCTGCGATCCACGGGGGTTCGGTGTGAACCGACGACATACCTGGGGTGCCGCTGGAGGCCGGACCGGCCGGCGGCACCCGTTCGACTTCCCGGTCCGTCTCTTCCTGGTCTCGCAGCGCTGACGCTGCGGCCGGCTGCCTCTCCTGCCCGTCCGTTCCGCGCATCGCATGAGGACGTACGGGCGGGGGTGCGGGGAGCCGGAACCGACTCCAACGGCGCGCACCCACCGGAGCGGCTACTCCGGTGGGTGCTGTTCGGGCCGTTCCATCGCTGAGAGGAACACGACCCAATGGAGCACATCGTCACTGTTCAGGACGCTGTTACCGCGTTCGCCGACTTCATGGAGCCGACGAACGCCGAGCTGGACGCGATCGAGCTGGAGATGCCCGTCATCCTGGCGGACGTCGACCTGCTCGACGCGCACATCACCACGCTGGACCGCACGCCGACCGAGCTGGACGCCCGCCGCATCCGCCGGGCCCGCCGCCGCGCCCTCGCCGCCCGCGTCGCCCTGCTCAACCGCACCACGGCCGCGAGCCTGCCGGGCGGTGCGGCATGAGTGCCACCGACCGGAACCTGATCGCCGCGCACGCCGAGGTGAAGGCGGAGATCACACGCACGGACAGCAAGACGGCCCTGCTGCTGGCGTTCGTCGGCGCGGTGCTCGCCGGATCGTGGACGGTCGCCCGTGACCTGCCGCTGAACCCGCCCGCCGCCGTCGCGGGCGGTGCCGGTCTGGCGCTGCTGGTCGTGGCGGCCGGTCTGCTGCTGCGGTCGGTCCGCCCGAACCTGTCCGGCCGGCACGGCTTCCCGCTGTGGGCGACGCTCACGGCGGAGGAGATCAGCGCTGCTGTCTCAGTCGACCTGGCCGCCGACATCGCCGGACTGTCGAGGCTGGCGGTCGCCAAGTTCACCTGCCTGCGCCGCGCGGTCGACCTCATCCGCGCCGGCGGGGCGCTGCTCATCCTCGCCGCCCTGCTCACCGCGGGAGGTGCGGCATGGGGACGCTGACCGCGCAGATGTCGAGCACCGGCAGCGCGTGGCGCCTGTACGTCGTGCTGTACGGAGTGCCGGACTGGCCCACCGTCCGGTGGGAGCGCACCGGGCCGGTGCCCACCGTGGCGGAGCGCCGGCGCGCGCTGGCCGCCCTGGGCTACGAGGTGGCGCCGGGCGCGGCGTGGTCCTGGACGGAGGACAGTCGGGACCCCGACGACGGCAACACCCCGGTCGTGCTGATCGCGGCCGTCGCGGTGCGCCCCCGAGAGGTGGTGACCGCATGAGGGCCAAGACCGTTCTGCCGGCTGTCGCGATGACGGCCGTGTCCATGGTGCTCACCTTGGCCGTGGTGGTGATGTGGCTCGGTACGGCGGTGCCGTGGCCGATCGCCGTAATCGTCGGTCTCGGCATCGACGGCGGATGGCTGGCCACCCTCGCCTACGAACGCCGCCTGGCCGCGCAGGGCGACCACAACCGGGCCGTGACCGCCGTCGGCTGGTCCTTCGGCATCCTCGCCGCCAGCGTCCTGGTCGCGCACGCGCTGACCGCGGAGCACTCCGCCGGCGCGTGGTTGGCCGTCGCGTGGCTGCCGATCGCCGCCAAGGCCCTATGGCTGGTGCACGGGCTGTGGGAGCGCACCGCGCTCACCCCGGTCGCCCTCGATGCGATCCGCGGTATCCAGCAGGAGGCCCGTGACGAGGCGGCTGTGGCCCGCGCCCGACTGCGCGCGGAAGCGACCACCGAGGAGACCCGGCTGACTGCCGTGACGGAAGCCGGGGCCCGCGTCGCACGCGTCCAAGCGCGAACGGCGCAGACCCTCGCCGGGGCATGGTCGACGCTAGAGACAGCCCGCGCCGGCGAGGAGACCGGCAGGGCGCTCACCAGCGTGACGACCCCCGTCACACCCGGTGTCACGCCCCGCTGGGAACTCCCCGTGTGGGGGCCGACGGAGCCGGTTTCGGCCCGCTCCTTGGAGGCCGCGCCAGCGCTCACCGATGAGGCGCTGGACGTGATCGTGGACGAGATCCGCACCAGCGAGACCCCGGCTCTCTCATACCGGGAGATGGCGTCCCGGTTCCGGTCCGCCGGCCACTCCGCCTCCGAGGTGCGGCTGCGGGCGGCGTGGAAGCGGGTTGCGTGATGGGGGCGCTGCCGGTGTTCCGGTGGCGCCTGGCCCCGGACGGCTACGCCACCCGCCGACAGTTGCGCGCCCTCGGCCTGCGGCCCGGTGGTCAGGACGTGGCCGCGCAACTCGAACGCCCCCGCCGACGGCGGGGGCCGCTGGTCGCCTACCTCTACCGCGTCGACTTGGCCCTGCCGGTCCGGCCCATGACGCCCGCCCGATGGGCGGCGCTCGCCAAGGCAAACGCCGCCCGCCGCCTCTGCCCCGACTGCGGGCGCGATGCCGGCTACGTCATCCCCGCCGCGCTGGGCACCTGCGTCCCCTGCGCCTACCCCGACCTGTACGGGTCCGATGGGAGCACTTCATGAGTAACGCCGACCTGCGCCGCCTGGACCGCGCGATCCGGGCGACCACGAAGAAGCTGGAAGCGGTCCGCCGGGGCGAGCTGTGGCCGCTCAGCGGCCGCGAGCGCCGCGCCATGGCCCGCGCCGTCACCACCGGCGCCTACCGCACCCTGCGGGGCCGCAGCTCCAGCCGCGCGGAGCAGCAGATCGAGTCCACCGGCAGCGCCGCCGAGATGCGACTGACCGCCGAGCTGAACGCGCTGCACGGCGAGCGGCAGCGGCTCATCACCGAGGCCGCCCGCGAAAAGGCCACCAAGAAGTCGAACGGGTGGTGGTGATCACGTCCGCCGCGTGACGCGACCGCCTGAAAGGTGCCAGGGCGAACCCTAAGGCTCGCCGGGCTCGTACTTCCCCACCAGCGGAACCCGTCCGTACGTCACACCTACCCGGGGTGGCCGTCCCCTGCGACGGACCCGGCCACCCCGGCTCTCCCTCACTCCCGCCCCGAACGGGGCAGTCAGGAGCTGTTCCAGCATGTCTGAGAACGTCGTCCACCTCCACAAGCACACCGACCCGCCCGCCGGACCGGCGACCGTGACCACCCTCACCGTGGTGCCCGACGCGCCCCCGGCGCGGCCGGTGCCGCTATGGGTGCGCTCCGGCCGCGCGGTGAAGTCGGCCGTCACCCATGAGGGCACCAAGGCCACTGTCCGCACGGTCGCCCGGCACGGTCTGTACACGTTCAACGGCGGGCGGATCGTGGCCCGCCGTGCCTGGGACGGCCACACCGGGTCCCGGTACGAGCGGATGATCCGGGCGGCGGAGGCCGCGGGGAACCTGGAAGCGGCCGAGGAGTGGGAGGAGCGGCTGCAGCGCTTCCGCGCCGCCCGCCATCACCGCCGCATGGACCTGCTGCACTCCCCCGTCGACGCAGCCAAGGGCGTGGCCGTCGGCGCCGGCATGAGCATCGGCCTGCTGGTCGCCCTCGGCATGGTCATGGCCATCAGCACCGGCCAGGCCGAGGACGTCATCACCCCGCTCGCGGCGACCATCGACTTCATCGCCTTACTGATCCGCATCGTGCAGATCGTCTGGGGCCCCGCGCTCACCATCGGCCCGTTCCTCGCGCTGCTGGCCCTGTGGTCAGTCGGCCGCAAGCAACACGCCGCCCCCGCCTGGGCCCTGCCCGCGAATGTCCGGTCGGGCGAGGGGGAGCCGATCACGCCGTCCATCGTGGTCAAGGCCCTGCGCGACCTCGGAGTGCCCGCCCTGGCCCGCGCCATCAAGGAGATGGGCGACGCCGGCGCCTCCATGCTCGGACCGATCCGCATCGCCGGATGCGGCGTGGAAGTCGACGTCACCCTCCCCTCGGGGGTGTCGACGGTGGAGGTGCAAAACCGGCGTCGCAAGCTCGCCGAGAACCTCACCCGACACGAACACGAGGTGTTCATCACCATCCCCACCGCCGCCCGCACGGTACGGCTGTGGATCGCCGACAGCGGAGCGTTGGACGAGCCGATCGGCCCCTCCCCGCTGGTCACGGACGAGACCTTGACCGCCAACTACAAGACCGGCCGGGCCCCGTGGGGCCAGGACCTGCGCGGCGACGCCGCCGAGCTGTCGCTGTATCAGCGGCACCTGCTCATCACCGGTCTGTCCAACCAGGGCAAGACCGCCGCCCTGCGCGCCCTTGCCCTGTGGCTGGCTCTGGACCGGTCGGTGGAGTTCTGGATGGGTGACCTCAAGGGCGCAGGGGACTGGGCCATGTTCGACGGGATCGCCTCCCGGCTCATCCAGGGCCCGACCGACGACCACGTCATCCAGGTCACCGAGATGCTGGAGGACGCGGTGGAGGAGATGAACCGCCGTCTCCAGGCACCGCCCGGCACTGACTTCCCGCTGCTGGTCGTCATCGTGGACGAAGCGCAGGTGGCGTTCATGTGCCCGGTCAAGGGCGAGGACAAGCGCCCCTACGGCGGGTCCAGTGCCACCTCCCGCTACTTCATGGGGGCCCGCAAGATTCACAACCAGGGCCGTGCGGTGAACGTGCTGCTGTGGCAGGGCACCCAGGACCCCACCGACCAGAACCTCCCCAAGCTCGTGCGCGAGGGTGCCCACACCCGCGCCTCCCTCGCCCTGGGCACCGAGTCGCAGGCCCGCATGGCCTTGGGGGACAAGGCCGTCGACGGTGGCGCCGCCCCGAACCTTCTGCGGCCCGGTCTGGACAAGGGCACCCTGGTCGTCGCCTCCGACGGGATCGAGATCCCCAAGGGGCAGTCGTCCATCACGGTGCGCACGCACTACATCAGCACCGACGACGCGCACACGATCGCCGGCCGAGCCAAGGCCCTGCGCGACGGGGTGACCACCCTGCACGTCATCGAGCGGGGCGAGGAGCGCGACCCGCTCACCGACATCGCCGCCGTCCTCGGCGACGCCGCCCGTGTGCTGACCGCCGACGTCCTCAAGCGGCTGTCCGCGCTCAGCGAGGACGCCTACGGCACCTGGACGCCCGGCGACCTCAAGCGCGTGCTCGAGGACGCCGGCGCCGAGCCCTACAAGTCCGACGGCCGCATGGTCGTCGGCCGCGACCGCGTCGCCCGCGCCCTCGCCAACCGCGACACCAACGGTTCCGCTTCCGCCGACTGACGGCAGGGAACCGACCCCCGACGGGTCAGGGAGGCAGGGAGAACTCCCTGCACGCCTCCCTGACCCGCCTCCCTGACCTTGACCTGCACGAATGATCGTCCAGGGAGCCAGGGAGGCACGCCGGTCACACCCCCGAAACCCCCTCCACAGGCGCCCCGGAAGGGGGTGCCTCCGCCTCCCTAACCATCGACCGGAAGGGATTCCGCATGTACCCCGAACCCGCCCGCCCCGCGCCCGCCGAACGGGCCGTGGCCGCCTACCGGCCCGCCCCGATACCGCCCTCCGTCGTCCACCCGGCACCGGTCGTCCCCGTCCAGCCGGACACCGTTCCGGCGGTCGCGAGCATCGTCCTGCCCGACGGCCGGATCGTCACCGGCTACGCCATCGACGCCGTCCGCCCGGAGCCGGTCACCGCCAAGCCGGCCGTCTCCCCCGCGGCGGCGAACGTCGCCCTCGGGGGCGTCGGCTTCCTCGCGGTCTGCGGCGGGCTGCTGCTGCTCACCTCGTTCATCGCTGCCCTCACCGCGTTCGTCACGCAGCTCATCATCCTCGCCGCCGTCGTCTTCGGCGGATGGATCGCCGTCCAGGTCCTCGGGAGCAGCAGCCACCGCAGCGGCACGACCGTGAACATCCGCCGGGCCGTCTTCAAGCGCAACCACTTCCACGGCTGAGACCCAGGTGTCCGTGGGCTGGGCCGGCTAGGACTCCGGCCGATGGAGACGCCAGTGCCTACCGAGCCAGGTGCGGTGTTCCCTTTGCAGGGGTACTGCCACCGGTTTTCCCTGCAAGCTCGCGTACAGCGGATACGCGAGCATCTCCGCGGAGATGTCGAGCGTGCCTGTCGTGGGATTCACCGCGATCTCGCCCAGGTCGAAGAGACGGTGGATATCGCGCCGCAGGAGCAGCCCGCCATGCTCGTGGTGCTCGCCGCTCTGGGCATAGCTGTAGAGGTGGGCTGCTTCCAGGGCTGTGGCGGGCGCAGGGCCTGTGAAAGCACAAAGCTCGCCTTGGTCGGCCAGCAGCCGTTTACGGAAGGCGCCTTGCCCTATACGAACCCGTACGACCGACTCCCGGTGTCCTCCGGGAATGGCCAAGCGCGTCTCTTCCAGCACATCGAGTTCAGCGACGTCGCCCGTGACAGCCGTCAGGGCGTTGCGTAGCTTCTCCCACCGCGCGGGTCGCATGCTGTGCTGCGATCGCGGCGAGTCACACAGGGCCCGTAGTTCCGCCCCGGACAGTAGCCCTCGTACCTCCGTCCATGCCTTGCCATGGCGTGACCGGTAAGTCGTTACCTGCTTGGTTGTGCGGCCGGGGACGTCGAACGACGCTCCGCAGTCGTAACACCGGTACTGGGGCGCCTTCTGCTGTCTCCGTTTGATCGCTGCCTTGTCGCAATTCGGGCAGAAATACAGCGGTTTCTCGCGAGTGTCCGTCTCGATGGCCTCGATGACCGAGACACCGATCAGTTCCTTCCTGTCCCAGAGGGCGATCACGTCTCCCTCTGCCAGGCGCGCGTGATTGGGAACCGTGCTGTCCCAGCTGTAGTGCTCCGCCGGGTTGTCGTCATACCCGTCGTTCCCGGCGTGCTCTCGCCTGTCCCCCAGAGCCAGCACCAGCCACGCAGTCGTCATTCCACCCCCAAGTTGTCATGACTCGGGGCGGTCGCCTCTCGCCAAAGACCGCGACCGCCCCGTCAACCAGCACCCAACAAGAGAACTGGAGACACCCCAGCATGACCCAACCCACCGACATTCGGCGAGCACCTGACTCGCCGCACATCCTGTCGCTGTGCGCCGGCTACGGCGGCTTAGAGGCCGCGATCCGGGCCCGCATCGGCGGCCAGGTCGCCGCCTTCGCCGAGAACGACCCGCACGCCGCCACCGTGTTCACCCACCGGCACCCCGGGATGCCCAACCTCGGGGACATCCGGCACGTCGACTGGGACCGGGTCCGGGACGTGTTCCGGCCGGACGTGATCGGCGCCGGTTTCCCCTGCCGCAACACCTCCAACGCTGGACGAAGGGACGGGATCAATGGGCAGTGGTCGCGGGTCTGGAAAAACGTCGCTGAGGCTGTGGGCCACCTTCGACCGCGCCTCGTCTTCCTGGAAAACGTGGCGGCGCTCCGCTCGCGGGGGCTGGACGTCGTCGCCGCGGACCTGGCCGCGCTCCGGTATGACCTCCGGTGGACATGCGTACGCGCTGGTGACCCCGAAACCGGCGCCCCGCACGAGCGCGACCGCTGGTTCGCAGTTGCCCATCCCACTGATGCCGACCCCCACCAGCTCGGACGGCACTGGCGGCCCCGGAACCTCGCCGAAGCGCAAGGGCGGGATGAACCTGCGCACCGCGGTGACGAAACTCCCGCCCCCGCAGCCGTGAGCCTGCTGCCCACCCCGGCGGCCCGCGACTGGAAGTCCGGCGCGTCCAACCTTCTCGACAGGAACGCCCGGCCGCTGAACGAGGTGGCCGTAAACCTGCTCGCCGGCGTGGACACCACCCCGTCCGGGCCGGTCCCGCTGGACGAACGATGGGTGGCCGCCGACGGCACCGACTACGGGCCCGCGATCCGCCGGTGGGAGCACATCACCGGACGGCCGGCACCGTGCCCGACCGAACCGGGCACCCGCGGCAACCGGCGCCTGTCCCCGCTGTTCACCGAGTGGATGATGGGCCTGCCCGAAGGGTGGATCACCGCCGTGCCCGGCATCCCCCGCAAGGAGCAACTGAAGATCCTCGGCAACGGCGTCGTACCCCGCCAGGCCCACCACGCCTACGGCCTGCTGCTCGGCACCGTCACGGCCAGGCCCGCGTGGGGGGTGGCGGCATGAGCGAGGACCTGATGCGCGCCGCTCTGAACGCGGCCGAGCGAGGTTGGCGGGTGTTCCCGCTCCGTCCCGGTACGAAGCGGCCCGCGCTGCACGGCGAGAAGACGTGCACCGGCACCGGCCCGTGCACGGCCGGGCACCGGAAGTGGGAGCAGCGCGCCACCACCGACCCGGACCGCATCCGCGCGGCCTGGTCGCGGGCGCCGTTCAACGTCGGCATCGCCACCGGCCCGTCGGGACTGGTCGTGGTCGACCTGGACACGCCCGAGCACAAGGGCAGTTCGGACGCGCCTGACGGCGCGACGACCTTCGCAGCGCTCTGCGAGCGCGCCGGCCACGCCGTCCCCGACACCTACCGGACCCGGACCGCGAGCGGCGGGACGCACCTGTACTTCACCGCCCCGGACGGCGTCCGGCTGCCGAACACGGCCGGTACCGTCGCGGACGCGGTCGACACCCGCGCATGGGGCGGCTACGTCGTCGCCGCGGGCAGCATCACCCCCGCCGGACGGTACGAAGCGCTGAGCGACCCTGTGGCCGCGCCGCTGCCCGGATGGCTGTTGAGCATCCTGCAACCGGCTCCCGCGCGGCCCGTGGGCCCGCTCAGGCTCCCGGCGGTCGACGGGAGCCGGGCGGCCGTGGCCGCGCTGGAAGCCGAGTGCGCCGTCGTGGCCGCCGCACCGGAGGGGCTGCGCAATACCACGCTGAACCGCAGCGCGTTCAAGGTGGGGCGGTTCGTCGCGTGGGGCGACCTCCCCCGACACGTGGCCGAGGACGCCTTCCAAGCGGCAGGGGAGGCGGTGGGACTCACCGCTGCCGAGTGCCGCACCACGATCCGCAGCGCCCTGGACAGCAGCCTGCGCACCGCCCGGCCACGGGAGGTGGCATGAGCACCCCGCCCCGCCCCCGCTTGGAAGGCCAACCGGCCCCGACCACCGGCCCGCGCGCCGCCGGACCGAGCAGCGCCCGGTCGGCCGTGGGCGAGCCAGCAGGCGCCGCCCGTCAGGGCGTCGTCACTGCTTTTCGTTCGAACCGGTTCCCCGCCGACGGAGCGCACCCCAGTGCCGACCCGACGCCGGAGCGGCCCGGTATCCGCATCTACGCCCCGCCGGTCTACCGCCACCACTACGACGGGGCCCGCTGGTCCACACGGCACGGCGACACCCCCACCGCCGCCTACGCCTGCCCCTGCGGGCACACCAGCACCGCCCGCGGGCAGGACGCCGTGGCCGCGCTGGTCACCGAGTACGCCGCGCACAAGCACTTCTGCACTGGAGCTCCCACCCTGGGCGCCGAACGGAGGAACGCCGCATGAGCACCGCCATTGACGGGGCCGCGCTGCTGAACGAGGTGGAAGCCTTCCACCGGCGCTTCAACGTCTTCCCCACCGAGGCCGCCTACGTCGCCGTCGCGCTGTGGGACGCACACGCCCACCTGCTCGACTGCTTCGACTCCACCCCCCGCATCGCCTTTCTGTCCCCCGAACCGGGGTCCGGGAAGTCGCGGGCGCTGGAGATCGTGGAAACCCTCGTGCCGCAACCGATGGTGGCCGTCAACGCGTCCGCCGCCGCCCTGTTCCGGGCCGTGTCCGGGGCGAATGGCCGGCCGACGATCCTGTTCGACGAGATCGACACCATTTTCGGCCCCAAGGCTGGGGACAACGAGGAGTTGCGCGGGTTTCTCAACGCCGGTCACCGCCGCTCGGGCGTGACGTACCGGTGCATCGGCGACGGCGGCAACCAGACCGTGCAAGCCTTTCCGTCCTACTGCGCGGTCGCGGTCGCCGGTCTCGGCTCGCTGCCGGACACGATCCTGACCCGCTCCGTCGTCATCCGTATGCGCCGCCGGGCCCGCAGCGAACGGGTGGAAGCCTTCCGCGCCCGCATCCACGAGGCTGAGGGACACGCCCTGCGGGACCGGCTCGCCGCGTGGGCGGAGCAGGTCCGCGGGCAGGTGACGGGGGCGTGGCCGGAGATGCCGGACGGGGTGACCGACCGGCCGGCGGACGTGTGGGAACCTCTGCTCGCCGTCGCCGACGCCGCCGGGGGCGACTGGCCGCGCCGGGCCCGCGAAGCGTGCGTTGCGCTGGTCACCGCAGCGCAGCACACCGACAAGCACAGTCTCGGCATCCGGCTGCTGACCGACCTGCGCGATCACGTGCTGATCGGCATCGACCGGTTGCCGACCATCGCCATCATCGATCGGCTCAACGCCCTCGATGACGCCCCGTGGGCGGACCTGGACGGCAAGCCGCTCGACAACCGCAAGCTGTCGCGGATGCTCGGGGAGTACATGACGGCCGACAACGAGCCGATCCGCTCCCGCAACATCCGCACCGCTGGCGGAGTCCTCAAGGGATTCCACGCCGCCGACCTGGCCGACGCGTGGGCCCGCTACTGCCCACCTCCCCAGAACTCCGCTACATCCGCTACGCCGCTACAGCCCAGCTCAGAGCCGGTGAATCTGTAGCGGCACCCCAGCGTGTAGCGGCTACACCCGCTACCCCGTAGCGCGGACGTAGCCGCTACACGCAACCTCTCCGCTACAAAAAACCATCCGCTGACCTGCGATGTAGCGCTGTAGCGGATGTAGCGGACTTCTGAGAAGGCCCCCGGACGCCTCACCCCAGAAGGAGTCACCACCTTGGCCAGCCCCAAGATGCTCAAGCTCCCCGAAGTCCTCACCGAAATCGGCATGAGCCGCGCCGCCTTCTACCGCATGCGCGCCCGTGGGCAGGCGCCGCGGCTGGTGAAGCTGCCCAACGGCCACCTGCGGGTTCGCCGCAACGACCTGGACGACTGGCTCAGCAACCTGGACACCCCCGCCTACTGAACACATCGGCTCACCGACACCACCCAAGGGGCCCGGCTCATGCCGGGCCCCTTCCCAGAAAGGTTCCGATGGGAAAGACGTACGACGTTCGGATCTGGTCCGTCCGGCAACGGAAGGACCGCGGACAGACCTCTGCAGAGCTGCGCTGGAAAACGGGCGAGACTCCGCACTCCCAGACGTTCCGCACCAAGACCCTGGCAGACGGCCGACGCGCCGAGCTGCTGCGGGCAGCGCACGCCGGCGAGCCGTTCGACGAGTCCACCGGGGTGCCGGTCTCCGAGCTGCGGAAGCGCAACGACGTGAGTTGGTACCAGCACGCACGCGAGTACATCGAGATGAAGTGGCAGCACTCCCCCGGTTCGACGCGTCGGACGCTCGCGGAAGCCATGGCCACGGTGACGCCGGCGCTTGTCACAAACACCAAGGGAATGGCCGACGCCAAGACCGTGCGAACGGCTCTCTACAGCTGGGCGTTCAACATGAGCCGCCGTGACCAGGAACTCCCGGACGACGTGGCCGCCGTGCTGGCATGGTTCGAGCGGAAGTCGCTGCCCACGTCCGCTCTGGCCGACCGGATGCACGTGCGCGCGGCTCTGGACGCCCTGACCAAGAAGCTGGACGGCACCACGGCATCCGCGTCGACCATCCGGCGGAAGCGGGCCATCTTCCACAACGCCCTCGGCTACGCCGTCGACGCTGGCCGCCTAACGGACAACCCTCTGCCACAGGTGCAGTGGAAAGCTCCGGAGCAGGTAGCGGAGGAACTGGACCCCGCCTCAGTGCCAGACCCCCGGCAGGCTCTCGCGCTGCTCGATGCCGTGCGCACGCAGAGCCCTCGCGGGCGGCGCCTGGTCGCGTTCTTCGGCTGCATGTACTACGCGGCGGCACGGCCAGCGGAAGTCATCGGTCTCCGTCTCCAGGACTGCGACCTGCCCCGGCGAGGGTGGGGCACTCTGCGCCTCCGAGAGACCCGCCCGCGCTCGGGGTCGGCCTGGACGGACAGCGGTGAGGCGCACGACCGGCGAGGGCTCAAGCACCGGCCCCGGAAAGCAGTCCGCACCGTGCCGATCCCGCCCGATCTTGTGAGCCTGCTCCGGTGGCACGTCATCGCGTACGGCGTCGCTCCCGACGGGCGGCTGTTTCGGACGCAACGCGGCGGGCTCATCCAAGACACCGGATATGGCGAGGTGTGGGCAGAGGCCCGCACACGCGCTCTCACGCCCGCTCAGTGCGCTTCGCTGCTGGCGAAGCGCCCATATGATCTACGCCACGCCGCCGTGTCCACGTGGCTCAGCTCCGGTGTGGAACCGCAGGAGGTGGCCGCGCGCGCCGGCCACAGCGTGGCCGTGCTGTTCCGGGTGTACGCCAAGTGCCTGGACGGCGGTGCGGCCACGGCGAACGCCCGGATCGAGCGGGCGCTGAGGAACGGCGGCTAGGAGGGTCGAGGCTGCCCCACGCCTGCCCCACACGGACTGGTCAGCACCCGAATCAGGGTGAGACATACTGGGAAAAAGCACCCATAGTGACCAGACCGCGCCCGTGAACGCCGAAAGGGTCTGCGATCAGCATTGCTGCTGGTCACAGACCCTTTCGGTCTTGTGGCGGCGCCAGGATTCGAACCTGGGAAGGCTGAGCCGGCAGATTTACAGTCTGCTCCCTTTGGCCGCTCGGGCACACCGCCTGGGTCGCTGCCGTCGAACCGCTTTTCGGCGGTGCTCCTTGGCAACGACGTAAACAATACCCGATGGACAGGGGTGCTTCGCCACCCGATTGATCGCCACCCGGAGGCCGGGGGGTGACTAGGCTGGTCCGGATGCGGCCGGGGACCGATGCCGGGCTCGGGGGCCGCTTCACGTACGCCGGTACGCATCCGGTGCGCAGCCCGGTACGCACCCCGATACAAGGAGCCACAGGACATGGCCGACTCCAGTTTCGACATCGTCTCGAAGGTCGAGCGGCAGGAGGTCGACAACGCCCTCAACCAGACCGCCAAGGAGATCTCGCAGCGCTACGACTTCAAGGGCGTGGGTGCCTCGATCTCGTGGTCCGGGGAGAAGATCCTCATGGAGGCGAACTCCGAGGACCGGGTGAAGGCCGTCCTCGACGTCTTCCAGTCCAAGCTGATCAAGCGGGGCATCTCCCTGAAGGCCCTGGACGCGGGTGAGCCCCAGCTCTCGGGCAAGGAGTACAAGCTCTTCGCGTCGATCGAGGAGGGCATCTCCCAGGACAACGCGAAGAAGGTCGCGAAGATCATCCGCGATGAGGGCCCGAAGGGCGTGAAGGCCCAGGTGCAGGGCGACGAGCTGCGGGTCAGCTCCAAGAGCCGCGACGACCTGCAGACCGTCATCGCGCTGCTCAAGGGCAAGGACTTCGACTTCGCCCTGCAGTTCGTGAACTACCGGTAGGTCCGGCCGGACCAGGGCCGGGGGCGCTCGCGCGCCGCACGGACACGAGGCGAGGTACGAGGAAGGGTGGGCACCCTGCGCGGTGACCACCCTTCTCGCCTGCCGGCTGCGGTTCGGGGACCGCCGCGCGCGGTGCCCGGTCAGTCGCGTGAGTGGCCGAACAGGATGCGGTAGGCGATCAGGAGGACCAGCGAGCCGCCGATCGCGGCGGCCCAGGTGGTGCCGTCGTAGAAGTCCTTGGTGATCGGGTGGTCGAGCCAACGCGCCGATATCCAGCCGCCGATGAAGGCACCCGCGACGCCGATCAGCGTCGTGCCGACGAGGCCGCCCGGGTCACGGCCGGGCAACAGGAACTTCGCTATGGCTCCGGCCAACAGTCCCAGGATGATCCAGCTGATGATCGTCATGCCGTGAACCTGCCCCTTTCCCGCTGTTCTCGCACTTTGAAAGACGTCGTCCGTACGCATGCCGGTTGCATGTGATCAGTAGAGTGCGGCCCCATGACAGACACGTCCGGTCCCGCACTGCGGCGCACGCTCGGCGTCGGCGATGCCGTGGTCATCGGTCTCGGCTCGATGGTGGGAGCCGGGATCTTCGCCGCCCTGGCGCCCGCCGCGCACGCGGCCGGTTCCGGGCTGCTCCTCGGGCTGGCGGTCGCCGCCGTGGTCGCCTACTGCAACGCCACCTCGTCGGCGCGCCTCGCCGCCCGCTACCCGGCCTCGGGCGGCACGTACGTGTACGGGCGCGAGCGGCTCGGGGACTTCTGGGGGTACCTCGCGGGCTGGGCGTTCGTGGTCGGGAAGACGGCCTCCTGCGCGGCGATGGCCCTCACCGTGGGCGCGTACGTCTGGCCGGGGCAGGCGCACGCCGTGGCGGTGGCCGCCGTGGTGGCGCTGACCGCGGTGAACTACGGCGGTGTCCAGAAGTCCGCGTGGCTGACGCGGGTGATCGTGGGTGTGGTCCTGGCCGTCCTCGCTTCCGTGGTGGTGGTGTGCCTGACGTCGGGGGAAGCCGAAGCCGGGCGGCTGGACATCGGGGTCTCCGACGGTGCCGGCGGGGTGCTGCAGGCGGCCGGTCTGCTGTTCTTCGCCTTCGCCGGGTACGCCCGTATCGCGACCCTCGGCGAGGAGGTCCGGGACCCGGCGCGCACCATCCCCCGGGCGATCCCGCTGGCCCTGGGCATCGCGCTGGTCGTGTACGCGGCTGTCGCTGTGGCCGTCCTCTCGGTACTGGGGCCGAAGGGACTGGGCGACGCCACCGCGCCGCTCGCCGACGCGGTGCGGGCCGCCGGTGTTCCCGGGCTGGTGCCGGTGGTGCGGGTGGGGGCGGCGGTGGCCGCGCTGGGTTCGCTGCTCGCCCTGATCCTGGGGGTCTCACGGACGACGCTGGCCATGGCCCGGGACCGGCATCTGCCGGGTGCCCTCGCCGCCGTGCATCCGCGGTTCCAGGTGCCGCACCGGGCGGAACTGGCCGTGGGCGCGGTGGTCGCCGTCCTGGCCGCCACGGTGGATGTGCGGGGCGCGATCGGTTTCTCCTCCTTCGGTGTGCTGACGTACTACGCGGTGGCCAACGCATCGGCCTGGACACTCGATCCACGGCCGGTGACGCGGGTGGTGCCGGCGGTGGGGCTCGCCGGGTGCCTGGTGCTGGCGTTCTCGCTGCCGTGGGTTTCGGTGGCCGTGGGCGCGGGGGTGCTGGTGGCGGGGGTGGTGGCCTACGGCGTGCGGCGAGGGCGGGCGGTGACCGGTAGCCGGTAGCCGTGGCGGGGTGTCCCGGGTGCGAGGTGAGCCGGGTTCCCCAGGCGTGTCCGGCACCTCAGACCTCGAACCCGGGGACGTTTCGCTGGGCGCCGCGGCGGTCTCCGCGGAGTTCGGTCAGGGCGTCGGCGCCCCGCGGCCCGCGAAACCGTCCCAGGGCGCCAGGTCCACCCCCTCGTTCTCCTCCTCGTACCAGCCCGTGCCCTGGACCCAGGAGCGGAGCCAGTGCGTGAGGCCGGGAGCGTCGAGGAACCAGGCGTGGTCGGGGTCGCCCGGGTTGGGTTCGAAGAGGAGGACGGTGGCCTGGGGCGAGCGGCAGTCGACGCAGGCGTACATGCCGCAGCCCCAGTGGGATATGGGCAGCACTCCCTCGGGCCAGGGCCAGTCGGGGTCCTCTCGGCCGCTCTCGCGGTTGGCGAGGTACTGGGCCACGGCGGCGGGTTCACCGGAGGGCGCGCTGTCCAGCAGGGGCAGCAATCCGTACTCGGGGCCGAATCCGCCGTCCGCTATACGCAGATAGAGCTCGGCGAGCAGCGGGGGCAGGGCGAAGCCCAGCGTGGCCTCGGCGCGTGCCAGGGTGGCCTCGTCGATGGGCTCGGGGAGGGAAGGCCAGCCCCATGGGCGGGTGTTGCGGGCCTTTTCCGCCACCTGTGTCAGCAACTGCTCGTGCTCGGTCATGGGTTCATCATGCGGGCCGCCACTGACATCCGTGCGGGTCTGTGGACAACCTCCGGGTTGTGGACGACGCCCGGGTCATGACGCGACCGAGGGGGGCGTCTCCCGCCTCATCCGCGCTGCGTGAACGACCGGTCCGTCCGCACGATTTCGCGGCCCAGGGGGAACAGTGAGACCGGGATCAGCTTGAAGTTGGCGACACCCAGCGGGATTCCGATGATCGTCACGCACAGGGCGATGCCGGTGACGATGTGGCCGAGCGCCAGCCACCAGCCCGCGAGGAGCAGCCACAGCACGTTGACGAGGAAGGACGGGGCTCCCGCGTCCCGGCGCTCGACCGTCGTGTACCCGAAGGGCCACAGGGCGTAGACGCCGATACGGAAGGCGGCGACGCCGAAGGGGATGCCGATGACCGTGACGCAGAGCAGCACGCCCGCGAGCAGGTAGCCGAGGAACAGCCAGAAGCCGCTGAAGACGAGCCATATGAGATTCAGGATGGTCTTCACTGGTGACCTGCCATCTTCTCGAGCCGGGCGATGCGTTCCGCCATCGGCGGGTGGGTGGAGAACATCTTCGAGAGCCCCTGGCCCGGGCGGAACGGGTTGGCGATCATCATGTGGCTGGCCGTCTCGATGCGGGGCTCGGGGGGCAGGGGGAGCTGCTTGGTGCCGTGTTCCAGTTTGCGCAGGGCGCCGGCGAGGGCGAGGGGGTCGCCGGTGAGCTGGGCGCCGGAGGCGTCGGCCTCGTACTCCCGGGAGCGGCTGATGGCCAGCTGGATGAGGGACGCGGCGAGCGGGCCGAGGATCATGATCAGCAGCATGCCGAGGAGACCGGGGCCGTCGTCGTCGTCGTCCGAGCGGCCGATCGGGATCAGCCAGGCGAAGTTGACCAGGAACATGATCACGGAGGCGAGGGCGCCGGCGACCGAGGAGATCAGGATGTCGCGGTTGTAGACGTGGCTGAGTTCGTGGCCGATGACGCCGCGCAGCTCCCGCTCGTCGAGCAGGCGCAGGATGCCTTCGGTGCAGCACACGGCCGCGTTGCGCGGGTTGCGGCCGGTGGCGAAGGCGTTGGGGGCCTCGGTCGGGGAGATGTACAGGCGCGGCATGGGCTGGCGGGCCTGGGTGGAGAGCTCGCGGACCATGCGGTACAGCCCCGGGGCCTCGAACTCGCTCACCGGGCGGGCGCGCATCGCGCGCAGGGCCAGCTTGTCGCTGTTCCAGTACGCGTACGCGTTGGTGCCCAGCGCGATCAGGACGGCGACGACGAGTCCCATGCGGCCGAAGAAGCTGCCGATGACGATGATGAGTGCGGACAGTCCCCCGAGGAGGACTGCTGTCCTGAGCCCGTTGTGCCGGCGGTGCACGGTACGCCCTCCAAATCGTGTGGCAGGGGGACCCTTGCTTGCTGATCTTCCTTCTGACCTGCGCTGTCCACTGGTCTTGTGGTGTCACGTCCAGTGGACCCTCCCGTACCGGTCAACGCCAGGCGAAGGGCACTAGTTCCCTTGTGCGCGCGGTGGCGCGTGTCACCCGTCCGGGTGACGACCGTCCGGAGCGTCCCATTCGGCCACGCGCGCGTGGCCGAATGGGCGGTTCCTCAGAAGAGCCCGGTGTCGGTGAAGCGCAGGACCAGCTGGGGTGCGCCGGACAGGGCGATGCCGAGGACTCCGGTCAGGGAGAGGGCGGCGGTGAGGGGGGCGGGGAGCCGGTGTTCGACCGGTTCGCCCTCGGGGGCGCGGAACAGCAGGGCCGTCCACTGGAGGTAGTAGACCAGCGCGATGACGACGTTGACGGCCATGACGACGGCGAGCCAGCCGAGTCCGGCGTCGACGGCCGCGGAGAACACGGTGACCTTGGCGAAGAGGCCGATGATGCCCGGCGGGAGTCCGGCGAGGCAGAGCAGGAAGAAGCCCAGGAGGAGCGCGGTGAGGGGGTTGGAGGCGTAGAGGCCGCGGTAGTCGGCGACGCGGTTGAGGCGGTGCGCGCGGCCGACGAGGGCGGCCACGGCGAACGCGCCGAGGTTCACGGCGCCGTACATGAGGGCGTAGGCGACGGTGGAGCCGATCGACTTCTCGGGGTCGCCGGAGTACCCGGCGGCGGCGATCGGCACCAGGAGGTAGCCGGCCTGGCCGACGGACGACCAGGCGAGGAGGCGTACCGCGCTGTACGCGCGCGTGGCCTGCTGTCTGAGGGCTCCCACGTTGCCGACGGTCATGGTGAGGGCGGCCAGCACGGCGAGGGCCGGACCCCAGACGTCGGCGTACGACGGGAGGGCGACGACGGTGACGAGGATCAGGCCGGAGAAGCCGACCGCTTTGCCGATGACCGACAGGTAGGCGGCGATCGGCAGGGGGGCGCCCACGTAGGTGTCGGGGACCCAGAAGTGGAAGGGGACGGCGGCGGTCTTGAAGGCGAAGCCGATGAGGGTGAGGACGACGCCGGTCTGGGTGAGGGTGTGGAGCTGTCCGTCGACGTCCTGGACGCGTTCGGCGACCAGGGTGAGGTGGAGGGTTCCGGTGGCGGCGTAGACGAAGCTGATGCCCAGCAGGCTGACGGCGGTGGCGGTGACGGAGGACAGGAAGAACTTCAGGGCCGCTTCGGAGGACTTCCGGTCGCCGTGCCTGAGGCCGACCAGGGCGAAGGCGGGCAGGGAGGCGACCTCCAGGGCGACGACGAGGGTCGCGAGGTCGCGGGAGGCGGGCAGGAGGGCCGCGCCGGCCGCGGAGGAGAGGAACAGGAACCAGTACTCGCCCTCGGGGAGCCGTTTGCCTTCGTCCTTCAGGGCGGTGACGGACAGGAGGGCGGTCAGCAGGGCGCCGCCGAGGACCAGGAACTGGATGACGAGGGTGAAACGGTCCGCGGTATAGCTGCACACGCCTTCGTCGCCGACCAGGCAGAAGGTGCCGCGGTCGGCGTCGAGGAGGGGCAGCAGCATCAGTGTGGCGGCGGCGAGTCCGGCCACCGAGAGCCAGCCCAGGAGCGGTTTCCGCCTCTCGTCGACGAACAGGTCGGCGACGAGGACGACGAGTCCGACGACCGCCGTGATGGTGGGCGGCGCGACGGCCAGCCAGTCGACGGACTGGACGAGGGAGCTCATCGGGTGCCTCCTGCGAGGAGCTGCTGCACGGCCGGGTCGGTCAGTCCGAGGAGGGCCTTCGGCCAGAGGCCGGTGACGACGGTGAGGACGACGAGCGGGGTCCAGGCCGCGAACTCGTAGGAGCGCACGTCGGTGAGTTCCGGGGCGTCCTGGGGTGCGGCGCCCATGCAGACCCTGCGGACCACGACCAGCAGGTACGCGGCCGTCAGCAGGGTGCCGAACGCGCCGATGGCCATGAAGGTGAGGAAGGCGGGGCGGCTGAGGCCTTCGGCGGGGTCGAAGGCGCCGAACAGGGCGAGCATCTCGCCCCAGAATCCGGCGAGGCCGGGCAGGCCGAGGGAGGCGACGGCGGCGAACGCGAGCAGGCCGCCGAGGCGCGGGGCCTTGCCGTAGAGGGCGGCGCCGGTCTCCTTCGCGAGGGTGTCGAGGTCGGTGCTGCCGGTGCGGTCCTTGAGGGCGCCGACCAGGAAGAACAGCAGGCCGGTGATGAGGCCGTGGGCGATGTTGGCGAACAGGGCGCCGTTGACGCCGGTCGGGGTCATGGTCGCGACTCCGAGGAGGACGAAGCCCATGTGGCCGACGGAGGAGTAGGCGATGAGGCGTTTGAGGTCGCCCTTCGCGCCCCGCTTGGCGAGGGCCAGGCAGGCGAGGGACCCGTAGATGACGCCGACGACGGCGAACGCGGCGAGGTACGGCGCGAAGGTGCGGAAGCCGTCCGGTGCGGCGGGCAGCAGGATCCGTACGAACCCGTACGTGCCCATCTTCAGCAGGACACCGGCCAGCAGGACCGAGCCGACGGTCGGCGCGGCGGTGTGGGCGTCGGGCAGCCAGCTGTGCAGCGGCCACATCGGGGTCTTGACCGCGAGCCCGATCCCGATCGCCAGTACGGCGATGACCTGCACGGATGTGGTCAGAGACCGGCCGTTGTCAGTGGCGAGTGCCACCATGTCGAACGTGCCCGCCTTGATTCCGATCAGGAGCAGGCCGAGCAGCATGACCACGGAGCCGAGCAGCGTGTAGAGGATGAACTTCCAGGCGGCCTCGGCCCGGCCCTCGCCGCCCCAGCGGGCGATGAGGAAGTACATCGGGATGAGGACCGTCTCGAAGGCGAGGAAGAACAGGACCAGGTCGAGGACGGCGAAGGTCGCGAGGGTGCCGGACTCGAGGACGAGCAGCAGGGCGACGAAGGCCTTCGGGGACGGGCCCGTGGGCGGCTTGAAGTACGAGTGGAGCGCGCAGAGGAAGGTCAGCAGCGCGGTCAGGACCAGGAGGGGGAGGGAGATGCCGTCGGTGCCGAGGTGGATGCGCACGTCCAGTGCCGGGATCCAGCTGATGTCGGTCGTGGCCTGCATCTTCGACGGCTGGTCGTGGTCGAAGCCGAGCGCGAGGACGATCGCCGCGATGAGGATCGCGCCGGTGACGGTCACGCCGTGGCGGAGCACCGCCTGGTCGGGTGACTTCCCCTTCAGTCCGGGCGGGGCCGGCAGGAGAGCGGCGGCGGCGCCGAGGAGCGGGCCGACGACGAGCAACGCCAGAAGGAACTGCATCACGGACTCGTTGATATCGATCACGCCTGCTCACGCTCCCGTGGCGACGAGGACGGCGGCGACCGCGAGGACGACGGTGCCGGCGAGCAGCGCGCTCACATAGGTCTGCAGATTGCCCGTCTGGGCCCGTCGTACGGCGGCGCCGAGCCAGCGGGGCAGCGTGCCCGCGCCGCGTACGTAGGTCTCGACGACCTCGCGGTCGAGGAACCGCACGAGGCTCGCGCCGGCCCGGACCGGGCGGACGAAGAGGGTCGTGTACACGGCGTCCAGGTGGAAGCCGGCGGCCGCGTGGCGGTGCAGCGGGCCGAGCAGCAGCCGTCCGGGGTCCGACGGGTCGGGTGCGTACGCGATGTCTCCGTAGGCCGGTTCGTGGGCGGCGATGGCCTCCGCCTCGACCAGTCCGGCGTCGCCCTCGGGGTGGGCGGCGACGGCACCTAGGGGGACGCGGGCGGCGGCGTGCGCGGTGGTGTGCCGCCAGGTGGCGTAGGTGAGGATGCCGCCGACCAGGGCCACGCCGGTGCCGAGCACGGAGGTGGTGAGCGTCGGGGTCAGGTCGTGGCCGTCGAACCAGTCGGGCAGTACGCGGAAGGCGAACCCGCCGAGCGCGAGGGACGGTACGGCGAGCACCCACAGCACCGTGGTCATCGTCAGTGGCTGCCTGCCGTGGTCGGGCGCCTCGGTTCCGTACCCGCGGAAGGCCAGCAGCCACAGCCGCATCGCGTACGCGGCGGTCAGCAGGGCCGTGACGAGGCCGGCGAGGAGGACGATCCAGCCCGCCGCGGCGGGAGCGTGTTCTGTGTGGCCGGTGACGACGTGTTCGGCGACGCCGAGGACGGCCTCCTTGGAGAAGAAGCCGCTGAACGGCGGGATCGCGGCGAGCGCGAGGAGCGCCACGGTCATCGTCCAGTAGGCGTCGGGGACCCGGTCCCGCAGATGGCCCATGCGGGACATGGCGGCCAGTGAGTTGGTGCCGGCGGCGTGGATGATCACGCCGGCCGCGAGGAACAGCAGCGCCTTGAAGGCGCCGTGGGACAGGAGGTGGAAGACGGCGGCGCCGCGGTCGGCGACGGCGAGGGCGCCGGTCATGTAGCCGAGCTGGCCGATCGTCGAGTAGGCGAGGACACGTTTGATGTCGTCCTGGGCGAGCGCGGCGAGCGCCGAGCCGGCCATGGTCACGGCGGCCATGACGGCGAGGACGGTCATCGCGGCCTGCGAGGCCTCGAAGAGCGGGAGGAGACGGGCGATGAAGTAGACACCGGCGGCGACCATGGTCGCGGCGTGGATCAGCGCGGAGACGGGGGTCGGACCCGCCATCGCGTCGGGGAGCCAGGTGTGCAGCGGGAACTGCGCCGACTTGCCGGCCACGCCCGCCAGGAGCAGCAGGGCGATCAGCGTGGGGTGTTCGATGCCGCCGTTCGCGACGGCGCCGAGGATCCGGGTGATGCGGAAGGACCCGGCTTCGGTGGCGACGGCGAACAGGCCGATGAGGAAGGGGACGTCGCCGAGCTTGGTGACCAGGAAGGCCTTGAGGGAGGCGGCGCGGGCCTCGGGGGTCTCCCAGTAGTGACCGACGAGGAAGTAGGAGCAGATGCCCATGACTTCCCAGCCGACCAGCAGCACCATCAGGTCGCCTGAGTAGACGACCAGGAGCATCGCGGAGGTGAACAGGGAGACGAGGGCGGCGTAGGAGGGGTAGCGCGGGTCGTCGCGCAGGTAGCCCGTCGAGTAGATCTGCACGCAGCCGGCGACGACGGTGACCAGGACGGCGGTCAGCGCGGCGAAGCCGTCGATGTGCAGGGCGAGTTCGATCGGGACCGAGCCGGTGGGGGTGAGTTCGGTCGCGGCGTCGACGGCCTGGTCCCCGCCCTGGCGCCAGGCGACCGTGACGGCCAGTGCGAGGGAGGTGAGCGTCGGCAGGACGGCGAGCGGGCGGACGAAGCCGGGGGCCGTGCGGCCCAGGAGCAGCCCGGCGAGCGCGCCGAGGAACGGGAGGAGAGGGACGAGGACGGCGAGGGTGGTCGTGGTCACGCGGTGGCCTCAGCCTTCTCGCCGGCCGTCCGGGGTGCGGGGGCCTCGCGGCCGGTGGCGTCGCCGTCGGGGCCGTCGGGCTCGTGGCCCTCGGCGGTGTCGCGGAGTTTGTCGATGTCCGAGGTGCCGCGGTTGCGGTACACGGCGAGGACGATCGCCAGGCCGATGCCGATCTCGGCGGCGGCGATGGCGATGGTGAACAGGGTGAGGGCCTGGCCGGAGTGCAGGGTCTCCTCGGCGGTCCGGCTGAGCCAGACGTCGAAGGCGACCAGGTTCAGGTTGACGGCGTTGAGCATCAGCTCGACCGACATCAGGACGAGGATCGCGTTGCGGCGGGCGAGGACGCCGTACAGGCCGGTGCAGAAGAGGAGGGCGGACAGGACGGCGGGATAGACGAGGTGCATCAGCGGGCCCCTTCCGTGTCGCGCCGGGTGCCCGTCGCGCCGGACGCGGCGTCGGCCTTCGCCTTGCGGGACAGGACGATCGCGCCGACGAGGGCGGCGAGGAGGAGGACGGAGAGGGCTTCGAAGGGGAGGACCCAGTGCTGGAAGAGACTCGCGCCGGTGACGTCCGTGGAGCCGGCGGGTGCGCCGTCCAGGTCGATCCAAGTGGTGCGGAAGGCGTCGACGACCACCCACACCAGGGCGGCCGCGGCGGCGACGGCCACGGCGAGGGCGACCCAGCGGTTGCCGGAGTCGGCGTCCGGTGAGCGGCCGATGGGGGCCCTGGTGAGCATCAGCCCGAACAGGAGGAGGACGACGACGGAACCGACGTAGATGAGGACCTGCACCCAGGCGATGAACTCGGCGGTGAGCAGGAGGTATTCGACGGCGAGACCGCCGAGGGCCACCACCAGCCACAGGGCGGCGTGCACCAGCTGCCGGGTGGTGACGGTGACGACGGCGGCCCCGAAGGTGACCAGGCCGACGAGGAGGAAGGCGATCTCCACGCCGGTCGGGGAGAGGAAGCCGTGCGCCTCGGCGGCGGTGGTGGTCGTGGCGTGCGCGGCCGTTCCCGCCGCTGCGGCGAGGATCACGACTCCTCCTCCTGCGGTTCGGCCTGGGCGGCGGCGAGCTTGTCGGCGGTCTTGCGGGCGGCGGCGAGTTCCTTCGGCTCCTCGGCGCCGGGGTCGAGGGCGGGCGGGGCCGGGACGGTCCACATCCACTCGCGGAGCTTGTCCCGCTCGTGGGTGAGGTCGCGGATGTCGGTCTCGGCGTACTCGAACTCCGGGGACCAGAACAGGGCGTCGAAGGGACAGACCTCGATGCAGATACCGCAGTACATGCACAGGGAGAAGTCGATGGCGAAGCGGTCGAGGACGTTGCGGCTGCGTTCGCGGCCGCCGGGGGTCGCCGCCGGGACCGTCTCCTTGTGGGAGTCGATGTAGATGCACCAGTCCGGGCACTCGCGGGCGCACAGCATGCAGACCGTGCAGTTCTCCTCGAACAGGCCGATCACCCCGCGGGTGCGGGGCGGGAGGTCGGGCTGGGTGTCCGGGTAGGGGGCGGTGACGGACTTCTTCGTCATCGTCCGCAGGGTGACGGCCAGGCCCTTGGCCAGGCCGGAGCCGGGGATGGGAGCCATGGTTACCGGATCACCACCTTCACGATGCCGGTGAGGGCGATCTGGGCGAGGGAGAGGGGGACGAGGAGGGTCCAGGAGAGCTTCTGGAGCTGGTCCTCGCGCAGTCGGGGGTAGGTGACGCGGAGCCAGATGACGAGGAAGGCGAGGACCGCGGTCTTCAGCAGGGTCCAGACCCAGCCGAGCCCGTCGGCGCCCCAGGGGCCGTGCCAGCCGCCCAGGAACAGGACGGTGGTCAGGCCGCACAGGACGACGATCCCGGCGTACTCGGCGAGGAGGAACAGGGCGAAGCGCAGGCCGGTGTACTCGGTGTACGCGCCGAAGATGATCTCCGAGTCGGCGACCGGCATGTCGAAGGGCGGGCGCTGGAGCTCGGCGAGGCCGGCGACGAAGAAGACGAGTGCGCCGGTGATCTGCCAGGGCAGCCACCACCACTCGAACGCGTCGAGGATGCCGACGAGGGAGACGGTGCCGGCCGCCATCGCCACGGAGGCGGCGGTGAGCAGCATCGGGAGTTCGTAGGCGAGGAGCTGGGCGGCGGTGCGCAGGCCGCCGAGGAGGGAGAACTTGTTGGCGGAGGCCCAGCCGGCCATGAGCGAACCGAGGACGCCCACGCCCATGACGGCGAGGACGAAGAAGACGCCCGCGTCGATCACCTGGCCGACCGCGCCCTCGCCCGGGCCGATCGGGACGGCCAGCAGGACGAGGAGGTACGGCAGGAGGGCGACGGCGGGGGCGAGCTGGAAGATGCGCCGGTCCGCGCCGGCCGGGACCACGTCCTCCTTCTGCGCGAACTTCACGCCGTCGGCGATGAGCTGGGCCCAGCCGTGGAATCCGCCGGCGTACATCGGGCCGAGGCGGCCCTGCATGTGGGCCATCACCTTGTGCTCGGTCTGCCCCACGATCAGGGGGAAGGTGAGGAAGACGACGAACACGACCAGGAGTCGCAGGGCGACGTCGAGCACGTCGTTCACCGCGGGCCTCCTGAGGGGTCTTCGGGGGTGGGGGTCTCGGGGGCGCCGCGTCCGGGCTCCGAGCCGGGCTCCGAGCGGGGCTCGGGAGCCGACTCCGTTTCCGCCTCGTCGGCGGCCGGCTCCCCATCGGTCTCCGCTTCGGGCCCGTCGAAGGCGGGACGCGCGTGGTGCCACGGGGCGTCCGCGCTGCGGGGGGCTGCGGGGGTCTTTCGGTCGTGCCGGTCCTCGGTGGGGACGGGGGCGGACCGGTCACCGGCTGCCGCGGGCGCGTCCGGCGACTCTGTGCGCTGACTCGCGGAACCCTCGGACGCGGTGCGCGCCCGGCGGGGGCCGCCGGCTGCCGAGGCACCGGAACGCTGCGACGCCGACCCTTCGCCCGCACTCCGCGCCCGTCGCGCCGGGGCGCCGGCCGCGTCGGGGCGCGCTTCCGCCGCCTGGCTCGCGGAACCTTCCGCCGCCGAGCGGGTACGACGCGGTGGGGCCGAGGTCTCGGGTGTGCCCGCCTGGCTCGCCGAGCCCTCGGCCGCCGAGCGGGTGCGGCGGGGGCGGTCCGGCGTCGTGCCCGCCGCCCGGCCCGTGCCTCGGGCCGGGCGGGCCGGGGCCGGGGGGAGCTGGCCCTTGAGGGGGCCCCATTCGTTGGGGTCGGGTACGCCGGGGGGAAGCATCTGGCGGCGCTTGGGGCCGCCGTGCTCGGATTCGCCGGGTTCCTTGGCGCCGGGCCAGGCCTTGGCGACCCGGGCCGCGAGGACGAAGTCCTTGCGCAGGGGGTGGCCCTCGAAACCGTCCGGCAGGAGCAGGTGGTCCAGGCCCGGGTGGCCCGTGAAGTCGACGCCGAACATCTCGTGCGTCTCGCGTTCGTGCCACGCGGCGCCCGCGTAGACGTCCACGGCGGAGGGCAGCGTGGGGGCCTCGTGCGGCACCGTGGTGCGCAGCAGCAGGCGCCGCACCGGGGCCAGGGCGGCGACGTGCGCCGTGACGCGGAACCCGGTGCCGGGTTCGTCGACCGCGCTCAGCCAGTCGAAGAAGGTGCAGCCGACCCGGTCGCGCGCGGCCTCCAGCGCGGTGATCCAGGAGGCGGGCGGTACGTCGACGGTCAGGACGCCGTACGACTCCTCCGCCGTGGCCTCCGCACCGAACAGTTCCTCGGCGTCGGCGGGGAGCCAGCCGACCGCGGTCATCGGCCCTCCTCCTCACCGGACGGCGCCGGGGGCCGGACCAGCCCGCTCTGCAGCGCCGCCGCCGACGGCCGCCCCGCGCCGGAGGCGGACCCGTACCGCTCCCCCAGCGACTCCCGTGCGATCTTCTCCTGGAGTTTCAGGATCCCCTGGAGCAGCGCCTCGGGCCGGGGCGGGCAGCCGGGGACGTAGACGTCGACCGGGATGATCTGGTCCACGCCCTTGGTGACGGAGTAGGAGTCCCAGTACGGGCCGCCGCAGTTGCTGCACGCGCCGAAGGAGATGACGTACTTGGGCTCGGGCATCTGCTCGTACAGGCGCTTCACGGCGGGCGCCATCTTGTCCGTGACCGTGCCGGAGACGACCATCAGGTCGGCCTGGCGCGGCCCCGGCGCGAAGGGGATGACGCCGAGGCGGATGAAGTCGTGGCGGGCCATCGACGCGGCGATGAACTCGATCGCGCAGCAGGCGAGGCCGAAGTTGAAGACCCACAGCGAGTAGCGGCGGCCCCAGTTGAGGACCACCTTCATCGGCTCGGGTGCCAGTCGGGCGAGCGCGCCGAGCCTCCCCCTGGCTTCGCCGGGGGGACCCCCAGGTTCCGGGAGCAGGACCGGCTCGGGGGCGGCAGGGTTCACGTCCATGTCAGGACGCCCTTCTTGTATGCGTACAGCAGTCCCACGGCGAGGAAGCCGAGGAAGATGAACATCTCCACGAGGGTGGTCGCGCCGTAGCCGTCGGCGGCGAAGACGGTCGCCCAGGGGAAGAGGAAGATCGAGTCGACGGCGAAGATCACGTAGAGGAAGGCGTAGACGTAGTAGCGGACCTGGGTGTGGGCCCAGCCCTCGCCGACGGGGTCGACTCCGCACTCGTACGTCAGGAGCTTCTCGGGCGTGGGGACCACCGGCCGCAGCAGGCGTCCCGCCCCGAAGGCGACGGCGACGAACAGCAGGCCGACGACGGCGAGCAGTCCGACGACCGAGTAGGACTGGAAGTAGTCCGCCGCGACGACGGTCGTTTCCCGCACGTCCGCCCCTCACTCCCTTGATCGGTGCCCTGGCCCGTGCCTGTGCCGTGCCCTTGATCCGTGCCGGTGAACGTCACGGTTCGACGATCTGTACGCACGGGAGTCTAGGCCCTGATAAATGCACCGTAAGCAGCCCGTCACCGCTCGGCATGCGGGGGTGGGGTTTTCCTCAGTGCATCCTGGCGGTCCACCTCATGGCGCAGGCCCCCGGCTCCGGGCACGCTTGTGCCCATGACCGAACCATTCCCGAATCCGGGCACGCCCGTGACGGCACTCCCGGAGCCGGCCGAGCGCGGCGACCGCCCGCCACCGGCCCGTTTCGCGTACGACGCGCACACCTGGAAGGAGATCGCCCACCTCCTGGCGAACCTGCCGGTGTCGCTGGTCGGTTTCGTCTACACGGTGACCATGCTGTTCACCGGCGTGGGACTGACCGTCACGGTGATCGGGTTCCCGCTGCTCGCGCTCGGGCTGACGGGTTCCCGGCTGCTGGGCAGGATGGAGCGGGCGCGGGCCAGGAAGCTGCTCGGGGTGCGGGTGGAGGAGCCGAGCCGGCTGCCGATGCGCGGTACCGACGGGTTCTGGCCGCAGTTGTGGATGGCGGTCAAGGACCCGGTGGGCTGGCGCGCCGTCCTGTACGAGCTCATACGGATGCCGTGGGGCGTCCTCACCTTCGTCGTCACGCTGACCGGTCTGTTCGTGCTGTGGCCGGTGCTGCCGTTCATCGTGCGGGGCCTGGCCAACGCCGACCGGGCGATGGTGTGCGGTCTGCTGTCGCCCTCCGACGAACTGGAGCGGCGCATCGCCGAGCTGGAGTCGGACCGCGGGATCGTGGTGGACACGGCGGCGGCGGACCTGCGGCGCATCGAGCGCGACCTGCACGACGGGGCGCAGGCCCGGCTGGTCAATCTGGCGATGGGGCTGGGCCTGGCCAAGGAGAAGCTGCTGGAGGATCCCGACGCCGCGGCGTCGATGGTCGACGAGGCGCACGGCGAGGTGAAGCTGGCGTTGCAGGAGCTGAGGGACCTCGCCCGGGGCATCCATCCCGCGGTCCTGACCGACCGGGGTCTGGACGCGGCACTGTCCTCGGTCGCCTCGCGCTGCACGGTGCCGGTGAAGGTGACGGTCGACCTGGACGAGCGGCCGGCCGCCGCCATCGAGGGCATCGCCTACTTCACCGTCTCGGAGCTGCTGCAGAACGTCAGCAAGCACAGCCGGGCCCGGTCGGCCGCGGTGGACGTGTGGCGGTCGGAGGGCCGGCTGCTCGTACAGGTGTGGGACGACGGGCGCGGGGGCGCGAGCCTGGACGGCGGGACGGGTATGCGGGGTCTCGCCGACCGGCTGGGCGCGGTGGACGGTCTGTTCGTCGTGGAGTCGCCGGAGGGCGGTCCGACGACGGTGACGGCCGAGCTGCCGTGGCGGGACCGTTCCGGTGCCCTGGCCGAGGGCCCGGGCAGGGCCAGGAAGGCGTCCAAGGAGGCGTCCGTCCGCGGCCGGGGGTAGGGAAAACCCCCCGTCCAAGACTGCGACGGACTCCATGGTCCGCCGACCTGCGGCGGAGCAGTCTGGAGGTACGACAGCACAGCCGCCGGACGAGGAGAAGGACGACGCCGATGAGCACGGAGTACGGACAGGGCTACGGGCTCCCCACGGAGTCCGGGTATCCCGGGCGCGCCGAGGGACGGCGGCACCGGCTGCCGGCCGCGCTGCGGGCGCCGGTCGAGGGGCGCACCTGGCGCGAGCTGGGATACGTGCTGCTGAGCCTGCCGATCAGCGTTCTGCTGTTCACCTACGCGATCACGATGGTGTCGCTGGGGGCGGGCCTGCTGGTGACGTTCCTCGGCGTCCCGGTGCTGGCGGCGGCGCTCGCCGGCTGCCGCGGGTTCGGGGCGGTGGAGCGGGCGCGGGCGCGGGGGCTGCTGGGGCTGGAGGTGGCCGAGCCGGAGCCGCTGCGGATGAGGCGGCAGGGGTTCATGGCGTGGATCGGGGCCGTGCTCAAGAGCGGTGCCTCCTGGCGGGCCCTGCTGTACGCGGTGCTGCAGCTGCCGTGGGCGGTGCTCTCCTTCGTCGTCACCGTGACCGTCTGGTCGGTGGGCTGGTCGCTGCTGACGTATCCGCTGTGGTTCTGGGTCTTCCCGATGTACGCCGGGCAGGACGGCATACAGCTGTACGGCGACGAGCACCACCGGATCTACCTGGACAACCCGTTCGAGATCACGGTGACCGCGGGAGTGGGTCTGCTGTTCACCCTCGCCACGCCGTGGATCGTGCGGGCGCTGACGATGGTGGACCGGGTGATGGTGCACGGACTGCTCGGACCGTCCCGGCTGGCCACGCGGGTGGTGGAGCTGGAGTCGGACCGCGGGGTCGTGGTGGACACGGCGGCGGCGGACCTGCGGCGCATCGAGCGCGACCTGCACGACGGGGCGCAGGCCCGGCTGGTGGCTCTGGCCATGGATCTGGGGCTGGCGAAGGAGAAGCTGCGGGAGGATCCGCGGGTCGCGGCGCGGATGGTGGACGAGGCGCACGGCGAGGTGAAGACGGCGCTGCAGGAGCTGCGGGACCTGGCCCGCGGCATCCATCCGGCGGTGCTGACCGACCGGGGTCTGGACGCGGCGCTGTCCTCGGTCGCCTCGCGGTGCACGGTGCCGGTGCAGGTGGAGGTTGACCTGACGGAGCGGCCCGCGCCGGCCATCGAGGGCATCGCCTACTTCACCGTCTCGGAGCTGCTGCAGAACATCAGCAAGCACTCGCGGGCGACCTGGGCGGCCGTGGAGGTGTGGCGGACGGAGAACCGGCTGATGCTCCAGGTCGTGGACAACGGCGTGGGCGGCGCCGACGTGTCCGAGGGTTCCGGACTGGCCGGGCTGGCGGAGCGGCTGGACGCGGTGGACGGGATCCTGGTGGTGGACTCCCCCGCGGGCGGCCCGACGCGGGTGACCGCCGAACTGCCCTGGCGGGCGGAGCGGACACGTTGAGAACGGGCTGAGACCGGGAGACCGGGCTGAGACCGGCAGGCCCACGGACCGGTGGACCGACGGACCGGCAGGCCGACGGGCCGGCTCCACAGGAGAAACCGACGAAACCAACGGAACCGGCAGAACCGGCGGGTGGGTGCGAGCCGTGAGCTCGCACCCACCCGCCTCGACGGCACCCCCCGATCGCGTTGCCCCGCCCCATCCCCCACCGGATGCTGGAATGCTGGACCTGACGACCGGGCCCGCCACGAGGGCGGGTCCGGATCAGGGGCATGGGGGGCCGAGGAACGTGAACGTGGAGGACAGGGTGCGGGTGGTCATCGCCGAGGATTCGGTGCTGCTGCGGGAGGGCCTGACCCGGCTGCTGACCGACCGTGGGCACGAGGTCGTGGCCGGTGTCGGTGACGGTGACGCGTTGATCAAGACCATCACCGAGCTGGACGGGGAGAACCAGCTCCCGGACGTCGTGGTGGCCGACGTGCGGATGCCGCCGACGCACACGGACGAGGGGGTGCGGGCCGCGGTGCAGTTGCGCAAGACGCATCCGGGCATCGGCGTGCTGGTGCTGTCACAGTACGTGGAGGAGCGCTACGCCACGGAGCTGCTCGCCGGTTCCAGCCGCGGTGTCGGTTATCTGCTCAAGGACCGGGTGGCCGAGGTCCGTGAGTTCGTGGACGCGGTGGTGCGCGTCGCCCGGGGCGGTACGGCGCTGGATCCCGAGGTGGTCGCGCAGCTGCTGGGGCGCAGCCGCAAGCAGGACGTGCTCGCGGGGCTCACCCCGCGGGAGCGGGAGGTCCTGGGGCTGATGGCGGAGGGCAGGACGAACTCGGCGATCGCCAGGCAGCTGGTGGTCAGCGACGGTGCCGTGGAGAAGCACGTCAGCAACATCTTCCTGAAGCTGGGGCTGTCCCCGAGCGACGGCGATCACCGGCGGGTGCTGGCCGTTCTCACCTACCTCAATTCCTGATCGAGGACGTCTCGAAGTCGTGTCCAACATGCGAATGACCCAGGGAAGGCGACCCTTACGGACGTAGGGTTTATTCGGGGAAGGCCTGCGGGAAGGCCGTCCCGGACAGCCGCCCTCGAGGAGGTCCAGTTCAGTGACCAGCCAGGTCAGCAGCACAGCGGAGCAGGCCGACGGAGCAGTCGTAGGGGAGCAGCGCACAGCGGCGGGGGCGAAGGACGTCCGCCGGCTCGACCGAGTGATCATCAGGTTCGCGGGGGACTCGGGTGACGGTATGCAGCTCACCGGTGACCGTTTCACCTCGGAGACCGCGTCCTTCGGCAACGACCTCTCCACGCTGCCGAACTTCCCGGCCGAGATCCGCGCGCCCGCCGGCACCCTGCCCGGCGTCTCGTCCTTCCAGCTCCACTTCGCCGACCACGACATCCTCACCCCCGGTGACGCGCCGAACGTGCTGGTGGCGATGAACCCGGCCGCGCTGAAGGCCAACATCGCCGACCTGCCGCGCGGCGCGGAGGTCATCGTCAACACGGACGAGTTCACCAAGCGGGCGATGCAGAAGGTCGGCTACGACAGCAGCCCGCTGGAGGACGGCTCGCTGGACGGCTACAGCCTGCACCCGGTGCCGCTGACCACGCTGACCGTGGAGGCGCTCAAGGAGTTCGACCTCAGCCGCAAGGAGGCCGAGCGCAGCAAGAACATGTTCGCCCTCGGGCTGCTGAGCTGGATGTACCACCGGCCCACCGAGGGCACGGAGAAGTTCCTGCGGTCGAAGTTCGCCAAGAGGCCCGACATCGCCGCCGCCAACATCGCGGCCTACCGGGCCGGCTGGAACTTCGGCGAGACGACGGAGGACTTCGCGGTCTCCTACGAGGTGGCCCCGGCGGCGAAGGCGTTCCCGCCCGGCGTCTACCGCAACATCTCCGGGAACCTGGCCCTGTCCTACGGGCTGATCGCCGCGTCCCGCCAGGCGGACCTGCCGCTCTACCTCGGCTCCTACCCGATCACCCCCGCCTCGGACATCCTGCACGAGCTGAGCCGGCACAAGAACTTCGGTGTGCGGACCTTCCAGGCCGAGGACGAGATCGCCGGCATCGGCGCGGCACTGGGGGCTGCCTTCGGCGGGTCCCTCGCGGTCACCACCACCTCCGGTCCCGGTGTGGCGCTGAAGTCCGAGACCATCGGTCTGGCGGTCTCCCTCGAACTGCCGCTGCTGGTCGTGGACATCCAGCGCGGCGGCCCGTCCACCGGCCTGCCGACCAAGACCGAGCAGGCGGACCTGCTCCAGGCCATGTACGGCCGCAACGGCGAGGCTCCGGTCCCGGTGGTCGCGCCCCGCACCCCGGCCGACTGCTTCGACGCCGCCCTGGAGGCGGCCCGTATCGCCCTGACCTACCGCACGCCGGTGTTCCTCCTCTCCGACGGCTACCTCGCCAACGGCAGCGAGCCCTGGCGGATCCCGGACCTTCAGGAGTTGCCGGATCTGACCGTGCAGTTCGCGCAGGGGCCGAACCACGCGCTGGACGACGGCACCGAGGTGTTCTGGCCGTACAAGCGGGACCCGCAGACGCTGGCCCGTCCCTGGGCCATCCCCGGCACCCCGGGTCTTGAGCACCGCATCGGCGGCATCGAGAAGCAGGACGGCACGGGCAACATCTCCTACGACCCCGCCAACCACGACTTCATGGTCCGCACCCGGCAGGCGAAGATCGACGGCATCGACGTACCGGACATCGAGGTCGACGACCCGGACGGGGCGAAGACCCTGGTGCTGGGCTGGGGGTCGACGTACGGGCCGATCACCGCCGCCGTGCGCCGCATCCGCAAGGAGGGCGGCCGGATCGCGCAGGCGCATCTGCGCCACCTCAACCCGTTCCCGCACAACCTCGGTGACGTGCTCGCCCGTTACGAGCGCGTCGTGGTCCCCGAGATGAACCTGGGGCAGCTCGCCACCCTCATCCGGGCGAAGTACCTGGTCGACGCCCGCTCGTACAACCAGGTCAACGGCATGCCGTTCAAGGCGGAACAGCTCGCCACGGCGCTGAAGGAGGCCATCGATGACTGACCCCAACGCCCTTCTCCAGCTCGTGCCCAAGGCCGAGGGCCGGCAGTCGATGAAGGACTTCAAGTCCGACCAGGAAGTGCGCTGGTGCCCCGGCTGCGGCGACTACGCCGTCCTCGCCGCCGTGCAGGGCTTCATGCCCCAGCTCGGCCTGGCGAAGGAGAACATCGTCTTCGTCTCCGGCATCGGCTGCTCCTCCCGCTTCCCGTACTACATGAACACCTACGGGATGCACTCCATCCACGGCCGCGCCCCCGCCATCGCCACCGGCCTGGCCACCTCCCGCCGCGACCTGTCCGTCTGGGTCGTCACCGGCGACGGAGACGCCCTGTCCATCGGCGGCAACCACCTCATCCACGCCCTGCGCCGCAACGTCAACCTCAAGATCCTGCTGTTCAACAACCGGATCTACGGTCTGACCAAGGGCCAGTACTCCCCCACCTCCGAGGTCGGCAAGATCACCAAGTCGACGCCGATGGGCTCGCTGGACGCGCCCTTCAACCCGGTGTCGCTGGCGATCGGCGCGGAGGCGTCCTTCGTGGCGCGTACGGTCGACTCCGACCGCAAGCACCTCACCGAGGTGCTGCGCCAGGCGGCCGACCATCCCGGCACGGCGCTGGTGGAGATCTACCAGAACTGCAACATCTTCAACGACGGCGCCTTCGAGGTCCTCAAGGACCGGCAGCAGGCCGAGGAGGCCGTGATCCGTCTGGAGCACGGTGAGCCGATCCGCTTCGGCGCCGACAATTCCAAGGGCGTCGTACGGGACCGGGCCACCGGTGACCTGCGGGTCGTCACCGTGACGGCGGACAACGAGGCCGACGTCCTCGTCCACGACGCCCACTCCGCGTCCCCGACCACGGCGTTCGCGCTGTCCCGGCTCGCGGACCCCAGCACCCTGCACAACACCCCGATCGGCGTCTTCCGCTCCGTCGACCGGCCCGTCTACGACACCCTCATGGCCGACCAGCTCGACACGGCCGTCGAGCAGCACGGCAAGGGCGACCTCGCCACCCTGCTCACCGGCGGCGACACCTGGACCGTCGTGGGCTGACCCCCGCCGGAAGCCCGGACGAGGCCCGGGCGCCCTACGGCGCCCGGGTCTCGTCGTACGCCTGCCGGGCGACGAGGACGTCGGCCATGCGCTTCTCGGTCCACAGCGCCAGGTCGCGCACCTGCTCGGCCGCCTCGCGGCCCAGGCCGGTGAGGGAGTAGTCGACGCGGGGCGGGATGACCGGTTTGGCGTCGCGGTGGACCAGGCCGTCGCGCTCCAGGGTCTGGAGGGTCTGGGTGAGCATCTTCTCGCTGACCCTGCCGATCGCCCGGCGCAGTTCGCTGAAGCGGTACGGGCGTTCCAGGAGCTGGATCAGCACGAGCACGCCCCAGCGGCTGGTCACATGCTCCAGGACCAGCCGGTGCGGGCACATCGACTCGGCTTCGCTCCGCCGGCCACCATCACTTACCGCCATGCCAGTACCTTACCTCAAAGTGGGTACTTTCCATTAGTTAGCGCACCTCCTAGGGTGAGTGACATACCCGCACACGCACCCCCACAGGAGTTCCGAACCATGAGCATCGTCGTCACCGGCGCCACCGGACACCTCGGCCGTCACGTCGTGGACCAGCTGCTGGAGAAGGTCCCGGCCGAGCAGGTCACCGCCGTCGTCCGCAGCGCGGAGAAGGCCGCGGACCTCGCCGGGCGCGGGGTGCGGATCGCGGTCGCCGACTACAACGCCCCCGAGACCTTCGACGGCCTGTTCGCGGCCGGCGACAAGGTGCTGCTGATCTCGGGCAACGAGTTCGACAGGGGCCGGGTGGGCCAGCACCGGGTCGTCATCGACGCCGCCGGGGCCGCCGGTGTCGCCCTGCTCGCCTACACCAGCGCCCCCGGCTCCCTGACCGCCGCGCTCGCCGACGACCACCGCGGCACCGAGGAGGCGCTGCTGGACTCGGGCGTGCCGTACGCGCTGCTGCGCAACGGCTGGTACCACGAGAACTACACCGAGAACCTCGCCCCGGTGCTCGCCCACGACGCGGTCGTCGCCGCCGCCGGCCAGGGCCGGATCTCCTCCGCCTCGCGGGCCGACTACGCGGCCGCCGCCGTCGCCGTGCTCACCGGCGAGGGACACGAGAACAAGACGTACGAGCTGGGCGGCGACGAGGCGTGGAGCTTCGCCGAGTACGCGGCCGAGCTGAGCCGGCAGACCGGCAGGGAGATCGTCTACAACCCGGTCACGCCCGAGGCGCTCACCGGCATCCTGGCCGGCGCCGGGGTGCCCGAGCCGATGGCCGCCGTGCTGGCGGGTGTGGACGTCTCGATCGAGAAGGGGGAGCTGGTCGTCGACAGCGGCGATCTGTCCCGGCTGGCCGGCCGCCCGACCACCCCGCTCGCCGAGGCCGTCGCCGCCGCGCTCAAGGGCTGACCCGGAGGTCCGCCGCCCCTGCCACCCCCGCGTGTCATGACCGTATGGCGATACGGGCATGACACGCGGGGGTGTCCGGCGTTACCGTCGTCCGGCGAGCACCGCGCGCGCGTGCGCGGGCATCGCGGGAGACGGGACACGCGTCGGACACGAAGGAGGGGCCCGTGACCGGGAAGTCGGCCGCAGAGCGGCGCATAGGACTGCTGAACGGCTTCGCGGCGTACGGGATGTGGGGGCTCGTCCCGCTGTTCTGGCCCCTGCTCAAGCCCGCCGGGGCGGTGGAGATCCTGGCCCACCGGATGGTGTGGTCACTGTTCTTCGTCGCCGCCGCCCTGCTCTTCATACGCCGCTGGGCCTGGCTCGGCGAGCTGCTGCGGCAGCCGCGCAGGCTGGCGCTGATCACGGTCGCCGCTGCGGTCATCACCGTGAACTGGGGCGTCTACATCTGGTCCGTGAACTCCGGGCACGTCGTCGAGGCCTCCCTCGGCTACTTCATCAACCCGCTGGTCACGATCGCGATGGGCGTGCTGCTGCTGAAGGAGCGGCTGCGGCCCGCGCAGTGGGCGGCGGTCGGGGTGGGCGCCGCGGCGGTGCTCGTCCTCACCGTCGGTTACGGCCAGCCGCCGTGGATCTCGCTCTGTCTCGCCTTCTCCTTCGCCACGTACGGACTGGTGAAGAAGAAGGTCAACCTCGGCGGCGTCGAGTCGCTGGCCGCCGAGACCGCGGTCCAGTTCCTGCCCGCCCTCGGCTACCTGCTGTGGCTGAGCGCCCGGGGCGATTCCACGTTCGCCGCCGAAGGGGCCGGGCACGCCGCGCTGCTCGCCGCGACCGGGATCGTCACCGCGCTCCCCCTGGTCTGCTTCGGCGCCGCCGCGATCCGCGTGCCGCTGTCCACGCTGGGCCTGCTGCAGTACCTGGCGCCGGTCTTCCAGTTCCTGCTCGGGGTCCTCTACTTCAAGGAGGCCATGCCGCCCGAGCGCTGGGCCGGTTTCGCCCTGGTGTGGCTGGCGCTCGTCCTCCTCACCTGGGACGCGCTGCGCACCGCCCGCCGGGCCGCCCGCGCGCTCGCCGGGGAGACCGGCGTGCGCGGGAACGGCGTCCCGGCCGGCGCGGCGGACGCGGCTCCGGGCACGACTCCGGTCGCGGCTCCGGACGCGGCTCCGGTCGCCGGGAGCGTGCCCGCCGCGGCCGAGGCGGGCCGGCTGGAAGCCAAGCCGTAGAAAGGGCGTTGTCAGAGCGACGTCTTATAACTGGTGGCATGACGCAGACACCGACACCGGCCACCCCCGTGCACTGGAAGGTCGTCATCGACGCCGCCGACCCGCACGCGCAGGCCGACTTCTGGGCCGCCGCCCTCCGGTACGTGGTGGAGGACAACAGCGCGCTCATCGAGAAACTGCTGGCCGCGGGCGCCGTCCCGGCCGAGCTGACCGTCGAGTCCCACGACCGCCGGGCCTGGCGCGACCTGGCCGCGGTACGGCACCCCGACGACCCGTACGACGAGGAGAGCGGCACCGGCCGCGGACGGCGGCTGCTGTTCCAGCGCGTGCCGGAGGAGAAGACGGTCAAGAACCGGCTCCACCTCGACCTGCACCCCGGTGCGGGACGCCGCGAGGAGGAGCTCGCACGGCTGGAGGGGCTCGGCGCGCGGGTGCTGCGGCGGGTGGAGGAGCCTTCCGGGGGATGGCTCCTGATGGCCGACCCGGAAGGCAATGAATTCTGCCTCCATTAGAGGCTCCGCCCGATATGTCCCCGATGCTCCCCCGGAGCGGAGGCTTCTTCAGGACCGCCGGGTGCGGGCGCGTTCGGTCAGCCGGCCCATGCGGGCGCGGGCGGACTCCAGTTCCTCGATCTCGTCGGCGGCGGGCCCGTCCTCGGCGGTGAGCTCGGTCCACAGGGCGATCAGCTCGTGCCCGAGCTCCAGTCCGAGCAGCGGGTCGCGCACCGCGCGCCATGCGGTCGCCGCGCTGCGGACGTTGCCGTAGGCGGCCTCCGCGTCCCCCGCGCGGCGGCAGATCACGGAGAGGTCGAGGGAGATCCGGAAGGCGCGCAGCGGCTCACCGGCCAGGTAGGCGATGTACGCGGCGAGTTCGCGCAGCCGCAGCACCTCCGGGTGCTCCGGTCCCAGGGTGCCCGAGGCCTCCGCGACGGTCTCCTCGGCCAGCCGGGCCGCCGTGTCGATCCTGCCCGTCCGGACGGCGTCGTTGACCCGGGCCATGGGTTCGGCGAGCCGGCTCTCGTCGGCGGCGAGGGGTTCGTCACCGAGCACCGCCTCCGCCACGGCGTCGAACCCACGGGGCGGGGTGGGCTTGGGGTCAGGGTCGAGCACGGGCTCGGGCTCGGGCTCGGGAGACGGTGCGGTCTCGTGCGTCCGGGGCCGGTCGGCTCCGGGGTCGGGGTGCGGCCTCGCGTCCATGGACGGGGGCGGGCCGAACTCGCCCGTCGGGGGCGCGACCGTGCCGGGCGGCGTGATCTCCGCCGACCCGGGTACGGCCCGCAGTTCGAACGTCGGTACGGCGTCCCGGGGGGCCTCCGACTCGGGCACGGGGCGCAGCTTGAAGGTGGGGGTGGCGTCCCGTACGGGATCCGGTCCGGACGTCCCCTCCGGCGCCGGCTCGGGCACGGAGCGCAGCAGGTGCGTCGGCCGGTCCGCGTCGGACTCCCGAGCCGGCGCCGTCAGGACCGGCTGCGCCGTGAAGTGGCTGGAGCCGTCCGGGTCGACCCGGAGCGGGACGACGCAGCCGATGCGTTCGTCGCGCACGGTGGCGAGGACGGCGTGTCCGGAGGCGATGGCGATGCGGTGGAGGCGGTTCAGCACCGCCTGCTGGATCTCCTCGCCGGGCCCGGCGATCACCGTCACCCCGCCGACCGACGCCCCGCGCGTGCCCGCCCCGCCCACGGGGACATGGACGTCGATCGGCGCTGCCGCAAGGTTCGCCGCATGTGCGGCCTGCTGCTGTTCCCGCTTCTTCTCGCGGCTGAGTCGAGACATCGTTCCCTCATTCGGGTCGTACACCTACCGTCGAGTCTGTCCGCTCGCTCGCGCTTCTCACGTCACCGCGCTGTCACAGGCTCGTCCCAACGGCCGCCCGCGCGGGTTTCCCGTCCGCCCGACGGCATGAAGATCGAGCCGACGAGCAGGATAGGGGTCATGGGACAGGGACCGGAGATCTGGATCCGAGGGCCGGTGGCGGTACCGGAGGCGGCCCCGCCGGAGCCCGCCCCCGCGCGGGCGACGGCCCGGCGCTTCTCCTGGGTCGGTCTGCACGGCGGCGCGGGCGTCTCCACGCTCGCCGCGGTCTACGGCGGTCATGACAGCGGACGTGCCTGGCCCGGCCCCGCCGGTCCGCCGTCGGTGCTGCTCGTCGCCCGGACCCACGCGGCCGGACTGGACGCCGTGCTCCCGGCGGTGGACACGGTCCGGCGCGGCGAGGCGCCGCAAGGGCTCGACCTGGACGCCGTGGTCCTGGTGGCGGACGCGCCGGGACGGCTGCCGCGTCCCCTCGCCCACCGGATCCGGCTCATCGAGTCGGTGATCGACGTGTACCGCGTGCCCTGGGTGAACGAGTGGCGCCTGGGTGACCTGACCGGCCGGCCGCCCCGCGAGACGGAGCCACTGGCCCGCCTGGTGGGCGCGATGCGTTGAGCGGCCGGGAGGACGGCCCTCGTGCGCCCGCCTCGGTCGCGGGAATCGCCTCCGCCGTGCGCGGAGGGCGGCGGCGGGCCGTGGACGTGGTCGCGGAGGCGCTGGAGCGGATCGGGCGGGTCGATCCGGTGCTGTGCGCGTTCCTCGAGGTGTGGGGCGAGGAGGCGCTGCGGCGGGCGGACGAGGTGGACGCCCGGGTCGCCGCCGGTGAGCGTCTGCCGCTGGCCGGGGTGCCGGTCGCGGTCAAGGGGCGGCACGGGCTGCGCGCGGCGGAGCCGCTGCTCGCGGCCGGTGGTGTCGCCGTGGGCGCCACGTCGGTGCCCGGTCCCAGAACGCCCTGGCAGACCTGGGGGCTCGGGGCGCACGGCCGTACCGTCAATCCGTGGCGGGCGGACCGTACGCCGGGTGGCTCCTCGGCCGGGGCCGCGGTGGCGGTGGCGGCCGGGCTGGTGCCGCTGGCGACGGGCGGCGACGGCGCGGGCTCGGTGCGGATCCCGGCGGCGTGGTGCGGGACCGTCGGGCTGAAGGTCACGAACGGCCGCCTCCCCTCGGCCGACCGTACGGGCCTCGCGGCGCCCGGAGTCCTCACCCGCACGGCCTCGGACGCGGCGGCGTGGTGGCGGGTGGTGTCGGGGCGGCCCATCGCGGCCGAGCCCCCCGCGGCCTTCCCCGTCTCCGCCCACTGGTCCCCCGACCTCGGCTTCGCCGACCCCGCCCCGGAACCCGTCGCCCTGGCCCGTACGGCGGCCGACCGACTGGTCGACACCGGGGTCGTACGGCTCGTACGCCCCTCGTCGCCACCGCGGCTCCTCGACCCCGCCCCGGCCTGGCTCGCCCTGCGCGCCCCCGGTGCCGATCCCGCCGACGCCCACCGGATCCGGGCGGAGAACGACCGGCGCCTGGACGACCTCTTCGCCCGTGCCGACCTGCTGATCACCCCTACGACGCCCACCGCACCGCACGGTCACGACGGCCCCGGTGAGGTCTACTCGACCGCCCTCACCTGGGCGTTCAACGTCAGCGGGCACCCCGCGCTGAGCCTCCCGGCCGGGTTCGGCGCCGACGGCTGCCCGGCGGGGCTCCAGCTGGTGGCACCGCGCGGGCGGGAGGACCTGCTGCTCGCGGTGGCGGCGGAGGCGGAGCGGCGCGGGGGCGCTCCCACCGGCTGAACGGCCCGTGGAGTCCCGCCACCCCTTTGACATATAGATGCACGCGCATATGATGCAGATGCCTGTAATTGACGCACGCCGAGCATCTGGGGATGATCATGACTCGTCGTTTCCTCTTCGTCCTGGGCAGCGCCCGCCCCGACGGCAACACCGAACTGCTGGCCCGCCGGGCCGCCGAACAGCTCCCCCAGAACGTGGAGCAGCAGTGGATCGACCTCGCCGCCCACCCCCTGCCCGACTTCGAGGACCTGCGCCACGACAGCGACCACACCCGCCCCACCGAGGGCGATGTGGCCACGCTGCTGGACGCCACCCTCGCGGCGACGGACATCGTGATCGCCTCGCCGCTGTACTGGTACTCGGTGTCCGACCGGACCAAGCGCTACCTGGACCATTGGTCGGGCTGGCTGCGCACCCCGGGGCTGGACTTCAAGGCGACCCTGGAGGGGCGCACCCTGTGGGGCGTCACCGCGCTCGCGCACGAGGAGCCGGAGGTCGCCGCCCCGCTGGTCGGCACGCTGAACAACTCGGCCGCGTACATGGGGATGCGCTTCGGCGGGGTGCTGCTCGGCAACGGCAGCAAGCCGGGCGACGTGCTGAAGGACACGGAGGCGCTGGCACGGGCCAAGACGTTCTTCGCGCAGGAGGCGCCTCTCGCCCGCTTCCCGTACGAGGCCGGCTGACCTCCTCGGCTCACCAGCCGAGCTGCGCCTCGCCCAGCACCTCGCTGCCGATGTGGGCGGCGAGCTTACGGGCACGGGGCAGGTCTCCGAACTTGGTCACGTGGACGAAGACGGTGTGCTCCTCCGTCCAGTCGCCGTACTGGGCTTCATCACCGTGGAACAGGACCTGGACCCCGTCGTACTTCGGGTACCCGTCCGAGTCCGCGTCCGGGTCGTCCGGCCAGCACCCGTGCCACTCGATGGAGGTCATGCCCTCGCCCAGCGCGGCCAGGATCCCGTCCTCGACGCGCTCACGATCGACGTCCTCGGAGAAGGACAGTGGCAGGTGTTCCTCCAGCTCCGCATCGTCCAGTGCCGTCACGTCGAGGTCGAACCAGACGTAGTCCCCCGTCGCCGGATCGGTCCGGGTGTCGGCGTAGTCGAAGGGCAGTCCTGGAGCGAGCGCGGCGATCTGTCGCACATCGCGGACCGTCGGCAGTTCGGCGAACAGCCACACCGTGTCCTCGACAAGCTCCAGCAGCGCGCGCAACCGCTTGGCCTGCCGGTACGCCTCGCCCACGTCCGTGGTCCGCAGAACGGGGTACGCCCGTGAGTTGCCCATGGACCGAACCGTCACACGTCCCGGCCCGCCCGTGCCACCGCGTTTCCCTACGCGGTGATGTCCTTCGCCGTGAACCGCGCCCACGCCGCCGAGCCGAACACGGCCGCGTAGAGGGCCTGGAGGCCGAGGTTCTTCGTCAGGTCGTCCCAGTAGACCGGTTCGCGCATCAGGTCGGCGAAGGAGAGCCAGTAGTGGGAGAAGAGGTAGGGGTGCAGGGCGTGCAGCTGCGGGATCTGGTCGACGATCTGGACCGTGATCAGCAGCCCGACCGTGGTCGCCATCGCCGCGATGCCGCTGTTGGTCAGCGTCGAGACGAACAGGCCGAGCGCCGCCACCCCGATCAGTGACACGGCGACGACCAGGGCGATCAGCAGGGCTCTGGCCAGCCCCTCGGAGAAGCTGATCCGGGTGCCCGAGATGGTCGTGAGGTCGCCCAGCGGGAACAGCAGCGCGCCGGTGATCAGCGCCGACACGGCGACCACGAGGGTGGCGACCAGACAGAAGGCCATGACCGTCGCGTACTTGGTGAGCAGCAGGCGGCTCCGCCCGGCGGGGGCGACCAGGAGGTAGCGCAGGGTGCCGGCGTTCGCCTCGCCGGCGACGGCGTCGCCCGCGACGACCCCGATCGCCATGGGCAGGAAGAACGGCAGCGTGGCGGCGAGCGCGGTGAAGACCAGGAACAGTCCGTTGTTGGTGATCTGCGAGATGAACGCCGGTCCTCCCCCGCCGCCCCCGCCACCGGCCGACGAGCCGTCACCGGTCTCGATCCGCACGGCGATCCCGACCAGGACCGGTACGGCGGCCAGCACCCCGAGCAGGGCGAGGGTGCGCCAGCGCCGGAAGGTGGTGAGCAGCTCGCTGCGGAACAGTCCGAGGGTCCACAGCGGGTTCGCCCTGCGCACCGCTTCAGCCCGCGACATCGAAGCCCTCCCCGGTCAGCGCCACGAACGCGTCCTCCAGCGAGGCCCGTTCCGCCCCGAAGCCGCGTACCCGGACGCCCGCCGTCACCAGCGCCGCGTTCACCTCGGCGAGGTCACGCTCGGGCACCTCGCCGGTCACCCGCTCCCCGTCCACGACGACGTCGGCGACCCCCTGCTCCTTGAGCACCCGGGCGGCGTCCGCCGGGTCGGGGGTGGTCACCACCAGCCGGCCCCGGGCGCCCGCGGCCAGGTCGGCGACCGGGCCCTGGGTGATCAGCCGGCCCCGGGCCATCACGGCGGCGTGCGTGCACACCTGCTCGATCTCGTCGAGGAGGTGGGAGGAGAGGAAGACGGTGGTGCCGTCCGAGGCCAGTTCGCGCACCAGTGTGCGGATCTCCCGCATGCCCTGCGGGTCGAGGCCGTTGGTGGGCTCGTCCAGGACGAGCAGCCGGCGCGGCTGGAGCAGGGCGGCCGCGAGGCCGAGGCGCTGCTTCATGCCGAGGGAGTACGCCTTCGCCTTCTTGCCGGCGGCGGCCGTGAGGCCCACCCGGTCCAGGGCGGCGGCGACGCGGGCACGCCGGGTGCGCGGGTCGGCGGTCGGGTCGGCGGCGTCGTAGCGGAGCAGGTTGTCGCGGCCGGAGAGGAAGCCGTACAGGGCAGGGCCCTCGATGAGGGCGCCGACGTGGGGCAGCACGGCGCGCGCGGAGCGCGGCATGGGGCGCCCCAGGACGTGCGCCGTGCCGGAGGTCGGCTCGATCAGGCCCATCAGCATGCGGATGGTGGTGGTCTTGCCGGAGCCGTTGGGGCCGAGGAAGCCGAAGACGCTGCCCGCCGGGACGGTCAGGTGCAGACCGTCGACGGCGGGCTGTCCGCCGCGGTAGCGCTTGGTGAGCGCGCGGGTGGTGATGACTCCCTCACCCGCGTGCACCCCGTCCGGCTCACTGGCGGACGCCTCGCCCATCGGCTCCCTCGTTCCTTGACTACGTCACTGGCCCCGGGGCCTTACTTCCCCGCGTCGGCCGCCTTCACGAGCGCGTCCTTGGTGACGGTGCCCACGTAGACCTTGCCGTCCTCGGTGATCAGGGCGTTCACCAGGCGGGTGCTGAACACCGTGCCGGTGCCGAACTCGCCCTCGACCTGGTCGCCGAGCGAGCCGAGGAAGCCTTCGAGGTCACCGCCGGCCCCGCCGGTGGGCAGGTCGGTGGGCAGGCCGCCCTCGGCGCCGGTGTCGAAGGTGGCGACGGTGTTCCAGCCCTCGCCGAGCATCTTCAGCCCGTCGAGGCCCTTGGCCAGGTCCTCCTCGGACTTCGGGGCGTTCTCCGGCTTCCCGGAGTGCTCCCGGCCGTGGTCGAGTTCGCCGTCCTCGGTCACCTTGGCGCCCTTGGGCGGGGTGAAGTCGAACGTCGAGGCGGCCGGCTTGTCGAAGCTCACCTTGGTGAAGCCGACGTCCACGACGGCCGCGCCGCCGCTCGACGGGGTGAGCGTGAACTTCAGCGGCATACCGGTCTTGTGATCGACCGCGATGCTGATCGCGCCGACCGTGGAGCCGGACTGCCGGGGCTTGACGACCAGCCTGTACGCGTCCCGGCCGGCCACCTGGGCGGTGCCGTCGACGGTCACGGACGTGGTGTCGTCGACCGACTTCAGCGCCTCCTCGGCGAAGTCCTTCGGGGTGGCCGGGGGCTGCTGCTCCCGGTCCTCGCCGGAGGCGTCGACGGTGCCGTGGTAGACCTCGTTGGAGCCGCTGTCGTAGCCCCAGACGTCCTTGCCGTTGTGGATCAGGCTGTACTCGGCGGCGTTCTCCAGGAGCGACACCTTCTGCCGGTCCGGGCCGTCGGCCGCGATCCGCAGCGTGTGCGTGCCGGAGGCCAGTTCGGTGAGCTTCGCGGACGGGTCGGCCGAGGAGCCGCCGTCCTCGCCCTGCCCCATGGCGCCGGACGCGAGGCTGTTCTCCAGGCCGCCGAGGTCCGGCAGACCGAGGTCCGTGGTGATCTTCACGGTGCCGGACAGCTGCTCGACGTCCGACTTCGCGATCTTCTCTATGAGCTGCGCGGCGGTGATCTCCGGCAGGTCGGGGTCGCCGGAGTCGGCGATCGCGGGGACGAGCCCGATGGTCGCGGCCGCCACTCCCATCACCGTGACCGGGACGACGTACCGCGCGGCCCTGCGCCGCCCCGCGCGCGGCTCGTCGGCCTCCCGCGCGGTCGTCATGTCGTCGGATTCGTACGGTGCCATGTGTGCCCTACCTCCGTGGTCGGCGGCGGCTTTCGTCTCGTGACCTCGCACCAGTCTCACCCTGAGCCGCCATTCTCACCCGAATCGGTGAGAAGTGGTGTTGTCCGTCGTGGTCCATCTGACCAAATCCGGCAGGCGGATTCGTCAGACCCCGGACGCAACTCCACGTACTGCTGGGGTATGACACGGGGGACGGTTTCCTCCCCCGACCAGTAGGGGTCGGGGGGGAGTTCGGGCCGGCTCAGCCCGCGCGGTGCACCACCGCGTCGCACAGTTGCACGAGTGCCGTCCTCGCCTCGCACTCCGGCAGCGGGGCGAGCGCCGCGCGCGCCTCCTCGGCGTAGCGCACGGTGTCCCGGCGGGCCTGCTCCAGCGCGGGGTGGGCGCGCAGCAGCCGCAGCGCCTCGGCGTGCCGGGCGTCGTCGGTGAGGTCGGAGTCGAGCAGCTCACACAGGGCGATGTCGTCGGCGAGGCCCAGCCGGGCCGCCCGTTCGCGCAGCCGCAGCACGGGCAGGGTGGCGATGCCCTCGCGCAGGTCGGTGCCGGGGGTCTTGCCGGACTCGTGGGAGTCGGAGGCGATGTCCAGGACGTCGTCGGCGAGCTGGAAGGCGACGCCGAGCCGCTCGCCGTACTGGGTGAGCACGTCCACGACCGTCTCGTCGGCGCCGGACATCATCGCGCCGAACCGGCAGGCGACGGCGACCAGCGAGCCGGTCTTGCCGCCGAGCACGTCCAGGTAGTGGTCGACCGGGTCGCGGCCGTCCTGGGGGCCCGCGGTCTCCAGGATCTGCCCGGTGACCAGCCGCTCGAACGCCTCGGCCTGCACCCGTACGGCCTCAGGGCCGAGGTCGGCCAGGATGTGCGAGGCCCGCGCGAAGAGGAAGTCGCCGGTGAGGACCGCGACGGAGTTGCCCCAGCGGGCGTTCGCGCTGTCGACGCCGCGCCGCACCTCGGCCTCGTCCATCACGTCGTCGTGGTACAGCGTGGCCAGATGGGTGAGCTCCACGACCACGGCCGAGGGCACGACACCGGGCGCGTAGGGGTCGCCGAACTGGGCGGCGAGCATCACGAGCAGCGGGCGGAACCGCTTGCCGCCGGCCCGCACCAGGTGCTGGGCGGCTCCCGTGATGAAGGGGACCTCACTCTTGGTGGCCTCGAGCAGCCCTTCCTCGACAGCCGTCATTCCGGCCTGGACATCGGCTTCCAGAGCCTGGTCCCGCACGCTCAGCCCGAACGGCCCGACGACGGTCACGAGGGGTCTCCTGTCTGCTGGTGTCCACTGGCGGTTACACGGAATGTCGATAGGTCGCTGCCATCACTCAAGTCAGCGTATCCGGTCACGTTTCGATCACCGCCAGCGCCCAGGGTTACGGGCAGGGCGATACGGGATCAGGAGCGGAGTGCTTTTGATCGGTTGATAACAACGGACATACTTCGGCTTTCCCGGACGTAGCAATCCACTCCTCGACCCGGCTCCCGGTCCGGCTTTCGGCCCGCCTCCCGGGCCCCGCCTCGCCACGCGAACCCATCCTGCCCGCCCCGGCGTCCGATTTGCCGCAAATACCGAGCTAATTCCCCTTGGCGAAAAATGCGCTCACAGGTGATCCCCAGTGAAGTGGGTCACGCGTGATCCGGCACCCCCGCCGCCCCCCGCCACTCGCCTTCTCCCTTCCCCCGGCGTCGAGTTGACCCTTGGCGACAGCAAAGGATCAAGCACCCCAAAACCCCCATCACAAGATCAAACGGCATCTTCCGTGATGCCCGCACTTGTTCCCGACATGTGCTCTCGCATACGTTCCGGGCCTGCCGGGTGGACGCCTAATCCTGCCGCCGCCCGCATCACACCCGACCACGAACTCAAGACGGCAGGAGTGGGGGACCCAGGTAAGTCGCCGCACCGGACACCGCACCGGGACGGCTAGGGGTGAAGCCATGCCCGCAGGGGCACGGCCGGGCACTCTCCCGCCCGAACCCGACAGCTCACCTCGCAGGCGTAGGAGAGGAACCCAGACATGCCTGCTTCCGTTCAGCTCGGCCGCTTCGGCAACCGCCGCCTCGCCCGCTCCCTCGCCGTCGCCGGCACCGGCGTCGCCATGGTCGCCCTGCCGCTGTTCGGCGCGACCAGCGCCTCCGCCGCCACCACCGAGCCCGCGACGACGACCGCCGCCTCCGTGACGGCGTACCCGGACAACCTCGACGGCTGGATCCGCGAGTCGCTGGACATCATGGCGCAGCACGGCATCCCGGGCAGCTACGACGCCATCCACCGCAACATCATGCGCGAGTCCTCCGGCAACCCGTACGCCATCAACAACTGGGACTCCAACGCCGCCAAGGGCACCCCGTCGAAGGGTCTGCTGCAGGTCATCGACCCGACCTTCGCGGCCTACCACGTGCCCGGCACCGCCTTCGACCCGTACGACCCGGTCGCGAACATCACGGCGGCCTGCAACTACGCGGCCGACCGCTACGGCTCCATCGACAACGTCTTCGGCGCGTACTGAGCCACCCGCTGACGGGCGAGCGTCATCGCCCCGCCGAACAGTCGCTCGAGGACGACGGCCACGCCGTCGTCCTCGTTCGACGTGGTGACCTCGTCCGCCACCGCCTTCAGTTCGGGATGCGCGTTGGCCATGGCGACGCCGTGGGCCGCCCAGTCGAACATGGGGACGTCGTTCGGCATGTCGCCGAAGGCGATCGTCCGCGCCGGGCTCAGCCCCAGGTGCTCGGCGGCCAGCGCCAGGCCGGTCGCCTTGGTCACCCCGCACGGCTGGAGCTCCACGGTGCCCGGCCCCGACATGGTGACCGTGGCCAGTGACCCGACCACCGACCGGGCCGCAGCCGCCAGCGCGTCGTCGGACAGGTCCGGGTGGCGCAGCAGCACCTTGCTGATCGGCCGGTCCCACAGCTCGGCCCGCCGCTCGACCCGCACCGCGGGCAGGGTCGGGTGCGGCATCAGATAACCGGGCTCGATCAGCGTCAGCCCGTCGACCCCGTCCTGGTCGACCGCGGCGTACACCTCCCCCACCTCGGCCTCGATCTTGCCGAGCGCCGTCTCCGCCAGCTCCCGGTCCAGGGTCACGGACCACAGCAGCCGGTGCGCGCCGGCGTCGTACACCTGCGCGCCCTGTCCGCACACCGCGAGTCCCGTGCAGCCGAGGTCGTCCAGGAGCGGCCGCACTCTGGGGGCCGGTCGCCCCGTCACCACGAGGTGCCGCGCGCCGGCCCGCTCCGCCCGCGCGAGCGCGGCGAGGGACCGGTCGGAGAGGGTGTCGTCGCCGCGCAGCAGCGTCCCGTCCAGGTCGGTGGCGATGAGTGAGTACGCGGTGGGTGCGGCCATGATCAGAGAATACGGACAACCCGACGGTCCGATTCACCGTGCCCGTTTGCGTTCGCTTTCGGTGCGGTTCCCCTTCTCTCGACGCCGGGTAAGGACCGGTTCAGGTCTCTTTCCCCGTTTGGCAAGAACATGGTCCGCTATCTACCGTCCGCCCGGTCCGGGGCGGTACCTTCCAAGGGTCCAGGGGGGACTTGATCGGGGGGTCAGGTGAGCAGTGGACGCATGCGTGTGCTGAGGCCCGGGGAGCTCGGCGAGGGGGAGCGGGAGCGCTGGCGGGAACTGCGCGCCGCGACGGACGCACCGCGCAACCCGTTCATGGAACCGGAGTTCAGCGTCGCCGTGGCCCGGGTGCGCCCGCGGGCCCGGGTCGCGGTGCTGTACGAGGGCGCTCAGCCGGTGGGTTTCCTGCCGTACGAGCGGGGTGCGCTGGGGCAGGGCCGGGCGATCGGGCTCGGGGTGTCGGACTGCCAGGGCGCGGTCCTGGGCCCCGGCGTCGCCCTGGAGACGGACGAACTGCTGCGGGGCTGCTCGGTGTCGAGCTTCGCCTTCGACAACCTGGAGGCGGACCAGGGGCTGTTCGTGCCGTACGCGGCCGAGGAGCACGCCACCTACGTCATCGACGTGGAGAAGGGCTACGAGACGTACGAGTCGGTGCTGCGCACCCAGTCGCCGAAGTTCCTGAAGACCACGCTGGCCAAGGAGCGCAGGCTGGGCCGCCAGGCCGGAGCCGTGCGGTTCGTCTTCGACGAGCGCGACCCGGCCGCGCTGCGCACGCTGATGGAGTGGAAGTCGGCGCAGTACCGCAGGACCGGGCGGCGCGACCGGTTCGCGCAGGAGTGGATCGCCCGGCTCGTGGGCCGGCTCGCCGGGACCCGGGCCGCCCAGTGCACGGGCACGCTGTCGGTCCTGTACGCCGGGGAGCGCCCCGTCGCCGCGCACTTCGGGCTGCGCTCGGCGTCCGTCCTGGCCTGCTGGTTCCCGGCGTACGACCCGGAGTTCGCGAAGTACTCGCCGGGTCTGGTGCTGCATCTGCGGATGGCCGAGGCGGCGGCGGCCGAGGGCATCGGGATGCTCGACATGGGGCGCGGTCCGGCCGAGTACAAGGACTCGCTGAAGACCGGCGAACTCGCCGTCTACGAGGGGGCGGCGACCCGTCCGGGCGTGGGCGCCGCGCTGCACCGGCTGAGCCGCGAGCCCGCGCGCCGCGCGCACGGATTCGTCCGCGCCCGTCCGCGCCTGGCGGCGCTGGCGGCACGGACCCTGAAGGGCGCGGCACGGCTGCGCCGGTCGTGAGGAGGGGGAGGACGGATGTCCCGAAGAGCACGTACGCAGGAGGAGATACGACGGTTCCTGGCCATCGGCGCGGTGCAGGTCGCCGAGATCGACCTGGACGGTGACGAGGCCGCACCGAGACCCGGACCGGGCAGCCCACCGATCACCCACGGCGAGGTGTTCCTGCTGGTCAGGCGGGCGGGCCGCCCGGTGGGGACGCTGCTGACCCGGGTGCCGGAGGGCGCGGACCCGCGGGCGGCGCTGACGGAGGCCGCCTCCGCGGTGGCGGCGGAGGCCGTGGAGGTGACGGCGGCGGAGGCCGTGGGGGTGACGGGCGGCGGGGAGCCGCCGTACGCCTCGGTCGTCGTGGCCACCAGGGAGCGGGCCGGGCAGCTCGCCCGGGCGCTGGACTCGCTGCTCGCGCAGGAGCACCCGCGGTTCGAGGTGGTCGTCGTCGACAACGCGCCGGTGACCGACGAGACCCGTGAGCTGGTGGAACGCAAGTACGGCGAGCGGGTGCGGTACGTGTGCGAGCCGGTGCCCGGACTCGCCGTCGCGCACAACAGGGGGCTGGCGGCGGCGCGGGGCGAGGTGATCGCGTTCACCGACGACGACGTGGTCGCCGATCCCCGCTGGCTCACCGAACTGACCGCCCCGTTCGCCGCCGACCCGCGGCTCGGCTGCACCACCGGCCTGATCCTGCCCGCCCGGCTGCGCACCCCGGCCCAGGTCCTGCTGGAGAGCCACGGCGGCTTCGCGAAGGGCTTCACGCCGACGACGTACGACCCTCAGGACCCGCCCCGCGACGAGCCGCTGTTCCCCTTCACCGCGGGCCGCTTCGGCTCCGGCGCGAACATGGCCTTCCGTACGGAGGTGCTGCGTGCCGTCGGCGGCTTCGACCCGGCCACCGGCGCCGGGACACCCGCGCGGGGCGGTGACGACCTGTACGGGTTCGTCCGCGTCCTCGCCCAGGGGCACCGGCTGCGCTACACGCCGCGGGCGCTGGTGTGGCACCACCACCGGGAGACCTGGGCCGATCTGGAGACCCAGGCGTACGGCTACGGCGCCGGCCTCACCGCCTACCTCACCGCGGTCCTGGTCAACCGGCCCGCGCTGCTGCCCGCGTTCCTCGCCCGGCTGCCGCGCGGCCTCGCGCACGCCCGCGCGCTGACGGAAGTGCGCGACACGGACGCCGGTGGCGGTGCGCCGGGGGCGCACGACACCCGCACGCACCCCTGGCCACGCCGGCTGTCGCGGCTGCAGCGCAGGGGAATGCTGTACGGGCCGCTCGGATACCTGCGGGCGCGGCGGGCACCGGGGAGGGGAAGATGACGACCGCGGCCATACCCGTCTTCCTCTACCACGCCGTGATGGACGATCCGCCGGACTGGATCGCCGAGTTCACCGTCACGCCCAAGGAGTTCGCGGCCCATCTCGACGCCGTCGTGGACAGCGGCCGCACCCCTGTCACCATCAGCACCCTCGCCGAACACCTCGCCGGGCGGGCCCCCTTGCCGCCCCGGCCGGTGCTGCTCACCTTCGACGACGGCTTCGCCGACCTGCCCGGCCCCACCGCCGACGCCCTGGCCGGGCGCGCGCTGCCCGCGACCGCGTACCTCACCACCGGCGCCATCGCCCCGGGCGGCCACAGCCTGCTGCCGCCCGCCCCGATGATGACCCTGGACCGGGCGGTGGAGCTGGAACGTTCCGGCATGGAGATCGGCAGCCACACGGTCACCCACGCCCAGCTCGACACCCTGACCACCCGGCAGCTCCGCGCCGAACTGCTGGACTCCAAGGCCGTGCTGGAGGACACCCTCGGCCATCCCGTCCCCCACCTCGCCTATCCGCACGGCTACAACAGCCCCCGGGTGCGCGCCATGGCCGCCCGCGCCGGCTACCGGACGGCGACCGCCGTGCGGCACGCGCTCAGTTCGGAGCGGGACGAGCGCTACCGCATCGCCCGGCTGATCGTCCGGCGCGGCCACACCGTCGCCGACGTCGAGGCCTGGCTGGCGGGCGACGGCGCGCGGATCGCCCCGTACCGGGACGGCCCGAGGACCGTCGGCTGGCGGTGGTACCGCCGGGCCCGCACCGTCCTGCGCGGCCGGCCCGCGTTCGCCGGCTGAGGAAGGACGAGCGGACGTGATCACGGAACGGGTCGCGCGGGAGGTACCGGACAGCTTTCGCTTCACGGGCGAGTCCGACGTTTTCGGTGTGAAAAGCAGAGGTAATTCCTATACTCGTCGCGGGGGAGGGGAGTCTCGGCGTGCAACAGCATGTGCCCGTACCGACCACTGAGAGCAGCGCGCCGCCCGGCCCCGAGCCGGCCACCGGCCCGACGGAGCCGGGAGGGAACTCCGGCGGTGGCCGCAGATCCTGGCCGGTCCCGAGCGGTCCGCCCGACGCCGGGCTGCTGACGCTGCTGCTCGCCGCCGGACTGTGGTTCTACGCGCTGCCCCGCATCGGCTTCCGGGAGATGGGCGACTACGGCCTGCTCGACCGCCTCCCGGCCGCCTACTACCTGTCGCTGCTGGTCCTCACCGCCGGCTTCGTCATCGGCCTGCGGCGCGCGGGCACCGCGCCCTGGTGGCCGGCCGCGCACTGCGTCGCGCTGCTGTTCGCGCTCAAGGCACCACCGGCGATGCTGTACGACGCCGTGCGCTACCCGTGGGCCTCCAAGCACGACGCCGTCGTCGACACGCTGCTCGCCAACGGTGAACTGCGGCCCGGCGCGGCGCTGTCCGGCAACATGTCCGCGTACGACCAGTGGCCGGGCTTCTTCACCCTCAACTCCGGTCTGGTGCGCGCCTTCGGCGTGGAGAGCGCCGCCACGTACGCCAACTGGGCGCCGATCGTCTTCGGCCTGCTGATGATGCCGGTGCTCGTCCTGATCTACCGCACCTTCTGCCAGGACTGGCGGCTGGTGTGGACCGCCGTGTGGATCTTCCAGCTCGCCAACTGGGTGGGCCAGGACTACTTCGCCCCCCAAGGGCTCGCGTACCTGCTGCACCTGACGGTCATCGCGGTGGTGCTGCGGCACTTCGTGCGCCCCGGCTCCGCCGGGCGGCTGCGCGACCGCACCGTCCTCGACCCGGCCGCCGCCGGCGTGCCGGCGCCCACGGGCACCCGGCAGCGCGCGGTCTGCGTGGTGATCCTCGCCCCGCTGATCGCCGCGATCAACGCCACGCACCAGCTCACCCCGGTGATGCTCTGCGTCTGCCTGTTCGCGCTCGGCCTCACGCGCCGCTACCGCAATCACGGGCTGCTGGCCGTCGCCGTGCTGCTGATGCTCGCCTGGGACCTGACCATGGGGCGGCCGCTGTTCGTCGAGACGCTGTCCACCCTCAAGGAGTCGATCGGCGAACTGACGCAGAACTCCCGCGCGGGGTACGCGGGTGAGCTGACCGGGCCCGGGCCCGAACTCGCCGGGACCGCCAACGTGCTGATGGTGCTCGCGGTCGCCGCGCTCGCCGGGATCGCCCTCGTGCTGCGGCGCCGGCTGGTCCGCAGCGCGCTGCCGCTGCTGCTGGTCTCCGCCGCCCCGGTTCCGCTCTTCGCCGTCAACGACTACGGCGGCGAGATGCTGTTCCGCGTCTACCTGTTCGGCCTGCCGGGCGCGGCGTTCTTCGCCGCCGCCGCGCTCGTGCCCGCCGCGGCAGCGGGTGCCCGCAGCGGCCGGGCGCGGGTGCTGCGGCGCGGAGCCGCGGCCGTCGCCCTGCCCGCCGTTCTGCTGGTGCTGTCGGCCGGCTTCCTGCCGTCGTACTACGGCAAGGAGAAGATGTACTACACACCGCCCGAGGAGACCGCGCTGGTCACCCGGGCTCTCGACAACGCCCCCGACGGCTCGCTGATCCTCTCCACCAGCGGTTCCTTCCCGCAGGCACTGCACCGGTACGACCGCCTGGAGCACTGGTTCTTCGCCGAGCAGGAACTGCCCGAGAACGAGCGGATGCTGAAGGACCCGGCCCGTTACCTCGCCGACGGGATCCCGCCGGGCACCAGGACGTACGTCGTCCTCACCCGCACCCAGGACGTCTACACCGCCGGCGAGGGCCTGCTGCCGCCCGGCGGCTTCGAGACGCTGCGCACGAAACTCTCCGCCTCTCCTTTCTTCCGGACCGTCGAAAGCCACGCGTACGGGGTCGTGCTGGAGTACCGTCCGGCCGCCCGAGGAACGACCACAAGGTGATCGAAGTGACGTCGAAGGCCAGCCAGCCGGTTCCGTCGGGTCAGCACATGAGCAGCACCGGCCCCAGAGGCATCCGGCCCACCGGAACACACCTCAGAGTCCTCATAGGCGCCTCGGGCTGGCTCGCGCTGGCCGCCACCGCCGTCCCCGGCCCCTCGCCGCTGCGCTGGGTCCCGGTGCTGGTGTTCACCCTGTTCGGTCCGGGCTGGGCGGCGCTGTATCCGCAGCCGGACGGGCCGGCCACCGGCGCCAGGCTGGAGGCCGTCGCGCTCGCCGCGCCGATCAGCCTGTCGCTCGGTGTGCTCACCGCCACCTCGCTGTTCCTGGTGGAGGGGTTCTCGGCGACCTCCTTCCTCGTCTCGCTCGCCGTCTTCACCACGGTCGTCGCGGCCCTGCCGGGGCTGCCGCTGCCCGCCGCCCGGCGCGGCGCGGTGGAGCGCGTCAGGCACAGGACCGCGGACGGCGGTGGCACGTGACGGGGCTGCACCGGCTGCGCGAGCCGCACAAGCGGTCCAGGTGGCGCGGGCTGAGGGAGGCGGTGCGCGCGAGGCGCGGTTACACGGCGGTCGTCCTGGTGACGGTCGCCGCGCTGCTGACCGGGCTCGGATTCTGGGCCGGCCGACCCGACGACATGGACCCCTCCGGTCAGGGCCTGCCCGGCAACGCGGCCTCCGGCGAACTGCCCACCGGCCCCTGCGCCCCCACCGACACGCTGGTTCCGCCCTGCGGCGCCTGGTGGGGGGCGTATGTGCCGTACGCGGCGAACGGCTCGCTCAAGGACGCCGTGCTCGGTTTCGAGGAGCGGATCGGCCGCAGGCTCGACCTCGTCTACAACTACCACGACATGTCGGGCACCGAGCTCGACGGACAGCTGCTCACCCCCGACGAGCAGGAGCTCGGCGAGGACCGGCTGCTCATGCTGGCCTGGGAGTCCACCGTCTGGACCGAGCCGCACCACGAGAACTGGACGGAGACCCAGCTCGGCTGGAAGAACATCGCCTCGGGGAAGTACGACGAGGAGATCGTCGACCCGCAGATCCGGCGCCTCAAGGCCTACGGCAAACGCGTCTTCCTCTCCTTCGACCAGGAGACCGACGCCCGCATCAAGGAGGGCGCCGGCACCCCGGAGGAGTTCGTCGCGGCGTACCGCCACCTCCACGACCGGTTCCGTGAACTGGGCGCCGACAACGTCGTGTGGGTGTGGACCGTCTCCGGCTACCTCGGCAGCGCGAAGGAGATGAAGGCCCTCTACCCCGGGGACGAGTACGTCGACTGGATCGCGATGGACCAGTACAACTACTACGGCTGCCACGACACCACCGACTGGAAGGACTTCCTGCGCAGCCAGCGGCCCAGCTACGAGTGGCTGCGCGCGAACGTCACCGACGACAAACCGGTGATGCTCGCGGAGTTCGCCACCGCGCCCGACGCCGACGACCCGGGGCGCCAGCGCGACTGGTACACCGAGATCCCCGGCGCCGTGAAGAAGCTTCCGGAGGTGAAGGCCCTGGTGCACTGGAACCGGCCTACCTCGGAGAAGCCCGAGTGCGATCTGACCGTCAACGCCGGTCCGGGGCTGGAGGGCTACCGGGAAGCGGGGCGGGACGAGTACTTCCGGCAGCCCGTGCCGCCCCGTTGAGCGGTGGCCGGTGCCCGGTCCGTCCGGCCGCTCAGTGGCCGGACGGGCCGTTCCGTCCGTCGCGGAGCGCGAGCCGTGCCGCCGCGCGGCTGAGCAGCAACAGCCCGAGGAGCGCGACCAGCAGGGGCGGCGCGACCGGTGCGAGCGCCTCCCGGAACACCCAGCCGGCCACCCCGACGAGATACAGCACGCCCCAGCGGACCGGCCACGTCAGCCGCCCGCCCGCGCGTGCGAGCAGCAGCCACAGCGGTACGAGGCACAGCAGCTGGAACACCGAGGGGGCCCACCGCAGCACGGCACCGGGTCCGTCGAGCCCCACCGCCTCCGCGAGGGAGCGGGCCGCGTCGGCGTACAGCGCCCCGTCCACCGGCTCGGGCCGCCACCCGAGGGCGACGGGCGTGATGTGCAGGGCGAGCAGGGCGGAGGTCAGTGAGAGGCCGGAGAGCCAGGGGACCGGCCGTCCGGGCAGGGTCACCGAGGCGACGAAGACGAGGAGCAGCACTCCTCCCGCGGCCGACGCGGACAACGGGAGGTCCTCCAGTGTCCGACGCCCCGTGAACTCGCCCGCGCCGTCGGACCAGGGAAGCCCGCGTACCGAGAACCAGAAGGCGAGGGCCGCGAGCGCCAGCAGGGCCCAGAGGGCCCCGACGACCCGCCGGCCGGGGTCGGTGCCGGGTACCGGTGGCCCGGCGGGGTCCGGGCGGCCGGTCCACGTCGGGGTGCCGGGGGGTGCCTCGCCGGTCCGCGTCGGGGTGCCGGGGGGTGCCTCGCCAGTCCGCGTCGAAGTGCCGGGAGGCACCCCGTCGACCCGCGTCGGGGTACCGGCGGATGCCTCGCCGGTCCGCGTCGAAGTGCCGGGAGGCACCTCGTCGACCCGCGTCGGGGTACCGGCGGATGCCTCGTCGACCCGCGTCGAAGTGCCGGGGGGTGCCTCGTCGGCCCACGCAGAGGTACCGGCGGATGCCTCACCGGCCCACGGCGCCCCGCTCGCCTCCGTCGGTGCCCGTCTCTCCCACGAGGCCACGGCCGGGGGCGCGCCGGCACCCCTCACGGGCGGAGGGGGCTGCTCCTCGCCGGCGTCCGGCCCCTCGTCGTCGGGCCTCCCGCTGTGGTCCGACGTCGCGGCTCCCACCGGGTCCTCGTCCCGGTCCGGCTCCCCCCGCGCCGCCCACGGCTCGCCCGGCGCGTCCTTCCGGAGGCCGCTCCCCTCGTGAGGCGACCGCTCCTCGCCGCCGGCGTCGTCCCCGTCCCCCCGCCCGTCCGGGGCCGGCGGCCGCACGATGAACGCCACCGTGTCCGCCTGGAGGGCCTCCCGTTCGTAGCCGGGGCGGCCGATGAACAGCGTGACGGTCTCCTCGTCGTCCTCGTCGCCCTCGTGGCCCTCCGCGTCCTTGTGCTCGTACGCCGCCCGGCGTGCCCAGTTCGTGCCGTACCCGGCGGTGGCGTTGAGCCGGGCCCAGCGCGTGCCGTAGTCGGGGACGGCGGCGGACCGCTCCACGGGTCCGCCGGTCTTCTCGCGCAGCGCGGCGCGCAGCCCGAACACCGAGACGGCCGCGATCAGCGTCATGCTGATCAGCACCGCCCATCCGGCCCCGGCGATCCCCGCCGGGGTGAACAGCACGGCCGCGCTGCCCAGCACCAGCGCGCACATCGCGCCCTGGAGCGCGGCGAGCACACCGGTGCGCCCCTGCACCCGCAGCACCCCGATGTACAGCTCCACGACCACCCGGGGCAGCGCGCCGAGCGCGAGCAGCCGCAGCACGGTCGAACCGTGCTCGGCGTAGTCCGCGTCGAACGGCGTGAGGATCTGGGGCGCGAAGACGACCAGCACCGCGACCACCGGCACCAGCAGCAGCGTCATCCGGCGCAGCGCCCCGCGCACGCCGTCGGCGAGCTGCCGCGGATCGTGCGAGGCGTGGGCGGTGAGCGACGAGGCCATGTTGATGGCCATGAACTCCATCGTTCCGCCGACGGTGTACGCCACGTAGAAGTAGCCGTTCTCCGCCGCGCTGAAGCGGACCGCGACCATCACGGGCAGCAGATTGATCATGGCGAGGCTGAACAGCGCGCCGAGCGAGTCGCCGGCCAGGAAGCGGCCCATGGAGCGCAGGCCGGGCGGTTCCACGTCGTGGTCGGCGGCGGCCTGGCGCGGGATGAGCCGGCGGAAGACCAGCCAGCCGAGCGGCAGGGTGGAGAACGCGATGGCCACGGCCCAGGACACGAAGATGCCCAGCACGGGCAGCGTGCTCGCGAAGACGGCCAGCAGGACCAGTTTCCCGACGGAGAACACCGCGTTCCCGGCCGGCACCCACTCGGCCTTGCGCAGCCCCGTGAGCACGCCGTCCTGGAGGGTGAGCAGCGCCCACGCCACGCACGCCGCGACGAACAGCGCCCCGGCCAGCGGTGTGCCGAGGGGGGCGTAGGAGGGGCCCCACTGGTCGAGCGTGAGCAGGAAGACGCCCGCGGCCAGGGTGACGACCATCGAACTCGCCAGGTACACGCCCCACACCAGGCGTCCGGTCTCGCGGCCGGCCCGCGGTACGAAGCGGACCACGGCGCCGATCATCGTGGTCGCGGTGATGCTGGCGAGCAGCCGCATCGCGGCGATCGCGGCGGAGCCCTGGCCGACGGCGTCCTCGGAGTAGTAGCGGGCGGCCACGAGCCAGAATCCCAGGCCGAGGACGGCGGACACGCCCGTGCTGAGCATCAGGAAGTAGGCGTTCTTGAACAGGGAGTCGGAGCCGGACGGGCCCCCGGCGGGCCGGGACCCGCCGTCGGCGCGCGCCGCGGCGGGCTCGTGCACCTGGGTGTCGGTCACGGGCCGGCCCCAGCCCCGTCGGCCGATGTCCCCGGCTCATCGGCCGGTGCCCCCGGCCGTGTCAGGTCCTCCGGCGGTTCGGCCGGCCGCACGCCGGACCGCTCCAGCGCGTCGACGGCCTCCCCCGCCCGCAGCGGGTCGACCGGCAGCGCGTGCCGCGCGAACCAGCGGGCCGCCTCCGGCGCGGGCGACGGGTCCGTGAAGGCCTTCCCCGCGTAGTCGTCGAGGGGCGGGTCGTAGAGGTAGCCGACGACGATCCCGCGCCGGGCCAGTGCCGCGATCGCCGCGTCCCGGTCCGCCACCAGCAGCGGCACCCGGAACAGCGGCTGCGCCCGGCTCCCCTCCCCCGGCCGGGCCCACCGGGTCGACAGCAGCAGTTCGGTGCCGTCCCGGCAGGCCTGGAGCACCTCGTCCAGCCGTCCGAGCCTGCGCCGGATCCGCCGCAGCCGCAGCGGTCCTGACCGCAGGCGGTAGGTGTGCATGTCGACGCGGACCCAGGGGTCGTGCGCGGTCAGGTCCGGGGCCGCGCCGGCGGCCTCGGCCAGGGCGTTTGGACGCAGCGGCATCCTGATCCCGTCGCGCTCCGTCAGCCCCAGCAGTCCCAGCGCCGCCCAGGCGGCCCGCCGCAGCCCCAGCCCCCGTACGGCGGCCTCGGCGTACGGCCGTAAGGCATAGGCGAGTTCGGACGCCGCCCTGGGCGGGGCGAGCAGCTCGTCGCAGCCGGCCCGCATCGCCTCGGCCAGGCTCGGGTCGGCGAGCGCGAGCATGCCGCCCGCCTGGGCCCCGGCATGCTTGGAAAGGCTGAAAACGGAGGCCTCGCCCCAGGCCCCGACCGGCCGCCCGCCGACCTCGCTGCCGATCGCGTGCGCCCCGTCCTCCAGCAGCGGGATGCCCAACGCGTCGCAACGTGCCCGCAGTTCCGGTGCCGGGTCCGGGTTGCCGTACAGATTCGTCGTCAGTACGGCGGACAGCGAGCCCCATGTCCCCTCGGGCACGGCGTCGATGTCGATGGACCCGTCGAACGGGTTCAACGGCGCCTGCACCGGCCGCAGTCCCGCCGCCAGCACCACGAAGAAGATGACGTCGTCGTTGACCGGCGACATCAGCACCCTGCCGCCCGGCGGGCACCAGTGGCGCAACGCCACGAACAGCCCGAACCTGCATGACGGCACGTACACGCATTCCCGGCCGAGCCGGCCGCGCATGGTCTCTTCCAGCCGCTTCGACTGCGATCCCGAGCGCGCCGAGCGCGGTCCGGCCTCCCCAATGGCCATCCGCCCCCCAGTGTGCCTTCGGAAACGCCCCCTCCCCGAGGCCTTCCGGCACCCGCCCAGAGTCGCCCCGTTCGCACCGCTCCGTCAAGATTGCCTCCCCTCCTGTGGATAACTTCCGGTACGCAAGGGAAAGCGGGGGGCGCCACCACGTCGGCTCTGCCCAAGACCGCCGTGTCACCCGTAACGTGTGGCACGACCACGGACACGTGGAGCACCCGCGCACACGAAAGCGAGGCAGCACCCGATGCCCCCCTTCGATGTCCCCGAGGGCGATCCCTTCGGCCCGCACAACCTGCCGTACGGCGTCTTCTCGCCCCCCGGCTCGTCGGAGCGGACCGTGGGCGTCCGGCTCGGCGACCATGTCCTCGACGCCGGCGCGGCGGCGCACGCCCTGGGCTCGCCGTACGCCTCCCTGCTCGCCCGCCCGACCCTCAACCCGCTGCTGGCGGCGGGCCGCACGGCCTGGTCGGACGTGCGGCGGGCGCTCACGGCGTGGGTGACCGTCCCGGCGCACCGGGAGACCGTCGAGCCGCTGTTCCACCCGCTGTCCGAGGTGACCCTGCACCTCCCCTTCGAGGTCGCGGACTACGTCGACTTCTACGCCTCCGAGAACCACGCCCGGAACGTCGGCCGGATGTTCCGCCCCGACGCCGCCGACTCCCTGACCCCCAACTGGAAGCACCTGCCGATCGGCTACCACGGCCGCGCCGGCACGGTCGTGGTGTCCGGCACCGACGTCGTACGCCCCTCGGGCCAGCGCAAGGCGCCCACGGACGCCGCCCCGGTCTTCGGGCCGTCCGTCCGGCTGGACATCGAGGCCGAGGTCGGCTTCGTGGTCGGCGTGCCGTCCGAGCTGGGCCGGCCGGTGCCGCTCGGTGACTTCCGCGACCACGTCTTCGGCCTCTGCCTCCTCAACGACTGGTCCGCCCGCGACGTCCAGGCCTGGGAGTACGTCCCCCTCGGCCCGTTCCTCGGCAAGTCCTTCACCACCTCGGTGTCGGCCTGGATCACCCCGCTGGACGCCCTGGACGAGGCCCGCGTCGCGCCGCCGGAGCGCACGCACGAACTGCTGCCCTACCTGGACGACGCGGCCGAGGAACCCGGCGGCTACGACCTGCGGATCACCGTCACCGTCAACGGCCATGTCGTCTCCGAGCCCCCCTTCTCCACCATGTACTGGACGGCCGCCCAGCAGCTCGCCCACATGACCGTCAACGGCGCCTCCCTGCGCACCGGCGACCTGTACGGTTCCGGCACGGTGAGCGGCCCCGCCGAGCGGGAACGCGGGTCGCTGCTGGAACTGACCTGGAACGGCCGTGATCCCCTCGAACTCCCCGACGGCAAGCGGACGTTCCTGGAGGACGGTGACGTGGTGACGCTCTCGGCCTGGGCGCCGGGCCCGGACGGCGTCCGCGTGGGCCTCGGCGAGGTCACGGGACGGGTGGTCCCCGCCGTGTGACCCGTCCGGCCCTTACCGATCTTCGATGCCCCCTGACTCACACCGCCCTTCGCCGTCATACTTGGCGTCGGGCGGTGTGTGCGTTCGCGCCGCGCCCCCTTGGTACTTCCCGCACGCCCCCAGCACGACCCGAAGCCGCCTTCTTCCGACAGGATCCGGAGCCCGTGGCATGACCGTCTGCCTGCTCCTGCTGAGCGTTGTCGCCGTGACGGCCGCCGTGCCCGTCCCCCGGGCGCTGACCCGTGCGAAGTGGCCGGAACGGGAACCGGTGGTCGCCCTGTGGGTGTGGCAGTGCCTGGTCGCCACCGTCCTGCTGTGCTGCGTCACGGCGCTCGCCCTGGGCGCCGCCGCCGTCTTCGGCACCGTCCGCGCCCAGCTCTTCGCCCCGGCCCCGCCCGCGGTCACCGCGGCGTACGACCTGTCCGCCGCCTCGCCCTGGACCATCGCCCTCACCGTGCTGCTGGCATCCGGGGCGGCCTGGACGACGGCCATGCTCGGGCGCGAACTGTTCGAGGCACGTCGCCGGCGTGCCCGTTCCCGGGCGCATCTGCGGGAACGGGCCCCCGACCTGCCCGCCGGACTGCCCGCGGCCCGCGGTCCCCTGCTGGTGCTGGAGGACGAGTACCCCGACGCCTGGTGGATGCCGGGCAGCCCGCCCCAGCTCATCGTCACCACCGGCGCCCTGCAACGCCTCACCGACCACCAGCTCGACGCCGTCCTCACTCACGAGCGGGGCCACGCCCGCGCCCGCCACGACTGGCTGCTGCACCTGTCCACCGCGCTGGCCACCGGCTTCCCCCGTATCCCGCTGTTCGCGCACTTCTGCGACCAGACCCACCGCCTGGTCGAACTGTCCGCCGACGACACGGCCTCCCGCCGCTGCGGCCACCTGACCACGGCGCTGGCGCTGATCGAGCTCAACCAGCACCGGGGCGTCCTCTCCTGCGCCTCCAGCCACCGCCTCCTCGGCGAACGCGTCGACCGCCTCCTGGAACCCCCGCCCCGCCTGGACCGCCACCACCGCGCCCTGACCACGGCCGCGGCCGCCCTGGTCCCCCTGCTCCCCCTCCTGATCACCTTCGCACCGGGCCTGACGGCGTTGCCCTGACGCGAACTGCGGGCAGTCGTGCCTCCCCCAGTGCCTCAAGGGCCTGGGAGGTACCCCCAGCGGCACGGGTGGGCGCACCGGCACTCCGTGAACGCCGGGCTGCGCAGCACCCCCGCCCAGCCCGGCCACGCGGCGCTCATGTCCAGTCGGGCTCCGGCTCGGCGTCCGCGTCGGGCCAGTCGTCCGGGCCGCCGGGTTCCTCGGACCCGGCACCGGCACCGGAGTCCCCCGGCGCCGTCAGCCCGCCCAGCACGGCCACCACCCCCTCCCCGTACGTCGCCAGCTTCTTCTCCCCCACCCCGCTGATGCCGCCGAGCTCGGTCACCGACGTGGGCCACACCGTGGCGATCTCCCGCAGCGTGGCGTCGTGGAAGATGACGTAGGCCGGGACGCCCTGTTCGCGAGCCTGCTCGGCACGCCAAGCGCGCAGCGCCTCGAACGCGGGGACGAGCTCCGAGGGCAGCTCGGCAGCGGCGGCCTTGGCCTTGCGCTCCCCCCGCCCCGAACCCGAGCCACCCGACCGGGAGGCCACCGGCTTCTTCGGCTCCTTGCGCAGCGGCACCTCCCGCTCCCGCCGCAGCACCGCCCCGCTCGCCTCGGTCAGCACCAGCGTGCCGTACTCCCCCTCGACGGCGAGCAGCCCCTGGGCGAGCAACTGGCGCACCACGCCCCGCCATTCCGCCTCGGTCAGCTCCTCGCCGATGCCGAACACGGAGAGCTGGTCGTGGTCGAACTGGATGACCTTGGCCGTGCGCCGCCCCAGCAGGATGTCGACGATCTGCACCGCGCCGAACTTCTGCCCGCGCTCCCGCTGCAACCGCACCACCGTGGACAGCACCTTCTGCGCCGCGACGGTCCCGTCCCAGGTCTCCGGCGGGGTGAGGCAGGTGTCGCAGTTGCCGCAGCCCGCCGGGTCGGGGTCCTGCCCGAAGTAGGCGAGGAGCCGGCCGCGCCGGCACTGGACGGTCTCGCACAGGCCGAGCATCGCGTCCAGGTGCTGACCCGCCCGCCGCCGGAACGCCTCGTCGCCCTCACCGGACTGGATCAGCTTGCGCTGCTGTACGACGTCGTTGAGCCCGTACGCCATCCAGGCCGTGGACGGCAGCCCGTCGCGCCCCGCGCGGCCCGTCTCCTGGTAGTAGCCCTCGACGGACTTGGGCAGGTCGAGGTGGGCGACGAAGCGGACGTCCGGCTTGTCGATGCCCATGCCGAACGCGATGGTCGCCACCACGACCAGGCCCTCCTCCCGCAGGAACCGCGCCTGGTGCGCGGCGCGCGTCCCCGCGTCGAGGCCCGCGTGGTACGGCACCGCCTCGACGCCGTTGCGGGAGAGGAACTCGGCGGTCTTCTCCACCGAGTTGCGCGACAGGCAGTAGACGATGCCCGCGTCCCCGGCGTGCTCCCCGCGCAGGAAGCTCAGCAGCTGCTTCTTGGGGTCCGCCTTGGGCACGATCCGGTACTGGATGTTGGGCCGGTCGAAGCTCGCCACGAAGTGCCGGGCGTCCGGCATGCCGAGACGCTCGGTGATCTCCCGGTGCGTGGCGTGCGTGGCCGTCGCCGTGAGCGCGATGCGGGGCACGTCCGGCCACCTCTGGCCGAGCAGCGACAGCATGAGGTAGTCCGGCCGGAAGTCGTGCCCCCACTGGGACACGCAGTGCGCCTCGTCGATCGCGAAGACGGAGATCTTGCCGCGCGACAGCAGGTCCTGGGTGCTGTCCAGCCGCAGCCGCTCCGGTGCGAGGTACAGCAGGTCCAGCTCGCCGGCGAGGAACTCCGCCTCGACGACGCGCCGCTCGTCGAAGTCCTGCGTGGAGTTCATGAACCCGGCCCGCACGCCCAGCGCCCGCAGTGCGTCCACCTGGTCCTGCATCAGCGCGATGAGCGGGGAGACGACGACTCCCGTACCCGGCCTGACCAGGGCCGGAATCTGGTAGCAGAGCGACTTTCCGCCACCGGTCGGCATGAGCACGACGGCGTCGCCGCCCGTGATCACGTGCTCGATGACCGCTTCCTGCTCACCACGGAAGGCGTCGTACCCGAACACCCGGTGCAGCGCGGCCAGCGCCTCGCTCTCCGTCACTGCCATCCCGCCACTACCGCCCGTCACCGTGCCCCCGTAAGCCGTCCCTCGACCACTGCCTCCACGATAGGGGTCCGCACCGACAGCCCCGAAGTTATCCACAGACCGCTCACCCGACGACTTCGGCCCGGCACCCCCCGAAGGGTGCCGGGCCGAAGTCGACGTGCCGGTGAGGGCCGTGTCAGCGCACGAACACTCCCGCGTCCCCCGCCAGCTCCAGGAAGTACTGGGGTGCGACGCCCAGCACCACCGTGACGGCCACGCCGACCCCGATCGCCGTCATCGTCAGCGGTGACGGCACCGCGACGGTCGGGCCCTCGGGGCGCGGCTCGCTGAAGAACATCAGGACGATCACGCGGATGTAGAAGAACGCCGCGATGGCCGACGCGATCACACCGACCACGACCAGCGGGGCCGCCCCGCCCTCCGCCGCCGCCTTGAACACGGCGAACTTCCCGGCGAAGCCGGAGGTCAGCGGGATGCCCGCGAAGGCCAGCAGGAACACCGCGAACACCGCCGCCACCAGCGGGGAGCGACGGCCGAGCCCCGCCCACTTCGACAGGTGCGTCGCCTCGCCGCCGGCGTCCCTCACCAGCGTGACCACCGCGAACGCGCCGATCGTCACGAACGAGTACGCCGCCAGGTAGAAGAGGACGGACGAGATGCCCGACGGCGTGGTCGCGATGACACCCGCGAGGATGAAGCCCGCGTGCGAGATCGCCGAGTACGCCAGCAGCCGCTTGATGTCGGTCTGGGTGATCGCCACGATCGCGCCGACCAGCATGGTGACGATGGCGACGGCCCACATGACCGGCCGCCAGTCCCAGCGCAGGCCCGGCAGCACGACGTACAGGATCCGCAGCAGCGCGCCGAACGCGGCCACCTTGGTCGCCGCCGCCATGAAACCGGTCACCGGCGTCGGGGCGCCCTGGTACACGTCGGGCGTCCACATGTGGAAGGGGACGGCGCCGACCTTGAACAGCAGGCCCATGACCAGCAGCGCGGCGCCGACCAGCAGCAGCGCGTCGTTGCCCATGGTGTCGGCGAGCGCCGGGGTGACCTCCGGGACGGTGCCGTCGACGACCTGCGCGATCGTGGCGTACGACATCGAGCCCGAGTAGCCGTACAGCAGCGCGATGCCGAACAGCGTGAACGCGGAGGCGAACGCGCCGAGCAGGAAGTACTTGACCGCCGCCTCCTGCGACATCAGCCGCTTGCGGCGGGCCAGCGCGCACATCAGGTACAGCGGGAGCGAGAGGACTTCCAGCGCCACGAACAGCGTCAGCAGGTCGTTGGCCGCCGGGAAGACCAGCATGCCGGCGACCGCGAAGAGCAGCAGCGGGAACACCTCGGTGGTGGTGAAGCCGGCCTTGACCGCCTTCTTCTCGCTGTCACTGCCTGGTACGGACGCGGCCTGCGCGGCGAAGGAGTCCACCCGGTTGCCGTGCGCCTCCGGGTCGAGCCGGCGCTCGGCGAAGGTGAACAGGCCGACCAGGGCCGTCAGCAGGATCGTGCCCTGGAGGAACAGGGCCGGCCCGTCGACGGCGATGGCGCCCATCGCCGCGATGCCCGCCTTGGTCGTGCCGTAGCCGTCCGCGGCGAGCGCCACGACCGCGGCGAAGGCGGCGACGAGCGCGACCGCGGCGACGAACATCTGCGCGTAGTAGCGGGTCCTGCGCGGTACGAACGCCTCGACCAGCACCCCGACGATCGCCGCGCCGACGACGATCAGGGTGGGCGCGAGCTGCCCGTATTCGATCTTCGGCGCGTCGATCTTCGAGATCGGGTCGGCCGCCGTTGTCCACAGGCTGTGGACGGCTGTTGCGCTCACTTGGCCGCCTCCACCTCGGGCCGGGGGTCCTTCTTCTCAACATCGGACATGGTGTGCTTCACCGCCGGGTTCACGACGTCCGTGACGGGCTTCGGGTAGACGCCCAGGAAGACCAGCAGCACGACCAGCGGCGCCACCACCGCGATCTCCCGCACCCGCAGGTCGGGCATCGCGGAGACCTCGGGTTTCACCGGGCCGGTCATCGTCCGCTGGTACAGGACGAGGGTGTAGAGCGCGGCGAGGACGATGCCGAAGGTGGCGATGATGCCGATCACCGGGTAGCGCGTGAACGTGCCGACCAGGACCAGGAACTCACTGACGAAGGGCGCGAGCCCGGGCAGCGAGAGGGTCGCGAGCCCGCCGATCAGGAAGGTGCCGGCGAGCACCGGGGCCACCTTCTGCACACCGCCGAAGTCGGCGATGAGCCGGGAGCCGCGCCGCGAGATCAGGAATCCGGCGATCAGCATCAGCACGGCGGTCGAGATGCCGTGGTTGACCATGTAGAGCGTCGCCCCGGACTGGCCCTGGCTGGTCATCGCGAAGATGCCCATGATGATGAAGCCGAAGTGCGAGATCGACGCGTACGCGATCAGCCGCTTGATGTCGCGCTGGCCGACCGCGAGCAGCGCGCCGTAGATGATGCTGATGACCGCCAGGACGAGGACGGCGGGCGTCGCCCACTTGCTGGCCTCCGGGAACAGCCCGAGGCAGAAGCGGAGCATCGCGAAGGTGCCCACCTTGTCGACGACCGCCGTGATCAGCACGGCCACCGGGGCGGTGGACTCCTGCATGGCGTTGGGCAGCCAGGTGTGCAGCGGCCACAGCGGCGCCTTCACCGCGAAGGCGAAGAAGAAGCCGAGGAACAGCCAGCGCTCGGTGTTCGTCGCCATGTCCAGCGAGCCGTTGGCCCGCGCCTCGGCGATCTCGGTGAGCGAGAAGTTCCCGGCGACCACGTACAGCCCGATCACCGCGGCCAGCATGATCAGACCGCCGGCCAGGTTGTAGAGGAGGAACTTGACCGCCGCGTACGACCGTTGTGTCGCCGCCGTCTCCTCGCCGTGCTCGTGGGCACGGTCCCCGAAGCCGCCGATGAGGAAGTACAGCGGGATGAGCATGGCTTCGAAGAAGATGTAGAAGAGGAAGACGTCGGTGGCCTCGAAGGAGAGGATCACCATCGCCTCGACGGCCAGGATCAGGGCGAAGAAGCCCTGCGTCGGCCGCCACCTCTTGCTACCGGTCTCCAGCGGGTCGGCGTCGTGCCAGCCCGCGAGGACGATGAACGGGATCAGCAGGGCGGTCAGCGCGATCAGCGCCACCGCGATGCCGTCCACGCCCAGTTCGTACCGCACGCCGAAGTCCGCGATCCAGGCGTGGGACTCGGTGAGCTGGTAGCGGTCGCCGTCCGGGTCGAACCGCACCAGGACGACGATCGCCAGGACGAGTGTGGCGAGCGAGAACAGCAGGGCCAGCCACTTGGCGGCCGTGCGCTTCGCGGCCGGTACGGCGGCCGTGGCGATCGCCCCGATGGCCGGGAGCGCCGCCGTCGCCGTCAGCAGAGGAAAGGACATCGGTATCAGACCGCCCTCATCAGCAGGGTCGCGGCGACGAGGACCGCCGCGCCGCCGAACATCGAGACCGCGTAGGACCGCGCGAAGCCGTTCTGCAGCCTGCGCATCCGCCCGGACAGGCCGCCCATGGAGGCCGCCGTGCCGTTGACGACCCCGTCGACCAGGGTGTGGTCGACGTACACCAGCGAGCGGGTGAGGTGCTCACCGCCGCGGACCAGGACCACGTGGTTGAAGTCGTCCTGGAGCAGGTCGCGCCGGGCGGCCCGGGTGAGCAGCGACCCGCGCGGGGCGACGGCCGGCACCGGACGGCGCCCGTACTGGGCCCAGGCGACCGCCACACCGATGACCATCACGGCGATCGTGGCGGCGGTCACCGTCATGGCGCTGATCGGCGCGTGACCGTGGTCGTGGCCGGTGATGGGCTCCAGCCAGTGCATGAAGCGGTCGCCGATGCTGAAGAAGGCACCGCCCGCGACCGACCCGACGGCCAGCACGATCATCGGGATCGTCATGATCTTCGGGGACTCGTGCGGGTGCGGCGGCGTGTACGCGCCGCGCGTCTCGGCGGCGGGCTCCACGTCCGGCTCGGCCGGGGACGGCGTCGGGGCGTTGCGCCAGCGCTCCTCGCCGAAGAACGTCATCAGCATCACGCGCGTCATGTAGTACGCGGTGATGGCCGCGCCCAGCAGGGCGCAGGCTCCGAGGATCCAGCCCTCGGTGCCGCCCTTGGCGAAGGCGGACTCGATGATCTTGTCCTTGGAGAAGAAGCCGGACAGGCCCGGGAAGCCGATGATGGCGAGGTAGCCGAGGCCGAAGGTGACGAACGTGACCGGCATGTACGTGCGCAGTCCGCCGTAGCGCCGCATGTCGACCTCGTCGTTCATGCCGTGCATCACGGAGCCGGCGCCGAGGAACAGCCCGGCCTTGAAGAAGCCGTGCGTCACCAGGTGCATGATCGCGAAGACGTAGCCGATGGGGCCGAGGCCCGCGGCGAGCACCATGTAGCCGATCTGCGACATGGTCGAGCCGGCCAGCGCCTTCTTGATGTCGTCCTTCGCGCAACCGACGATCGCACCGAACAGCAGCGTGACCGCGCCGACGATGGTGACGACCAGTTGCGCGTCCGGGGCGCCGTTGAAGACGGCCGCGGAGCGGACGATCAGGTACACGCCCGCCGTCACCATGGTCGCGGCGTGGATCAGGGCCGAGACGGGGGTCGGGCCCTCCATCGCGTCCCCGAGCCAGGACTGCAGCGGCACCTGGGCGGACTTGCCGCAGGCGGCGAGCAGCAGCATCAGCGCGATCGCGGTGAGCTTGCCCTCACCGGCCTGCCCGGCGAGACCGGGCTCCTCCAGGGTGCCGAGCACCGGCCCGAAGGCGAAGGTGCCGAACCACAGGAACATCAGCATGATCGCGATGGACAGGCCCATGTCACCGACGCGGTTGACCAGGAAGGCCTTCTTCGCCGCCGTCGCCGCGCTGGGCTTGTGCTGCCAGAAGCCGATCAGCAGGTAGGAGGCGAGACCGACGCCCTCCCAGCCGACGTACAGCAGCAGGTAGTTGTCGGCGAGGACGAGGATCAGCATCGCCGCGAGGAACAGGTTCAGATAGCCGAAGAAGCGGCGGCGCCGCTCGTCGTGCTCCATGTACCCGACGGAGTACAGGTGGATCAGCGAGCCGACGCCGGTGATCAGCAGGACGAACGTCATCGACAGCTGGTCGAGCCGGAAGGCGACGTCGGCCTGGAAGCCCTCCACCGGGATCCAGCTGAACAGGTGCTGCGTGACGGTGCGCTCCTCGGCGCCCTTGCCCAGCAGATTGGTGAACAGCACCAGGCCGAGCACGAAGGAGACGGCCGCGAGCAGCGTGCCGATCCAGTGGCCGACGGCGTCAAGACGGCGTCCGCCGCACAGCAGGACCGCCGCTCCGAGCAGGGGCGCCGCCACCAGCAGCGCAATCAGGTTCTCCACGATTCAGCAGCCCCTCACAGCTTCATCAGGCTGGCGTCGTCGACCGAGGCCGAGTGGCGGGAACGGAACAGGGACACGATGATCGCCAGCCCGACCACGACCTCCGCGGCGGCGACGACCATCGTGAAGAACGCGATGATCTGGCCGTCGAGGTTGCCGTGCATCCGGGAGAAGGCGACGAACGCGAGGTTGCAGGCGTTGAGCATGAGCTCGACGCACATGAACACGACGATCGCGTTGCGCCTGATCAGTACGCCGGTGGCGCCGATCGTGAACAGCAGCGCGGCCAGGTACAGGTAGTTCACGGGGTTCACTTCGACGCCTCCTCGGCCCGCTTGAAGGTCGGCGCGTCGATCGCGGTGCGCTCCAGGCGCTCCTCCGCGCGCTGCTCCATCGCCCGCAGGTCGTTGATCGCCTCCTGCGACACGTCACGGATCTGGCCGCGCTCCCGCAGCGTCTTGCTGACGGTGAGGTCCGACGGGGTGCCGTCGGGCAGCAGGCCCGCGATGTCCACGGCGTTGTGCCGGGCGTACACACCGGGTGCCGGCAGCGGCGGCAGGTACTTGCCCTCGCGCACGCGCTGTTCGGCCAGCTCCCGCTGCGTCTTGGCGCGCTCGGTGCGCTCCCGGTGGGTGAGCACCATGGCGCCGACGGCGGCTGTGATGAGCAGGGCTCCGGTGATCTCGAAGGCGAAGACGTACTTGGTGAAGAGGAGGGCCGCGAGGCCCTCCACGTTGCCGCCCGCGTTCGCCTCGCCGATGCCGTTGAACTCGCTGAGCGAGGCGTTCCCGATCCCGCCGACCAGCAGGACGCCGAAGCCGAGCCCGCACAGCAGGGCCAGCCAGCGCTGGCCCTTGATGGTCTCCTTCAGGGAGTCCGCCGCGGTGACGCCGACGAGCATCACCACGAACAGGAACAGCATCATGATCGCGCCGGTGTAGACGATGATCTGGACGACGCCCAGGAAGTAGGCGCCGTTGGCCAGGTAGAACACCGCCAGGATGATCATGGTGCCGGCGAGGCAGAGCGCGCTGTGCACGGCCCGCCGCATGAAGACGGTGCACAGGGCGCCGATCACGGCGACCGTGCCGAGGACCCAGAACTGGAAGGCCTCTCCGGTGGAGGTGGAGTAGGCGGCGAGCTGCCCGGTCATCGCCCGATCACCTTCTCCGACGCCGGTTCCTCCGGGCCGAAGGTCGAGGCGGCCTCCTGCACGACCTCGCCCTTGGAGTGGGCGACCTGCTGCTCCGTACCGGGCGCGGCCTCGGTCACCAGGCCCCGGTAGTAGTCCTGTTCGTCGGTGCCCGGGTACATGGCGTGCGGGGAGTCGACCATGCCCTCCTCCAGACCGGCGAGCAGCTGCTCCTTGGTGTAGATGAGGTTGGCGCGGCTGGAGTCCGCCAGCTCGAACTCGTTGGTCATCGTCAGCGCGCGCGTGGGGCACGCCTCGATGCACAGCCCGCACAGGATGCAGCGGGCGTAGTTGATCTGGTAGACGCGGCCGTACCGCTCGCCGGGCGAGTAGCGCTCCTCGTCGGTGTTGTCCGCGCCCTCGACGTAGATCGCGTCGGCGGGACAGGCCCAGGCGCACAGCTCGCAGCCGACGCACTTCTCCAGGCCGTCCGGATGGCGGTTGAGCTGGTGCCGTCCGTGGAAACGCGGAGCGGTGGTCTTCTGCTGCTCCGGGTACTGCTCGGTCAGCCGCTTCTTGAACATGGCCTTGAAGGTCACGCCGAAGCCGGCCACGGGGTTCAGGAAACCGGGCTTGGTCTCCTTGGGCTCCTCAGCCATCGGACGCCTCCTTTCCATCCGTGGATCCGACCGGAGATCCGTCACTCTGAGTATCGGGGGCACCACTGACAATCAGCTCCCGCTCCCGGCGCGGGCGGCGTCGCGGCACCGGCGGCGACTCCTGTCCCGGCAGCGGCGGTACGGGGAATCCGCCGCCCATGGGGTCGAAGGCGGGCGGACCCTCGGCGGGCCGGCCCGCCTCCTCCCCCTTGCCGCGGAACAGGTCCGCGACGAAGGACAGCAGCAGGAGGGCGAGGACGGCACCGCCGATGTAGAGGGCGATGTCGGCGAAGTCGTAGTTCTCGTTCCGCAGCGCCCGCACGGTGGCGACGAGCATCAGCCACACCAGGGAGACCGGGATGAGGACCTTCCAGCCGAGCTTCATCAGCTGGTCGTAGCGCACGCGCGGGAGCGTGCCGCGCAGCCACACGAAGCCGAACAGCAGGGAAAGGAGCTTGCCGGTGAACCAGAGCATCGGCCACCAGCCGTGGTTCGCGCCCTCCCAGAAGGTGCTGATCGGCCACGGGGCCCGCCAGCCGCCCAGGAACAGGGTCACGGCGACGGCCGAGACGGTCACCATGTTGATGTACTCGGCGAGCATGAACATCGCGAACTTGATCGACGAGTACTCGGTGTTGAAACCGCCGACCAGGTCGCCCTCGGACTCGGGCATGTCGAACGGGGCGCGGTTGGTCTCGCCGACCATCGTCACGATGTAGATGAGGAAGGAGACCGGCAGCAGCAGGACGTACCAGCGGTCGGTCTGCGCCTCGACGATCGTCGACGTCGACATCGACCCCGAGTACAGGAACACGGAGGCGAACGCGGCGCCCATGGCGATCTCGTACGAGATCATCTGCGCGCAGGAGCGCAGGCCGCCGAGGAGCGGATAGGTGGAGCCGGAACTCCAGCCCGCCAGGACGATGCCGTAGATGCCGACCGAGGCGACCGCGAGGATGTACAGCAACGCGATCGGCAGGTCGGTGAGCTGCATGGTGGTGCGGTGGCCGAAGACCGAGACCTCGTTGCCGGCCGGGCCGAAGGGGATCACCGCGAACGCCATGAAGGCGGGGATCGCCGCGACGATCGGCGCGAGGACGTACACCGCCTTGTCCGCGCGTTTGACGACGACGTCTTCCTTGAGCATCAGCTTCACGCCGTCGGCGAGCGACTGGAGCATGCCCCAGGGGCCGTGCCGGTTGGGGCCGATGCGCAACTGCATCCAGGCGACGACCTTGCGCTCCATGACGATGGAGATCAGCACGGTCACCATCAGGAAGGCGAAGCAGAACACCGCCTTGACGACGATCAGCCACCAGGGGTCGGTGCCGAACATCGAGAGGTCTTCAGCGGCGAGGTACGGGCTCATGCCTCCACCTCCTCGGTGGCCTCGTCGGCGGACGTCGCCGGGCCGATACGGACGAGTGAGCCGGGCAGTGCCCCGGTGCCGGAGGCGACGCCGCCGCCGACGGAGTTCAGCGGGAGCCACACCACGCGGTCGGGCATCTCGGTGACGGCCAGCGGCAGCCGGACCGTTCCGGCGGTGCCGGTCACCGCGAGCAGGTCGCCGTCCTTGACGCCGGCCTCGGCGGCCGTGGCGGCCGACACGCGCGCGCAGGCGGCGTGCCGGGTGCCGGCGAGCGCCTCGTCGCCGAGTTGCAGGAGCCCGTGGTCGAGCAGCAGCCGGTGCCCGGCGAGCACGGCCTCCCCGGCGGCCGGCCGGGGCAGCGCGCCCGCGGTCTCCAGCGGGTCGGTGGCCCGGGGGCCGTCCCAGGCGCCGAGCCGGTCGAGCTCCGCGCGGATGGTGCGCAGGTCCGGCAGTCCCAGGTGGACGTCCATGGCGTCGGCCAGCATCTGCAGCACGCGCGCGTCGGTGGGCGCGAGCCGCCGAGTCATCTGGTCGGGCTTGAGCGCCGCCTCGAACATGCGGACCCTGCCTTCCCAGTTGAGGAAGGTGCCGGTCTTCTCCGCGACCGCGGCGACCGGCAGGACGACGTCGGCGAGTGCGGTGACCTCGCTGGGCCGCAGCTCCAGCGACACCACGAACCCGGCCTCGGCGAGCGCGGCACGCGCGCGTGCCGGGTCGGGCAGGTCGGCGACCTCCACGCCCGCGACCAGCAGCGCCTGGAGCTCACCGCGGGCCGCCGCCTCGACGATCTGCCCGGTGTCGCGGCCGTAGCGGTGCGGCAGTTCGGCGATGCCCCACGCGGCGGCGATCTCCTCACGTGCGCGCGGGTCGGTCGACGGGCGGCCGCCGGGCAGCAGCGCCGGCAGCGCGCCCGCCTCCACGGCGCCCCGCTCCCCGGCCCGGCGCGGGATCCACACCAGCCGGGCGCCGGTGGCGGCGGCGAACCGGACGGCCGCGGTCAGGCCGCCCCGTACGGCCGCCAGCCGCTCGCCGACGACGACGACCGCGCCCTCGCCCCGCAGCGCCTCGGCGGCCCCGGCCCCGTCGCCCTGCAGGCCGACGCCGCCGGCCAGGGCGTCCAGCCACTCGGTCTCGGTGCCGGGGGCCGCCGGCAGCAGCGTGCCGCCGGCCTTCTCCAGCCCGCGCGTGGCGTGCGTGGCCAGGGCGAACGTCTTCTGCCCGTGCTTGCGCCAGGCCTTGCGCAGCCGCAGGAAGACGCCGGGCGCCTCCTCCTCGGACTCGAACCCGACCAGCAGAACCGCGGGCGCCTTCTCCAGGTGCGTGTACGTGACGCCCGTACCGTCGAGGTCACGGCCGCGGCCCGCCACCCGCGCGGCGAGGAAGTCGGCCTCCTCGGCACTGTGCACGCGCGCGCGGAAGTCGATGTCGTTGGTGGCGAGCGCCACCCGCGCGAACTTGCTGTACGCGTAGGCGTCCTCGACGGTGAGCCGGCCGCCGGTCAGGACACCGGTGCGACCGCGCGAGGCCAGCAGTCCCTGTGCCGCGATCCGCAGCGCGTCCGGCCAGGACGCCGGCTCCAGCTCACCCTCAGGGTTGCGCACCAGCGGCGTGTCGAGGCGGTCCCGCAGCTGCGCGTACCGGAACCCGAAGCGCCCCTTGTCGCACATCCACTCCTCGTTGACCTCGGGGTCGTACGCGGCGAGCCGCCGCATGACCTTGCCGCGCCGGTGGTCGGTGCGGGTGGCGCAGCCGCCGGAGCAGTGCTCGCACACCGACGGCGACGAGATCAGGTCGAAGGGACGGGAGCGGAACCGGTACGCCGCCGAGGTGAGCGCGCCGACCGGGCAGATCTGGATGGTGTTGCCGGAGAAGTACGACTCGAAGGGGTCGCCCTCGCCGGTGCCGACCTGCTGGAGCGCGCCCCGCTCGATCAGTTCGATCATCGGGTCGCCGGCGACCTGGTTGGAGAACCGGGTGCAGCGGGCGCACAGCACGCACCGCTCGCGGTCGAGCAGCACCTGCGTGGAGATCGGGACGGGCTTCTCGTAGGTGCGCTTCTTGCCCTCGAAGCGGGACTCGGCCTGGCCGTGCGACATGGCCTGGTTCTGCAGCGGGCACTCGCCGCCCTTGTCGCAGACCGGGCAGTCCAGCGGGTGGTTGATGAGCAGCAGCTCCATCACACCCTTCTGGGCCTTCTCCGCGACCGGCGAGGAGAGCTGGGTCTTCACCACCATCCCGTCGGTGCAGGTGATGGTGCAGGACGCCATGGGCTTGCGCTGGCCCTCGACCTCGACGATGCACTGGCGGCAGGCGCCCGCCGGGTCCAGGAGCGGGTGGTCGCAGAACCGGGGGATCTCGATGCCGAGCTGCTCGGCGGCCCGGATGACCAGGGTGCCCTTGGGCACGCTGATCTCGGCGCCGTCGATGGTCAGCGTCACGAGGTCCTCGGGCGGGACCGCCGCCTCTCCTCCTCCGGAGGGAGCGCTCGTGGTCACGGTCATGCGTTCACCTCCGTACGGTGGTCGGCCCAGGCCGTCGACCTGGCCGGGTCGAAGGGGCAGCCGCGGCCCGTGATGTGCTGCTCGTACTCCTCGCGGAAGTACTTGAGCGAGGAGAAGATCGGCGAGGCGGCGCCGTCGCCGAGGGCGCAGAAGGACTTGCCGTTGATGTTGTCGGCGATGTCGTTCAGCTTGTCGAGGTCGGCCATCTGCCCCTTGCCGGCCTCGATGTCCCGCATCAGCTGGACCAGCCAGTACGTGCCCTCGCGGCAGGGCGTGCACTTGCCGCAGGACTCGTGGGCGTAGAACTCGGTCCAGCGGGTGACGGCGCGGACGACGCAGGTCGTCTCGTCGAAGCACTGCAGGGCTTTCGTGCCGAGCATGGAACCCGCGGCGCCCACCCCTTCGTAGTCGAGGGGGACGTCGAGGTGCTCGTCGGTGAACATCGGCGTCGAGGAGCCGCCCGGCGTCCAGAACTTCAGCCGGTGGCCCGGGCGCATCCCGCCGCTCATCTCCAGCAGCTGGCGCAGCGTGATGCCGAGGGGCGCCTCGTACTGTCCGGGGTTGGCGACGTGGCCGCTGAGGGAATAGAGGGTGAAGCCGGGGGACTTCTCGCTTCCCATCGAGCGGAACCATTCCTTGCCCCGGTTCATGATGGCGGGAACCGACGCGATCGACTCGACGTTGTTCACCACAGTCGGGCACGCATAGAGGCCCGCGACGGCAGGAAAGGGGGGACGGAGCCGCGGTTGACCCCGGCGGCCTTCGAGCGAGTCGAGCAGCGCGGTCTCCTCACCGCAGATGTACGCGCCCGCGCCCGCGTGCACGGTGAGTTCGAGGTCGAGTCCGCTGCCCAGGATGTTCTCGCCGAGGAAGCCGGCCGCGTGGGCCTCGCGCACGGCCTCGTGCAACCGCCGCAGAACGGGGACGACTTCACCACGCAGATAGATGAAGGCATGAGACGACCTGATGGCATGACAGGCGATGACGATGCCCTCGATGAGGCTGTGCGGGTTCGCGAAGAGGAGCGGAATGTCCTTGCACGTTCCGGGCTCCGACTCGTCGGCGTTGACAACCAGATAATGGGGTTTTCCATCCCCCTGGGGAATGAACTGCCATTTCATTCCCGTCGGGAAGCCGGCGCCGCCGCGCCCGCGCAGACCGGACTCCTTGACGTACGCGATGACGTCGTCCGGTGACATGGCGAGCGCCTTGCGGAGCCCCTCGTACCCCTCGTGCCTCTTGTAGACGTCCAGCGTCCAGGACTCGTCCTCGTCCCAGAAGGCCGACAGCACGGGTGCGAGCAGCTTCTCCGGGCTCATGTCCTTGAGTTCGGGTGCCAAGGTCATCACTCCCCCTCCTCGGCGACGGGACCCGACGGGTGGGCCGGGTCGGAGGCCGACGTGTCCTGCGGCGCGTCGTGCGAGCTGAGGTGCTCCGTCGGTGACGGCTCGTGCGGCGGGGTGTCCCGGGGCGCCTCACCGCGCGGGTGCACCACACGCGCGGGGGCGGCCTCCCCCTTGGCCAGCTTCAGGCCGATCAGGGAAGCGGGGCCCGCGCTGCCGGTGGCCTCGACGGCTCCCTCGCGCGTGTCGGGGAAGCCGGCCAGGATGCGGGCGGTCTCCTTGAAGGTGCACAGGGGCGCCCCGCGCGTGGGCTCGACCGGGCGGCCGGCGCGCAGGTCGTCGACCATGCGCTTGGCGCTCTCGGGGGTCTGGTTGTCGAAGAACTCCCAGTTCACCATCACCACGGGCGCGAAGTCGCAGGCCGCGTTGCACTCGATGTGCTCCAGGGTGACCTTGCCGTCGTCGGTGGTCTGGCCGTTGCCGACGCCAAGGTGCTCCTGGAGCTCCTCGAAGATCGCGTCACCGCCCATGACGGCGCACAGGGTGTTGGTGCACACCCCGACCTGGTAGTCACCGCTCGGCCGGCGCCGGTACATGGTGTAGAAGGTGGCGACCGCGGTCACCTCCGCGGTGGTCAGGTCCAGCATCTCCGCGCAGAACCGCATCCCGGTGCGCGTGACGTGGCCCTCCTCCGACTGCACGAGGTGCAGCAGCGGCAGGAGGGCGGACCGGGAGTCCGGGTAGCGGGCGATGACCTCGCGCGCGTCGGTCTCCAGCCGGGCCCGGACGTCGTCCGGGTAGGCGGGTGCGGGCAGTTCGGGCATGCCCAGGCTGACGCCCCGCTCGGACCGCTCCGAAGAAGAGGTGGTCACCGGTCGACGCCTCCCATCACGGGGTCGATGGACGCGACGGCGACGATGACGTCGGCGACCTGGCCGCCCTCGCACATCGCCGCCATGGCCTGCAGGTTGGTGAAGGACGGGTCGCGGAAGTGGACCCGGTAGGGGCGGGTGCCGCCGTCGGAGACGACATGCGCCCCGAGCTCGCCCTTGGGCGACTCGACCGCCGCGTACGCCTGTCCCGGCGGGACGCGGAAGCCCTCGGTGACCAGCTTGAAGTGGTGGATCAGGGCCTCCATGGAAGTGCCCATGATCTTCTTGATGTGGTCGAGGGAGTTGCCCAGTCCGTCCGGTCCCAGGGCGAGCTGGGCGGGCCAGGCGATCTTCTTGTCGGCGACCATGACCGGTCCGGGCTGGAGCCGGTCCAGGCACTGCTCGACGATGTGCAGCGACTGGCGCATCTCCTCCAGCCGGATCAGGAAGCGGCCGTAGGAGTCACAGGTGTCGGCGGTCGGGATCTCGAAGTCGTAGGTCTCGTATCCGCAGTACGGCTGTGCCTTGCGCAGGTCGTGCGGCAGGCCGGTGGAGCGCAGGATCGGGCCGGTGGCGCCCAGCGCCATGCAGCCGGCCAGGTCGAGGTAGCCGACGTCCTGCATGCGGGCCTTGAAGATGGGGTTCCCGGTGGCGAGCTTGTCGTACTCCGGGAGGTTCTTCCTCATCGTCTTCACGAACTCGCGGATCCGGTCCACCGCGCCGGGCGGCAGGTCCTGGGCGAGTCCGCCGGGGCGGATGTACGCGTGGTTCATCCGGAGCCCGGTGATGAGCTCGTAGAGGTCGAGAATGAGTTCACGATCACGGAACCCGTAGATCATGATCGTGGTGGCGCCGAGTTCCATGCCACCGGTGGCGATGCACACCAGGTGGGAGGAGAGCCGGTTCAGCTCCATCAGGAGCACCCGGATGACGGTGGCCCGGTCCGGGATCTGGTCCTCGATGCCGAGGAGCTTCTCGACGCCCAGGCAGTACGCCGTCTCGTTGAAGAACGACGTCAGGTAGTCCATGCGCGTCACGAACGTGGTGCCCTGGGTCCACGTGCGGTACTCGAGGTTCTTCTCGATGCCGGTGTGGAGGTAGCCGATGCCGCAGCGGGCCTCGGTGACCGTCTCGCCGTCGATCTCCAGGATCAGACGGAGCACTCCGTGGGTGGACGGGTGCTGCGGACCCATGTTGACGACGATGCGTTCGTCGTCGGCGCGGGCCGCGGTCTCGACGACCTCGTCCCAGTCTCCGCCGGTGACCGTGTACACGGTGCCCTCGGTGGTCTCCCGAGGTGAGGCGTGCGAAGTGCTCATGAGTACGACCTCCGCTGGTCCGGAGCCGGGATCTGGGCGCCCTTGTACTCGACGGGGATGCCGCCGAGGGGATAGTCCTTGCGCTGCGGATGGCCCTGCCAGTCGTCCGGCATCATGATCCGCGTGAGGGCCGGGTGACCGTCGAAGACGATGCCGTAGAAGTCGTACGTCTCGCGCTCGTGCCAGTCGTTCGTCGGATAGACGGAGAACAGCGACGGGATGTGCGGGTCGCTGTCGGGGGCGCTGACTTCGAGGCGGATCAGCCGGTTGTGGGTGATCGAGCGCAGGTGGTAGACGGCGTGCAGCTCGCGGCCCTTGTCGTTCGGGTAGTGCACGCCGCTGACGCCGGTGCACAGCTCGAAGCGCAGGGCGGGGTCGTCGCGCAGGGTCTTCGCGACCCGGACCAGGTGCTCGCGCTCGATGTGGAAGGTGAGTTCGCCGCGGTCGACGACCGTCTTCTCGATGGCGTTCTCCGGGAGCAGGTCCTGCTCCTCCAGGGCTCCCTCCAGCTCGTCGGCGACCTCGTCGAACCAGCCGCCGTAGGGGCGGGACGCCGGTCCCGGGAGCCGGACGGAGCGGACCAGTCCGCCGTAGCCGGAGGTGTCGCCGCCGCCCGCGGCGCCGAACATGCCGCGCTGGACGCGGATCTCCTCGCCGCCCTGGCCGCGCTGGCCGGGGAGGTTCTCGGCGGAGAGGTCCTTCTCGGGGTTGGTCCCGTTCGACCCGTTCGCGTCGCTCATCGCAGCAGCCCCTTCATCTCGATCGTGGGCAGGGCCTTGAGCGCCGCCTCCTCCGCCTCGCGGGCGGCTTCCTCGGCGTTCACGCCGAGCTTGGAGGTCTGGATCTTCTGGTGGAGCTTGAGGATGGCGTCCATCAGCATCTCGGGGCGGGGCGGGCAGCCGGGGAGATAGATGTCGACCGGGACGATGTGGTCGACGCCCTGCACGATCGCGTAGTTGTTGAACATGCCGCCCGAGGAGGCGCAGACCCCCATGGAGATCACCCACTTGGGGTTCGGCATCTGGTCGTAGACCTGCCGCAGCACCGGCGCCATCTTCTGGCTGACCCGCCCGGCGACGATCATGAGGTCCGCCTGCCGCGGTGAGCCGCGGAAGACCTCCATGCCGAAGCGCGCCAGGTCGTAGCGGCCGGCGCCGGTGGTCATCATCTCGATGGCACAGCAGGCGAGGCCGAACGTGGCGGGGAAGACGGACGACTTGCGCACCCAGCCCGCGGCCTGCTCGACGGTGGTCAGCAGGAATCCGCTCGGCAGCTTTTCTTCGAGTCCCATGACTAGTGGCCCCTCAGTCCCATTCCAGGCCGCCGCGCCGCCATACGTACGCGTACGCGACGAAGACGGTGAGCACGAAGAGCAGCATCTCCACGAGCCCGAAAATCCCCAGGGCGTCGAAGGTGACGGCCCAGGGGTAGAGGAAGACGATCTCGATGTCGAAAATGATGAAGAGCATCGCCGTCAGGTAGTACTTGATGGGGAAGCGCCCGCCGCCGGCCGGCGTGGGGGTCGGTTCGATACCGCACTCGTAGGCCTCGAGCTTGGCGCGGTTGTACCGCTTCGGACCGATCAGCGTGGCCATGACCACGGAGAAGATCGCAAAGCCTGCCCCGAGGGCTCCCAGTACGAGGATGGGCGCATACGCGTTCACCGCTCCTCGCTCCTCTCAGTCGGCATTGACTGCAATGGGGTCCCCCCGGGGGCGAGCGAAGCCGAGCCCCTGGGGGAGGTTGTGCATCGGGCCGGCCCCGCCTCAACAGCCCCACGAACCACGCCCGCCCCGGCGAAGATCGAGAACATGTGAAGCAGGTCACAAGCCCAACCGCTCCGCATCCTATGCCCGTGAGTCTGTGATCTGCGACACGGGGTATTGCACAAGCTTTGTGATCTCCACCACCTGACGAACGATCATGAAGTCGGATGAGCGGTGATCTTCACACGCCAAGCATCCAGGCGATCACCAAAGGTGACATTTTGCCTCGTCAGCGCAGCTCAGGGCGGCCGTCTCAATATCAAGAGGCTTCCCACGCATGCAAATTGGCGCTGGACTTGATCTCTTGATAGAGGAGCGTTCACACATCAGAGGGGATCGGGAGCGGGATGTGGACGTGTGCACGCGTTCACGAAGTCCCGGTGACGCGATCCGGCCATCGGCCCGGCCGTCACCCCGGCCGCCGATCCGGCCACGATCCGGCCGCCGATTCGACCGCCGATCCGGCCCCCACTCCAGTCGCCGGTCCGACCGTCACCCGCACCGATCCCCCGCATCGATCCCCTCGTCGATCCCCTCGGGCGGCCGGGACCCGGTCGGCGCTCCCCGACGCGACGGCGCGGGTAACCGTTCCGTGACCTCCGTCACATTGATGAGAGGCGCATGAGAGGAGGGATTGGCCAACCAGTCCAACCAGTGGTAAGCGCGGGGCAATTCGGACGTAACGATGGAAGTGCGTGATCACGGGCCGATCACGGGCGCCCGTAATGTCCGTTAGGGCGTCAATAAAAAGCGACACGCCCGGGATTCGGAGTCCCGATTGAACAACTGTGGCGCAGCACACGTTTCTTGAAGATATGAAGCAGCGCCTGGTACCGGTTGTCCCTATGTCCCACACCGCTCACATACGCAGCCACCGGAAGCCCCGCCGCACCGCCCAGTCCACGATGGCGATGCGGGCCGGAGTTGCCGGTGGCGTCCTCAGCACCCTGGCAGTGGCCGGGGCGTCGGGTTCGGCGAACGCTGCCGAGCCGGTGACGCAGACCCTCGAACTGCCCACCCTGACGGCGGACCTGGCCGCTCAGATCGCCCAGTCCGCGGACGCCACCCAGCAGGCCGCCGCGAACTACCAGCTGCAGGCCGAGCGTGACGCGGCCGCGGAGCAGGCCGCCAAGGAGGCCAAGGCCGACCTCGCCGAGGCCAAGAAGAAGGCCGAGGCGAAGAAGAAGGCCGCCGAGGAGGCCCGCAAGGCCGCCGCCGAGCGCGCCGCCCGCAGCGCCGAGCGCACCACCCTCACCACCACCGCCACCACCACGACCGCCTCCGCTCCGGCCAGCGGCAGCGTCGCGACGGTCATCGCCTTCCTCAAGGCGCAGGTGGGCGACGCCTACGTCATGGGTGCCTCGGGCCCCAACGCCTGGGACTGCTCCAGCCTGGTCCAGGCCGCGTTCAAGCAGGTCGGCGTCGACCTGCCGCGCGTCTCGCAGGACCAGTCGATGGCCGGCACCGACGTCTCGCTGTCCAACCTCCAGGTCGGCGACATCCTCTACTGGGGCGGCAAGGGTTCCGCGTACCACGTGGGCGTCTACATCGGCGGCGGCCAGTACCTGGACGCGGCCAACCCCTCCAAGGGCGTCGTCATCCAGGACCTTTCCGGCTACCCCGCGTCGGGTGCCGTGCGCGTGCTCTGAGCCGCGTCCCGTCATGGGCCAAAGGGCCGCTGCCGCTCGGGGGCAGCGGCCCTCCGGCGTTCCCGCACACCGGGCCAAGATCGCCCGATTGCCCGAATCGTCCCACCGCTCGGGCGGGTTGGCGGCGTCGATACGCACCCGCCGGGCGTCGTACGGCCCCGTGACGGCCCCTCACGGCGCCCCGGTACGGACGCCGACGGCCGGAGTCCGTCCTCCGGACCCCGGCCGCCCACAGCGCCGCTCACGGCTTCGCGCCGCGCGGGCGCTCACTCACGCCTCTCAGGCGATGGCCCCGCCCGTCTGCCGCGCCCGGCGACGCAGCAGCACGGTCACGCCCGCGCCGAGGCCCAGCGCCAGCAGCGCCGCCCCGCCGATCAGCGCCGCCCCGCCGGCACCGGTGGACGCCAGACCGCCCTGGACGCCGCCGGACGTGCCGGAACCGGAGGAACCGGCACCGCCGTCCTGCCCGGAACCGGACGAGGACGAAGGCGAGGGCGAGGCCGAGGCGGACGGCGTCGCGCCACCGCCGCCGTTCTGACCCGTTCCGCCGTCCGTCTGCCCATCCGGGCCGTTCAGGACGATCCAGGCCGAATTGTTCACGAGGTTCGGCTCGGCGGGGTCGTTCGCCTCCGGCAGCGCCACCTCGCCCTTGGCGTTCTCGACGACCCGGTCGACCCGCAGCTCGAACGGGTAGGTGAACTCGGCGTCCTCCAGCAGCGGGGTGCTCACCATGCAGCGGTAACCCTTCTCGCCCTCGGCGAGGGTGATCTCCCGGCACCTCTGCGGGGCCTTGGTGACGGTCGCCCCTTCGGGAACCTCCACCGTGAAGGAGAAGGGCTCACCGCCGGACCGCAGGGCGCCGATCCAGGCCGGGCCGTTGTTGCGGAAGCCGATCTCCGCCGTGACGGTGTCCCCGGCCTCGGCGTCCAGCGAGGCGCCGGTCAGCTCCAGGTCGTAGGTGTTCGTCGTGGGCAGGTCCAGGTCCGCGTACCGGGAGTAGTCCGCGGGGTCGGCGCCGGAGACCTGCTTCAGCTCCAGGTCCACTCCGTCGCCCTGCCGGTAGTCCTTCGCCGCGCGCAGGTCGGCCACCTCGCTCGGGGGGACGGCCGTGAAGGAGTAGGTGAAGATGTCGCGCAGCGCGAAGTCCGCGGTGCGCACCTTCAGCGGCTCGGCGAGCGCGTACGCCGCACCGGCCTCGATGGTGTCCGGGAACGTGCAGATGACGTCGGTGCCCTGGTGCAGCAGCGGGCCGGTGGTCACCTCGGCGTAGGCGCAGTTGCCGAACGAGTCGGGGAAGGACACCCCGCGCGAGCCGTGGAACCGCAGCACCGCGCCCTCGGCGGGCATGGTGCCCACATTGCGCAGACCCACGGGGGCCTTGTAGGTCTCGCCCGCCTTCAGACCGCCGGGCAGGGGCAGCGTGCGGTTCAGGAACTCGGGGCCGCCGACGAGCACGTCGATGTTCAGCGGCGTGAAGTCCAGCCCCTCGCCCTCACCGGTGACCTTGATGCTGCCGAAGTCCCCGGCCTCGCTGTCGTCGTCGAGGTCGAGCCGGATGTCGCCGACGCGGTTGTACCGCTGGCCCGCGTACAGCTCCCAGCCCGTGCAGGTGGCGACGAGACCGTCGGCGTCGCAGGGCAGGTCCACCGAGGCGACGCCCTCCAGCTCGGTGGCGTCGATGCGGATCGTGTAGTCGCCGGTGAACACGGTCGGGACGTCGCCCTCGCCCTCGAACTCCTCCCCCGGAACGTCCAGCCGCAGGTCGATCTGCGGTTCCGTGGAGTCGCCGTTGCCGGACCCCAGCGACAGGTCGACCCGGTCCTCGCCGGTGATGGTCACGGGAAGGGGCTCGTCGGCCGCCCGGGCGGTGCCCGCGGCACCGGCCGCGACCAGACTCGCGGCGGCCACCAGCCCCAGGGCTCTGAGCGGCCCGGGCCGCCGTCTTGCCTGCTGCGTCATGGAAGGCTCTCTCGTCGTACGGGACGTGCCTGAGTGGTTACGTCCCGTACGACACCGATCGCAGTCGATCAGTTGTCCACATGCGCATTACACAATGATCACGATCGGACACCCCGTCAGAACCGTCCGACCGGTCACGCCTTCGGCGCCACCTTGCTCAGGCCGTTGATGATGCGGTCCATCGCGTCGCCGCCCGTCGGGTCGGTCAGGTTGGCGAGCAGTTTCAGGGTGAACTTCATCAGCATGGGGTGCGTCAGTCCGCGCTGTGCGGCGATCTGCATGATCTTCGGGTTGCCGATGAGCTTCACGAAGGCCCGGCCGAGCGTGTAGTAGCCGCCGTAGGTGTCCTTCAGCACGCGCGGGTAGCGCTGGAGGGCGATCTCCCGCTGGGCCGGGGTGGCCCGCGCGTGGGCCTGGACGATCACCTCGGCGGCGATCTGCCCGGACTCCATGGCGTAGGCGATGCCCTCGCCGTTGAAGGGGTTCACCAGTCCGCCCGCGTCGCCGACCAGCAGCAGGCCGCGCGTGTAGTGCGGCTGGCGGTTGAAGGCCATGGGGAGCGCGGCGCCGCGGATCGGGCCGGTCATGTTGTCCGGGGTGTAGCCCCAGTCCTCCGGCATCGAGGCGCACCAGGCCTTGAGGACCTCGCGCCAGTCCAGCTCCTTGAAGGAGTCGGAGGTGTTGAGCACGCCGAGGCCGACGTTGCTCGTCCCGTCGCCCATGCCGAAGATCCAGCCGTAGCCGGGCAGCAGCCGGTCCTGCGGGCCGCGACGGTCCCACAGCTCCAGCCAGGACTCCAGGTAGTCGTCGTCGTGGCGGGGCGAGGTGAAGTACGTACGGACCGCGACGCCCATCGGGCGGTCCTCGCGGCGGTGCAGACCCATCGCCAGGGACAGCCGGGTGGAGTTGCCGTCGGCGGCCACCACCAGCGGGGCGTGGAAGGTGACCTCCCGCTTGTCCTCGCCGAGCTTGGCCTTCACACCGGTGATGCGCCCGGTGCGGTCGTCGACGATCGGCGCGCCCACGTTGCAGCGCTCGTACAGCCGGGCGCCCGCCTTCTGGGCCTGCCGGGCGAGCTGCTCGTCGAAGTCGTCGCGCTTGCGGACCAGGCCGTAGTCGGGGAAGGAGGCGAGTTCCGGCCAGTCGAGCTGGAGGCGGACCCCGCCGCCGATGATGCGCAGGCCCTTGTTGCGCAGCCAGCCGGCCTCCTCGGAGATGTCGATGCCCATGGCGACGAGCTGCTTGGTGGCGCGCGGGGTGAGGCCGTCGCCGCAGACCTTCTCCCGCGGGAACTCGGTCTTCTCCAGCAGGAGCACGTCGAGTCCGGACCGCGCCAGGTGGTACGCGGTGGTGGAGCCGGCCGGCCCCGCGCCTACCACGATGACGTCGGCGGTGTTGTCGGAGAGGGGCTCGGTCACGGCGGGATCTCCCCAAGTTCGAAATCTGCGTGCCGACCGGCACTGGACACGGGCAGTCTATTCAGCACGATTGATCACCCGGCTGAAGGGCTGCCCCGTGAACCGAGCTCTCCCCGTCGTACGGCTGCGCGTCCCCACCCACGAGGACGCCTTCGCCTGGCACCGGATCTTCGACGACCCGGACGTCATGGAGTTCCACGGCGGCGCGTCGGCGGAGCTGTCGGTCTACGAGGAGCTCACCGCCCGCCAGCGCCGGCACGACGCCCAACTCGGCTTCTGCCTGTGGACCATGCTCGACGAGTCCGGCCGGGTCATCGGCTTCACCGGCGCCCAGCCGTGGGACCGCGACTGGGGCCCCACGGGCGAGATCGAGATCGGCTGGCGGCTCGCGCGGGAGCACTGGGGCAAGGGGTACGTCACCGCGGCGGCCCGGCAGACCCTGGAACGGGTGGCTGCGGCGGGCCTGACGGGCGTGGTGGCGATGGTGGACGCCCGCAACTCCCGTTCCATAGCGGTCACCAGGCGGCTCGGGATGCGCCTCGCCGAGACGTTCACGCTCCCGTCCGGCCCGCGGGAGGCCCACTGCTACCGGCTGGACCTGTGACCCCGGCACCCGACCGTCACCCAGAGTAATCAATTGTCACGGAAAGCCACTTGATGCTTCCGGCGGGCACGGCACGGGTCTACTCTGCCGGTACCGCTTGGGGGGTGACGTCCGTGCGTATGACACCCAGGACACCGACGCCCGAAGTGCGCGTGCCGCGCCTGGTCGGACTGATGGCCGTGGACGCGCGCGAGTCGGCCCGGGCCCGGGGCCTGTCCGTGAACGCCCCGGACCGGTCGGACTTCCAGTTCGTCGTCGTCGACTACGTCGTACGGCAGTATCCGCAGCCCGGTACGGAGGTGCCGCGGGACTCCGTGGTCCACGTGTGGTTCGACTTCGGTGAGGGCGAGGGCGGCGGAGGGGTGCGCGAGCCGCGCGGGCCGGTGCCGCCGACGGGCGGGCTCCAGCGGGAACTGGAGGAGCCCGCCCTGCCCCGCGCGGTGCTGCTCAGCTCTCCTTGAACCCCCGGTGCAGCGCCACCACGCCGCCCGTGAGGTCGCGCCACGCCACCTTCGACCAGCCGGCGCCCTGGAGCCGTCCGGCCAGCGCGGGCTGGTCGGGCCAGTCGCGGATGGACTCGGCGAGATAGACGTACGCGTCCGGGTTGGACGACACCGACCGGGCGACCGGCGGCAGCGCGCGCATCAGGTACTCGGTGTAGACGGTGCGGAACGGCGCCCACGTCGGGTGCGAGAACTCGCAGATGACGATCCGCCCGCCGGGCCGGGTCACCCGGTGCATCTCGCGCAGCGCCGCGTCCGTGTCCTGCACGTTGCGCAGCCCGAAGGAGATGGTGACGGCGTCGAAGACGTCGTCCTTGAAGGGCAGCCGGGTCGCGTCGCCGGCCGTGTACGGCAGCCAGGCGTTGTTCCGCTTGCCGACCCGGAGCATGCCCTGGGAGAAGTCGCAGGGCACGACGTAGGCGCCGGCGCGGGCGAAGGGCATCGACGAGGTGCCCGTGCCGGCCGCCAGGTCCAGGATCTTCTGCGCGGGCCGGGCGTCGACGGCCTTCGCGACCTCCTTGCGCCATCGCCGGTCCTGGCCGAGGGACAGCACGTCGTTCGTCAGGTCGTATCGTTCCGCGACGTCGTCGAACATCGAGGCGACTTCGTGCGGCTGCTTGTCCAGGGATGCGCGGGTCACGCGCCCATTCTTGCAGCCCGCCCGCCCGGCAGGAGCGTCGGCTTCCGGCGTGCGGCGACGTCCTCGACCCAGCCGCACGCGAGCACGAAGCCGCCGATCAGGACCCAGCCGACGCCGAACAGGAACCACTGGCTCTCCAGCGGCAGATGCGCCTCGAACGCGGGCACCTCCCAGAACCGGTCGATCAGCGGCACGGCCAGGATCAGCGCCACCTCGTGCCAGAGGTAGATCGTCACGGCGCGCGCGTTGAACACGGTGACCAGCCGGGAACGGGACGGTCCCACGAGGCCCGCGTACTCCTTGGCGTACATCAGCAGTGTCACGAACCCGGCCGACCAGAAGGCCTGCGCGAGCGGGTCGTCGTCCAGGTCGTAGGTGCCGCCGTACGCGGACCGGTGGGCGAGGGCGTACCAGCCGCCGTAGGCGAGCGCGGCGAGCGACGCCACGGCGACGGCGAGGGGGCGCAGCCGCCCGAGCACCCCCTCGTGGTGGGCGAAGCCGAGGAGCCAGCAGAACAGGAACGTCGCGAGGTCGGTGAGGGTGCCGCCGAGCCGCCCCTCTGGTGGCTGCCACACGTACGTGAGGACGACGACCGGGACGAGCGACAGCACCAGCACCACGACCGGGGAGAGCCGGAACACCCGCAGCAGCAGCGGGGAGAGCAGCACGAACCACAGGTACGTCCGCAGGTACCAGACGACGTCCCAGGCCTGCTCGGCCCAGGCGCTGCCCGGCGGGTCGCCGAGCGGCACGATCCAGTACACGATCCGCCACCCCGGCATCCAGCCGTGCACCAGCATCGCGGTGACCACGAAGAAGCCCCAGAACCAGAACGGCGGCAGCAGGCGGCGGACCCGGCCCCGGATCACCGTGAGCGCGGGACGCCGCAGCGACCTGGCCATCAGGGTGCCGGCCAGCGCGAACATCACCCCCATCGACGGGAAGACCATCCCCGCCCAGGCCCAGCCGAAGGTGTGGTACGCCACGACCCGGACGAGGGCCACCGCGCGCAGGAGGTCGAAGTACCCGTCGCGGCCCGCCGGGGCCGTGGCCCGCCGGCGCACGGCCCCCTTGCGGTGCGACCCCATCAGCCGCCCGTCCCCGCCGACGGCATCCCGACCTCGCCCGTCCGCTTCAGCTTCTGCCAGCGCAGCCGGCCGCCGGTCAGGGCGGTGACACAGGAGTGGATGAGGACGAGGTACATCATCTGCCGGTACGCGAACTGCTGCAGCGGCATCATCAGCAGATACCGGTACTTCTCCCGGTCGAGCCGGAAGGCGTACGCGGCGCACACCAGCTGCACGCCCAGGACGGCCAGCCAGGCCAGCAGGGCCGCCCGGAAGTCGACGAAGAGCATCGAGTACACGGTGAACACGTCGATGAGCGGCGCGAACACCGGCGTGACGATCTGGAAGAGCACCACCAGCGGCATGCCGACCCGCCCGAACCGCCCCGAGGGCCCCTTGTCGGTGAGGGACCCGCGGTGCTTCCACAGCGCCTGCATGGTGCCGTACGACCAGCGGTAGCGCTGCGACCAGAGCTGCCGCAGCGAGCGTGGGGCCTCGGTCCACGCGCGGGCGTGCTCCTCGTAGACGACCCGCCACCCCGCGCGGTGCAGCGCGATGGTGATGTCGGTGTCCTCGGCGAGGGTGTCCTCGCTCATCCCGCCCGCCTGGAGCACCGCCTCGCGGCGGAACGCGCCGATCGCGCCGGGGATGGTCGGCATGCAGCGCAGCAGGTCGTACATGCGCCGGTCGAGGTTGAAGCCCATCACGTACTCGATGTGCTGCCAGGCGCCGATGAGCGTGGAGCGGTTGCCGACCTTGGCGTTGCCCGCGACGGCGCCCACCGACGGGTCGGCGAAGGGCTGCACCAGGCGGCCCACGGTGTCCGGTTCGAAGACGGTGTCGCCGTCCATCATCACGACGATGTCGTACCGGGCGCTGCGGATGCCGTTGTTCAGGGCGGCCGGCTTGCCCGCGTTCTCCTGCCGGATCACCCGGACGCCCGGCAGGCCGAGCGCCTCGGCGAGCTCCGCCGTGCCGTCCGTGGAGCCGTCGTCGACGACGACGATCTCGATCGGATGGGTGCTTTCGGCCAGCGACCGCAGGGTGTTCTCGATGCACTCCTTCTCGTTGTACGCCGGGACGATCACGCTGACCGGCCGGGTGACGGGTGGTCCCCAGCCGAAGCGGCGTCTGTTGCGCTGCCGGTAATGACGCCGGGCGAGGACGAGCATCAGCGCGAACCGCCCCATGACGGCCACGCCCACGATCACCAGGCCGGCCGAGAGCGCGGGCACCGTCCACTCGGCGACGGTGACGGCCGCGATGAGCGCCTTGCCCTCGTAGAGGGTCGCGCCGGTGGCGGTGCGGTGGGAGGCCTGGAGCTGGTTGCCGGTGCCGGACGGAGCGCCGGATCCGGGGCCGCCCGCCCCGGATCCGCCGGCGGGCTGCTGCTGTTGTTGCTGCTCGGCCATGGCGCCGCTGACGGTGGTGAAGGTGTACCCCTCCGCCTGCATCTTCTCGATGTACTTCGCCAGCGCCGCGACGGTCTGCGTACGATCGCCGCCGGAGTCGTGGAAGAGCACCGAGGCGCCCTCCCCGTCCTCCGGGGTGGCCCCTTCGACGATCTTCGCGACGCCCGGTTCCTTCCAGTCCTCGCTGTCGGTGTCGATGAAGACGCTGGTGTACCCGTCCTCGCCGAGCTGCTGGTAGACCTGCCAGCTGTAGTTGTCGACGGCGTCCGGCTCGGAGGAGTACGGCGCCCGGAACAGCGTGGTGGTGATCCCGGCCGCGCCCGCGAGCGCGAGCTGGGTCTGCTCCATCTCGCGGGTGACGCGGGAGGAGCTCTGGTACGACAGGTCGACGTGGGTGAAGGTGTGGACGCCGATCTCGTGGCCCTGCTCGACCAGGTCCTCCACGATGTCGGGGTAGCGCGACACCATCGAGCCGACCACGAAGAACGTGCCGGGCACGTCGTACTCCTCCAGGACCTCCATGACCTTCGGCGTCCAGGTGGGGTCCGGTCCGTCGTCGAAGGTGAGCACGATCGTCCTGTCCGGGACGGAGACGGTCTCGGCCTGCCCACCGGGGAAGGTGAGGATCGGGCCGCCGTCGAGGACGTCGTCGGGCACTTCGGAGGACGAGGCCCCGGTGCGGACCCGCTGGTCGTCGCCGACCTCGGCGCGCAGATAGCCGTCGAGCAGCATCACGCAGGTCAGGGCGAGCAGGAGCAGCAGCGCGAGGAGGACCCGCGGCCGGTGCAGCGCGGCGGCCCGCCCGGCGGCGCGCTCCATGCGGGTGGGGGCGCGGCGCCGGCCGCGCGCGGGGGGCGCGGCGGTCATGACGTCGCCGAGGGGGTGGGTACGGCGGTGGCGCCCGGGGTGCCGGCCGGCGGGGACGGCGGGGTGCCGGTCGGGGCCACCCCGCCGCGCGGGCCCGCGCCGCCACCGGGTCCCGCCTCCCCCTGTCCGCCTCCGAACGGCAGCAGCGAGGCCGGCGTGACCGAGGTGCCGATGCCCATGAAGGCCAGACCCAGCACGACCGCGTACCCGGCGCAGACGGTTCCCAGGAGCAGGCCGATCCGGCGCAGCAGCCTGGCCCGGCGGCCGGAGGAGTCGACGAAGACGGGCCCTTCGCCGGACCCGTTGCGGCGTTTGCGGCGACGGCCGCGCGCGTCGGCGCGGCTCTCGATGGCGGGATCGGAATGCATGGCCCGGACGGTAAGGGCCGTTGTGCGGGGAAAACCCGGCGTTGCCTGTGAGTCTCCCGTGGGAAGGCCGCGAACCTCTCCGTCCCCTGAGAATCGTCCGGGAACCGGGCGTACATCCTCAGAAAGCACACAGACCCGTGTGCCACGTTGGCCGTCCACCCGACGTCTCATGAAGGGAACGGGCACGATGCGCGGTCCACTGAAGCCCGTTGCCGGGCTCGCCCTCCTCCCGGCCCTCGCCCTGGTCGCGGCCACCGCCGGCTGTTCCGCCGGGGACGCCGCGACGGACGCGGCCCCGGCGGACCCCGCCCCCTCGGCCTCGTCGTCGTCCGCGCCGGTCACCGCGTACGCCCCGTACGTCAGTGCCTCGGCGGCCTCCGGCACCGACTCGGCGGGCTCCCCCACGACGTACAACCTGGCGTTCGTGATCTCCTCCGGCAGCGGCTGCACCCCGTACTGGAACGGCACCCAGGCCATCGACGACGAGAGCGTGACGTCCCGGATCGCGGGGCTCACCGGATCGGGCGCCGACGTCCGCGTCTCCTTCGGCGGCGCCTCCGGCGACGAACTGGCGGCCACCTGCGACAGCGCGGAGGAACTGGCGGAGGCGTACGGCACCGCGCTGGACGCGGCCGGCGCCACCCGCGCCGACTTCGACATCGAGGGCGACGAACTCGCCGACTCCGCCTCCGTGGACCTGCGTTCGGAGGCGATCGCGCTGCTCCAGGAGGAACGCACGGACCTGGAGGTGTCGTTCACCCTCCCGGTCATGCCGTCCGGGCTCGACGAGGACGGGCTGGCCCTGCTGGCGTCCGCGAACGATCACGGCGCCCAGGTCTCCACCGTCAACCTCATGACGATGAACTACGGCGAGTCCTACGACGGTGACATGGGCGAGTACGCCCTCGCCTCGGCCGAGGCGGCGAACACCCAGCTCCAGGACGTCTTCGGGCTGTCGGAGGCCGATGCCTGGCGGGGCATGGCGCTCACCTCGATGATCGGCGTCAACGACGTGGAGGGGGAGACGTTCACGCTCGCGGACGCGGCGGAGGTGCGGGCGTTCGCGGAGGAGAAGGGGATCGCGTGGGTGTCGATGTGGTCGACGTTCCGGGACACGGAGTGCGGCGAAGACGCCGCCGCGGATGACGCGTTGACCCATTGCAGTGGGGTGGAGCAGGAGGACGGGGCGTTCGGGGAGGCGCTCGCGGGGTGAGGGCCGGCGCCGTCACGGGGCCGGCGCCGCCACGGGTCAGCGCCGCCGGTACACCAGGCGGCCGCCCACGACGGTGGCCACGCACGTGGACGCGCCGTCCCGCACGAGGGCGTCCCGGTCGGGCACGTCGAACACCGCGAACCGCGCGGGTTTCCCGGCGCCGAGGCCCGGCAGCAGCACGAGGGGAACCGGGGAGAGCGCCGCGGGCCCGGGCAGTGCGGCCGGACGCCCCGCCAGGGCGAGCCCGGCCCTGCGCACCGCGTCCAGGGCCTCGCGGCCGCGCAGCTCACCGGCGACCGCGACCGTTCCGTGCGCCAGCATGCGCTGTACTCCGCGGCGTGCGCTGGCGCCCCGCGCGGACGGCCCGGCGGCCAGGAGTGCCCGCGCGCGCTCCCCGAACACCGGCTCGGTACCGAGCCGGTCCGCCTCGCGCGGGTCGGGGTGGTACGCCTGCTCCAGCAGTTCCGGACCGTAGGGGTTGAGCAGACCGGGCGTCAGGATGCCGGGCCACCGCCGCAGCCGGGCGCCCGGATGACCGGCGGCCAGCTGTTCGTACGGGCCGACGGCGGCGATGTGCGCGCCGTCGACCACGACGGCGGTCTCGGGCGAGGCGTCGGCGGTGTGAAGGGTCAGCACGGGGAGGTCAGTTGGAGGCGAGGAGCTTCAGCTCCGGGTGGGCCGTGCCGCCCTCGATGGCGGTGGAGGAGATGTGGGAGACCACGCGCTCGTCGACGGGGTCGTTCGCCGGGTCGTCGTGGACGACGAGGTGCTCGTACGTCGTCGCACGCTGGGCCGGGACCCGTCCCGCCTTGCGGATCAGGTCGATGATCTCCATCCGGTTGGAGCGGTGCTTGGCGCCGGCGGAGGAGACGACGTTCTCCTCCAGCATGATGGAGCCGAGGTCGTCCGCGCCGTAGTGCAGGGAGAGCTGGCCGACCTCCTTGCCGGTGGTCAGCCAGGAGCCCTGGATGTGGGCCACGTTGTCGAGGAAGACGCGGGCGATGGCGATCATCCGCAGGTACTCGAAGAGGGTGGCCTGGGTGCGGCCCTTCAGGTGGTTGTTCTCGGGCTGGTAGGTGTACGGGATGAACGCGCGGAAGCCGCCCGTGCGGTCCTGTACGTCACGGATCATCCGCAGGTGCTCGATCCGCTCGGCGTTGGTCTCGCCGGTCCCCATCAGCATGGTGGACGTGGACTCGACGCCGAGGTTGTGCGCGATCTCCATGATCTCCAGCCAGCGCTCGCCGGACTCCTTGAGCGGCGCGATGGCCTTGCGGGGACGGGCGGGGAGCAGTTCGGCGCCCGCGCCGGCGAAGGAGTCGAGCCCGGCCGCGTGGATGCGGGTGATCGCCTCGTCGACGCTCACCTTGCTGATCCGCGCCATGTGCTCGACCTCGCTCGCCCCCAGGCTGTGGATGACGAGCTGCGGGAACTCCTTCTTGATGGCGGCGAAGTGCTTCTCGTAGTACTCGACGCCGTAGTCCGGGTGGTGCCCGCCCTGGAACATGATCTGCGTGCCGCCGAGCTCGACGGTCTCGGCGCAGCGCCGCAGGATGTCGTCGAGGTCGCGGGTCCAGCCCTTGGCGGTGTCCTTGGGGGCCGCGTAGAAGGCGCAGAACTTGCACGCCGTGACGCACACGTTCGTGTAGTTGATGTTCCGCTCGATGATGTACGTCGCGATGTGCTCCGTACCGGCGTACCGGCGCCTGCGCACGGCGTCGGCGGCGGCGCCCAGCGCGTGCAGCGGGGCGTCGCGGTAGAGGTCGAGGGCCTCCTCGGGGGTGATCCGCCCACCGGCGGCGGCACGGTCGAGGACGGGCTGGAGGTCGGCCTTCTCGGTCACCGGTGTCCCTTTCGCGAAAGGTGTGAACGGACCGATCCAGCGTACGTCAGCCGGTTGCGCCGGTTGACGTCAGGCCGCGTACGCACCGATCAGCAGCCCCGCGAAGGCCCCGCTGATCAGGAAGGGACCGAACGGGATCGCCGTCTTGCGTCCCGCCTTCCGGGCGACGACGAGGGCGCCCCCGTACAGCGCCCCGAACACGAACCCGGCGAGGGTGCCGAGCATCACGGTCGGCCAGCCGTACCAGCCGAGGACGGCGCCCGCGCCGAGCGCGAGCTTGACGTCGCCGAAGCCCATGCCGCCCGGGTTGACGAGGAACAGCACGAAGTAGCCGGCGCCCAGCGCGAGCGCGCCCAGCAGGGCGGTGGTCCACTCCCCCGCGTGCTCGGGGGCGAGGGCGGCCGGGCCGAGCAGGACGAGGGCGGCCCCGGCGAAGGGGAGGGTGAGCGGGTCGGGCAGCCGCTGCACCCGGAAGTCGACCACCGCCAGCAGCACGCCGACGGGCGCGAGCAGCAGCCAGACGAACAGCTCGGGCCTGGTCCCGGTGGCGGCGGCGAGGGCGGCGCAGACGAGGGCGGTGACGACGACGGGAGCGGTGCCGGGCACGTACGACGGTCCCGCGCACGGCCCGCACCGGGCCCGCCCGAGCCAGCCGCCGACCGGGTGCCCCGCCGGGCACGCCGTCCGCCACGCCTCCCCGGCCGGGACGGAGAACCGGTAGGCCGCGCGGGGCAGCACCGCGCCGGCCGCCGCGCCCCACAGCGCGGCGACGGCGATCAGCAGGGCGTCGAGGTGCTCACTCATCCGGCCGCCGCGACCGCGTCGCGCCAGGTCGGCAGCAGTTCGTCGAGCAGCGCCTCGGTGCGCGGCGGCAGCCCGCGGGCGCCGGCGCGGCCGACGAGGTCGGCGGTGAGGGCGGTGAGCCGCTCGGGGTCGTCGAGGGCGTGGGTGGCGCGCAGCAGTTCGTTCCACAGCCGTTCGTCGGCCGGGGCGGTGCGCAGCGCGGCGTTCAGCGCCTCGATGGCCTTCTCCGCACGGTTCTTCTCCAGGTGGAACCCGGAGAGCGCGAGTCCGGTGTCCGCGACGAGCAGCGGGAGCTGGGCGTCGACGATCTCGTGGGTGAGCCAGCGGTAGCGGCCCTCGGGCCGGTCGGCGAGCAGCGGACCGCGCACCAGCACCAGCGCGTCGGTGAGCAGCCGCCCGCGTACGGCCCGGCTGTCGACTCCCCTGCCCTGGGTGGCCTCGTGGTACAGCGACCGCAGCACGTCCAGGTCGGAGACGACGGACTTGGCGAGGGTGAGCCGTCCGGTGGAGTCCGTGCCGAGGCGGGGGGTGCCGTCGGGGTCGGTGCCGAGCCAGGCGCGCAGCCGCTCGACCAGCGCCTCGCGCACGTCGTCGGTGACGCCGCGCGGCCACAGCGCGGAGGACAGCACGCGCGGGTGGACACCCTCGCGGTGCAGGAGCAGCAGCGCGAGCGCCTCGTGGAGCAGGGCGCTGCGTTCGCCGTCCGGGGTGTCCAGGCCGATGATCTCGTACGGTCCGACCAGGCGCGCGTAGACGGCGGGCCGCCCCTGCTCGCTGATGTCGACGAGGAACGGCGGGGTGGTGCCGGGCCCGTCGGGGCCGCGCTCGGGGTCGGCGTCGGTGAACAGCTCGACGACCGCGCGCTGCTGGGCGGCGGGCAGGAGCTGGGCGTCGAGTTCCAGGCCGAGGAGGGGGGCGAGCAGCTTGCCCTCGCCGGTGATCTCCATCTCCCATGCGGCGCCCGGCAGTTCACCGCTGCCGGTGCCGACGAGGTAGCCGATGCCGAGCCGGCCGGCGTCGGCGGCGAGTTCGGCGAGCGTGACGGCGTCCTCGGCGGACGGCTCGGCGGCGAGCAGCACGAGGTGCGGAGCCCAACGGGTGTGCTGGGCCGGGCCGGTGCGCCCGGTGAGCACGGAATCGTGCCCTGCCGTGCCCAGCGCCCCCCGCCGCTGCCGCGTCTCGGCCTCCATGGTCTCGATCAGCGCCTCGATGCCGTCGAGGTGGCGCAGCCGGTTGGGCGCGAGCGGGGTCAGTTCCTCGCCGAACCCGACGAGGGTGATGGTCATCCGGTCCGACCAGCCGTTGGTGGCCAGCTCGGCGGCGACGGAGGCGAACACGGCGGCCCGGTCGGCCTCGTCGCCGCTCAGCGAGACGATGCCGGGGACGGACTCCAGGTTGAGCAGCAGCCGCGAGTCGTCCATGGTGCCGAGGCTGACGAGGCCGGGGTAGGGGGCCGCGGTGTCGACGTCCTCGTACCGCACTGCGTCGTCCTTGGCCAGCGTCCAGGACGTCTCGTCCTGCCCGACCCGCCAGGGCGCCGGCGGCTTCCCGGACGGCTGGGCGAGCTGGAGGTGCAGGTCGCCGTTGCTGAGCCAGGCCGCGTAGACGGTGGGCAGCGGGCGGGACTCGGCGGCGAGGGACGTGGCGAGCCCGCGCAGCGACCGGTCGAGCAGCCGCACGCCCTCGGGGTCGGCGCCGACGAGCAGCGCGTCCTGGACGTCCTGGGCGTCCCCGGTCGGCGTGGGCGGCTCCATCCCGCGCCGCCCGCCGATACCGCCGAACGCCGACTGCCACAGCGCCTGCCGCCGCCGGTGCCCGAGCGCACCGAGGAGACCGGCGGCGAGGAGGGGCGCGGCGAGGAGGGCTTCGGGGAGGCCGAAGGAGGAGGAGTCCTGGGCGGGGGTGGCGTGCTGCCGGGCCGGCTGCTGGTGACCGGTGTCGTCAGCCTCGGGGGCCGGCCGCTGCTCGGGAACGGAGACGTGGGCTGCACCGCTGCCGCCACCGCCTTGCGCGTGCTCCCCGGTCCTGTCGTAGTCGCGGATCTGCTGCCGCACCTCGGGCGAGACCTCGGGTGCCTCGTCCGGCATCTCGACGAGGTCGCCGCCGCGCGCGTCGCCGGGCATCTCCATGATCCAGCCGGGCCGGATCAGGCTGGCCTCGGACAGCTTGGAACCGTCGGGCTGGGTACGGTCCTTGTTGAGCTCGAAGATCTCCTTGTACCGGCGCCCGTCACCGAGGTGCCGCTCGGAGATCTCCCAGAGGGAGTCGTGGTGACGCCCCTCGGGCGGCTGGATCCGGTAGAACTTCGTGTCGCCCTGCTGCTGGGCGCTGCTGCTCGCGGCGGCTTCGGCGTGCGAGGCCTGTTCGGCGAGGGCGGCGGCGGCACCGGCGGCCTGCTCCTGCTGCTGGGCGAAGAACCCGGGGGTCTGCTGGGCGGCGGCCACGGCGGGCCGCTGGTTCCCCTCCAGGCTCTGCCCGAGCTGGCTGAGCCCCGGAGTGAAGCTGGCGGCGGTCGCGCCGACGAGCAGCACGGCGGCGACGAGCTGCCGGGCGAGCAACTGACTGGGCCCGGCCCCGGGCACCCGCCCCGGCACCCCGACCCCCGACAGCGCGGCCTTCATCTCGACGAGCACGCACGCGGTGAACTGCGCCCAGGCGAGCCAGACGACGAAGGTCAGGATGGAGAGGAAGGTCTGGACGGAGATGTCCTGCTTGAGCCACTCCATCGGCTCGAACGTGTCCGGCAACGGCCAGCCGGCGGTCACGGCCAACGCGAAGGGCACCCCGACGAGCAGCGCGGCCAGCGCCACGAAGGCGAAGAACGCCTTGACGAAGTCCCCGAACGACCGCCGCCGCACCCGCACCGGCTGCGGCGTCCTGTTCCTCGGAGCCGTCGAGCTGGACGGGCTGGGACTGCGGCGTCGCGGCATGGCGGGTGTCCTGGGTTCGTGTGGGAGGAGGGTCTGCTGAGCCTACGGAGATCTTATTGACTCGAATGGCCCCAGTCGAAGGCCTCCTCCCACTCAACCGCCGAACGGGTCTTCGACCGAGAAGCTGGTCGAGGCGTTGGTCGCCATGGCCACCGACCGGACACGCGGGTGGTGGGAGCGGTACAAGGGCCTGCTGCCCCCGTCGTTCCTGGACCTCGCCGAGCTGGAGCACCACTGCACCAGCCGACAGGACATCGAGTTCCTGCACGTACCCGGCCTCTTCCAGACAGAGGACTACGCTCGCGCGATCTTCTCCTACCGGGTCCCCGAACCGCCCCGTGACGACCTCGAACTGCGGGTGAACCACCGGACGGAACGCAGGCGGATCATCGAGGAACCCCGGTCCGTCCCGTACACAGCCGTCATCCACGAGGCGGCTCCGCGCATCCGTGTGGGCGACCGGACCGCAGCGCGTGCTCAACTCCTTCGCGTCCTGGAACTCTCCGAAGCACACCACATCACCGTGCGGGTCATCCCCTTCGACCTGGACGGCTTCGCGGGAGCCACCAACGCCATGATGTACGTGAGCGGTGCCGTACCCAGGCTGGACACAGCCGTACGAGACGCACCGCAAGGTGCCGCCTTCATCGACTCCGAAGCCCAACTCGGCGCTCTTCGAACGCTGTTCCACATGGTGGAGTCCGCGTCTCTCGAACCTGCACGCTCACGCGATTTAATCCACCGTCTGGCGAAGGAGCTGTGAGGAAACCGTGACCACACCCGAAACCTGGCAAAGGTCGTCCCACTCCGGAAGCGGCGACGGCAACAACTGCGTGGAAATGGCGCGTTCCCCCACCCGCACAGCCATACGCGACTCCAAACACCCCGCCCACGGCCCCCTCTCCTTCCCCGCCCCCGCTTTCAACGCCTTCGTCGACGCCCTCAAGTCAGGCAGTGGGGACGGGCTCGGGGACGAATGAGCCGGGTCCCGGTCTGTGAACAGACCGGGACCCGGCTCACGTCGGAAGCGACGCTCAGAGCATCGTGGTGCGCACCGCGCCCTCGTGGGCCACCGAGCCGCCGAGACCGGCGGAGACGCTGAAGGGGCCCGCCTCGGCGTACACACCCACGCCGAAGGAATCGTGGTCCGCGACGACGGCCACACCGGCGTCGATGCCGGCGGAGACGGACTGCCCACCGGAGACGTTGTCCAGGTCCGCGTCGGAGATCTCGGCAGTTTCGACCTGGGGGACGAAGTTCATGACAGGTCTTTCCCTTCTGGCTGTTTCAACTAATCGGAGCGGAAAGGCACGCCCGAAATCCGGAGTGGGGAATCCGGAGCAATGGGATCGGGGAGCCGCGCACTGATCCAAGCACGCCGCCGAACGGCCGACCAGCGACGCACGGCCGACGCACACCCTCGCGGCGCCGCCGAATCCATGAGTGTGGGAATGCGGTCACGGAAACGGCCCGCGTCTTCACGCTACCCACCGGTTACGGAGGGCCTCCGGTGACGCGCTCCGCGCATCCGGACCGATCCGCGCGCTCCGCCCCTTTTCCGTGCGGCCCCACGGTGAACGGTGTGCAGGTCCGAGGGATGTTTCGAGGCGGGCGCGGCCGCGGGGGCGGGCGCGGGCCTCAGCCCACCTCGTTCTCCGCCACCGCCTGCCCGTGCACCACCACGTCCCCGCCGTAGAACATGCCCGTGAAGACCGGCGCGTACGTCAGCTGCACCTCGACCTCCACCGCCTCCACCGTCGCCGCCACGCAGTGCGTCGCCGCGATGTCCGGGCCGGACATGTCCATCTCGCGGGCGAACGCCTTCACCCGGGCGTCGCAGTTCTCGTGGTTGATCGGCGCCGGGCCGCCCACGTCGTCGTACAGCGCCTCGCGGTCGATGTCCTGGGCGGCGTAACGGGCCGCCTGTTCCGCGATGTCCGCCGCACGCTCCCGCTTGGAGATGGACATCCCGCCGTCGATGACGAAGGCCGCCAGGGACAGGAAGACCAGGGCGAAGATGATGACCGCGCCGGCGCCCGAGCCCCGGTCGTCCAGCCGCGTACCGCGGTCGGACAGCCATGTCCTCATACGTGCCGCTCTCACGCCGTCCTCCGGTACGGGTCCAGCGGTGAGCTGAAGCTCGCGGTCAGGGTCGTCGGGATGTCCAGGCCCAGCATGGCGAGGCCCCGCACCTCGCAGCTCACCTCGACCGTGAAGATGGTGTCCGGCTCGAAGCCCTGACTGGTCTGTACGACGGTCACCGGGCCGGAGCAGACGTCCGCGAGGTTCGCCTCCGCCGCCGCACGCGCCTCCGCCATCGCCGTACCGTGGTCCTTCTGGATCGAGCCCGCACGGGCCGCGTCACGCGCCGCGCCGTCCAGCGCGCCACGGCCGTCCACCAGTTGCCCGAACCCCACCAGCACCAGGATGAAGAGGATCATCACCGGCGCGAGGATGACCACCTCGACGGTGGACAGACCCCGGTCCCGGCCGTCACCCGCTCCCGGCCGCCCGTCCCCCAGGGGGAACCCCATCTAGTTCTCCCCCTCCTGCACGAACCGCTCCACCGGCCCCACCGACTGCGCGTGCACCGTCAGATCCAGGCCCGGGAACACCGTCGGAATGCGTGCCGTGATCTCCACGCCCACCGTGTCCTGCTCCGGCTGGAGCATCTTCACATCGGGCGCCAGCACCAACTGCGGGCCGAGCTGCCGGATGTAGCTGTCCACCACGCCCCGCGCCTCGCCCCGCCAGCCGCCGGGCTGGGCGTCCGCCGTCGCACGCGCCTTGCGCGCACCCGCCTGCGCCGCCGCCTGGGCGACGTGATCGGCGAAGAAGTACAGCGCGAACTGCACCGTCGCGAAGATCATGAAGAACAGGACGGGCGTGAGGAACACGAACTCGATCGCGGTCATGCCGGAATCGCCGCGGGCGGAGGCGGCCTCCACCCGTCGGCGTACCCAGCGACGTACGCGCACCGACATCCCCGTGAGCGAAGTGACGGCCGTCAGCAGGTCTTGCCCGCGTCCGCGCCCTTGATGCAGTCACCGACCTTGTTGGCGCCCTCGCTCAGCGCGGCGTTGATGATCGCGGCGACCACACCGACGATCGCCACGACGACCGCCGAGATGATGACCCACTCCACCGCGGAGGCCCCGCGGTCCAGTTCGCCGGAACGGGCGCGCTCCACGCGGGCCCGCATGAAAGTGACCAGGAAGTCCACGGCAGGGATGCCGGTGTGGAAGGTACGTCCGTTCATGACGCGTTGTCCTCTCGAATTCGGTTCACGGAAGTTCTGACGTACGGCTCAGGGGTCGCGGTTCTCACACCTGGAACACCCGCATCGCCGCCGGGAAGATCAGGAACACGAGGAACCCCGCGCACAGCAGCAGCTGCGCCACGAGCATCGACTGGGACTTCTCACCCGCGCTGCCCTCGATCTCGGCGAGTTCGCGGTGCCGCATGGTCTCGGCACGGGAGGCGAGGGACTCGCGCACCTTGGCGCCGTCGTCCGCGACGAGCGCCAGCGACGCGGAGAGGTCCTTGAGCTCCTCCACGCCCAGCTCCTCCCCCAGCTGCCCCAGCGCCTGCCACTGGCTGATGCCGGTGATCCGGGCGTCGGCGAGGGCGTTGCGGATGCGCCGCGTCGCCCAGCCGTCGGACACCTCGGCCGCCGCCATCAGCGCCTCCGGCAGGCCCCGCCCGCCGGCCAGGCTCATCGACACCAGGTCCAGGTACGCGCCGATCACCCGGCGCAGGTCGCGCCGCTTCTCGGCGGCGTCCCGGCGTACCTCCAGGTCGGGCAGGAAGAAGAACAGCACCGCGCAGAGCAGGGCCAGCCAGACCGGGATGATCGGGCTGTCGGCGAGGGCGAGCGTCCAGACGATGGCGAAGAGGAACGGCCCGAAGAACAGACCCGCGACCGCCAGCAGCACCTTGGTCGCCAGGAACTTCTCCCAGCTCCGCTCCAGCACGGCGAGGTCCGCGCGCAACGAACGCTGCTCCCACCCCTGCTGCAGATACAACTCGGCGACCCGCGCCCCCACTTCGGCCCGCAGCGAGCCGAAACGGCCGGTGTCCCGCTCCGCCGTCCGGGCCGACTCGTACGCCGTACCGCGCGCCCGCATCGCGTCGATCCGGGCGACCTGGGAGATCGCACTGCGCTTGGTGGGCGTCAACGCGCGGACCAGGACGTAGATCCCGAGTCCGAGGACCGCGCCGACGACCACCGGCATCGTCAGTTCGTCACTCACCGGCGTACCCCCTCTTCCGGCTGGAGCGGCGCCTGCCGCCGGTCCGGTACGGCACCGGGCGTACGCGGACGCACGAACCGCACCGCCGACTCGTCGCGCACCAGGAACCGTTCGGGCGTCTCGATGGTGGACAGCTTGCGCAGCCACCAGAAGCCGAGCGCGAACAGGCCGCAGACACAGGCCAGTACGAGCTGACCGACCGCCGTACCGTACGGCTCGACGAACTCCCGGTTGAAGATGGACAGTCCGAGCACGAACGCGATCGACACGGCGACGACGATCTGCACGGACCGCCGGGTCGACGCGCGCTGCGCCATCACGCGCTGCCGCATGTCGACCTCCTCGCGCGCCGACTTGGCGAGCGCGCCCAGCACCTGCCGCAGACCGGGTCCGCGCAGCCGGGCGTTGAGGATGAGGGCGGCGACGATGATGTCGGCGGAGGCGTCGTCGATCTCGTCGGCGAGCTGCTGGAGCGCCTCGGCCAGCGGGGTGCGGGAGCGCAGCCGGTCGACGAGCGCGTCGAGGTGCGGGCGCAGCACGGGCGCGGCGGCCCGCGCGGACGCCGGGATGGCCTGCTCCAGACCCACCGCGCCGGCGATGGTGTCGCGCAGCGACTCGGTCCAGGAGGCCAGCGCCTCCACGCGCCGCATCGCGGCCTTCTCCTCCCCGGCTCCGCCGAAGAGGCGGTCCCAGAAGAAGACGAGGACGGCGGCGGCGATGCCGGCGACCGTCCATCGGGTCAGCAGCAGCACGGCGAGGCCGACGAGCGCGGCGAGGGAGCCGCGCCGCCCGGCGAACCGGACCAGCTCGTTCGCCCGCTCGCTCGCCTTCTGCTTCTCGTGCTCGGGCTTGGCGGGCAGCCCGCGTACGGCGACGGCGAGCAGGGCGAGCCCGCCGCCGACGGCGACACCGCACCCGAGCGCGTACAGGACGGTGGTGGAGAACAGGCCGCCCATGGCGCCGAGCGAGTCGAGCGCGGCCAGCGGGGTGGTGGCAGAGGTGCTCACCGGCTCACCCCCACGTTCCGCTGGGCCGGTAGCCGTAGGCCATCAGTTCCTCCAGGCAGGCTATGGGGGCGTGCGCGGTGACCCGCCCGTCGGGGGCCTCCGCGAACACCTCGCTGGACAGCACCCGTCCGTCGACGCCGTTGACCTCGCGCACGGAGGTGACCATGCGCTGGAGACGGCCGCCGCTCTGGTAGTCGTTGCGCCGCTGGATGAACACGACGAAGTTCACCGCGCCCGCGATCAGCATCTGGCTGGCCTCGATGGGCAGCCGTTCCGTCGCCTGCAGGGCGTAGGTGGAAATACGGTTGAAGACCTCGCTGGAGCTGTTGGCGTGGATCGTGGACAGCGAACCGTCGTTGCCCTGGGACATCGCGTTCAGCATGGTCACGATCTCGTCGCCGAGCACCTCACCGACGATGACGCGGGAGGGGTTCATGCGCAGCGACCGGCGCACCAGCTCCGCCATGGAGATGGTGCCCTGCCCCTCGGAGTTGGGCAGCCGCTCCTCGAACGCCACCACGTTGGGGTGGAGGTCGGGGAAGGTGTCGAGCCCGAGTTCCAGCGCCCGCTCGACGGTGATGAGCCGCTCCTGCGGCGGGATCTCGTTGGCGAGGGCGCGCAGGAGAGTCGTCTTGCCGGCGTTGGTGGCGCCCGCGATCATGACGTTCTTGCGGGCCCGGACGGCACAGGCGAGGAAGTGGCCCAGCTCGGGGGTGAGCGTCCCGTTGCCGACCAGGTCGGAGATGAACACCTTGCCCATGCGCGCACGCCGGATGGACAGCGCGGGCCGCCGCGTCACGTCCATGACGGCCGACAGCCGCGAACCGTCCGGCAGCCGCAGGTCGAGCTGGGGGTTGGCGGAGTCGAAGGGCCGGGACGACAGACCGGAGTACGCGCCCAGCACCTGGATCAGCTCGATGAGCTCCTCGTCGGTCTCGGCGACGGCGTCACCGCGCACCTCGCGCCCGTCCGAGTAGCCGACGAACACCTGGTCGCAGCCGTTGATGTCGATGTTCTCGACCTCGGGGTCGTCCAGCAGCGGCTGGAGCCGCCCGACCCCGAACAGCGCGGCGTGCACGGCGGCCGCGTACTGCTCCTCCGTCTCGGCGTCCAGCGGCGTACGGCCCGCGTTGATCTCCGCGCGGGCGTACTCCTCCAGTATCTGGGCGATGACGGCACGGGCGTACTGCCGCTCGTCCTCGGTGGACATCGGCGTGACGCCGTTGACCTGGTCGAGGCGGCGCTGTTCGGCGATCCGGTCGCCGGCGTCCTGACGGAACCGCTTGACCAGCTGATGGTCGACAGCGGTCATCGCCCGGCTCCGTGCGCCTGGGGCGGCTGCTGAACCTGGGCCTGGGCTGCCCACGCGGTGCCGTACTGCTGGTACACGTCGGCCGTCACCTTGCGCGCCGAACGGATCAGCAGCGACTTGTCGAGCCGCCCGCGCCTGCGCCCGGCCAACTGCTCGGCACCGGCCGGGTCGTCGGCGAGCGTGCCGACCACCCGGGCACCGGTCTGCGCGTGTACGAGCATGTCGTTGACCTGGGACGCGAGCTTGGCCGCGTTGCCCGTGTCGGCGACGAGGACGACGCCGATCACCGGGTTGCCGAGGGTCGCGGCACCGCGCGGCCCGCCGTGCAGCTTGCCCGCGAGCGCGGCGGCCCGGTCCCGTACCCGCGCGAGCGCCTCCGGCTCGGTGCGCGAGACGAGCAGGACGAGGGAGGCGTGCGGGAACAGCTCCACGGCAGGGGTGTCCCCGCTGATCCTCCCGCAGTCGGCGATGACGTCGGCGGGAGCGTGCGGGGAGTCGGCGAGCGAGGCGAAGGCGTGCCCGAGCGTCGGCCACAGCCCGGCGAGCCCGGCGGCCTGCTCGGCGATCCCGAGCCCGACGAGCACGTCGAGTCCGCCGCTCAACGGCTGTACGTGGTCCCAGAGTTGGTCGGGCACGAGCCCGCGCCGCGCGGTCGCGGCGATGGACAGCATCCCGGTGTTCGGGTTCAGCGGCCCGCCGTGCGCGGCGGCACTGCGGTACACGAGGTCACCGCCCGCCGGGTCGGTCTCGGCGAGCAGCACGCGCCGCGGCCAGACCGCCGCGAGAGCGACGGCCGCGGTGGTGACGCCGGGGGAACCCTTGTCGGCGGCTAGGGCGATGAGGGCCATGGGTCGGGTGCCGCCTTCTAGTTGCCAGGGACGAGGACGAGTGCCACCTCGCCGTTGGAGGCGGCCTGGGTGAGCACCGCGGCGTCGGCGCTGTCGACGAGCAGCGTCACGGGCTTGTTGGCGCTGCCGACGATGTCGCCGCTCTGCTCCGCCGGCACGGAGTTCACCCGCGCGTCGTCCACGATCAGGGTGTCGCCCCCGCCGGTGGAGCCGGAGGAACCGCTGTCGGAGTCGGAGTCGGAGCGTGAGGCACCACCGACGCGGTAGGCGGCGACGGCGTCACCGTTCTCCAGATTGGCCGGGTACTGCCCCTCCTTGAGGGAGAGACCGACGAGGGCCTTGCCCTCGGGGACCTTGGCCGCATCGCCGAACATCTCGCCGACGGCGACGACGCCCGCCGGGATCGTACTGACGGCCTTCAGCTTCTTGAGGGTGTCGAGCTGGGCGTACTCCACGTAGTGGATGCCCGGGTCCTCGGCGACCATGACCGACGTGGTGTTGGAGTCGGTGACCGCCTGCCCGGCGGGGATCTCCTTGGTGATCTTCACGACCTCGATGCGGTCCCCGGCCTGCAGCACGAGCATCGTGGCACCGAGCGCACCGACCAGGATCAGCAGCACCGCCAGCGCGGCCAGCGCCGGTTTGCGCTCGCGGGGCGGAGTGGGAAGCCGGTCACCGACCGCCGGCCCGGCCGGTGCCGCGGAACGGCCGGCGCCCGCCCCCGTACGCTCTTGGATCTTCACGCAACCGCTCCCCGTACACCCAAGACGATGTCTGCCAAGTTCCCTGAAATTCAGGACACTTCACCCATGCCGACTCGCGCACGGACATGCACGACGGGTCGGGCCTACCCGCCCGACCAGGGCAAATAGCCAACGCTGAGGTGAGTGTCAAGCCATCGCACCGTATCAGCCACACATAAGCCCCTCAAGGCGGAGCCCACCTCACGAACCTCACCCCGCACACCGTCACTCATCTGCAATTTCACTGTTGAACAACCCAGTTGAAACCGCCGCACCACCTGTGCGGAAGCGAACCGCCGAGCCGCCCCGCCGACCACGGACGACGTACGGCTCCTCACGCACCGCACATGATCCCCGCACGATTCACTCACGTGGGCACCGGGCGACCGTGCCATGATCTTCGCCCGGACCGGTGACGGGACGCACTGGACGTACGGGACAACATCGCGCAAACACTCCGACGAGCCCCCCACTTGAACCGCACCACGTCGGCCGCCGCTTCGGACGGCCTGCTGTCACCTCTGCCCAACGGACTTGCGCGGCTCGCGGCGAACGCACGGAAGAAGGAAGGAATACGAGACGGAACACGCAGCGGAAGCCGCCCGTGCCTCCTGCCTCACCTCCCGATCGGACCCCAGTCCCGTCGTGGTCGCGGTGGCTCGACGGGCTGGGCGGGCACGACCGGGTCGCGGCGTGATCGCCCGGAGAACCACTCCCCCACCTGCAGGGCCATCATCACGAGGGAAGGACCGCCGAGCAGCAGGCCGAACCCCAGCCCGAACCACCCACTGCCGTCCCCGCGACTCAGCATCCCCGCTCCGGAGACGGCGAGGGCGACACCACCGATCACCGGGGGAAACAGCCAGGGCCAGGCGTCCGGCTCGGCCACCGCCTCCTCACGCCGCCCCTGGCAGAAGGCCGACCACCAGAACCGGGCGCTCCACCACACCAGCAGATACGCGGAGACGGCCCCGGCGCCGAACCCCAGCCGGGCCGGCCATCCGACCCGACCCGTGACCGCCGCGGCAGTGAGTCCGACGGCCAGGAAGACCCAGAAGAGGAAGAACATGACGCCGACGGCCATCCGGTGCCCACGGCCGCCCTGAAGAGCACGGTGCGAGATGAAGACCATGGCCGCAGCGTAGACGGAGCGGCTCTCCGCCACACGCTCCGTCGAAACAGCCGGTAGCTGTCGATTCGGCCTATTTGTTGGACTGTTCGCGTTGGTGAAACCGAGAACCCCACCGATATCGTCACTGCACTGGAAACGTTTCGTCTCACGGGGAGCCCATTGTGAAGCGTCGCACTTTGCCCGTTGCCGTCGCGTTCGCCGCCGCCGCGACCTTGATGCTGACGGCCTGCGGAGGCGGGGACGACAAGTCCGGCGACAACGACAAGATCGCCGGCGCCGACCAAGGGACGGAGGAGCCGACCAAGTCGGCGGAGCCCTCGGGAGCACCGGCGGAGGACAAGCCGGACGGCGTGGACATCTCCCTGCCCGCGGACATGAACCTGGTCTTCGACTGGGAGGAGCCGAAGGACGAGAACGAGGCTGCGGCGATGGAGGATGCGGCGAACTACGTCCGCGCCATTTACCACGGCGTCGACAAGCGCACGTCCGAGGTCGCGGCTGTGACCGCCTATTCCACGGGCGGAGGGCTGAGCTACGCGCAGACACAGATCAGCGACAGGGTCGACGGCGGTTGGACCGCCACTGGCACTCGGCGTCACTACCAGGCCGCCACCCGGTCCGCCGCGAACGGCACCTCGGTGGAGGTCGCGTTCTGCGTGGACTCCAGCAAGTTCTACGGCAAGGAGATCAAGACCGGGAAGGTCCTGAAGAGCGAGCCCAGCATCGCGGACTACGACCACTTCAAGATCATCATGGTGAAGGTTCCCACGGGTGACGGACTGTGGCAGGCGTCCAAGGTGTTCGTCGAGACGAAGGCGGAGCAGTGCCGATGAACAGGTCACGGCGTACGGCACTCGGCGCCGGCATCACCGCCCTGACACTGGCCTTCGGCATCACCGCCCTCACGGAACCCGCCTACTCGGCAGAACCGTCCAGCAATGGCAACGGAGCCGCCTCGGAGGAGTCGGGCGGCAGCGACGACACCGGCATCTACGCCGCCGCCCGCATCCAGTACTCCGGTTCCGTCGCCAAGAACGGCGGCACGGGAAACGTGACGTCCGCCGACGTCAACTGGGACCCACCGCCCTGCTGGTACGCCCCGTACCTCGGCGCCAAGGACTTCAAGAAGAAGATGTCCAAGGACATCGAGCGCCAGATGAGCGCACCCGGCATGGGCGGCCACGCGGGCGCGGCGCTCAACGAGTTGCAGCGCCACTACGAGGACGACTACGGCTGGACCGACACTCCCGGCTACAAGGACTACAACGTCGAGAAGGACGGCGAGGGGATGTTCTGGGCCGCCGTCGAGAACCCCGACGAGCCCGACCTCCTCAAACGCAGTTCCTGCACCGACCTCCCCTTCTGGGTCGACAACGGCGAGGCCCCGCCGCCCCAGTACGAGGAGGCCATCACCCCGGAGATCCTCGCCGCCCTCGCCTACCAGCACATGCAGCTGCCCGACACCGAGGTCAGCCTCAAGCCCGAGGAGACCACCAAGGTCAACCTGCCGACCTGGGCCTGGCTCGACAAGACCGTCTTCGACGAGGTCCAGGCCACGGCCTCCATCAACGCCCCCGGCTTCGCCCTCCAGGCCACGACGACCGCCAAGCCGGTCTCCCTGAAACTCGAGCCGGGCACCAAGGACGCCGAGACCTACCCCGCCTCCGGCGAGTGCACCATCAACGCCGACGGCTCCATCGGCGAGCCCTACGCCGAGGGCAAGGCCGACGAGACCCCTCCCTGCGGAATCACATACCTCCGCTCCTCCGGCAACGGAACCTACAACCTCCAGGCCACCATCACCTGGGAGATCGCCTGGACCGGCACCGGCGGCGCGGGCGGCGACCTGCCCGACGGAACGTTCGGGAACGACCAGGCAGTCACTGTCCAAGAGATTCAGTCCATCAACCGTTGAACCGAGACTCCGGTCCGTCCGCCCACGCCACGATCGTCTCCTCCCGCCACGTTGCTCACGTGCCTCACGTGCCTCACGTGCTGTTGCGGGCGGTGGGTAGCCTCGGCCGGAGTCGAGGTCGGTCCGGACCGAGGGAGCAACCGTGGAAGGCACGGAGAATTCCGGAACAGGCGCAGCGAACGCGTTCCACGGGCGGGCGGTGGTGTACCGGGAGAAGCTGCCGAGGCGCTGGATCATCGCAACCTCGGCAGCCTTGACCGGCTGGGTCGCATATCAGGGCAGCATTCTGCTTCCCGAGGACAGCACGGTCTGGATCATCGTTCTTGGTTTCTCCGTGTTTCTCGCGCTCGTATTCAATGCCGTGCCGATTTCCAAACGCATTTATCACCGGATCCACGTCCGCGACGGGCGGTTGACCGTCGGACGGGAGACGATCGCGGTGGAATCGTTGGCGGTCGCCTCGCTCCAGGAGGCTCGTGAGCAGCCCACAGACGCGGAATTCACCGCGTCCTTGGCCTCGCGGTCGCATGAGGAACTCGCGGAGTTGCGGCGGAGAAGCCACGTGGCCAGGGCGCCGCGGCTCGTAGGGGGCGGCTGGTCCGTGCCGATGGGGATGGACCAGATCGTGGTCGAGACTGTGCAAGGCGAGTCGCTGCTGATCGCTACCCACGACCGCGAGGCGCTGCTGGACGCACTGGCACGAGCCCGCCAGGCCTAGGGCGACTGGACCGGTACGGCCTTCAACGCCTCGCTCACCGCCGCGATGATCGCTCCCAACCCGGTCACCGCCGGCCTCGCCGTCGGCACCGGGCTCGCCTATGCCGGAACCCTGAGCTGGGACCACTCGGACAAGATCGAGAAGGCGGGAGAGGCCATTTCCGACGGCGCCAAGAGACTCGGCAGCGCCCTCAACCCGTTCGACTGACGCCGATCGTGGCGGATCCGCGCCCTGCGGCGCGAGGGGAAAGGAACCATGCGGCAGCACACGTACACGCTCGACCACTGGGAGGACCGCTCCGGCCATCGGCTGACCTGGACCTTCGGCTACCGGGGCACAGCGGGCGAGTTCGGCCGGATCGAGGTGGTCTACCCGGCGAAGCGGCACGGCGACCGCCATGTCACCGAGGTCAGCGGGGACAGCGTTCCCGCCGCCTCCTTCAGCGGCTGGGCCTACGGACGCAAACCCTCGCTCCACATGGCGCAGCTCAGCGTCGGCGGGGCCGGAATCCGCCTCAAGCGCAACCGCTGGGCACAGACCAGGGCCGGACGGGCCCTGCGCATGCAGTGCGCCGGACGGGAGTACCGCTACCTCGCGACCGGTCGACGGCACCGCGACCGTGCCCTGATCCGCGACGGCGTGGAGATCCGGTCCGGCCGGCACGGCAGCGGTGCGCGGAAGAAGGCCACCTTCACCGTCCTCGGTCCGGTCGACGCCACCGACCTCGTGCTGGCCGCCGTGCTGGTCGGCGTCAACACCCGCAACCTCACCCGGGGCGGCGCCGTCCGCGCCTTCTTCAACAGATCTCTGAACTGGCTGGAGATCTTCCAGTGACCTCGTGAACCGCCTGAGCCACCGCCGTCCGATCCTTCCCACCGCCGAAAGCGACACACAATGCCCTCGTACGACAGCACCCGGGGCCGGTTCCGCCTTGCCGAGAGCCACCTGGACGTCCTCCGCCACCGTGTCGGAGGGGAACAGGCACCCCGGAACTGGCCGGCGCCGAACGCGAATTGACGGAGGCCGGCCTGACGGGCCGCCAGGGAAACCTTGACCTCCTGCTCGGCCCGCTGGCCAGCGCTCTGCGGACCCCGTCGTCCTTCATGTGGAGGCGATCGGTGAGCACGGCACCCTCCACCACGGCGTCACCATCGGCGACGGCTGCGTCTACTCCCATGAGTCCTGGCCGGGCTCGGCGGAGTCGGATGACCGCCGCATGGCAGGGGCACGACGAGGGAACCCCGGCCCAGCAGGTACGCGGGTTCGCGGCGTGGGACTGCGGACTCCTCTGCTACTGGCGCCGCGAACTGCCCACCGAACCGATCCTGCCCGGCCAGGTGGACGGCGCCATCACTCCCAAGCTGGTCCGGGTCGACGCCAAGGAGGTCTGGCGGCTGATCACCGACCTGGGCCTGGCTGGGCAAGGCGAGGTTCAAGGGAGGTCTCGATCACCAAAGTGCGCCAAGCGAGTCCAAAAACCTGCCGGGCGCAGAGATCACCGCTCCTCGGAGAGAAAGATTCCGCGTATACACGCCCTCGAAAAGAATGGCTAGACTCAGGTCCACGGAGTCGACAGATCCATGCATTTCCCCGGAAATTTTCGCCGGATTCTTCCAGCTCGACCGGGTCATCAGCACTTGCGCCCCATTTCGCTCAAGCACATGGTGCCGCTTGTTCACCGTCTCTCGATAAACGTATTCGCGCTCCACGGCCCGGACCCGCAAGGCCCGCCGAGCTCTACTCCATCGCCAAGAGCTCCGCGAAACAGTTGCGTGCTGCCCCGCGACTTTCAGCGCGCCTCCCGCAACGCGCGGCTTTCCACCGTAAGGAAGCGCGACGTAGGAAGAGACCGGGACGCTGCCACCCGTCACCATCGTGCCCATACTGGAACTTCTGTCAGTTACCGGCACGGCTTCAAGCGCCGGCAGGAGCAACTCCACGGAACCGAGACCCGCCACTTCACCGTTCCAGAAGGCCACACGCCTACGACCACGTTCATCACCAGGAGATTCGAACCGGTGAAGCTCGAAGGAGTGATCGCTCATCGCCGCACCTCAGCTTTCACCTTGAAGTAGATCAATCAAATGGATTCAAGGCACTGCCGAGCTTCTTGGCGCCGTCCGCCAACTTGTCGGCACCCTCGGAGATCTTCTTGCCGGCCCAGGCTCCCGCGTCGGCTACCTTGCCGGGGAACTCCTTGATTTTCTCTCGGTTCTGCCAAAGGGAGACGCCACCGTATATGGCGCCGGTGACCACCGCAGCACCAATGGTCACCGGGGTGGGTGCCACCATGGCCATGGTGAGTGATGCGTTGAAGGCCGTGCCGGACACCTTTGAGACATATCCCAACTTGTCTCGCTTGAACGCCTCGACAGGGTTCCCCTCCTGGTAGAGGTCGAACGCACCGACACCTGTGGCGACAACGCTTCCACCGATGCCTGCTGCCCGCCACCAGCCGGCGGTACGCAGCGCGGCGCCCGCACCGGACCTCAATGCCCCCAGTCGGCTCGCGCCAGCGGCTCGGGAGGCCGTACCGACGTTGTTGCCGACCTTGAGGAGATTGGCCTCCCAGGCGTACAGCCTTCCGCCATGGAGTTGAGCGAGCCTGTCCGAGCCGGTCAGGACATCGAGGACGACAGTAGGTGTGCTCCTGCCGATCTGTGCCCCCAAACTGGCTATTCGGGCCGGAATCAGGCTCGGAGCCCTGCCTTTGAGGATCTGTGCGAGCGTGGTTCCCGGCGCCTTCATGAAGGTACCGTGCTTGAACCTCTTGATGAGACTGAGCGTTCCCAGGGTCGCCATCGTGAAAGCACCCGTGACGGTGGAGGCGAGGGCGGTGAGCTCGATGTAGTCACCAACCACCTCACCGATTTTCTCGTCACCGCTGACTTTGGCCACAGCGTCTCCCGGAATACGCTGAAGCCAGTCCTGATACGTCTCACCGGGCTTGCGCTTGAGCCAAGCAGCGTCGAACTTGTCCCCGCTCGCGATGGAAGCGTTGGCGATCAGCATCGCGTCCGGCGGGAGCGTCAGACCTTTGAGTTCCTCCGGCTTGAAACCCGCGTACAGGGCCGCGGCCTTGGGATCGCCCTTCTCGGCCCTCAGGATGGCCGCACGCCGCCGCAGGTCGACGGCCGTCTCTCCGGTCCACGACTGCATGGGCTTGAGAACCGCCAGCTTGTCCCGGACGCCGAGCTGGGTCGCCCGGGTGAAGGCCTCGTCCAGCTTGTCCCCGAGATTGCCCCTGCCGTCGAACAGCTTCGCCAGGTGTTCCAGGTCCGACGGGTTGGCCATGCGCTTGGAACTGTCGCTCACAATTTCCCCGTGATCGTCATGATGCGCTCCACTCGAGGACCGGTACCGGCAGGCAGGAACCCTGGAGGAACGCCGAATGGTGTCTGGATTCGCGGAGTACGGCTGAGTCAGGAGGTCCGCGGCTGAGCGGCAGCGAGCTGCGCCCCGTCCGGAAGCAGATCCGTCATCAGGCGCCAGAGCTCCTTGGCCGAGGTGCGTCGCACCCGCAGCTCACTGCTCGCCTCCACCTGACCGTCACTGACGGGCTCGGCCGGCAGTTCGCGCAGCCAGTAGCCCTCAAGGCCGCAGTCCCAGACCGACAGCGCCGTCACGGAGAGCCCACCCGAACTTCGTTCCTCCCCCGCTCCCTGCCAGACAACAGTGATCCGCCACATGCCGTTCAGTTGCGCGAGGATCTCGGAGAGCCGTAGGGGAGCCCCGGTCACCTCTGCCACAGCCTCCGGCTCCTCGAACTGTCCAGCCTCCATGCGCTCGATCACTTTGTCGAACAAGCCCATGGTGGACGTGATCACCTCGCTGTCGTCGGCCTCATCGGTGAAGTCCCGGTGCAGGTCCACCATCCGGGCCAGGGACCACACCAGGGTCTCGGGCTCCGCGGGCACGTACTCCGACTCCGTCGAACCGGGCCACGCCTCGTGGGTGAAGATGAACTCGTCGCCGATGACCGCCCCGTTGCTGGTGACGCCCTGCGGACCGGTGACTTCCACGCGCGCGATGACACGCGGCGCCATCAGCGTGGAAACGAGTGGATAGAGATCGGCGACGATCTTGTCGTCGCCGTCCAGCAGCGCCGCTTCTCGCAACTCGTCTCGCGCCTGCGAGAGTTCGTCCGGCAGCGGGTCCCCTTCGACGAGAATTCCCAGCACGCTGATATGGGCATCGGACAGCCGCAGCCGACGCCGCGCCGCATCCAAGGAAGGCATTCTGTTGTATCCCCCAGAAATCAGAGAAAATTGCATCGGTTCAGAAAGCGCCCCGGCATCGACACCAGAGCGCCGGACATCGAAAGGTTCCGCGTGTACACGGCCTCCAGGACGACGGCGAGGCTGATGTCGAGTGCGTCCGCCGAGCCCGAGCAGGTCCCGGACAACGTCTGCGGGCTGTTCCAACTGGAACGCCTCATGAGCACGCCTGCGCCTGGACGGGCCAGTTCATGGCTGCGCTTGCCACCGATCTGGACGTAAGTGTACGAGCGCCCCATGACCTGAATGCGAAGAGCTCGCCCCTGGCGGCCCGGCCGGTAAACGTTCCGGGAAAGGTCCGCCGGTTCCCAGTCGACCCGCAGTTCCCCTCTAGCAAGGAGAGGACGCCGCAGGTATCGCAGCCCGAGATAGGTGACGAGGGGGAAGCTGTCACCGCTGACCGCCACCTCGCAGTATTCCGACGGATAGTCACTGTGCTCCGTGGGAAAGGCCAGCTCGATGGGGCCGAGGCCGTCCACCTGGCCGACCCACGAGAAGACCTCGCCCCGGCGCCCGCGAGTGGATGGCGCGCGCCGGAGCTCGAAGGACACCCCGCTCATTCACTTGCCCCCTTCCTTGCCTTCGGTCGGCTCGACAGCGCCCATGCCCATGGCCACCGCACGGCCGATTCACATGCCAAAAGCCGACATGGGGGAAATGGCACGCTGTCGCCACGCCTCCCGCATCGGCCGCCAGGTCACAGTAAAGCAAAGGTGACGGAGGTGTCGGCGGGCGCCGAAGGCCTGTGTGATGAGCCTGCGCGAGCCGGGGAGATTTCCCTCCGCAACCGTGGAACGGAACCGACTCTCGTATGCTTCAGCGGCGATCCCGTACACCAACTCACGGGAAAAACGCCGGAAATGTCAGCGAACGGGGAGGACGTCGGCCGTGGGGCCTACAGACGCGGACAGTGGTGCCGAGTTGAAGAAGCGGGCCGAGCGGTTGCGGGAGTGTGCGCGTGAGGCGCGGACGCTGGCGCGCAGCCTGGGGCCGTATCTCGATGGCGTGGTGAAGAAGGCCACTCCGCGCGCCGGCTCCCGGGCCGGGGACGGCGCGGACGCGATCTGGCAGGGGCCCTTCGCCGACGACTGCACCGCACAGTTGCAGCAGCGGCAGCGCACCCTCAACGGCATGGGCGGCGCCCTGCTGGCCGATGCCACCCGGTGGGAGAACCAGGCCGACGAACTGGACCGGCAGGCCAAGGAGAAGGACAAGGCCAAGACCGGGACGGGCGGCAACTGATGGGCTTCAGAGGATTCGACGCCGTCAGGCTCACCGCACTCGCAGGCGACCTCGACGCCCTCGCCGGCAACGCGGGGAAGCTGCACAGCCGGCTGGCCGCCGTCCTGACCTCCGCCCAGCAGAACCTGCCGTCGGGACAGAGCGCCTCCCGCGACCCCGATCTGCAGGCCCTCGTCGGCGACGTCGTCCCCATACCGTCGTTCTTCGGCGGGCGCCGCCGGCTGCCCGGCTCCCTGACCGGCGAACTCGGTGACATGCAGTCGTCGATGAAGCGCCGGATCAGGCAGCTGGAGGGCGTGCAGGAGCTGGTGCGCAAGGGCTACCCCGTAGCCGACGGAAGCGTGTTCCTCGACGAGAAGGCCCCGGACGCCAAGAAGATCGACGAGGCCCTGCGCAACCTGCGGGCGCTGGACGGCAAGGACTTCGGTACCAACGGCAACCGCGACGACCTGGAGAAGGTCTCGGGCGAGCTCGACGGGCTGACGGCCGCCGAGATCGACGCCCTCATGTCCAAGGCGTCCCCGAAGGACCTCGCCTTCTACAACGAGCTCATCACCGACACGGGTGATTCCGGCTGGAACCCGTTCGACGAGAACGGTCTGCCCGAGGACAAGCGCCGGGACACCCTCAGCCTGATGCTGTCGAAGATCAGCCCGGAGAACGTGCCCAAGTTCCAGGCGGCCTTCCCCGGGATGCAGCCGACGTTCACCAACACCGGCGCGTACGAGCAGGGCGGCAACAACCAGAACGGCCAGACCAACAGCGGCATCCACTGGGCACCGCCCGGTGACCCGCTGTTCGTGAACGGTGTCTCGTCCGAGGACGTCAACCAGAACCAGTTCGGTGACTGCTGGTACGTCGCCTCACTGGCCGGCCTGGCGCAGAAGAACCCCCGGTTCGTCCAGGAGGGCATCAAGGAGAACCCGAACGGCACGGTCAGCGTCCGCGTCTGGGACAAGGAGGGCAACTACCACTGGGTCACCATGACCGCCGACCTGCCCACCGACCAGAACGGTAACCCGATCAGCACCTACGGCAACGGCGAGTCCTGGCCCGCGTACTACGAGAAGGCCTTCGCGATGGTCTACTCGGAGGACGGTGACGACGAACGCGGCTACGGCGGCATCGAGGGCGACGACCCGAAGAAGGCCGCCCCCTACCTCACCGGCCAGGAGGGCGAGGACCTGACGACGGGCGGCTTCCTCGGCATCGGCGAGGACGAGGACAAGAACCTGGACTCCCTGAAGAAGGCGTTCGACTCGGGGCAGGTCGTCACCGTCTCCACGCCGGCCGACGAGAGCCTGGACAAGAACCACCCCAAGGAATGGGGCAGCACCTACCACAGCAATCACGCCTACTACGTCCGCGGCTTCACCGACGACGGCAAGGTCATCCTCGGCAACCCCTGGGGAACCTCCAACTATCCGCCGATCACCGTGACGCAGGAGCAGTTCAACAAGTACTTCCAGGCGCCGGAGGCATTCGATGTCCCGTGACGACGCCCGTGACACCCGGCAGGTGAGTGGAGTGACGACCGACCGTCCGCAGGTGAAGTACCCGTTCGAGTTCGACGGCCGCTGGGTGCTCCGCTACCACATTCCGTACGCCGTGGAGCATGAGGGCCATACGCACCGGATCGTGGCGACGATCTTCGCCCAGCCGTCGGTGCACGGCCGGATCCAGGTCAACCGCGACGGGCAGTTCATCGCCGAGTACGACGAGCTGGTTCCCGGAAGCCTGGTGGAGATCACCGGAGACGCCTGGCGGGTGACGGAGGTCGCGTACCGGACCCGCGTCGTCCTGGAACGCGTCCCCGAGGAGACAAAGGAGGAAGCCGGTGCACAGGCCGGTGAGTAGGTACCGCCGCATCGCAGGCTCCGCGCTGGCCGTGCTCACGCTGGCGGGTTGCGGGTCGTCGTCCGGCGGGGGCGGCGAGGAGCCCACGACGGCCCCCGCGCCCACACAGGCGGCCGCCGAGGACAAGGGACCGGTGTGTGTGGGCGAGGCGCCGCAGGACGGGGTGCACGTCCTGCGCGGCGGCGGCTTCCGGCTGCCGGGGGGCGGGGGCGTGCAGTACGCCGCTGCCGACGCCGACGGCACGACCCGTACGGCGACCCTGCGCGAGGGGGAGCGGTACGAGTCCGGCCAACAGGAGTGGACCGTCGAACCCGGGACGGACGTCACCGTATCCGGCCACGCCTACACGGTCCGGCAGATCTGCTCCTACCGCCTCGTCCTCGAACCGAAGACGGCCGAGGACAAGGCCGCGCTCGCCGCAGCACCCGAGTCCATGAAGTCGGCGGGCGGGCCGGCGGACGCGCCCCTGTGCTTCACCACCAACGAGGACGTCCTGGCCGCCGCGGCAGCCGGCTTCCCGCCCAAGGGCGAGAAACTGTCCCTCGTCGGCAACGGCGGCGTCCAGCGCTTCCCGACCGGCCTGTCCCTCACCGTCTCGTACCTCGACACCGGCACGGGCACAGCCGGCATCGCCGCGAACTGCGCGGCGGTCCCGGTCGCGGCGTACAAGGACGTGCGGGTCGGCGATCCGGTGGAGTTCGCAGGGGTGCTGTTCGAGGTATCGCAGATCACCGAACAGGCCGTGCGGCTCACACGGACGAGTGCGTAGCGGGCCGGCCGGCGCTCCTGCCCCTACTTCTTCTTGTCCTGGAGGTCCTTGGCGTCCTGCGTGCACTGCTGTGCCTCGTCACGCAGGGCCTTGGCCACCGTGCCGCACTTCGTCTGCCAGGTCTTGAGCTTGCCACGTACGTCGTCCGCGTTGGGGCCCGCCCAGGACTTCATGCCGGTCGTGCTGTGGTTCTTGGCCGTGTCGACCAGTGAGTCGATGTGGTCGGCCAGCGAACGCAACTGGCCGGCACGCTGGTTGAGTTCCTGTATGTCAGGATTTGCCATAGCAGCCTCCCCCGCTGTCTCGACGGTCAGGATACGGTCGCGTCCCCCCAGCGCTCCGCCCGGCCCCGCCCGTCGGTCCGCCCCGGACGAACACGCGTTGCTCACCGCACGGCCCCAACCCCTGTGCGCCGGGCAGGAACTGGTCGTGGTGCGATAGCGTCCACTGTTGCAAACGGATAGTCCGCTTGTTCCTGATGACACGGGGAGGATCGCCATGGATCGCGGTGCAGATCTCACACGGCTCCGGGAATTGTCGAAGCTCTACGCCCGGAAGGCCCACGACCTTCAGCTTCTGATCAAGGACCTCCAGACGGCCACGGCTGACAGCACCGGCTACTGGAAGGGCCCGAAGGCGGACCGGTTCCGGGACGACTGGCGCGACGTGAAGCCGACCTTCGAGAAGTGGGTCGACACGCTGAACGAGGCCAGCAAGTCCGCGAACACCAGCGCCGACAACATCGAGCGCGCCACCTGATCCCAAGGCGGGTCACGCGGAGTGCACAGCCGCTCGGGGCGCCGGGACCACACCCTTCAGGGGTTGGTCCCGGCGCCCCGGCGGCGTCTCAGGCGCTCGAGCCGTACGAGCGGGCCTCCGTCGCCGACACCTTCTCGGGCTCGTCCCGGATGGCCGCGTCGATGACCGGCAGCAACCTGCCCACCTGTTCGCCCAGCTTCCGGTGACGCCCTTCCAACTCGCGGTGCCAGGCTCGGGCGTTCCTTCCCACCCAGACCTTGTCGCCCCCGATGTCCTCGGCCGGCCCCTTGAGGGCTCGCTCGAGGTTCTCCACCTCCTTGGCCAGGTCACTGCGCAGCTTCTGCAGGTCTGCCTTTCTGGGATTGGGAACACTGGATTCAGATCCCGTCATTAAATATTACCTTCAGGCTTTCATGTCGCACTCGGAATTGCCCCTGCCCTCAGCGCCTCATAATCTAAGCCAATGGCCTCCGAATACCTCGTCCTGCCCACGATGAGCGGTTCTCCTCCCGACGACGGCGCGGTCGAGGTGACTCTCGTACCGGTCACCGGCGCCGACGGTCAGGAGCGACTCGTCGCACTCGCGTTCACGTCGGTATCCCTGCTGGTCGAGGCGATGGGAGAGCACCAGCCCTGGGTCGTCCTCCCCTCCGGCGAAGTCGAGGGGGCGTTGAGGGGTTCGGGGGCCCGGAGCGTACTGGTCGATCCTCGACTCGCCACGGGCACGGAATAGGGATTCTCCGATGGTCGACCCGAATTTCTCCGGAATCAATCCGAACAACCTGCTGAGGACCATCAAGAACCTGGAATCCGGCAGCAAGGCGCTGCACGGCGCGAAAACCTCTTACCTCACCAGGTTCCACAAGTTCGGCCTGGACACGGCCCATCTGACGGAGATCGGGAAGATCGCCGACTGGGTGGACGACGAGCTTCCCATGCTGCGCCGGAGGCAGGCTCTGGCAGCGGCGATGGAGACAGACCCCGGAGGACACGAGGGCGGGGCCGTGGTCCGGTTGCGCGAGCCGGTTCCGACCATCGGTGAGGCAAGGGAGAAGGGCAAGAGGCTCGCCGGGGAGACCGATGAGGCCGCCGGCCTCGGATCCGGCACGGCCGGTGCGGAATTCCACCGGATCGCGGAGGAGTTGGCCGCGCACAAGGGCGACCCGGACTTCACTTCGGCGTTCTACGCCGCGCTCGATCCCGAGTTGTTGAAGGTCCTGCCGGTGACCGTCGCCGCCACCAGGACGCCGACGGCGGAGAGCGACGCCAAAGTGTTCGGCTCCGCCTTCACCACGGCGGTCAACGCCGACACCCCGGCTCCGGGCTTCGCCAAGGCAGTCGCCCTGTTCCACGGTGACATCGGCGAGGACGAGCCGACCGCCGTGTTCAACAGGGCGCTCATGCAGGGGGACGACAGCGACCTGTGGGCCATCGCGTGGAAGCACACGCAGATCGCCGTGAAGAAGCTCGGCGATCCCGCGGACACGTGGTCCGACACGGCCGGGCTGCTGGCCTCCGTCGTGGGCATGCAGGCAAAGTACGCCGCGCACTTCTGGGAACGGTCGCAGAAGTTCTCCGACGAAGCGAGTCGGCTGCACCAGCAGCGCATCAACAGCATGTCGCCGGAAGACCGAAGGAAGTTCAAGAAGGACACCCGGCGAGCGGCCAGGAACGCCAGGCAGTCCGCTCGAGAGGCAGAACGCATTCTCGCCAAGTACGGTATGGGATCCTTCTCCCGCTTGTTGGAGGCTTCCGTCGCGGACGGTGGTAGCTGGCTGATCGGCAAGGTTCCCGGCCTCAGAGCGCCCAGCTCGGCGACGCTCTTCGGACGTGCACTCCACACGGGGGGCAAACTGCCGCTGGTAGGCACGGTTCTCACTCTCGGCGCCATCGGATGGGACATCGGTCACGGCGAGGAGAAGGACGTCGCCGTCGCGGCCAATGTCGGAGGGATGGCTGCAGGCACAGGCATGACCTGGGGAACGATGGCAGTGGTGGCAGCGGCGGGAGGCCCCGTCGGGTGGGGCATCACAGCCGGAGTTGTACTGGGTTTCGGCGTCGGCTATGGAATCTCGTACGCGCTCAAGGAAGAGACCGGAAGAAAAGCCGTCAATGCGGTCACAGGCGCGGTGAAGGACGCGGGCGAAGCGATCGGTGACACCGCGTCCAGCGTCAAGAAGACGGTGAGCGGGTGGTTCTCATGAGGCGGAGCAGTGATGGCTAGAAAGAAGAGATCCAGACGCCGCAACGATCAGTACCAGTTGCCGCAACATGTCGCCGCGGCACAGCAGTACGCTGCCAGAGTCGCCGCGTACAAGCCGCGTCCGGAGCTTCCTCAGCGACGGCTCATCGCCGTCGCTCTCGGCATGTTCCTGCTGTGCCTCGGGATGGCGCTCTTCTTCTGGATTCCAGCGCGCTCCCTTGTACATGACCTGCGTGCCAACGGAGTTACCGTCGCGGCGACGGTAACCGGATCGGACCACAAGCCCAAGTACGTGAAAGTGAAATACGTCCAAGGCGAGAATTCAGGGGAGGAGTTCAAGCTCTCCGAGTACGCCGGAATGCTCCCCGATCTCCGTGCCGACGATGCGCTGCTGGTCACGTACGACCCCGAAAACCCATCCCGCGTCCTTTCCCGCAGTTGGGTGATCGCCCCTCCTCTCAACCTGCCGGCGTACGGCACCTCCGCCTTGGCCCTGTTCACCTTCGGTTTGACCATCGCAGTCGTGGTCCGCCGCCGCTGGATTCTGCGCACCTCCTGGCCTGATCATCCCCTTCACGGCTCAAGTGATCCCCGGAATCCCGGTTCCACGACCGTCCGCCTCACCAAGCGTTAGCCACCGTCACCGAGCAAGCGCTGTGGGCCCCGGCCGCACTGGCAGGGGCCCACATCTACATCGTATGAACCATCACCCGTTCATCACCGCCTGAACCGGCATGAACGACCCCCCTGCCACGAACAGCCCGCTGCCCGCCGGGCCGCCTCCGCTGTTGGACGGGAGGCGGATGCCGAAGAGTTCGCCCTCCGAGGGGCTCTGGGGTGTCAGCAGCAAGCCGTTGCGGGACTTGCGGGCCTCTACCGCGAAGCCGCGGTACTGACCCGAGAGGCTGTCGGTGGAGCCGGCCGCGATGAGGCCGATGCCGCCGTCGGCGCCCTTGCGGACGACGGTTTCCAGGGCCTCGTCGAGGCGGGTGTCGTAGAGGAGTTCCGCGTCGTCGACGACCACGACGTAGGGGCCGCCGGACGCCTTGTCCACCAGTTCGTCCAGGTCGTCCTCGCGGCTGTCCGCGTTCAGCAGGCCCAGGACGCCGTCCCGGCCTTCCAGCTCGCGCAGCGGTGAGCGGCGTGGGGCGACCAGGACCACCGGTGTGCCGGAGCGCAGCAGTGTCTCCGTGGCGGCCACCAGGAGTGTGGAGCGGCCGGACTTCGGCGGGCCCGCGATGACGAAGCCCGGGCCGTTCTCCTCCAGGTCGATGCCGATCGGCTGGAGTTCGTCGCCGCCGACGCCGATCAGCGCCCAGAGCGGGGACGGCGGGGCGAAGTCCGGGTCGAGGGCGAGCGCCTCGGACACCGTGATGCGGGACGGCAGCGCGTCCACCCGCATGGGGCGTCGGCCGGCCGGGATCCGGCCGTGGCGGGCTGCCGACTCCTCCGCGATCTCACGCAACGCCCGCACCTGCGCCTGACCGGCGGGGTCGTCCGCGAGCAGGCCGATCTGGGACTCGTCGACGCCCGTGTCGGTGATGCGCAACGCCCGCCCCGGAGGCATGTTCTTCGGGACCTCGCGAGCCTGCAGCCCCGCCGTGGAGTAGTCGTTCGGGTCGGCGAAGCGCAGCACCAGGCGGTCGGCGAAGGCGGACGAGACATGGCCGCTCAGTCCGCTGCGGTCGGCGGTCATGACGACCTTGAGGCCCACCGCGGAACCCTCGCGGAAGATGCGCTGGGCCGCCTCGAGCAGCTGGCCGTAGTTGTAGCTCTCGAAGGTGGAGGCGAAGCCCTCCCAGCTGTCCAGCAGGAGCACCATCCAGGGGAGGCGGTCCTCGGGGGCGGCCGTCGCGCGCTGTTCGGCGGCGCTGGACGCCCCCTCCATGGCGAGCAGTTGCTGCCGACGGGCGATCTCCGCCAACAGGCGCTCGATGAGGCGCCGGACGCGGTCCGGCTCGTCACGCGTCACCACGGCACCCACGTGCGGCAGCCGCATCAGTGGCAGCAGCGCGTTCGAGCCGCAGTCGATGCCGTACAGGTGCACATCGTGCGGGGAGGTGGTGCGCGCCAGCGAGCCGGCCAGCGTCCGCAGTGCCGTCGAGCGGCCGGAGCGGGCACCGCCGAGCAGCATGGTGTGCTCACCGTGCACCAGGTCCAGCGACAGCGGCGTACGGGACTGCTTGGCCGGCAGGTCGATCAGGCCGTACGGGATCGGGGCCACGTCCGCCGCCCCGTCTGCGGCGGGCTCCGCGCCGTACGCGGCGAGTTCGTCCAGGGTGACCTGCTCGGACAAGGGCGGCAGCCAAGGGCTGCGCTGTTCGCCGAAGCCCATGCGCACGGCGCCGTCCCGCACCGCGTCGACGAGGACGGCGAGGTCGGTGACCATGGTGCCGTCGTCCTCGGCCTCGGCCCGCTTGGGCAGCGGGCGGCCGTACATGTTCCAGGGCAGCGGCAGCAGCGTCGCCTTCGGGCCCGTCCCACCCGTGGCGGGGCGGCGGCCACCGATGCGGGCCGACTGCACCCCGACCAGGGACTGCGCACCGGAGCGCACGTACATGCGGCCCGGCGTGGACTTGGCGATGGCGCCCGAGTCCGGGGCCTCGATGACGTCGATGGACTCCGAGGCGTCCGTCACCCGCAGCGCGATACGCAGGTTGGTGTTGGCGCGGATGTCCGCGCTGACGACACCGGCGGGACGCTGGGTGGCCAGGACCAGGTGCACGCCGAGCGAGCGGCCCCGGCGGGCGATGTCGACCAGGCCCGCGATGAAGTCGGGGAGTTCGGCGACCAGGGAGGCGAACTCGTCGATCACCAGGACCAGTCGGGGCATCGGCTCCAGCTCGGGGCGGAGCTTGCGGGTGTCGTTGTAGTCCTCGATGTCCTTGGCGGCTGCGTCGAAGAGGATCTTCTCCCGGCGGTGCAGCTCGGCGGCGAGGGAGGCGAGGGCCCGTTCGGTCAGATGGGCGTCGAGGTCGCTGACCATGCCGACCGTGTGCGGCAGCCGGGCGCAGTCCATGAACGCGCTGCCGCCCTTGTAGTCGATGAGTACGTAGTTGAGGGCGTCGGGGCGGTTGGCGACGGCCAGCGAGGTGATGATGGTCTGCAGGAGCTCCGACTTACCGGCACCCGTGGTTCCCGCGACCAGCGCGTGCGGTCCGTCCCGCCGGATGTCCAGGACGAAGGGTCCGTCCGCGGCGATGCCGACGGGGGCCGCCGTGGTGGAACCGCCCGCCTGCCAGATCCGCTCGACGTCCACCCCGGTCGGGTCCGGCATGCCCAGCAGGGTCAGCAGCCTCGCCGACGTCGGCAGGGCACTGCCCGCGTCGTCCCGGCTGACGTCCCGGACGGGGGCGAGGGAGCGGGCGAGCAGCTCGCACCACTCCGGCGTGACCTGGTCGGCCAGGACGTCCCCGGCGGCCTCCAGCCCGTGGCCGCGTACCCGGACGTGGTGTGCGGCGTCGGGGGACCAGGCGACGACGGCCTTGCACTCCTCCGGCAGCAGACGCTCGTCCTCGTCGACGCACAGGGCGAGGATGCCGTACTGGGGCCCTTCGGCGAGCAGTTGCGGCACGCCGGGTACGCGGCGCAGCAGGCGGGCCCCGTCGAGGATCAGCAGGACGTTGGGGTCCGGGTACAGCTGGCCCGTCATGTTGTTCTGCTCGCGGGACGCCTTGCGCCGGGCGAGCTCGTTGAGGAGCTCGTTGACGCGGCGGGTGATTCCCTCGGAGTCGAAGCCGACCAGGGCGACGCAGTCCTGCCCCTGGTCGGGGCTGGTGTGGGGCAGCCAGTGCGCCCAGTGCCAGTCGGCGCCGGCGGTGGGAGTGGACGCGAGCGTCACGAGGGAGAGGTCCCGGGGGCTGTGCAGCACCGCCGCCTGGACGCCGAGCCAGCGGGCGGTGGCCAGCGCGCGGGCCCGGTCTCCGGCGATGCCGACCACTCCGAGCTCGGTGAAGGGGAGGGTGACGGGAACGTCCGGGAGGACGGGGGGCTCGGGGCGCTCCTCGTCGTACAGGGAGCCGCCGCGCCCCAGGACGAGTTCGACGTCGGACGGAAGGCTGCCGGAGCCGACCCTCAGCTGCAAGGCGTCCGGGTCGGTGAGACGGCGTTCCCACAGCCGGCGGCGCGGTCCCGTGGCGAACAGCAGGACTTCGGCCGGGTCGGGGCTGTCCACGCGGCGGGCCCGCTGTTCCTCCTTTCCGAGGGCGGCGAGTTCCGCCTTGTGAGCGGCGAGGTCCTTCTTGTACTGCTTGACGGAGGTCTTGTGCTGCTTCTTGCCCTCCCGGTTCTCGCTGATCCACTGGGCGGCCATCATCAGCGGGCTCATCAGACAGAAGAGCAGCATGTAGATCTGCTTGGTGAGGAACCACATGCCGATGCCGAACAGCATGGGCATGAAGGCCATGATGAACTGGAAGCGGGCCCGGTCCCCCTTGGTGGGCGGTACGGGCACCACAAGCCGCCGCCGCGGCCGAAGCGGGGACAGACGAGGCGGGCGGTTGTAGGCGAGACCGCCCTCGCTCATCGCGGACAGGTGGGCGTCGGGCTCGGCCACCCGGTCGAGCACGAGCAGTGAGTCACCGACCCGGACGACGCCGCCGAGCGGCCACGGAGCACCTGCCGTCACCGCTTCGTCGTCGAGCAGGACTTCGGCGCCGCTCTCGGGGGCGAGCGTGGTGTCACCCTTCATGTCGATGGTGATCCTGAGGGCGACCGCCGGCAGCGACGTGTCCGTCAGGGGCAGCGAACACGTGGGCGCGGCACCGACCGTGGCCGCTCCGATCCCCAGCCGGACCACGCGTCCGGAAGCGGGGCCGCCGGCCACCCTCAGTTCGTACTGCCCGACCGGCTCGCCCTTGCGCAGCAGCGGGCCCACCGAGTCGTCGACCGAGACCCTCATGCCGTCCTGGAGGACGGCCGTCGCCGGCGCGGAGGGATCGCAGCGTTCGCCGTCGGCCCACAGGAACGGTGCTCCGGCGGTCACCGCACCATGGCCGTACGGGAGGGCCCCCGGCGTGCCGGACAGGGGGACCACGTTGCCGGACGCACCCGCCGGGCGGCCGGGCTCGCCGAGGGCGGCCGCCAGTGCCTCCGCGACGTCGCCCGCCGTGGCGGTGTCGTCCGTGGTGACGACGACGTCCTGCGGCTGACCGCCCTCCCGTACGACCGTGACCAGCATCTGCATGGTGGTTCATCCTCCCCGTCGGCCCCTGCGGCCACGTTCATTGCTTCGTCTGGCGGAGACCGGTGGCGGCCGGTCCCCCGTGCGGCCGGAGATCGCGTCCTGGTGCCCGGGCGTCAGACGGCGGGCAGAGCGTAGATCTCCGGTCCGTGGGTGACCAGCAGCCGGTTGCCGGAGACGGTCACCTGCCACGGTTCGCCGTTGTCCTTGTTGTCGTCGTAGACCCAGCGGAGCCTGCCGGTTCCGGTCTCCAGCGCGACGAGGCCGCCGGACAGGGCGCCGCCCGCCCCGTAGAGGGAGGACCCGACCCGCAGGAACGTCTCCGGACCGTCGACCTCCAGCTCCTCGCAGAGCCAGGTCCGCTTGCCGGTCTTGACGTCCACCGCCCAGACGCCGTCGTCGTAGTCGCTGACGTACAGCACGCCGTCGATCACCGTCGGGTTGCGGAAGGCCCGGCGGCCGTTGGGGGACAGGGTCCAGCGGGTGTCGCCCGTGTCGGCGTCGACGGCCGTCAGTTCGTCGCCCGGCAGGAAGACGAGGCCGTTCGCGGCCGTGGGCTGCCAGGTCCAGTCCTCACCGATCTTCTTGGTCCACAGCTGCGTGCCCGTGGCGGTGTCCCGCACCGTGAGGTTGCGGTTGGAGTCGGCGTACACCAGGTGCCTGCCGGAGACGCTGCCCTGGACGTCGTAGTCCTTGGTGCCCCAGTCCCGTCTCTGCAGCCACGTCTTCTTGCCGGTGCTGTGGCTGATGGCGGCCACGGCGGTGCGGTGGTCCGTGGCGTTCCTGGACTCGCCGAAGTCCTTGGCCGTGACGTAGACGTTCTTGTCGTCGACGGCGATGGCGGAATCGACCGACAGGGACTTGCCCAGCCGGCTGCGCCAGACCTCCTCGCCGGTCTTCACGTCGCGGGCGACGAGCACTCCGTCGTAGCCGCCGTCGGCCAGGAACACCTTGCCGCCGTGGAAGAGAAGGGGCTCTCCCGGGCGGCACGCCTCCTTCTTCGACCAGCGGGCCCTGCCCGTCTTCACGTCGTAGGCCACGAGCGGATCGCCACTGATCAGCAGGAGGCCTTCGTGGGTGAGCAACGGCACGAGCGCACTGGTGCTGTCCTCGGCCGCCGACTTGTGCCACAGGGGCTGGGGCGCGACGCCGGGGGGCGGCGTGGTGAACCGCTCCCCGGCCGGTTCGGCCGCGCCGCCCCGGCCCGCCGCGTCCGTCGTGGGGGTGTCGTCCTCGTCCCGCGTGAGCCACCAGGCCGTTCCGCCGCCGGCCACGGCGACACCGGCCGCGGCGCCGAGCGCCAGGCCGAGTACGCGGCGACGGGACCGGACGGCGGGCTGCCCGCCGAGTCGCACCGTGCCGGGGAGGGGTGGGCCCGGATCGCCTCCGTGAGCCTGGGCGCCGTATCCCGGCGTCGGCGCGCTGCCGTAACCCGGCGTCGGCGCGCTGCCGTAACCCGGCGTCGGCGCGCTGCCGTATCCCGGCGTCGGCGGACCGCCGTACGCCCGGGCCGGGGAAGCCGTCACGGCCGTCCCCGCCGTCATGGCCGGGGCCGGGCCGAAGGACGCTCCGGCCGCCGGAGCCGGGTCGGGGGCTTCCAGGTCGAGAATCCCCGCCGCGTGCGTCGCGATCGTCGACGCCACCGCCGACGGCAGCCAGTCGGTCAGGACGGGCTCGACTCCCTGCGGGGCGAGGGACGTCACGATCCGCGCCGGTGCGGGACGCTGGGCGGGGTCCTTCATCAGGCAGGCGCGGACCAGGCCCAGCAGCGACCGCGGTACGCCGGTGAGGTCGGGCTCGCCGTGCACGATCTGGTAGAGCAGCGCGGCGTGCGAGGCGGACCCGTCGCCGAAGGCCCCCCGGCCGGTCGCCGCGAACGCGAGCACGGCGCCCAGGGAGAAGACGTCGCCCGCCGTGCCGATGTCCTTGCCCTGGGCCTGCTCCGGGGACATGTAGCCGGGCGATCCGACCACGACTCCGGTCTGTGTCATACGGCTTCCGTCGACCGCCCGTGCGATGCCGAAGTCGATGACGCGCGGGCCGTCGGCGGCCAGCAGGACGTTGGACGGCTTGAGGTCGCGGTGGATCAGGCCGGCCGCGTGCACCTCCTGCAGTGCCGCGGCGAGGCCGGCGGCCAGGGCACGGACCGTGCGCTCCGGCAGCGCGCCGTGCGCGGCGACCACGTCCGTGAGGTCCGGGCCGAGCACGTACGACGTCGCCAGCCACGGCAGTGCCGCCTCCGGGTCGGCGTCCACGACCGGCGCGGTGTAGCGGCCGGACACCGCCTTGGCGATCTCCACCTCGTGCCGGAAGCGCTCCCGGAAGCCGGCGTCCGCCGCGAGATCCGGGCGCACCACCTTCACGGCGACGGTACGGCCACCGGGCGAACGCGCGAGGTACACACGTCCCATGCCGCCGGCGCCGAGTCTTCGCAGCAGGCGGTAACCGCCCAGCTCGCGCGGGTCGTCCGGCTGCAATGTCTCCATGGTGGCCTTCCCCGTCGTGATGCCCGTGCGGCGTGTGCTGCGCCTGGTGTCGTTCGCCGACGCAGACACATTAGTGAGTGGCGGGGGACGGACAGCGACCGGGAGGAGCCGGAAGACGGTCACTCGATCTTCGACAACCGGGCCTTCGGCGACCCCGACTCCTTGCTGTCCGACTCGTAGACCAGGTCGTCGCCGACCGGGGTGAGGCGGACCGTGTGCTCGGCCTGGTTGCAGACGTCGCGGTTGGACTTCGCGCCGACGGAGACCGTGACGAGCTGCTTCTTCGTGACCTGCTTCAGGGTGAGGACGTCGTCGCAGACGCCGCCGAAGATGTCCGTGTGGCGGAGGGTTCCCACCCGTTCGCCGACCTTCGCCTGTTCGAGGGTGACGCGGAACGTGCCGAGCGGAATGGCGATGCCCTCGCGGGAGTTGGCCTGTCCCTCCCAGGTGCCCAGGTAGTCGGCGGGGACGGCGGTGGGGGAGGCCGGTCCTCCGGACTCGCCCCCGCTGTCGGACTGCGCGGCGCCGCCCTTGGAGCCGCCCGGCAGCAGGTCGAGTACGGACATGGAGCCGACGGTCACCGCGGCCAGCGCGCCCGCCACCGCGAGGGCGACCGTGCAGCTGACGCGCCGGCCCCGGCCGCCGGGCCGGGCGGAGGAGGTGGCCGCCAGGGAGACGGAGAGCTTGCCGGGACGGTGGTTCGTGGGCTGGGTCGGCGGGTGCGGGGTCTCGTGCGGGTGCGCGTCCCGTGGCTCGGGGACGGCGGTGGCGCCACGGCTGCTCTCGGTGGCCGTCGGCATCACGGGCGGCGGGCCGAAGGCCCCGGACACCGCGCCGGCCGACGCGGTGCCACCCGCAGACGGATCACCGAGTCCTCCGGCCGACGGAGACCCACCCGCCGACGCACCACCGGGGCCTCCGGCCGACGGAGACCCACCCGCCGACGCGTCACCAAGGTTTCCGGCCGACGGAGACCCACCCGCCGACGCGTCACCAAGGTTTCCGGCCGATGCGAGGCCACCCGCACTCGGATCGCCGGAGCCCGCGGCCACCACCGCCCCGCCCGCCGCCGGGCCACCGGAGCCCCCGGCCGACAAAAACCCGTCAGCCGACGCCCCACCGAACCCTCCGGCCGGCAAAGCCCCACCCGCCGGCACCCCACCGGCCCCGTCGCCCGCCGTCCCCTCCCCCACCGACGGCCTGCTGAACCCCACCGGCCCCGACGGCCCCTCCCCCGTCGCCTCCAGGTTCAGGAGTCGTACCGCGGCCCGGCTCACCTGCTCCACCAGGGCTCCCGGCAGCCAGCCGGCCGTCACCAGGCGGGCCGCGCCGCCCTCCGGGGCGAGGCAGCCGGCCAGCTCGGTGGGGGTCGGGCGGGCCGACGGGGTCTTGTCGAGGCACGCCTCGACGAGTTCGCGCAGTTCGCCGTCCAGTTCGCCCAGTTCGGGCGGCTCGTGCACGACCTTGTACAGCAGGGCCGCCGAGGAGTCGCCGGGGAACGGGGGGCTGCCCGTCGCCGCGTACGCCAGTACCGCGCCGAGGGAGAAGACGTCCGCCGCGCCCGTCACGCCCTTGCCGAGGATCTGCTCGGGGGACATGTAGCCGGGGGAGCCGATCGACACGCCCGTCGACGTCAGGGACGCCGTGCCGTCCGTGGCGCGGGCGATGCCGAAGTCGATCAGGAGGGGGCCGTCGAGGGTGAGGAGGACGTTCGACGGCTTCACGTCCCTGTGCACCAGGCCCAGCGCGTGTACGGCCGTCAGCGCCTCGGCCAGCCCCGCGCCCAGCGCCCGTACGGTGGGCGCGGGCAGCGGGCCGGTGTCGGTGACCGCCGCGGCGAGGGACGGGCCGGCCGCGTAGGCGGTGGCGACCCAGGGGACCCGGGCGCCGGGGTCGGCGTCCAGGACGGGGGCCGTCCAGGCGCCGCCGACCCGGCGGGCGGCGTCGACCTCGCGCCGGAAGCGGGCGCGGAACTCCTCGTCCAGCGCGAAGTGGGGGTGCACGATCTTCACCGCGACCGTGCGGCCCCCGGCGCTGCGGCCCAGATAGACCCGGCCCATGCCGCCGGAGCCGAGCCGGCCGAGCAGCCGGTAGGGGCCCACGACCGTGGGCTCGTCCGCTTCGAGCGGCCGCATGGCGTCCACCCCTCCCCCGTCACGCCCGTACGCCGGAACCTTCCAGCAGGGTAGTGGGCGGGCCGCCCGTGGCCTCAGGGCCGGAGCAGATCGACCTTCACGTCGGCCGGGAAGCCCGTCGTCGGTCCCACCCTGCGGGCGAACTCGGCGACCGCCTCCAGCTGCGGGGGGCCGAAGCTGAAGTCGAGGGTGGTGAAGTACTGCGCCAGGGTCGCCTCGTCGAAGGCCTCCCAGCGGGCCGCCTGCTCGGCGACCTTGCCGACCTCCTCCAGGGAGAGGTTGCGGGAGGCGAGGAAGGCCTCGTGCACCTTGCGGGTGATGACCGGCTCGCGCTCCAGGTAGTCGCGGCGCACCGCCCACACCGCGAAGACGAACGGCAGGCCCGTCCACTGCTTCCACAGCGCGCCCAGGTCGTGCACGTCGAGCCCGTAGCGGGGGCCGTCGAGCATGTTGGCGCGCAGGGCCGCGTCCCCGATGAGGACGGCCGCCTCGGCCTCCTGCATCATCAGGCTCAGGTCGGGCGGGCAGGTGTAGTAGTCGGGCCGTACGCCGTACCGCTCGGCGAGGAGGAGCTGGGCGAGGCGTACGGAGGTGCGGGAGGTCGACCCGAGGGCGACCCGCGCTCCGTCCAGCCGGTCCAGCGGGACCTGCGAGGCGATCACGCAGGACATCACGTCGCCGTCGCAGCCGACGGCGATGTCGGGGAAGGCGACGAGCCGGTCCGCGTGCTTGAGGAACTCGACGAGGGTGACGGGCCCGATGTCGAGGTCGCCCTGCACCAGCTTCTCACTGAGCTTTTCCGGGGTGTCCTTCGTCAGCTCGAAGTCGAGGAGCGTGCCCGTTCTCGCGAGCCCCCAGTACAGGGGCAGGCAGTTCAGGAACTGGATGTGGCCGACGCGCGGCCGGGTGCGAGGATTGTCCACATCGTGAGGCTAGTCCTCGCCCCCGGCGGGCGGACTTCCACCCCCCGGTCGCTCAGGCGTTCGATCGGACACCTGTGGCGGACGGGGTGTTCAAACATTCGGGTGAAGTGATCTTGACCTCTATTGCATTCGGGGACCTGCGTGCTAGGCTCGTCCGCAAGTTGCAGTTTGGTTTCCCTTGCAGTACAGAGCCTGCGGAGCATGTGACCGCGGGCTCTCGTCGTTCTCAGACGGATGCACTTGTGCGGAATTGGTCTTCACACTTGCTGGTTCTGGAGCAGGGCAACCCTTTGGGCCCAAGGAGGGCTTATGGCTACCGGAACCGTGAAGTGGTTCAACGCCGAAAAGGGCTTTGGTTTCATCGCCCAGGAAGGCGGCGGCCCCGACGTCTTCGTCCACTACTCCGCGATCAACGCGAGCGGTTTCCGCTCCCTCGAGGAGAACCAGCAGGTGTCCTTCGACGTCACGCAGGGTCCGAAGGGCCCGCAGGCGGAGAACGTCACCCCGGTCTGATCCTCTCCGATCCGGGAACGACTAGCAGTACCCAAGGAGCCCCGCGCCGTCAGGCGACGGGGCTCCTGCCCTTTCCCCTCCTCGCACCGAAATGCTTCGGTGAATATTCGGGGAATTCCTCTCATACGTGCTGCATGATCAGCACGAATTTCGTGCCGGCCTCCAGCGCCTCGTACGTGTGCGGCACATCCCCGCGGTACGTCATGTAGTCCCCCGGGCCGAGTTCCGCGCTCTCTCCGCCGGGCCCCGCCTTCACCCGTCCCGCGCTGACCACGATGTGCTCCACGGTCCCCGGAATGTGCGGCTCGGAGTCGCGCACGGTCCCCGGCTCCAGCCCCACGGCGTAGATGTCGCGCCGCGCGCCCGGCGGGCTCGCGGACAGCAGGGTGGCGACGTAACTGGACTGCTCGGAGTGCACCGTCGGCCCCTCTCCCGCCCTGATCACCCGCACGGACGGCACCGGGGACTCCACCAGCGCGCTGAACGGCACCCCGAGCGCCACCGCCAGCGCCCAGATCGTCTCCATGCTCGGGTTTCCGCTCGCCGCCTCCAGCTGGGACAGCGTGGACTTGGCGATCCCGGCGCGTTTGGCCAGTTCGGAGAGGGAGAGGCCGACGCGGGCGCGTTCGCGGCGCAGGGCTGCGGCGATCCGGTCGAGGGGGAGGCGGGGCGGGGGGCCGTCGCTCATGTCGTTCGCTCCAGCGGTCCGGTCGTTCGGCTTGACGAACGACATCTCTCCTGTCCATGGTAGGAAACATGCGTTCGGCACAGCGAACAACTCCTGCCCTTCTCGACCTCGGTCTGCTCCGGGACGTGTCCCTGGTCTGTCTGGCCGGGGGCGTCGTCGGCGTGTCGTTCGGGGCGATCGCCGTCGCCGGCGGGCTGCCGGTGTGGGTGCCGGTGGTGATGTCGCTGGTGGTGTACGCGGGCTCCGCCCAGTTCAGCGCGGTGGGTGTGCTGCTGGCCGGGGGCGGTCCGGTCGCGGCGGCGGCCACGGGGCTGCTGCTCAACACCCGTACGGTCGCCTTCAGCCTCGCCGTCGCCGAGCACATCGGTCCGGGAAGGCTCGCCCGCCTGGTCGGGGCGCACCTGGTGACCGACGAGACGGTGGCCTTCACCCTGGCCCAGCGGGACCCGGCACGGCGACGGGCGGCGTTCTGGATCTCGGGGCTCGGGATGTTCGCCGTGTGGAACACCGGGGTGCTGGCGGGCGCGCTGGCCGGCAGCGCGCTGGGGGACACGGCGCGCTACGGGCTGGACGCGGCCTTCCCCGCGGTGCTGGCCGCCCTCGTCCTGCCCGCCCTGCGCGAGGACGCCGGCGTCCGCCGGGCCGCGCTGCCCGGAGCGGCACTGGCCCTGGCGGTCACACCGGCGGTACCGGCGGGCGTGCCGGTGCTGGTGGCCCTGGCGGGGCTGCTCCTCCACGGACGGGCACGGGGGCGGTCGGTGTGAGCGCGACGGTCGCGGTGATCCTGGCGCTGGCGGTCGGGACGTACGCCTTCCGGCTGGTCGGACCGGTGCTGCAGGGGCGGGTGGAGCTGCCGGTCCGGGTGCGGGAGCTGCTGTCCGCCGGTGCGGTGGTCCTGCTGGTGGCGCTGCTGGCGACGGGGGCGCTCACCGAGGGCGGCGGGTTCGCGGGGTGGTCGCGTCCGGCCGGGGTGCTGGTGGGCGGCGCACTGGCGTGGCGGCGCGCGCCGTTCGCGGTGGTCGTCCTCGGGGCGGCGGCCACGACGGCGGCGCTGCGGGGCATGGGGGTCGGGTAGCCGTCCCCATGCCGGGCGGGTACGGCAGTCACGCGGCCGTCCCCCATGCCGAGCGGGTACGGCAGTCACGCGGCCGTCCCCCATGCCGGGCGGGTACGGCAGTCACGCGGCCGTCCCCCATGCCCCCGAAGCTGTCAGTGGGGGCGAGTACGGTCACCGCCCATGACCGCCACCGACGCCGATCACGTCATCGCCACCCGCACCTTCTACGACGCCATCGCCGAGGACTACGCCACCCTGTTCCGTGACTCCCTCTCCGTCATGCCGCTGGACCGGGCGGTGATGGCCGGTTTCGCCGAACTGGTCGGTGAGGGCGGCCAGGTGGCCGACCTGGGGTGCGGTCCCGGCCGGGTGACCGCGCATCTCGCCTCCCTCGGTCTCTCCGTCTTCGGCCTCGACCTGTCGGAGTCCATGCTCGCGATCGCCCGCCGCGAGAATCCGGACCTGCGCTTCGAGCAGGGTTCGATGCGGAACCTGGACCTCTCCGACGGTGCCCTCGCCGGCGTGGTCTCCTGGTACTCCACCATCCACACCCCGCAGGACGAACTGCCCGCCGTCTACGCCGAGTTCCGCCGGGTCCTGGCCCCCGGGGGCCATCTGCTGCTCGCGTTCCAGTGCGGCGACGAACCCCGTCGCCACGAGCGCCCCTGGGGCCACCCGGTCACCCTCGACTTCCGGCGCATGCGCCCGGAACGCGTCGTCGCGCTCCTGGAGGCCGCCGGTTTCGCCCTCGTCCAGCACACGGTGCGCACCGCCGACACGGACCAGGGCGAGTCGACGCCCCAGGCGTTCCTGATCGCCCGCGCGGCGACGGGATGACCCGGGCCTACCCCCCGTACAGCCCCTCCACCTCCGCCGCGAAGTCCCGCAGGATCTCCTCGCGCCGCAGCTTCATCGACGGGGTCAGGTGGCCCGCCTCCTCCGTGAAGTCCACCGGGAGGACGGTGAAGCGGCGGATCGACTCCGGGCGGGAGAGCATCTTGTTGGCCTCGTCGATCGCGCGCTGGAGGATGGCGTGCAACTCCTCGTCGTCGAGGAGGAGTTCCGGCGGGACCGGGTGCCTGCCGTTCATGCGGCGCCAGTGGGTGATGCCGTCGGGATCGAGGGTGATCAGGGCGGAGACGTAGGGGCGGTTGTCGCCGACCACCATGACCTGGGAGATCAGCGGGTGCGATCGGAGCCAGTTCTCCAGCGGGGCCGGGGCGACGCTCTTGCCGCCGGAGGTGATGATCAGCTCCTTCTTGCGGCCCGTGATGGTCAGGTAGCCCTCGTCGTCCAGTTCGCCGAGGTCGCCGGTGGGCAGCCAGCCGTCGGGCGCGGCGGGCACGACCCCGCCCGCCTGGGGGTCCCAGTAGCCGCGCAGCACATGGCCGCCGCCGACGAGGATCTCGCCGTCCGCCGCTATGCGGATCCTCGTCCCCGGCAGCGGCCAGCCCACCGTGCCCAGACGGGGTTTCAGCGGGGGTGTCACCGTCGAGGCGCCGGTGGTCTCCGTCAGGCCGTAGCCCTCGAAGATCTCGATGCCGGCACCGGCGTAGAACGCGGCGAGGCGGGGGCCGAGCGGGGAGCCGCCGCAGATGGCGTAACGCACCTTGCCGCCCATGGCGTTGCGGATCTTGCGGTAGACCAGCGGGTCGTAGAAGGCGCGGGCCGTCTTCAGGGAGCGGGACGGGCCGGCCCCCGCCCCCGTCTGGCGGGCCTCGACGGCCTCGCCGTAGCGGCGGGCCACCGACTCCGCGCGGTCGAAGGCCGGGAGCCGTCCGCCCGCCTCCGCCTTCGCCCGCGCGGTGTTGAAGACCTTCTCCAGCATGTACGGGATGGCCAGCAGGCAGGTGGGCCGGAAGCTCGCCAGGTCGGGCAGCAGGTCCGCGGGCGCCAGGCTCGGCGCGTGGCCGAGGCGCACCCGGGCGCGCACACAGGCGACGGCGACCATCCGGCCGAAGACGTGGGACATCGGCAGGAAGAGCAGGACGGAGGCCTCTTCGCCGGTCCGGGCCCTGAAGACGGGGTAGAGCAGCTCGATGGCGTTGTCCACCTCGGCGAAGAAGTTGCCGTGGGTGAGGGCGCAGCCCTTGGGGCGGCCGGTGGTGCCCGAGGTGTAGACGAGGGTGGCGAGGGTGTCGGGGCCCAGGACGCCGCGGCGCACCTCGACTTCCTGGTCGGGTACGTGCGCCCCGGCTTCCGCGAGCGCGTCGACGTGGCCCTTCTCCACGACCCACACCCGCCGCAGGTCGGGAAGGTGCACGAGCTCGGGGCCGAGGGCGGCGGCCTGCCCGGCCGTCTCCGTGACCAGGGCGACCGCGCCGGAGTCGTGCAGGATCCAGCGGGCCTGGAAGACGGAGGAGGTCGGGTAGACGGGGACGGTGACCAGTCCGGCCGCCCACGCGGCGAAGTCGAGCACCGTCCACTCGTAGATGGTGCGGGCCATGACGGCGATCCGGTCGCCCGGCGTCAGGCCCTCGGCGATCAGCCCCTTCGCGACGGCCAGGACCTCGGCGGCGAATCGCCGCGCCGTCACGTCCCGCCAATCGCCGTCCGCCGTCTTCCGGCTGAGCACCACCTCGTCCGGCGCCGTGTTCGCGTTCTCGAACGGCAGGTCGGCGAGCGACCCGTGCCGCACCTGCCGGGCGAACGGCGGTACGGACGCTTCCCGTACGACGCCGTCCAGCCGCCGGGTCTCCGGCTCGACCAGGACGGGTGCTCCGTGGACGTCGTCGTCGAGAGCGGAGGTGTGGGCGGTGGACACGGGCGGCTCCTGGGGCGTGCGGGGGAACTGCGTGGTGCCACGACGTACGTGCCCCGCACGCCGGGGCGCTCACCGGTGGCCGTCGGGGAAAGGGGTCACCACCGGTCGGTGCGGAGATCGTACGGCCCTGACGTGGAAGGTCTGTGCGGGTCCGGGGACGGTCCCGGGCCGGGGGTGTGCAATGTTGCGGGTTACTTGACTGCTCCCTTGGGATGGAGGGGATTCCTGGCTCAGGCCGCCTTCCGGAGCGGCGCTCCGGGAGGTCTTGTGCCCTCGACACCAGCCGGGTCCAGACCTGCCCGGAGGAGCATCACGCGGGCGGAGTTCTTGTCCCTGGGGGAGACGGCTCCGCACGCGGTGCAGGTGTAGGTGCGTTCCGACAGCGGCAGGGCGTGCTTGGCTCTCGCTCCGCACCGCGCGCAATCCATGGTGGTGTGCGCGGGATGCACCAGACGCACATCCCGCCTGTGCTTGCGGCCCATCTCCAGCAGGGCCTTCTTCGTCGCGCCGATCGCGGCATCGGCCGCCTTGCGCGCCATGCTGGTTTTGGCGAGGAACTTCGGCCGGAAGTCCTCCACCGCGATCACGTCGTGGTCGCGCACGACCTTCTTCGCCCACTTGCGGGCGGTGTCCTGCCGCTGCCGGGCGATCTTCGCGTAGGTCTTCGCCCGCCACCGCTTCGCCTCCCGGTACCCCTTCGACGCCGCCTGCCCCCTCGCCGGTCTACGGCGGGCCATCATCCGGTCATAGCGGGACAGCTTCCCCTGCGCCTTCTCACCGTGCCGGGGGTGGGGCAGGTCGTGGGCATCGGAGGTGGTGGTGGCCGTCTCCTTCACTCCCCAGTCGACGCCGATTACCGCACCGGTCGTCGGCAGCGGCTCCAGCGGAGCGGGAACGACGAACGAGCAGTACCAGTCGCCCAGACAATCGCGGTACACCCGCACCGAGGACGGCTCGGCCGGGAGAGGGCGCGACCACACCACGGTCAGGACGATCCCACCCGCCAGGTGCAGCCGCCCGTTCTTGAGCGCAAAGCCACGCCGGGTGTAATTAAGCGATGGGTCGGTCCCGCGTTTCCTCTTGTGCCGGGGCATCCCGGCCCGCCGCTTCAGCGGCAGCCGGTCCTTGATGCCCTTGAGCGCCCTCGAGCGGGACGCGGCAAAGTCGCGGATGGTCTGCTGCTGGGGAACACTCGCGCCCTCACCAAGCCACGACGCCTTGGCGCGTGCATCGGTCAGCATCCTGTCGAGCTGCGCCGGACCGCAGGACAGCCTGCCTTCGGGATACGCCTGGTTGTGTGTGTGCACCTGACGCGACTTGGCGACGCATTCGTTCCACACCCACCGGCACCGCCCCCACTCCGCCTCCAGCCCCGTCCGAGCCGTGGCCGACACCCGCAACCGGTACGTGTACCGGGCGCGTCCACCCTCATCGGCCTTCCGCACTGCCACCCCCGGCACTCACCCCAATCACCTGACATCACACGACCGTACGCACGACACCCGAACAATCGCACCCACCTTCTCGTGCGATCGCCCCGATCAGTGAACGCTGGTACATGCGTTCACATCGCTTGACTCCACTGCGGAAGAGGGTAGTTGACATACCCTTACCTCCGGTAACCTTACTCCAGAGTAAGCAAAGCGAGACCACACCGGGAGTCCCCCATGGCCGACCGCTATCTGAGCTTCACCGGCACCGCGCCCGGCCGCTTCCTCACGCGCCGCCTGGGACTCCCCCGGCCGGCGCCGCTGCGGCGCTGGTCACCGGAGCGGCCGGACCTGGACGGCGGCCTGCTCCACCTCACGGCCGGCAAGTCCGGCCTCGACCTCGCCCCCGTCCTCGCCCGCACCGGACCCGCCCCGGACGACGCCACGGGCCGGCCCGCCGCCGTCGTCCTGGACGCCAGCGGGATACGGGACGTGGAAGGGCTCGCCGAGGTGCACGCGGCCCTGCATCCCGTCGTACGGTCGGTCGCCGCGAGCGGCCGGATCGTGGTGCTCGGCGCCCCGCTCGACCCCGCCGACCACCATCAGGCCGCCGCCCAGCAGGCGTTGGAGGGCTTCACCCGCTCCCTCGGCAAGGAGACCGGCCGGGGCATCACCGTGAACCTGGTCCGCCTCACCGACGCCCCCGCCGCCGAGTCCACCCTCCGCTTCCTGCTCTCCTCCAAATCGGCCTACGTCAGCGGCCAGGTGATCGGGGTCGGCGCGCACGAGACCGCCGCCCCGTACGACGCGGACCGTCCCCTGTCCGGCCGTACCGCCCTGGTGACCGGCGCCGCGCGCGGCATCGGCGAGGCGGTCGCCGAGACGCTGGCGCGGGACGGCGCCAAGGTGGTCGTCCTCGACGTGCCGGGGGCCGAGGCGGACGCCCGGCGCGTCGCCGAGCGGCTCGGCGGGACCGCGCTCCCCCTCGACATCACCGCCGCCGACGCGGGCGCCCGCATCGCCGAAGCCCTCCCCGACGGTCTCGACGTGCTCGTCCACAACGCGGGCATCACCCGTGACCGGCGGCTGGTCAACATGCCGGCCGAGCGCTGGAGCCCGGTGCTGGAGGTGAACCTGGCGAGCGTGCTGCGCACCACCGACGCGCTGCTCGCCGCCGGGACCCTGAGGCGCGGCGGGCGGATCGTCGCCACGGCGTCCATCGCGGGGATCGCCGGGAACGCCGGCCAGACCAACTACGGGGCGAGCAAGGCGGGCGTCACCGGCCTGGTCCGCGCCCTCGCGCCGCACGCGCTCCACGGGCACGGGGTGACGGTGAACGCGGTCGCGCCCGGCTTCATCGAGACGAAGATGACGGCCGCCGTCCCGCTGTTCATCCGGGAGGCCGGCCGCCGGATGAACTCCCTCGCCCAGGGCGGCCTGCCCATCGACGTCGCCGAGACCACCGCCTGGCTCGCCCACCCGGCCTCCGGCGCGGTGAACGGTCAGGTCGTACGGGTCTGCGGCCAGAGCCTGCTGGGGGCGTGAACCCTCCATGACGTCCGCACCCGCGCCCACCGTGGAGCTCTCCACGGCCCCCGCCCTCGCGCCGCTCCTCGCCCGCGGCGCCCTGCTGTCGCCCTTCAAGCGCCCCCGTCCCGACGCCACCCACCCCCGCACCCGGCTGGTGCTGCCCGCCCTGCGCGCCGGCACCGCCCGGCTCGCCGCGTACGAGCGGGTGTGCGGCTTCCCGACCGGCTCCGCGGCAGGCGAGGACACTCTGCCGGTGACGTATCCGCACGTGCTGGGCTTCCCGCTCGCCATGCGGCTGATGAGCGGGCCGGACTTCCCGCTCCCGCTCCTCGGCCTCGTCCACACGTCGATACGGATCACCCGGCACCGGGCGACACCGGCCACGGGCACGTACGGGCTGACGGTGCACGTCGACGGGCTGGCCCCGCACCGGCGCGGCACGCAGGCCGCCGTGGTCACCGAGATGCGGGACGGCGGGGACGTCGTATGGGAGTCGCGGAGCACGTATCTGGCCCGCCACCGGACCACCGGCCGGCCCGCGGGGCACGGACAGGAGGGGCGCGAACCGCTGCCCGCCGTCGCCGAGTGGCGGCTGGCCGGGGACGTCGGACGGCGCTACGGTGCCGCGTCCGGCGACCGCAACCCGATCCATCTGCACCCGCTCACCGCCCGGCTCTTCGGCTTCCCCCGCGCCATCGCGCACGGCATGTGGACCGTGGCCCGCTGCCTCGCCGCCCACGGCACCCCGGACGCGGTGGAGGTCCGCGCGGACTTCCGGGCGCCGGTGCTGCTGCCGGGGACGGTGACGTACGCGGCGGAGGGCGGACGCTTCGAACTGCGCGGCGGCGGCGACCGGGTTCACGTGACCGGGGAGGTCAGCCCGATCTGAGCCCCGGTGTCGGGCTCGGAGTCGTCCGGCGGGGTCCAGCGGCGGCCGGCCATCAGGTCGCCGAGCCCCGCCCAGGCGAAGTTCATCAGGGTCCCCGCCGCCTGCCGGGCCGTGACACCGGGGGTGGCGTTGGCCCAGTCCGCGAGGGACTCGGCGGCCCCGACCAGGGCCTCGGCGAGCCCCGAGACCTCGCGCTCGGGCAGATCCGGGTCCCGGTGGGCGTCGCGGGCGGCGGCCAGGATGAGCTGCGTCACGAACGCCACGATCTCCGCGCGCATCGCGGCGACCTCGGCGGCGAACACCTCACCGTGGGTGCGGGCCTGGAGGTGCAGCACCGCCCAGCCGTCCGGATGCCGGGCGGTGTGCGTGAAGAACGCCGTCAGACCCGACCAGAGCTGCCGGTCGGCCGGCAGCTCCGGGCGGGCACCGGCGCGCACGGCCTCGGTGAGGGCCTTCGCCTCGCGCCGGATGCACGCGGTGAACAGGTCTTCCTTGGAGTTCAGGTACAGGTACACCAACGGCTTGGACACGCCCGCCAGTTCGGCGATCTCGTCCATCGACGCGGCCATGTACCCCCGTTGACCGAAGGTCCGTACTGCGGCGTCCAGCATCTGCTGTTCACGGACCGCACGCGGCATCCGTTTCGTCTTCACGGCACCCATGGGACACAGCGTACGGTCCGTCTCCTACCGCGGGTCCCGGCCGCCGTCGTTTCCCGACCCCGTCCGGTCGCCGAGGACGGGCCGTTCGCCCGCCGTCAGCCGCGGCGGCGCGGTTCGTCCCGGGCCGCCGTGCGTGGACCGGTGCCGGAGGGCGACCGCCTCGGCGGCGTTGCGCGGGCTCCGCGCCCGCGTGCGTGCCACGGACGCCTTCCTTCCGTCCCCGGAGAATCCGGGGACGGAAGGCTGGAGGGTGTCAGCACAGGCAGGGGTCGGTCTCGTGTCCCAGGCCGATGACGTCGTCGTCCCGCAGAGCGCCCGCGTACGCCTGGAGCTCGTCCACCTCGCCCTTCAGGTACTCGCCCCAGCCGTCGGCCGTGCGGGCACGGCCCACCTGGAGCGGGCCGGTGCTCGTCCAGCCGTCGCGGAGGTGGGCGGTGGCGCCGGCATCGGTGTAACCGTCGGCGAACAGCTTGACCGTGTCGGTCGCGTCGTCGTAGACGACGGCCAGCCGCGTGCCCTGACCGCTGCTGCCGTCCGGCCTCGTGACCTGCGAGACGACCTTCTCCGGCGCGCCCGCCTCATCGCGTTCCGGCATGACCAGTTGCCAGGCGAACGCCGACGGGTCGTAGCGCAGCTTGAACGCGTCGGTGTGCTCACCGGCCTGTGAGAGGACCGTCATCGGCCGGGTGGCTTCGGCCTCCTCGATCTTGGCGACGACTCCGAGGGTGAAGCTGTCACCGGTGTCCACCACGGGGGCGTCGAGGACCGCGTGACCGCCTTCGCCGTCCAGCGCCAGGTGCCCCTCGCCGACCAGCGGGTACGGCTTCCACGGGCAGTCGGGGTCGAGGTCGGGGATGCAGGAGTCGTCCGGACCGCGGTAGATCGACGCGCCCGCTGCGAGCCGCAGTGGCGAACCGCCCTTGTTCTCGGGCGTGGTGCCGTCGTCGGCCGTGCTGAACGACCAGTGGCCGAGCGGGTTCGGCTTGCGGTGGGCCAGCTCGGTCACCTCCTGCGGGACGACGAGACGGTCGTACGCCCGGACGTCGCCGATGTCACCGTGCCAGCGCTGCCGGTAGCCGTTCTCGCCGCGGATCCGGCCGATCTGGAACGCGCCGTCCGCCCTGACCGGAGCGGCCTCGGCCTTGGTGCCGACCTCGTGGCCGTTGACGAAGAGCTGGGCGTACCCGGTCTCGGTGTCATGGACGCCGAGCAGGTAGGCCCATTCGCCGGCCTCGGGAGCACCGCCGGTGACCTTCGCGTCCCCGAGGGTGAAGGACCAGGAGGCGGTCGCGTCCCGCGGGGCCTCCAGAGCCAGGGCGTAGGCCGTGCCGGACGCGGTGTCCTGGCTCAGCACGGTCATGCGGCGGTCGTCCTCCGCCGGGCGCACCCAGGCGCCGACGGCGAAGGTCCTGCCGCTGTCGACGGCCGGGGCGTCCGTGGTGAGGAAGCCGTGACGGCTGCCGTCGAGGGTGGCCGTGGAGGTGAGCGGGGTGCCCGGGGGCACGGGACCGCCGAAGGTCACACCGCGTCCCGCCCGGGCCGCCTCGCCCTCCTCCGCGGCCGCCGTGGTGGAGCCGGCCTCGTCATCGAGCTTCCAGCGGGAGACGGGCGCGCTCGCCGCCTTCGGGAAGAACGTGTAGTCGGTGCGCCCGCTCACCCGGCCGGAGCGGTCGAGGGCCTCGGCGCTGAGGGTCTGCGGGGCGTTGCTCAGCGGGGCGAAGCGGATGGTGGCCGGGCCGCCGGGCTCGGCGGGGCGGACGGTGCGCCGCGTGCCGCCGAGGAAGGTGTACCGGTACTCGACGACGTCCGCCGAGGGGGAGTCCATGGTGAAGCTGCCGTAGATGCCGACCCCACCGACCCACCACGTCTCCTCCGGGTACTCCGGTGAGCTCACGACGGGGGCGGCCGGGCTCTCGTCGTCATGGACGAACCGGCACGCGGCGCCGGGCGCCTCGGAACTCCAGGGGGAGTCCGCCTCGCCGTCGTCGGCCCGGACGTGCCAGGAGATGACCGTGTCGGACGGGATGTCGGACGGCACGGTGATGCGGTGGACCCGGTCCGCGTAGGTCGGCTGGGTGGTGAAGGAGCGGCGCTGTTCGGTACCGTCCGGGTCCGACCACCAGATCTCGAACTCGGCGGTGACCTGCTCCGGGTATCCGATGCGGTCGTCCTCGACCGGATCGGTCAGCCGGGCCGTGAGGACCGGAGGGCGCCCGACATAGGCCGGCTCGTCGCCCGACGCGCAGTCCTTGAACTCGGTCTGCAGGTCCTGGACGGCGGGCGGCAGATTCGCCTGCTCCGCCGCGTACGCGGCGCCGGGCGTGACCACCCCCGCCACCATCGCCGCGAGGCAACTGCCCAGCAGCAGACCTCTCTTGCCCCATCTCCCCGACATGAACGAACACCCCTCCCCGGATGACGCCCGATCACCGAACAGTCGGGCGAGAGGAGGCTAACAACGGCCATCGGCATCGGCGATCAGGTTTTCTGACGGGTCGCCGGAAACGGTGCCGCGCGGAGAGGACGCCGCCGAAGCGCGAGAGGAGACGGGTGGATGAGGTCCCCGGGGCCGCTTGTCCGTGGTCCCGGGGACGGGGCGGGTGCGGTCAGACCGCCGCGGGGACCCGCTGGGGCTCGTCGGCCGGGTGCTCGTCCGCCGGGTTCTCGTCGACCGGGGAGGCGTGGACCGAGTCGTACGCCTTCCGGTCGAGCAGTCCCTCACGGGCGGAGACGATGACCGGGACCAGGGCCTGGCCCGCGACGTTGGTCGCCGTGCGGATCATGTCCAGGATCGGGTCGATGGCGAGGAGCAGGCCCACGCCCTCCATGGGCAGGCCCAGGGTGGAGAGGGTGAGGGTGAGCATGACCGTCGCGCCGGTGAGGCCGGCCGTGGCGGCGGAGCCCACCACCGAGACGAACGCGATCAGCAGGTAGTCGCCGACGCCGAGCTGGATGTCGAAGATCTGGGCGACGAAGATCGCGGCGATGGCCGGGTAGATGGCGGCGCAGCCGTCCATCTTGGTCGTCGCGCCGAACGGGACGGCGAAGCTCGCGTACTCCTTCGGTACGCCCAGACGCTCGGTGACCTTCTGGGTCAGCGGCATGGTGCCGACGGAGGAGCGGGAGACGAACGCGAGCTGGATCGCGGGCCAGGCGCCCTTGAAGAACTGCACCGGGTTGGCCTTGGCGACGGTCGCCAGCAGCGCCGGGTAGACGCCGAAGAGGACGAGCGCGCAGCCGACGTAGATGTCGGCGGTGAAGGTGGCGTACTTGCCGATCAGGTCCCAGCCGTAGGTGGCGATGGCGTTGCCGATGAGGCCGACGGTGCCGAGCGGGGCGAGGCGGATGACCCACCACAGGGCCTTCTGGAGGAGTTCGAGGACGGACTCGCTCAGGGTGAGGATCGGCTGGGCCTTCTCGCCGAGCTGGAGGGCGGCGATGCCGGCGACGGCGGCCATGAAGACGATCTGGAGCACGTTCAGCTCGGTGAACGGCGTGATCACGTCGGTCGGCACGATGCCGGTCAGGAAGTCGATCCAGGAGCCGGACTTCTCCGGCGCCGCGCCGTCCGCCGGGGTGAGGCCGGTGCCGGCGCCCGGGTTGGTGACCAGGCCGATGACCAGGCCGATCGCCACCGCGATCAGCGAGGTGATCATGAACCAGAGGAGGGTGCGCGAGGCCAGCCGGGCCGCGTTGTTGACCTTCCGCAGGTTGGTGATGGAGACCAGGATCGCGAAGAAGACGAGCGGGGCGACGGCCAGCTTCAGCAGGCCGATGAAGGTGCCGCCGACCTTCTCCAGGGTGGTGACCAGCCAGGAGAGGTCCTGGCTGCGGGCGAGCCAGCCGAGCAGGACGCCCAGGACGAGGCCGGCGAGTATCTGGGCCCAGAAGGGCGCGCGTATGGGCAGCTTGAACTGCGTGTTCGTGGACACGGACATGCTCCGTTGAGGGGGGACGCGTAAGGAAGGTGACGTGGGACCGGGGAACGCGGATGGCGGCGGAACGTCAGGGACGACAGTTCGCGGCGGTGACCCGGCAGAGGTCCACGTGCAGGCGCGCCACGAGCGGAACACTCCGGGGCGTGGGGAACACGGCTGCTGACTTCACCCGAAGACCGTAACACCTGAACTTTGAGATCCTCAAAGCCTTACTTTGACAGGTGGGAGGCCAAAGGCGCTCATACAACGCAAAGCGCCCCGATTTCCGGGGAAGTTCGGAAACCGGGGCGCCCGAGTACGGTGCGCGGATGTGACGGACGTTACGAGGCCTGGCCCTGCGCCTGCCCCTGCGTACGGGCGGCCTCGTCGGCCGTGTCCTCCATGTTGCGGTTGGCCTCCAGGTTGGCCTTGGCCCGGTCCACCCGCCGCACGATCCGCTCGGAGGCCCGGTCCCGCTCCTTGCGGAGCACGACGAAGCTGATCGGGGCCGAGAGCACCAGCGCGAGCAGCACGACCCACAGGCCGTTGGAGTCACCGAGGCCGCGCGGGGCGAGGCCGGAGTAGACGAGGCCCCAGACGACCACGAGGCAGCCCACGAAGATCCCGAGGCGCATCAGTGTGTAGCGGAGCATCTCATCCACTCTTCCCTGCGTACGGTCAGAACGTCCCGAAGGGACGACGTCCAGTGAAGCACGACCGGACGCGGATCTTTCATCGGGGTGCGGGGCTCAGGTCAGCGGCAGCAGCATGACGACGTCGTCGCGGTCGTCGCCCGGGGCCACGCGGATGGCGTCCGGGACCCGGCCGACCTCCTTGTAGCCGCAGGAGGCGTAGAAGCGCTCCAGTCCGAGGCCGCCGCGGCAGGTGAGCCGTATCGCCTCGATGCCGTCGAGGGTGCGGGCGGACTCCTCGGCGGCGGCGAGCAGGTCACGGCCGTAGCCCTTGCCCTGGTGGCGGGGGTGGACCATCACCGTGTAGAGCCAGAGCCAGTGGGTCATCAGGTGGTGGGTGTTGAAGGTGAGGAACGCCGTCGCGGCCACCCTGCCCTCCTCGTCGTGCCCGACGAGCAGGCGGGAGCGCTCCTCCGCCATCGACACGAGCTGGCGCACCAGGCCGGGGCGGATGTCCTCACGGGTCACGGGCGGTACGAAGCCGACCGCTCCGCCGGCGTTGGTGACATCGGTCCACAGGTCGAGGATGCCGTCGCGGAGGTCGGGGGTGACGACGGGATCGAACGTAAAAGTAAGGGGCATGCGGCGATACTAACCATTACCCCAGGGCTTGTGCAGCTACTTTCAGGTCGGCGACCAGCCCGCGGTACGCCGCCTCCCTGTCGTCCGCCCGCAGCACCGCCGAGGGGTGGACCGTGGGCACCAGCCGCTCGGGGCGCCCGTGGATCTCCTCCTCCAGCACCGTGCCGCGCACCCGGGTGACCCGGAACGAGGAGCCGAGCAGCGCCTTTCCGGCGGTGGCGCCGAGCACGACGACGATCTCCGGCTCGACGAGGGCCAGCTCGGCGGCGAGCCAGGGGCCGCAGGCGGTCGCCTCGCGCCGGGTGGGGGACTTGTGGATGCGGCGCTTGTGGGGTTCGGCCCGGGTGAACTTGAAGTGTTTGACGGCGTTGGTGAGGTACGCGTCCGCTGGGTTCAGGCCGGCTTCTTCGAGCGCCCGGTCGAGCAGTTTGCCCGCGGGGCCGACGAAGGGTTCGCCCCGCCGGTCCTCCTGGTCGCCGGGCTGCTCACCGATGAGCATGACGCGGGCGTGGGGGTTTCCGGTGCCGAACACGGTCTGTGTGGCGTCCCTGTGCAGGGGGCAGCCCCGGCAGTCCGCGGCTGCCTCGCGCAGGGCGGGGAGGCCGCCGCGGGACGGCACGAAGGGTTCCGCCGTGTAGGCGTCCTCGGTCACCATGGGGTCCGGGTACCCGCCGCGGGGGGTTCGGATCCGTGCCGGCTGCGGCTGCGTGGGGGTTGATCGCGCAGTTCCCCGCGCCCCTGAGGTGGGACAGGTCACCCGTGCTTCTCACGCACCGAGCGCCGGCCGCGACGGTCCGGGCCTCGCTTTTCGAGGTGCCGAGTCGGGTGGCGGGTGGGCGTAGGGCCGGGGGGCCAGGGGGCGGGAGCCCCCTGGCGGGGGCGAAGGGGCGGAGCCCCTTCGGCTCACACCCGCATCGGCTGGGGGGACTCCCGACGCGCCGGGTCGGGACCCTCGTACTCCCGGATGATCTCGTACCGCGTGTTCCGTTCCACCGGCCGGAACCCCGCGTCACGGATGAGGTCCAGCAGGTCCTCACGGGTGAGCTTGTTCGGCGTACCGAAGTCGTCCGCGTCGTGCGTGATCTTGTACTCGACCACCGACCCGTCCATGTCGTCCGCCCCGTGCTGCAGCGCGAGCTGCGCCGTCTGCACGCCGTGCATCACCCAGAACACCTTGACGTGCGGCACGTTGTCGAACAGCAGCCGCGACACCGCGAACGTCTTCAGCGCCTCCGCCCCGGTCGCCATCTGCGTCCGCGCCTGGAGCCGGTTGCGCACCTTGCCGTCCTTCATGTCCACGAAGTCGTGCTGGTAGCGCAGCGGGATGAAGACCTGGAAACCGCCGGTCTCGTCCTGGAGTTCGCGCAGCCGCAGCACGTGGTCCACGCGGTGGCGGGGCTCCTCGATGTGGCCGTACAGCATGGTGCACGGCGTCTTGAGCCCCTTCTCGTGCGCCAGCCGGTGGATCCTCGACCAGTCCTCCCAGTGGGTCCGGTGGTCGACGATGTGCTGCCGCACCTCCCAGTCGAAGATCTCCGCGCCACCACCGGTCAGCGACTCCAGACCCGCGTCGATCAGCTCGTCGAGGATCTCGGAGGCGGACATCCCGGAGATGGTCTCGAAGTGGTGGATCTCGGTGGCCGTGAAGGCCTTCAGCGAGACCTCCGGCAGCGCGGCCTTCAACTCCCTGAGCGAGCGCGGGTAGTAGCGCCACGGCAGATTGGGGTGCAGCCCGTTGACGATGTGCAGCTCGGTGAGGTTCTCCGACTCCATCGCCTTGGCGAGCTTCACCGCCTCCTCGATGCGCATCGTGTACGCGTCCTTCTCCCCCGGCTTGCGCTGGAAGGAGCAGTACGCGCAGGAGGCGGTGCACACGTTCGTCATGTTGAGGTGGCGGTTGACGTTGAAGTGCACGACGTCGCCGTTCAGCCGCGTCCGCACCTCGTGCGCCAGCCCGCCCAGCCAGGCCAGGTCGTCCGACTCGTACAGCGCGATGCCGTCCTCACGGGTCAGGCGTTCGCCCGCCCTGACCTTCTCCTCCAGCTCGCGCTTGAGCCCGACGTCCATGCCGATCCCTCTTTTCCTCTTCAGACAGACCCGGTCAACCGTACTCCCCCACCCTTCGGGCGGGGGGACCCCCAAACGGCGCTCCGCGCCCCGGCTACTCCATCTCCTCCGGCAGCTCACCGACGCGGTTCTCCCACTTGGTGGAGAGCACGATGGTCGTACGGGTCCGGGAGACGCCCTTGGTGCCGGTCAGCCGGCGGATGATCTTCTCCAGCCCGTCCACGTCACTCGCCCGCACCTTGAGCATGAAGGAGTCGTCGCCGGCGATGAACCAGCAGTCCTCGATCTCCTGCAGGTCCTTCAGCCGCTGCGCCACGTCCTCGTGGTCGGCGGCGTCGGAGAGCGAGATGCCGATCAGGGCGGTGACGCCGAGGCCGAGCGAGGCGGCGTCCACGGTGGCGCGGTAGCCGGTGATGACACCGGCCGCCTCCAGCCGGTTGATGCGGTCGGTGACGCTGGGGCCCGACAGTCCGACGAGGCGCCCCAGCTCCGCGTAGGAGGCCCGGCCGTTCTCTCTCAGGGCCTGGATGAGCTGCCTGTCCACCGCGTCCATCGAATCGAAGCCTTCCACTGGAACTGAAAAGGTCTGAAAGTTCTGCACGTGCCGGGTGTTGCGGTTGCGGGAAGTGCTCAGTCCGTACGGGATCCGCCGCCGAGCTCGCCCTTCCAGCGGCGGTAGAGCCGGTGCTCGACACCCGCCGCGTCGAGTACGCGTCCGGCGACGAAGTCCACCAGGTCCTGGATGTGCGTCGCGCCCGCGTAGAAGGCCGGCGAGGCGGGCACCACGGTCGCGCCCGCGTCGTCCAGCGTCACCAGGTGCCGCAGGGTCTGGCCGTTCAGCGGGGTCTCCCGTACGGCCACGATCAGCGTGCGCCCCTCCTTCAGGGTGACGCTCGCCGCCCGCTGCAACAGGTCCTTGGACAGCCCGAGCGCCACCCCGGCCACACAGGCCGTGGAGGCGGGCACGATCAGCATGCCCTTGCTCGGATACGACCCCGAGGACGGCCCGGCCGCGAGGTCACCGGCGGCCCAGTGCCGTACGCCGTCGAGGTCGACGGTGAACGTGTCCGGCTTGCCGTCCGCGCCCCGGGACAGCCATTCCCGCAGGTCGTCCCGCCAGTGGGCGTCCCGGAAGGCGATGCCGGTCTCGTCCAGCAGGGTGAGCCGGGAGGCCCGGCTGACGACGAGGTCGACACTCTCGCCCGCCGCCAGAAGCGCACGCAGCACAGCGGCTGCGTAGGGCGTCCCGGACGCCCCGGACACCCCCACGATCCAAGGCCTGCGCCGCGTTTCTCCTGCGTTCACATCTTGAGCCTACCGGCGGGCGGCGGGCGTCCGCGCTCAGGACCGGTCGGAGACCTTCGGACCCGGCGGTCCGGGCGGCTAGAGTGCGGAGACGACGCGGGGCGAAGGGGGAACGGTGGCCAAGGTCAGCATCAGTCTCGACGCCGAACTCGTGGTGGAGGTGATGGTCCTGGCGGGGGTCGGCTCGCCCCAGGACGCGATCGAGGTGGTCGTACGGGACTACATCGCCCGCGGCCACCGCACGGAGGCCCGCACCGAACTCAAGGACCAGGGCCTGCGCGAGATCGACGCCAAGCCGCAGGAACCCCAGGGCTGAGCACCCGGCCGCGCGCCGGCGCCCTACACGGTCAGGCCCCGCACCAGCAGGTCCAGCAGCGCGCACACGAACAACGCGATGCCGATGAAGCCGTTGACGCTGAAGAACGCCCGGTTCAGGCGGGTCAGGTCGTTCGGGCGGACGATGGTGTGCTCGTAGACGAAGGCCCCGGCCACGATCAGCAGGCCGAGCCAGAAGAAGGCGCCGGCGTCGGTGAGAAGGGCGTACCAGACGAAGAGGGCCGTCGTCACGGTGTGGCAGGCGCGGGCGCCCCAGATCGCGGCGGGGATGCCGAAGCGGGCCGGGACCGACTTCACGCCGATCTCGCGGTCGGTGTCGACGTCCTGGCAGGCGTAGATCAGGTCGAAGCCGCCGATCCAGATGCCGACCGCGAGGCCGAGGACGACGGCGTCCCAGGACCACGAGCCGGTGATCGCCAGCCAGCCGCCGACCGGGCCCATCGCCTGTGCCAGACCCAGGATGGCCTGCGGGAAGTTGGTGAACCGCTTGCCGTACGGATACACCACCATCGGGATCACGGCGACGGGCGCGAGGGCGAGGCAGAGCGGGTTGAGCAGGGCCGCCGCGCCGAGGAAGACGGCGAGGGCGACGAGCGCGCCCGTCCAGGCGTGCCTGACCGACATCGCGCCGGTGACCAGCTCGCGGTGGGCGGTGCGCGGGTTACGGGCGTCGATCTCGCGGTCGATGATCCGGTTGGCGGCCATGGCGAAGGTGCGCAGGCCGACCATGGCGACGGTGACCAGGAGCAGCCGGCCCCAGTGGATGTTCTCGTCCCACTCGTACATCGCGGTGAGGGCGGCGATGTAGGCGAAGGGGAGGGCGAAGACCGAGTGCTCGATCATCACCAGGCGGAGGAAGGCTTTCGTGCGTCCCGGCTGCTGCGGAAGCGCGGCGGAGGCCGAGGTCACAGTCCGTACTCCTTCCAGCGGCGGTCGACGAGCGCGGCCGTGTCCGGGTCGGACTCGACCATGTCGGGCCAGCCGCCGTCGCGCGTGTACCCCTCCTCGGGCCACTTCTTCGTCGCGTCGATGCCCGCCTTGCCGCCCCAGAACTGCTGGTACGAGGAGTGGTCGAGGTGGTCGACGGGGCCTTCGACGACGGTGAGGTCACGGGCGTAGTCGGTGTTGCCGAGGGCCCGCCAGGACACCTCGTGCAGGTCGTGGACGTCGCAGTCGGAGTCGACGACCACGATCAGCTTGGTCAGCGACATCATGTGGGCGCCCCAGATGGCGTGCATGACCTTCTGCGCGTGCTTGGGGTACTTCTTGTCGATCGAGACGATCGCGCAGTTGTGGAAGCCGCCGGACTCGGGGAGGTGGTAGTCCACGATGTCCGGGACGATGATCTTGAGGAGGGGGAGGAAGAAGCGTTCCGTCGCCCGTCCCAGCGGACCGTCCTCCGTCGGGGGGCGGCCGACGACGATCGACTGGAGCAGCGGGCGCTTGCGCATCGTCACGCAGTCGATCTTCAGGGCGGGGAAGGGCTCCTGCGGGGTGTAGAAGCCGGTGTGGTCGCCGAACGGCCCCTCGGGGAGCATCTCGCCGGGCTCCAGCCAGCCCTCGATGACGACCTCCGCCTGCGCCGGGACCTGGAGCGGAACGGTCTTGCAGTCGACCATCTCGATCCGCTTGCCCTGGAGGAACCCGGCGAACAGGTACTCGTCGATGTCACCGGGGAGCGGCGCGGTGGAGGCGTACGTCACGGCGGGCGGGCAGCCGAAGGCGATGGCGACGGGCAGGCGCTCACCGCGCCGGGCGGCCACCTGGTAGTGGTTGCGGCTGTCCTTGTGGATCTGCCAGTGCATGCCGATGGTGCGCTTGTCGTGGCGCTGGAGGCGGTACAGGCCGAGGTTGCGGATGCCCGTCTCCGGGTCCTTGGTGTGGGTCAGCCCCAGGTTGAAGAAGGAGCCGCCGTCCTTGGGCCAGGTGAACAGCGCGGGGAGCCGGTCGAGGTCCACGTCGTCGCCGTGCAGGACGACCTCGTGCACGGGGGCGTCCTGGGACTTCACCTTCTTCGGCGGTACGTGCGTCATCGCGCCGAGCTTCCCGAACGCCTCGCGCACCCCGACGAACCCGTGCGGCAGCTCGGGCTTCAGCAGCCCGCCGATCTTCTCGGAGATGTCCGCGTACGCCTTCAGGCCGAGTGCCTTCAGCAGGCGGCGGTCGGTGCCGTACACGTTCATCGCGAGGGGCATGTCCGAGCCGCGCACGTTCTCGAAGAGCAGTGCGGGACCGCCGGCCTTCTGCACCCGGTCGACGATCTCACCGACCTCCAGATACGGGTCGACCTCGGCCTTGATGCGCTTGAGGTCACCCTCGCGCTCCAGCGCCCTGAGCAGGGAGCGAAGATCGTCGTAAGCCATGCGGTCAAGTATCCCCGAGCGGTTACGCTGGCCCTGTACCGCCCACCGCTTTCGCTTGCTTTCGCTGGAGAGGCCCCATGCTGCGGGTGCTGATGTTCCTCGTGCCACTGGCCCTGAGCGTGTACGCGTTCATCGACTGCATCAGCACGAAGGACGACGACATCCGGCACATGCCCAAGCCGCTGTGGGCGATCCTCGTGCTCCTGTTCCCGCTGGTCGGTTCGATCTCCTGGCTGATCGCCGGCAAGAAGCGGCACCCCGCGGGCGGCACCGTCGGCTCCGCCTGGAGCCGGGGCGGTGGCGGCCGGCAGTGGGTCGCGCCGGACGACAACCCCGAGTTCCTGAAGTCGCTGGACGAGGAGAAGGACAAGGACAAGGACGACAGGCCGGGGGACGGCGAGCGGGGCGGGTCCGCCTGACCGTCCCGCGTCGGCCCCGCGTCAGCCCCGGGTCCAGCTCTGGGTGGCCGAGCCGCTGCACGTCCGCCGCATGATCATGCCGCTCGCGGAGACGTGCTCCAGGCACAGGTCGTGTTTCGCGAGGATCACGGTGCCGCCCGAACCGAGGCGCCACTCCTGGGCGTTGTCCGCGCCGCAGGTCGCGCTGTGCATCGAACCGTAGCCGGACAGGCAGGTGCCGGACGCCTGGTGGACGATCCGGTAGGTGCCGGAGGAGACGCTCCGCAGGCTCCAGCGGGCCGTCGCGGCGGTGCAGCCGCCCCCGCCGACATTGCCGTACGAGGCGGTGTCGGAGGCGACGAGGCACCGTCCGCTCGACGCGTTGCGCAGGGTGAAGCCGCTTGTCGACGGGGCCTCGGCCTCCGTGCCCGTGTCCGGGGAAGAGCCGTCCCCGCCGCTGCCGCCGCCCTTCGCGGCTCCGTCGTCCGCGTCCGAGCCGGCGCCCGCGCCCCCCGCCCCGGCCGCGGCCGGTGACTCCTGGGAGCCGGATCCCGGCTCGCCCGAGTCCTTCGGATCCTCGGGGTCCTTCGAGTCCTCGGGGTCCTTCGAGTCCTTCGTGGAGGACGCGCTGGTGGACGGCGACGGCTTCGCGGACCCGCCGGCCGTCCCCGACGGCGTCGCGGTGGCGGAGACCGTGACCGACGCGGAGGGGGCGGGTCCCGCCTCGTCGTCGGCGTCGAAGGTGTACGGCAGGAGCGTGAAGGCGAGGGTGGTGCCCGTCGCGACGACGACGGGGATGATCACGGGGATCACCCGGGTCCGGCGGCCGCGCTTCTCCCGCGCCGGCCCGGACGCCTCGGGCGCTTCCGGTTCCCTGGGCTTCGCCGGTTCCTCCGGCGCCTCCGGTTCCTCCGGGACGTCCGGAACGGTCGGCGTCCGCTCCGCGAACGCGGCCCGTTCGGTCAGCTGTGCCGTGACGGCCTCGGGCCACAGGGGCGGTCCGAACGGGCCGTGCCGGTCGGCGAGTCCGACCAGCTCGGCGGCGGTGGGCCGGCCCTCGTGGTCCTTGTCCAGGCAGGCCGCGACGACCTCGGCCAGCTCGGGGTCGAGGGCCCGTACGGCGTCGAGGTCGGGTTCCTCGTGCACGATCCGGTACAGCACGCCGTGCCCGGACTCGTCACCGAAGGGCGGCCGGCCGCTCGCCGCGTACGCGAGGACCGAACCCAGCGCGAAGACGTCGACCGCCCCGGTCGACCTGCGCGCCCCCGACGCCTGTTCGGGGGACATGTAGGCGGGGGTGCCCACCACCATGCCGGTGCGGGTGAGCTGGCTCTGTTCGGCGGCACGGGCCACGCCGAAGTCGATGAGGGTGAGGCCGTCGAGGGTGAGCATGACGTTGGACGGCTTGATGTCCCGGTGCACCATGTCCAGCGCGTGCACCGCGGCGAGCCCCGCGGCGGCCTCGCGCAGCAGCAGCCACAGCGCGGCGGCGGGCAGCGGCCCCCCGTGGGCTTCGAGGGCCTCGCGCAGGGTGAGGCCGGGGACGTAGGCGGTGGCGAACCACGGGGGCCGTGCGGTGCGGTCGCCCGCGAGCAGCGGGGCCGTGGCGTGTTCGGGTAAGCGGGCCAGGTTGTCCAGCTCGTGTCCGAAGCGGCGCAGGAAGTCCTTGTCCTCCGCGACGACCGACGGCAGCAGCTGCTTGACCGCGGCGTACCGCCCCTCGTGCACGCCCAGATAGACACGGCCCATGCCGCCGGCCCCGAGCCGTCCGACGAGCGGGATCGGTCCGATCCGTCGCGGGTCCTCGTCCTCCAGCGGCTCGGCGCCGCTTCCGCCCAGCTCGATCACGCCTGCCCCGTTGTCGTGTTCCGTCACCGCGCCGCTGATGACGGCCCGCCCGCTCCCCCGCGACGGGCGGACCGCACGTCGGCACGGGTCAGTCTGAACCAGCGCGGACTAGAATTGGAAGGGAATTCTAGAAATTCGCTCCAGAAGCACCTGGAAGGTACAACGACCCTGCGATGAGCCCCAAGCAGCACCGTGGCGAGGTCACCGCCGACCAGCTTCTGGACGCGGCGCTGCGCGTCTACGGGGAAGCGGGCGAGCAGGGCCTCACCGTCAGCGCGGTGACCGCGGCGAGCGGCGTCAGTCCGGGCAGCCTCTACCACCACTTCGGCAGCATGGACGGCCTGCTGACCGCCCTGCTGACGCGCTGGCTGGAACGGCTGCTGGTCCGGATGGTCACGGCCCTGGAGCAGTCGGACTCCGCCCGGGCCGGCGTCCGCGCCCTCGTGGAGGCGTACCTCGCGTTCATCCGCGACCACCGGGACGCGGGCCTCCTCCTGCACTCCTCCCGCGCCGACGAGATCGGGATGCGCCAGGCGAAGCAGTTGCGGGACGCCCAGGAGGCCCGGCTGTCACCGCTGTCCGCGTGGGTGGGCCGGCACGTCGAGTCGGGCGAGGTCGCGCCCCTGTCGGTGTCCCTGCTCGAGTCCCTGATCCTGGGGCCGGTCATCGGCGTCAGCCGCCGCTGGCTGACCCTCGGCGACGTCGACCTCGACGAGGCGGCCGCCGTCCTGCCGGACCGGATCTGGCGGTCGATCAGCGCGGATCCGGGGTGAGCGCGGGTGAGCGCGGGCGGGGCGCCGGGGCGGGTCAGCCGAGCTTCTTGATCCGGTCGGCGGTGAGGGCCCGGTCGAAGACCCGTACGTCCCGGACGGCGCCGGGGAAGAAGTCGACGGCCTGACCGCCGTACGACGCCCGGCCGATGACGAAGGGGCCGGTGGCGGACATCGGGGCGGTGTCCTCGGTCTCCGCCTCCTGTACGCCGTTGACGTACAGCCGCAGTGTGCGCGCCTGGCCGGCGCAGACGCCCACGAGGTGGGTCCAGACGTTCACGGCGGGCTCGCTGCGTCCGACGGCGCGCTGACCGGGGCGGGAGAAGGCCCAGCGGTTCCCCTCGACGGCGTACTGGAGGTAGAAGGCGCTGGCGTCCTCGGCGTCCTGGCTGACGGCGGTGGCCCAGTTCTCCGGCGCGGTGGAGAGCCGGACCCAGGCGGCGACCGTGAAGCTCCGGCCCTTTCCGGTCTCCAGCACCGGTCCCCCGGTGACGATCTGGCCGCCCCGTCCGTCGAAGACGGCGCCGCCTCCGCCGGGCCCCCAGGTGACGCCGGTCGCGGTGCCGTGGTGGCCGCCCACGGTGTCCCGCGCGACCGTGCCCGAGGTCTCGTCGAGGGGCCAGTGCCCGAGGGGCCGGGCGGGCCGAGGGGCGGAGGCGGAGGGTGAGGAGGAAGGGGAGGCCGAGGAGGGGGGCGTGGCCCGGTCCCGGTCCGCGGCGGCCGACCGGTTGAGCCAGAACCCCGCCCCGACACCGGCCGCGGCGACCGCTCCCCCGCCGACGCCGAGGAACAGGAAGGCCCGCCGGCTGCCGCCGCGTTCCCGGCCCGCCCGACGGCCGGTGGGCCCCGTCGCGGCGGGGTCGGGCTCCGGGGCGGCGCCCACCCGGGTGGCCCGGTCGTGGAAGCGCGGCGCCATCGTGGTCGCCTGCTGCGGCAGGGGGCCGGGTCCGGCGTCGCGCGGCAGTACGTTCGTCGGTGCCCCGGGGTCCGTGGCACGGGCGCCCGGGAAGGGCGTACCGGCCGGAGTCGGGGACCCGGGTGCGTTGCCCTGCCGCGACCGGGGGCCGAGGTGCCGCAGGGCCATCGTGCTCTCGTCGCCCAGTGCGCCGACCCGGGCGAGGATCTCCTGCGGGGTGGGGCGGCGGGCCGGGTCCTTGGCGAGGCAGTCGCCGATGAGGGCGTGCAGGGCGGGGTCGGTGACGGTGCCGATGTCGGGGGTGTTGTGCACCACGCGGTAGAGCAGCGCGGGGGTCGGTCCCTCACCGAAGGGATTGGCGCCGGTCGCCGCGAAGGCCAGCACCGCGCCCAGGCAGAAGACGTCGCTGGTCGGGGTGATCGCGTCGCCGTTGACCTGCTCGGGCGACATGAATCCGGGCGAGCCGGCGACGAGACCGGTTCCGGTGATCGAGTCGGCCTCGACGCTGCGGACGATCCCGAAGTCGATGACGCGCGGCCCGTCCTCGGCGAGCAGCACGTTGGAGGGCTTGAGGTCGCGGTGGACGAGGTTCACGGCGTGGATCGACACCAGCGCCTCGGCCAGCCCGGCCGCCAGCGCGAGGACCGCCCCCGCCTCGAACGGCCCCCGCTCGACGACCGCCTGCTCCAGCGAAGGACCGGCGATGTAGCTGGTGACCAGCCACGGCAGGGGCGCGTCCGGGTCGGCGTCGATGACCGGTGCGGTGAAGGCACCGCTGACCAGCCGGGCCGCCTGGACCTCACGCCGGAACCGGTCACGGAACTCGGGCCGGCGCACCAGCTCGGCGTGCACCACCTTGACCGCGACGAGCCGCCCGCCCGGGGAGCGCCCGAGGAAGACCCTGCCCATACCGCCCACGCCCAGCCGGCTCAGCAACCGGTACGCCCCGACGGAGTGCGGGTCGTCCGGCTCCAGCGCTGACACAAATGCCTCCTGGCGTGCGATCTCGGCCCGTGCGGGCAGGGCAAGCATAGAGCCATTCGCACCCGTGTTCGCCGAAGTGCCGTACGCCGTACGGCACTTCGACCATCACTCCCCTCTGGACGCCGCCCGGTGCCTCCGCGCGGCGTCGGGCACCCGGGAAGTCACCGTCGTTCGAAGACCTCTTCGGCCTTCAGGACGGTGACGGCGCGCCGGAGCCAGCGGCTCAGGGTCCGAGGATCGTCACAGCCGGTGATGCGCTCACGAGCGTCCTCGGGTACGTCGACGCCACGTTCCGCGAGCACCGCCAGGACGTCCTCGGCGGCGCGCCGCACCGCGCCCGGGGCGGGATCAGCGCAGGCGGGACGACGACAGGATCGACAGCAGGTGGGCCGGGACCATCACCCAGGTGATGACGGCGAGCGCGCCCAGGGCCCAGCGGGTCGGTTCGATGCCGTCGGTCAACGTGTCGGCCACCGCCGCGACGAGGAGGACCAGGGAGGCCTCGATGCCGTTGGTGACCCGGTGGATCTTGAACGCGGCGGCGATGCGGCGCACGGTCGCGACGCCCTCCGAGCGCGGGCGGGTGGACTCGTCGTCGGCGACGGTCAGGCCGCGGCGGGCGCGGGCGACGTCCACCAGGTCGGTGGAGGCCTTGAGCAGGACGACGCCGAGGGCGGTGGCGATGCCGACCGACAGCCAGCCGCCGGCGCCCGACTCGGCGGCGCGGTAGCCGGCGCCCGCCATCAGCGCCGCGTCGGCGAGGTACGCGCCGAGCCGGTCGACGTAGATGCCGGCCGCGCTGTTCTGGCCCTTCCAGCGGGCGACCTCGCCGTCCACGCAGTCGAAGAGCAGGAACAGCTGCATGAGGATCACGGCGAGGACCGCGCCGGTCAGGCCGGGGATCATCAGCGCGGCGCCGGAGGCCACTCCGCACACGACCATGGTCCAGGTGAGCTGGTCGGGGGTGACGGGGGTGCGGACCAGGTGGCGGGTGGTGCGCAGGGAGATCTTCCGCATGTAGAGGCGGCCGGCCCAGTGCTCGCCGTTGCGGCTGTCCATCTTGGCCCGCGGCTGGCAGACCTCCCGCAGCTCCTCCAGTACCGGAGCACCCATGACGTTCCTCCCCAGGCCCGACCACCGCGCGTGCGGCGATGATCGGGCCAGGGTACAGAGCACGTACGGCGGGCCGCCGACAGGGGACACTGACCCCATGGAGTCGATCGATCCGGTCACCGCCCGCGCCTGGCTCGCCACCGCCCTCGCGGAGGCCCGCGCCGGGCTGGCGGAGGGCGGCATCCCCGTCGGCGCCGCGCTGTACGGCGCCGACGGGAACCTGCTCGGCCGTGGCCGCAACCGCCGCGTACAGGACGACGACCCGTCGACGCACGCGGAGACCGCCGCCTTCCGCGCGGCGGGACGGCAGCGGTCGTACCGCGGTACGACGATGGTGACGACGCTCTCCCCGTGCTGGTACTGCTCGGGGCTCGTCCGGCAGTTCGGCATCTCCCGGGTGGTGATCGGCGAGGCGGTCACCTTCCACGGCGGGCACGACTGGCTGGCCGGGCACGGCGTGGAGATCGTGCTGCTGGACGATCCGGAGTGCGCCGCGATGATGCGGGGGTTCGTCGCCCGTCATCCACGGCTGTGGAACGAGGACATCGGGGACTGAACGACGAAGGCCGGCCCCCCATGACCTGGGTCACGGGCAACCGGCCTTCGTGGGGCGCGGGTTCAGAAGCCGACGGCTCCCAGCGCGCCCAGGCCGACGTCGGCGTAGGAGTGCTTGCCGGAGACGAAGATGTTGACGCCGTAGTAGTTGAACAGCCAGCAGCCGAAGGCGAGCAGGGCCAGGTAGGCGGCCTTGCGGCCCTTCCAGCCGGCGGTGGCGCGGGCGTGCAGGTAGCAGGCGTAGGCGACCCAGGTGATGAAGGACCAGACCTCCTTGGGGTCCCAGCCCCAGTAGCGGCCCCAGGCGTCGCCGGCCCAGATGGCGCCCGCGATGATCGTGAACGTCCACAGCGGGAAGACGGCCGCGTTGACCCGGTAGGAGAACTTGTCGAGGGACGCGGCGGCGGGCAGGCGCTCCAGGACGGAGGTGGCGAAGCCGCCGGGCTTGCCGCCGCTCGCGAGCTTGTTCTCGTACGCGTCCTTGAACAGGTAGAGGATCACGCCGACCGCGCCGACGTAGAAGACCGCGCCGCACAGGATCGCCGTGGAGACGTGGATGTACAGCCAGTACGAGTGGAGGGCGGGGACGAGCTGGTCGCTCTCGGTGTAGAGCCAGGTGACGGCGATGCCGAGGTCGAGGAGGACCGAGGTGGTGAGGAACAGGCCGAGCCAGCGCACGTTCTTCTTCAGCGCCAGCAGCAGGAGGTACACGCCGACCGCGGTGGTGGAGAAGGTGATGTTGAACTCGTACATGTTGCCCCACGGCGCCCGCTCCACGGACAGCGCGCGGGTGAGCACGCCGCCGAAGGCGAGGAGGAACGCGAGCACGGTGAGGGAGATCGCGATCCGTCCGTAGAGGTCGCCCTTCTCGTCGCCGCCGTGCGCTCCGGGCCCGTCGGGCACGTCGCGGGAGCCGGTGGCGGCGCGTACGACGACCTTCGGCCGCTCCAGTACGGCGGTGCCGCCGGCCTGGGTGACGGTGACGGCCGGTGCCTTCTTCTCCTGGACCGCCGCCTTCGGGGTGAGGGCGGCGGCGGTGCGGGCGACCTTGCTGCGGCTGCCGAAGGTCCACTCCGCGATGTACGCGAAGAAGGCGAGGGTGTAGACCGCCATCGCGGAGTAGATCAGCACGTTGCTGATCTCCGCGAGGTTCTCGTTGGCCGCGGCGGCCAGATCTGTTGCGGCGGCGAGAGTCATTTCTCAGCCCCTTCGGCAGGTACGGCTTCGGGATCGGTGTCTGTGTCTGTGTCTGTGTCTGTGTCCGTGTCCGTGGAATCGGACGGGGCCGGGGCCTGGTCGTAGAGGATCCCGGCGAGGTCGCCGAGTTCCTCGGGCACCTTCGCGGACTCGCTGCGGCCGAGGCCGGCCATCTCGACGACGGTCACGCCGTCGTCGCCGCGCACCGCGCGCACCCACACGCGGCGGCGCTGGATGAACAGGGAGCCGGCGAGACCGGCGATCGCGGCCACGGCACCGCCGAGCGCCCAGCCGCCGCCCGGCTCCTGGACGACCTGGAAGCCGGCCCACTCCTTGACGTCCTTCTCGAAGGTGACCGAGCCCGCGCCGTCCGGGAGCGTCATGGTCTCGCCGGGCATGAGCAGCTTCTTGAACAGCTCGCCCTCGGAGTCCTTGAACTCCTTCATCTTGGTCTTGTCCATCTGGTACACGCTCTGCGGAATGCCGGAGTCGGCCTTCAGGTCGCCGTGGTAGGCGGAGAGCGCGAGCACCGGATAGTCCAGCGCGGGGAACTGGGAGAGCATCGTGCCGGTGGCGGAGCCGCCGAAGGTGGGCACGAAGAAGGCGTTGAAACCGAGCTGCTCCTTCTTGCCCTCGGGGTTGCGGTAGCCGTCGAGGACCTTGACCACGCCGGAGGAGGTGACGTTGGAGTCGAGCGGCAGCAGCGGCACGGCGTCCTGGTAGACGATCTTCCCCTTGCCGTCGCGGACGGTCACGACGGGCGCGTAGCCGTGGCTGACGAGGTAGACCTTGGCGTCGCCGATCTCCAGCGGCTCGTTCACCTTGATGAGGGCCGTCTTCTCCTCGCCGTCGGCCCCCTCGGCGTAGGTGACCTCGGTCTGGTACGTGCGCGGGGTGCCCTTGTTGGGTCCGGTGCGCTCGTAGGTGCCGGTGAACTCCTTGACGTCGAAGCTGAACGGCTCCAGGTCGTCGTTGGTGAAGAGGTTGCCGGACTTGAAGTCGTCGTACTGGGTGAGCGTGTTGGCGAAGCCGTCGCCCTCGACGATCAGCTTGTTGCCCTCGGACTTGAAGAGCTGGCCCCAGCCGAAGGCGATCAGCATCACGATCAGCGCGATGTGGAAGAGCAGGTTGCCGACCTCGCGCAGATAGCCCTTCTCGGCGGCGACGGCGTCACCGGCGACGTGGGCGCGGAAGCGGCGCTTCTTCAGCAGGGCGAGCGCGGCCTCGCGGACGGCTTCGGGTTCGGCCTCGGTGCGCCAGGTGGTGTGGGCGGGCAGCCGGGTCAGCCGGCGGGGCGCGCCCGGCGGGCGGCCGCGCAGCTGGCCCACGAACTGCCAGGTGCGGGGCACGATGCAGCCGATGAGGGAGACGAACAGCAGGATGTAGATCGCGGAGAACCACACCGAGCTGTAGACGTGGAACAGGCCGAGCTTGTCGTAGACGGGCGCGAGGACGTCGTGCCGCTCGCGGAAGTCGGCGACCTTCGTCTCGTCGACCCCGGTCTGCGGGATGAGCGAGCCGGGGATCGCGCCGAGCGACAGCAGCAGGAGCAGCAGCAGCGCGACCCGCATGGAGGTGAGCTGCCGCCAGAACCAGCGGGCCCAGCCGATGACTCCGAGGGAGGGCAGGTTCGGCGCGTCCTCCCTGGGCGCGGTGGACAGCTGGGAGCCGGCGGCGCCGAGCTCCTGGTCGTCGCCGGCCTTGGGGGTGTCGTCGGTTGTCGTCTTGCTCATCGGGTCAGATCCCCACAGTGAAGCCGTTGGACCAGGTCTGCATCTCCGCCACGAGGCTGTTCCACGCGCCGGTCAGCAGGAGCACGCCGGTCACGATCATCATCGTGCCGCCGATGCGCATCACCCAGGTGTAGTGGCGCTTGACCCAGGCGAACGCGCCGAGCGCCTTGCGGAAGGCGACGGCGGCGAGCACGAAGGGCACGCCCAGTCCCAGGCAGTACGCGATGGTCAGTACGGCGCCGCGTCCGGCGCTCTCCTGCTGGGCGGAGAGAGTGAGTACGGAGGCGAGCGTCGGGCCGATGCAGGGGGTCCAGCCGATGCCGAACAGGGCGCCGAGGACGGGGGCGCCGACCAGTCCGGTCGCAGGCCGCTTGTGGAAGCGGAACTCGCGCTGGGTGAGCCAGGGCATCAGGCCCATGAAGAAGACGCCCATGAGGATCATGAGGACGCCGAGCACCTTGGACAGGACGCCCGACTGTTCCTGGAGGGTCTGTCCGAAGAAGCCGAAGAAGGCGCCGCCGGAGACGAACACGGCGGTGAAGCCGAGGACGAACAGGGAGGCGCCGGCGACCATGCGTCCGCGCCGGGCCTCGGCCAGGTCGGTGCCGGAGACACCGGTGACGTAGGAGAGGTAGCCGGGGACCAGCGGCAGCACGCAGGGCGAGAAGAAGGAGACCAGTCCGCCGAGCAGGGCGATGGGCAGGGCGACCAGCAGGGCGCCGTTGAGCACCGTGCCGTTGTAGCCCGTCTCCGCGGCGAGCGTGTGCAGGGCCGTCACGTCACTTCTCCGCGACGACCGGCTTGAGCATCTTCAGCAGGCGTTCCTCGCTGAGCGAGGTCAGCGAGCGGGCCGCGATCCTCCCCTCCCGGTCCAGGACCAGGGTGGAGGGGACGGCCTGCGGGTTGAGGGTGCCCTTCTCGAAGCGGAGCATCAGCTTGCCCTTGGGGTCGTACAGGCTCGGGTAGGGGATGCCGAAGTCCTCTTCGAAGGCGAGGGCGGCCGTGGTGCTGCCGTCCCGGGTGTTGATGCCGACGAACTGCACGCCCTGGTCGGCGTACTCCTTGGACACCTTGGCGAAGTACTTGGCCTCCGCGCGGCACGGGTTGCACCAGGAGCCCCAGACGTTGAGGACGACGACCTTGCCCTTGTAGTCGGCGACGTCGAGCTGCTTGCCCTCGATGGTCTCCCCGGACAGCTCGGGTGCGGCGACCCGCTTGCCCTCGGGGACCGTGGAGATGCCGTCGGTGCCGGTGACGAAGTTGGTGTTGCCGCCCCCGCCGGACGTCCCGCCCGAGCCGCACGCGGAGACGAGCAGCGCGGCCGCGGCGGCACCGGCGGCGGCCAGGGTGGCGCGACGGCGGACGCGGAGGGCGCGGTTCGAGCGGGGAACGACCCGGTTCGAGCGCTGGGGGGCGCGGCTGGCGGCACTCATGTGAAAAGTTTCGCATGCCCGTTCCGGGGATCTTGAGCACCCCCCTTGCGGGCGGAAACCCGCATATCAGGCGGCGTTGCCCGTACCCGTCCCGGTGGTGGTGCCGGTGCCCCCGGTCTCCTCGGCGAACGCCTTCCAGCCACCGGCCGGTTCCTGGCCGACGTCCAGGGTGCGCAGCCGCTCCAGCACCTCCGGCTTCTGCACGTCCAGCCAGTCGGTGAACTGCCGGAAGGAGACGAGCCTCACGTCGCCGCCCTTCTCCTTCTCCCGCGCGATGTGCTTGAGCGCTTCCTCCACGGCGTCCATGTAGATGCCGCCGTTCCACTGCTCGAAGTGGTTGCCGACGAAGAAGGGCGCGCGATTCGACTCGTATGCCCGCTCGAAGCCGGATATGTACGCCTGGGCCGCCTGCCGCCGCCAGCCGGGGTGGTTGTGGGCGGGCGCGTTGGTCGAGTTGACCGACTGGTTGGCGAGGATGTTGTAGTCCATCGACAGGACCTCGAAGGAGCGGCCGGGGAACGGTATCTGCTGGAGCGGAAGGTCCCATATGCCCTGCTTCTTCGTCGGCCAGACCTGCCGTCCGCCGGGCGAGGAGGCGTCGTAGCGCCAGCCGAGCTCGCGGGCGGTGGGCAGCAGCTTGTCCTGGCCGAGCAGACAGGGCGTACGGGCGCCGACGAGCTCCTTGTCGTAGTCGAAGGGGAGCGGCTCCAGGTCGGTCCAGCCGGAGTTGGTCCGCCACTCCTTGACGAAGGACTTGGCCTGCTCGATCTCGCTGCGCCACTGCTGCGGGGTCCAGTTGCCGACGCTGCCGGAGCCGCCGCAGAAGTGGCCGTTGAAGTGGGTGCCGATCTCGTGCCCTTCGAGCCAGGCACGGCGGACGTTCTTCAGTGTGTCCTTGATGTGGTCGTCGGTGAGGTAGCCGATGTCGGAGGCGCCGCGCGGGTTGTTCGGGGGGTCGTAGAGCCGCTTCTTCGACTCGGGGAGCAGGTAGAGGCCCGAGAGGAAGAAGGTCATGGACGCGCCGTGCTCCTTGGCGAGGTCCAGGAAGCGCGGGAAGAGGCCGTTGCCGACCTCGCCGGCCCCGTCCCAGGAGAAGACGACGAACTGCGGCGGGGTCTGACCCGGCTCCAGCGGCACCGGCGCCTCGGGCTGGTGGGGCTGCTTGCCGGTGAAGGAGGTGGAGCCGTCACCGATCGGGCGGGCCGTCCTCGTCGGCTTCGGGTCCGGCTTCGGTGTGTCGGGCCGGTCGCCGGCAGGACGGGAACCGCCGGGGCCGTCCGCGTCCTTGTGGCCGCCGCAGCCGGCCAGCGAGGCGGCGGCAGCGGCTCCCGCCCCGAGCCCGAGCATTCCCCTGCGGGTGAGACTGCGCATGGCAACCCCGTTCGTCACGTCCTCTGGTGGTCACTCACTCAGAGGACGCGACGGAAGCGGGGGTTCCCGATCGGATGCGGCGGTTTCGCAACGGTTTTCGAAAGCGGTGCCGGGGAGGGGCGTCACGCCCCGAAGGCCTTGCTCTTCCCCTTCACCGGCTTGGCGCCGGCCAGCAGATGCGCGGGGACGAGATCGCGGGCCGGCTCGCTGTAGCCGACGGAGACGATCCTGTCGCCCCGGTAGGTGAAGGTGGTCAGCGAGGCGAGCGTGCACTGCCGCTTGCGCGGGTCGTGCCACAGCCGCCGCTTCTCCACGTACGACCGCACGATCCAGATCGGGAGCTGGTGGCTGACCAGCACCGCCTCGTGTCCGCGCGCCGCGTCCTTCGCCGCGTTCAGCGCGCCCATCATGCGGATGACCTGCTCGACGTACGGCTCGCCCCAGGACGGCTTGAACGGGTTGACGACGTGCTTCCAGTTGGCCGGGCGGCGCAGCGCGCCGTCGCCGATGCCGAAGGTCTTGCCCTGGAAGACGTTCTCCGCCTCGATCAGCCGCTCGTCGGAGGCGATGTCCAGGCCGTGCGCCTTGGCGATGGGCTCGGCCGTCTCCTGCGCCCGCTCCAGCGGGGAGGCGACGACGTACGTGACGTCGCGGGAGGCGAGGTGCTCGCCGACCCGGTCGGCCATGCGCCGGCCCAGCTCGGAGAGGTGGTAGCCGGCGAGACGGCCGTACAGGACGCCGTCCGGGTTCTCGACCTCGCCGTGCCGCATGAGGTGGACGACGGTGACGTCGTCGTCCTTCTTCACGGTGCTCACGCGGTCGCCTCCGCTGCCGCTCGGGCCGCCGCCGGGAGGGCGTCGGCGATCCGCTGGACGGCCCGCTCGTCGTGCGCGGTGGACACGAACCAGGACTCGAAGGACGACGGCGGCAGGTAGACGCCGTTCTCGAGGAGGGAGTGGAAGAACGCGGTGAAGCGGAACGACTCCTGCGTCTTCGCCTCCTCGTAGTTGCGCACCGGACGGTCGGTGAAGAACACGGAGAACATGTTGGAGGCGTTCTGCAGCGTGTGCGCGACGCCCTCCTTGGTCAGCGCCTCGGTGACGAGCGACTGGATCCGCGCCGACACGGCGTTCACCTTCTCGTACGCGGCGTCGTCGAGCAGCCGGAGCTGGGCGAGCCCGGCGGCGGTGGCGACGGGGTTCCCGGAGAGGGTGCCGGCCTGGTAGACGGGCCCGGCCGGGGCGAGGTGGCCCATCACGTCGGCGCGCCCGCCGAAGGCCGCGGCCGGGAAGCCGCCGCCCATCACCTTTCCGAAGGTCATCAGGTCGGGCCGCACGCCGTCGACGCCGTACCACCCCTCCCGGCTGGTCCGGAACCCCGTCATGACCTCGTCGGAGATGTACAGCGCGCCGTTCGCGGCGCACGCGTCCTTCAGCCCCTGGTTGAACCCGGGCAGCGGCGGTACGACGCCCATGTTGCCCGGCGACGCCTCGGTGATCACGCAGGCGATCTCACCGGGGTGCGCGGCGAAGGCGGCGTGCACGGCGTCGAGGTCGTTGTACGGCAGGACGATGGTGTCGCCCGCCTGGGCGCCGGTCACGCCGGGCGTGTCGGGGAGCGCGAACGTGGCCACCCCGGAGCCGGCGGAGGCGAGCAGCGAGTCGACGTGCCCGTGGTAGCAGCCGGCGAACTTGACCACCTTGGTGCGCCGGGTGAACCCGCGGGCGAGCCGGATCGCCGACATGGTGGCCTCGGTCCCGCTGGAGACGAGCCGCACCTGCTCCAGCGGCTCGATCCGGGCGGTCATCTCCTCGGCGAGCGCGACCTCGCCCTCACCGGGCGTGCCGAAGGACGTACCGCGTGCGACGGCCTCCTGCACGGCGGCGATCACCTCGGGGTGCGCGTGTCCGAGGATCATCGGTCCCCAGGAGCAGACCAGGTCGACGTACTCGCGTCCGTCGGCGTCGGTCAGGTACGGGCCGGTGCCCGACACCATGAACCGGGGCGTGCCGCCGACGGCGCGGAAGGCGCGCACCGGCGAGTTCACGCCGCCGGGCGTGACGGCCGCGGCACGGTCGAACAGCGCCTGCGAGACCGGGGCTTCGTATGAATATGGCAGTTCGCTCATGACCTGCGACTTCTCCGACCTTCTCCGACATTCCGGGGGCTTCCCGGCTCCGGGTGCGTATGACGTGTCCAGGGTAGGCCAGGGGCGGCCCGCGGCATCCGGCCCCCGTTCGGCCGTGATCTGCGAAACTGGCGTCTGATACACACAGCTCACACGGCCGGGGCCGGCCGGAGGCTGCGGACATCCCGCGGGCAGATGTTCCACCGCACGTTTCGGCGGGCGGCCGTGGGGGAGGTCACTGACACGATGATCGGGTTGCGCGGCGGGGGCCACGCGTCCTAGAAAAGCAGTCGGGTGGAGATATGCATCGCGGTGGCGGACTGGGCGAGGGGACTGATGACCTGGGTCCTCGACGTGCCCGGCGGGGAAGGCACCGGCGCGAGGCGGAGGACACGGACGAGACGCGTCGGACACGCGGCGAGCCGGAGCGGATCGACCCCCTGAAGGGGGCGGGGAGCAGGAATGGTGGTCGGGTGGGGGTGACGTACAAGTACTTCGGCGCGCCGGACGGCGCCACCGCGGCCCGCGTCCCGATATCGATGCGCCCCGAGGAACTCGGCGGCGACGAGCTCGGCATGAACGGCATGTTCACCAAGATCAAGCCGGAGACCATGGCCGCGATGGTCCTCACCGGCATCGAGGGCGTCCCCCTGCACAAGGTCCCGCCCCTGGAACTGGTCGTCCTGCACCCCGACTACGCGGTCGTGAAACTCCCCATGACGGTCGTCGACCCCCTGCGCGGCATAGGCGAGGAGGCGGTCGGCGCGGCGGCCTTCATCTGGTCGACGGTCCCGGACCGCGGCGGCCCGCGGGACGCGTTCAACGTGTACCAGCTGCTGCACGAGTGGCAGGACTTCTCGCACCGGCTGCATGAGGCGGGGCATCAGGCTTATTGCCTGGTCTGGCCCTGAGGTGGGGTTTTGCGGGGTTCGGGCGGGGTCCACGGACCTCGCTCCCTCGGTGCGCCTTGCGAGTGCGTGCAGAGGGCATGTGAACGACGTCACCGCGCCGTGCTGATGACGGGTTCCAGCATCTCCAGCGCTTCCTCCCGCCGGAAGCGATCCGCACCGCCGTCGGCGTAACGGCCCAGCAAATCGTCCAGAGCGGAGCGGCTGAGGATCACAGGTGGCCGGCCGAGGTCCTTGGAATCGCGCACCGCCGCGTACGCACCGAGGTCGGCGATCTCCACGCAGTCGTTGGCGCCTCCGCTGTAGGAGCTCTTGCGCCAGCGCGCCTTGTGAAGTTCCTCGGCGTGGGGGCGGCGGGGCGGGATCGTGCTCACGGTTCGAGCTCCTCGGCAGTGCGGGTGAGGCGGGTACGGGTCTCGGCCGGGCTGAGGGCGGAGGCCCTGAGTTGGTCGAAGATGTCCGTGTAGTTCTGGACGTCGCTCTCGGACTCCAGGTACATGGAGTTGTTGGGGTTCTCCAGCCAGACCAGCGGGGCGATGGGCTGGGGGAAGACGAGGATGACGAAGGGGCCGTAGAGGCCGGGGTGGGCTCCGAGGGTGAACGGGAGGAGCTGGATGGTGACGTTCGGCTGTTCTCCGGCCTGGACGAGGTGGGCGAACTGTCGGCGCATCACGGCGGGTGAGCCGATGACGCGGTGGAGGACGGCTTCATCCAGGACGGCCCTCAGTTCGGCGGGGTGCTCGCCGGACAAACGGCTGGCCTGGCGTTCCATGCGCACCTTGACCAGAGCTTCCAACTGGTCAGGCGTGAGATCAGGACGCATCTGGGTGATGACGGCACGGGCATAGCCCTCGGTCTGGAGCAGGCCGGGAACGAGGAGGGGCTGGTAGTTGGCCAGCGTGGTGGCGCCTGCCTCCAGGGCGAGGTAGCCGTCGTAGCGGGTGGGGGTGAGAACCGTGGAGTACTTCCGCCACCACGGCTTCTGCTGTTCCTTGTCGGCACGCACGAGGTCGAGGACGTCGTCACGCAGCTCGGTGTCGGTGACGGCGTAGCAGTCGAGGAGAGCCCGGACCAAAACCGGAGTGGTGCCGCGCTCACCGGTCTCGATCCGGCTGAGAGATCCCTGGTTGATCTCGATCTGCTCCGACACCTCGGCGAGAGTCAGACCGGACGCCTCCCGTAACTCGCGCAGCCGGGTGGCGAGTTGCCGTCGGTAGACCGACTGAGGTACCAGCTTCCTCTTCAGTGCCATGGAGGCAGTCTGTCCATCCACCCATTGAGAGACAACACGAACGGGCCAACTTGTCCAGACATATTGCCTAATTGATGTTTGCGTCGGCATCCTTGCCTGAGACATACCGCACGCCGTTCGTTCCGGTGTGCGTGCCGTTCACCGACGAGCCCCTGGTTCCGCCGACGTGTTGGGAGGTCCTCGATGCCCCGGAACACGCTGCTGCGGCAGTTACTCGAAGAACGGCACCTCACGACGCACAAGGCGTTCGAGGTGCAGTTCTCCCGCGCGGCCCGACGACTGGCGGCGGAGGCGGGAGATCCTCGGCTGGCCTCGGTGGCGGTCTCGTCGCGGCAGTTCGACCGGTGGATGAGTGGGGAGCTGAAGCAGCTTCCCCGCCCCGACACCTGCCGCATCCTGGAGGAGTTGCTGGGCAGGGCTGCCCGGGATCTGTTCGACTCGGCCCCGGCTCCTGCCTCATCGTCTCCACCCACGGACATCCCGCCTGCTCCTCCGGCCTTCCCGGTCACCGACGACGAGGATCCGGTGGAGATCGTCGCCCGAGCCCGCCAGCTGGCCTGCGGCAACGTCGACCAGACCACTCTGTCCTTTCTCGCCTCCCGGATCGAGGTGATCACCGAGCGGTACGAGAAGGATGGGCCGGACGGCCTGTGGGGACAGACGAAGAGCCTGCACAGCATGGGGTACACCCTGCTCGCGGGTCAGCAACCTCCATCCGCACGCAGGGAACTGTTCCGGATCACTGCACGCGCCGGCGGACTGCTCGGCTACATGGCGGTCAACACCGGCGCGTTCCGCCTGGCTGAGGCGTACTGCGCCGAAGCGCTGGAACTGAGCCGGGCGATCGGCGATCTCGACACCGAGATGTGGGCCTGCGCCACCCAGTCCTTCGCGGCGTACTACGCAGGCCGTTACGACGAGGCCGACGCGCGGGCCGCCGCCGCGGTGGACCGGGCGCCGGACCACCCGCAGGCCATCCGGCTGCTGGTCAACGGCCGGGCTCGGGCGCTCGGCAAGCTCGGTGACCGGAACCAGGCCGAGCGGGCCATCGGACGGGCGCTGGAGCTCTCCGACCGGCATGATGTGCCCGTCGGCCTGACCTCATGCATCTCCTTCTTGCCGTATGGGCGGGCCCGCACCCTGGCAAATGCGCTGACCGCCCGTGTCGCTCTGCAGGACACCGGGCACGTGCTGCGGGACGCCGAGGACCTCGACGACCTGGTCGAGAAGTCCGACTCCGCGTGGAGCCGCTCGCTGGTCCGCCTCGACGTGGCCACCGCGGTGCTTCAACAGCGAGCACCGGATGTGGAGCACGCCATGTCCCTCGGACAACAGGCGATCACTCTGGCCAGCCCGCTGCCGATCAGTTCGGTGCGGCAACGCTCTCGGGATCTGTACGAGCGAGCAGCCCCTTGGCGGTCCCGGTCGGCGGTGCGCGAGTATGGCGAACAGCTCCGCGTCTGGGGCTGTCAGCTCCCGCCTGCTGAGGCGGGGTGATCACGGAGGAGTTCGCCGGGTGTCTTGGCCGCACGTCCAGCTCAGCGCCGATCCCGCAGCCTTCCCTACCCACCCCCCGGCCGACCTGAGTGACCCGGCGGTGATCGCGGCACACGACCAGGCCGCCTTCGACGCCGTGGAGACCATGGTCGATCACTGGGATCGACCCGGCTGGACGGCACAGACCCGGGCGTACTACTGGATGCTCACCTTCCCCGGCAGCCCAGCGTTGGCCGACCTCGCTCTTCGCTGCCAGCAGCACCTCGCGCGGCTCGGCCTGGACCCGGTCCCCGACGACGGGTTGCACATCACGCTCACACGCGTCGGTTCCGCCGCAACGCTGCCGCTGAGCCGTCTCGATGACGTCATCAGCGCGGCGGCCCCGCTTCTCCCGGCGGCCTTCCGCCTGCGGGCGGTCCCGCTCGCGGGTTCTCGGGGAGCCGTACGCCTGACGGTCGCCCCTTGGGGCCCGGTACTGGCGCTGCACTCGGCCCTCAGCGAGTCCATGGCTTCGCTCGGGCTGGCGCCCCGCAAGCCGACCGCGCTGTTCCGCCCGCACCTGAGCCTGGCCTACAACAACCGGCCACGCCCCGCTGCCCCGGTCATCGAGGCCGTCACCCCACTCCGGGGCCTTGCACCAGTCGATCTGCACGTCCAGGAAGTGCAGTTGGTGGAGCTGCGACGCGAGGACCGCGCCTACCGGTGGAACGTCGTCAAGAGCCTGCCGCTCGGCTGATCGCTGCTTTCCCGCGCGGCAGGACGGCAACGACCGCCTTGCCGACGGCGGTGGTCTCCACGTACCACCGACGCGCCAGCCACAGCCCACGGCCGGACTCGGCAAGCGGATCGGCAGCCGTCTCCGACAGGTGCACACGACCGTCGTCAGGCTCCGGGTCGTGGACCGCGACGATGACCTGATCCCCGTCGATCTCGATGGTCAGGCAGTCAGGGCCGGCCGTCGTGTGTCGCACGGCGTTGCCCACCAGCTCGGATACGACCAGCACAGCGTCGTCCACGCTGAGGACGACGCCGGCCAGGACGGTACGAACCCGGTCACGGGCCAGGGAGAGCGGCTCGCACCGACCGGTCAGGGGCATCCAGTGCATGTGCGGACTGTGCACTGCCGGGCTTGAGTCGTTCAGCATCGCGGTCGCTCTTCCGGTCGTACGAATGGGCGTGACCCACAGGTTCCGCTTGTCCGCAGCGCGTCTCCACGCCGTCCCACCGACGCTTCTCCGCTGCCGGACGGCGGGGAGACGGCGTATCGGCGGCGTGGAAACGCCCCTACCGCGACGGGAGCCTGGAAGCCGATGGCCGGCCCTCTCCAGAGCCGTCCGGATCGCCGACTGCGCGTAGAGGAGATCACCGTGCCCGCCCCCATACGAGCTACCTACCGGCTATGCCTCGCTGTGCCAGAGGAGCCGGGGCGATGACGGCCACCACCCTCCGCCCCGGTTGGTCCCATCCCGTGCGAGCCGCCGTACCGCCCTTCACCGAGGCCGGTTTGAGAAGGGTCCTGGAGAAGGTGCAGTGCTGGGCCCCGTATGTCGACGGCTTGCTGCTCGATGACGTGGCAGCCGTCCTGGACGACTACACGCCCACCGAACACGAGGTCGACGAGCACGCGCAGCGCCTTCGCAGCCACCTGATGCGACTCGTCCACCTCGCCGTGGTCTCCAAGGCGGCCGAGAGGGACGAGCAAACAGCCGGCCTCGTCGAGCGCGGGCGCACCATCCAGTCCGAGGAAGTGCCAACGGATCACCGACGTGCCGTCGGACACATCCGCCGTATGGCGTGGACGCTCGACGAACTCATTGAACGCCTGGTGGCCCACCAGTGCCTTACGGAGGCGCCGTGACTTTCCCGCCCCTCCGCCTCACGTACAACCCGCGGGCCGTCGAGTCGAGAGACAGGAGTCTCTCCCTGGTCCCGTACATCATCCAGAGGGAAGGGGAGGACGCGGCGCCGGACAACCTCGTCATCACCCGCCATTCCTCCGGCCCGCGGCTGTACTACGCGGACGAGGACCCCCGTGACCGAGACCCACGGGGCGTGCTCTGGGCCCGCTGCGGGTGGAACCCTGTCGGCGTCGAAGGCCGGATCTCCGGTGTGCCGCAGTGGAAGCTGATGCACCCCCACCGGCAGATGGTGTGCATGCAGACGCTCACCTGCCAGGTCTGCACAGGCCCCGCCCGCACGCCCCTCGGCTTCATCTTCCTCGCCGGCCCCCGGGATCACGATCCAAGATGGCCGAGCATCCTCACCAATCAACCTCCGGTGTGCCGCAGGCACACCCGTGCTGCCGCGAGGCTCTGTCCGCACCTGGAGGACGACCCGACGGTGTTCCTGGCCGGGAGCGCACCCCTGTACGGCGTGCACGGCACTCTGTACGGCCGGGACGAGGGCGGTGTGAAGGTCATCGCACAGCCGGATGCGCCGTTGCCGTACGGCCACCCGAACATCGGGACGTTCCTCGCCTCGCAGCTGGTTCGCCGCCTCACGTCGTTCCGCGTCGTCAACCTCGACGAGCTGCTCAACGATCTGGCCACTGCCTCGTAGATCCCCGCGTCGGGGCCCTCCATCCTCACCGGCCGGCCAGCCGAAGAACAGGGGGTCGGTGAGCGGGGCGGGTCCGAGGAGTTCCCCCGACTCCACCTCTGCACGGACCCGCCCCACCTTCTGCCAGACGACTTGGAGGCAACGTGCACCAACTGATCGCGAGTCCGTTCCTGGGCCAGTACCTCCTCCTCCGACCCGGTCACGCCAAGGGAGTGGCCATCCCCGAGTCCCGCTTCGAGGCACTGCACACGGCGGTCACCGAGGATCGGTCGGCCCCGGCCTGGCTCGCCGAGGCGGCCACGGCCGCATGGCTTACACCTGTGGTGAATACAGCTCCTCGATGCGCTTTGCCAGCGTGGCGATACGAGACATCGCGCTGTCGCGGTCGGCGACGAGCTTAGCGATGCGTTCGTCCACCTGCGGGCGGTCATAGCCCCGGCGCACGAGCTCGAATTCGGAGGGGGACCTGACCCTACTGGTCCGCCGGGCTCGTGCATTAGCGTCCGCGACGATGTCTGCGGCCCGGCGTCGCGCCTCCACGGCCTGGCCGTTGTCCCGCTCCGCGCCCATCGGCGCGACGTGCAGATTCCTGCTCAGCTCTTCCAGCGTGGCAACTTGGGCCAGTGTGCTGTCGCGGTCGGCCACCAGCTTGGCAATACACTCGTCCACCTGCGAACGATCGTAGCCCCGCCGCACGAGCTCGAAGCCGTAGGGTGATGCATCCGTGCTGTGGTTGACGACGCTGCTACGAGCTGTGCGCACTCGCTCGACTTTGATGCGGAGCTGGAGAGCCTCTGCTTCAGCGGCGGCGACGATATCTGCTGCCTGCAGACGGGCGTTGTCCATAACCTGCCGAGCCCGGCGCTCGGCATCAGTGCGTATCTCCTCGGCCCTCAGGCGGAGTTGCTCAGCGCGGGACTCGGTTTCGGCCAACTGCAGCTCAGCCTCGGCCTGCCGAGCTGCGAGGTCGCGATCGGTCTGTTCGGCCTGCTTGCGGCGTTTGGCGAGGTGAGCCTCAAACTCGGCGACCTCTTCCGCGGCTTTGGCGCGAGTCTCGTCGCTATAAGCGTCAGCTTTCACAAAGAGGGCATCAGCCTCTTCCAACTTGGACGCACTGTCTTTCTGGGTACGCAGCCAGACCTGCCAGGACTTCTTCAGGACCCCTGCGGCCAGGGAGTCGGTCTGCCCCAGATGGACCACGTCTAGCAGATTGCCATCCGGCAGCCGGGTGGCGTGCTCGATTAACACTGCGCTCAGGGCATCGTGAACGGCGGCTGCGTCCGACGGGCGGTCATCCGGCCGTTTGGCGAGCAGGCTCATAATGAGGTCGTTTAGCGGCCCGGGGAGGCCCTCGACAAGAGCACCTGGCTCGGTTGGCGTTTTGTCCAAATGCATACGAAGCACGGCCATCGGGTGGTGACCGTCAAACGGTGGGCGACCCGTCACTGTGTCGTAGAGGAGGCAGCCCAAGGAGTAGAGATCGCTGCGGTGATCGATCTCTCGAACGCCTTCGGCCTGTTCTGGAGACATGTACGGCGGAGAGCCCAGCACGGTGCCTGTAGCAGTGAGAGCGTGGACGCTTACGGTGTCACCCATGAACTTTGCAACACCGAAGTCAAGAACCTTGACCGTTCCCTCGGGCGTGAGTAGGACGTTGGCCGGTTTGATGTCCCGATGGACGATGCGCTGAAGGTGCGCGGCATGTAGCGCCTGGGTGATCTGTGCAGCCCACCCGACGGCCATCGGCCAAGGCGGCGTCGACTGCTTGAGTCGCTGGCGAAGGGAAATACCAGGAACAAGTTCCATCACGAGGTAGAGCGTCTGACGCCCCCTAACCGGGACCTCACCAAAGTCATGAATAGTTACGATGTTTTGGTGGGACAGGCGCCCCGCCAGCTGCACCTCGCGCTGGAATCTAGCCTGTGTTTCCGCTTCGTCAATGCGGGGCAGCGCATGGACGACTTTGACCGCCACCTCACGCCGCATGCGCTCATCCTGCGCGGACCAGACCTCACCCATTCCACCCGCACCAAGGCGGTCCTTGATCCGAAAGCGCTCAGCGAGCAGTACGCCCTGCATCTCTGCCCTCCCCCAATGGCGGATTGTCGTCGCGGCGCAACCGTCGTGCCTCGAATTCCTTAACTCGTATCCCTACTCCTCGCGGTTCAGATTCCACCCGAGTCACCCGAGCTCCCGTAGGACCCACCCGCCAGGCGGCGAAGTCGCCGCGCCTCTTCCTCCATGCGATTTGCGACGCCGCCAGCACCCACGATGTCGTCCAGTCCGCTGGCGTGGAGTTGCGCGGCGAGAGCAGTGAAGTAGTGAGCGGTGGATAGGAGATAGTCCTCCACATCCGTGGAGCCAGTACTCGCCGAGAGACTGTTCGCGTCGTCCAACACGCTGGCGATCTGCTCCGTGATCTCATTCCGGGCGTCCTGCGCCAGCCCGAGCGCCCGGCCAACCTGGGCAAGGATTGAGTGGCAGGAGCGGCCAACCTCGCGCAGCAGCCTGTCGTCGCGATTAAAGGAACTCGCCGCCAGTGCATCGGCGTTCATATAACCCGAGGCAATGCGGGCCTGCGCCAACTGCGGCTCATAGCGACGCAGGTCGATCGCACTAGTGGCGCCAAGTGCTTCGCGGAAGCAGGGGTGGACCTGAAACTCCGTCTCGTGCGGCTGCACCGGCAACTCATCGCCGCCTGCGAACACGATGTCGTTGCCCCGCCGCACACCGAGGAAGCCCACCCCGTATAGAGTATGGATAATCTCGGACAAAGTAAGCACGTCGGCGTACGCGGGGAACAGCCTGTGCAGCGTCTCGACGGCCGCTTCGAAACGGCTGCCGAGCACGGGGCGGGTGACCACGTATCCGCTGTTCTGGAAGAGCGGGAAGAGGTGCTTGAGGAAGGGGTGCGCAACCAGGTACTCCAACGCGAGGTCCTTGAGCTTCCACGCGGAGAACTGCCGGCTGGCCTGGAGGACGTCCGCCTCCGTGATCTGTTCCCTGCCATGGATCAACCAGGCGGTCTCCTGGCACAGGTTGAGGAACTGGATGGCATCCCGGGGCCGGGGCAGACAGCGGCTGAACAGATACGTTGCCGTCTCCTCACCCCGGATGGTCGGCGGGAAGATCTCCCGCCACAGCCCCTCGGCGCTCAAGTGCTCTCCGGCGGAGGCCCGAGCGCGAGTCAAGGCGAGGTCTCGCAGGGACTGTTCCGTCCAGGAGATGCGTAGTTCGTCGCCATGGAACTTGTCGCCCTCGCCGAAGGACAGCGAATCGTAGATATCGGAACGCAGGAACAGCAAGAACCGTACGAACCGTCCGTACAGGCTCGCCGCGTGCTTCGCCGCCAGCAGCAGGCCGATCACCATGGAATTGCTGTCCGGCTCCGCGGACCACACCTGCTCCAACTGATCGACCATGAGCAGCAGCGGCCCGTGCGTGCCGTTGCACCCGAGATCGGTGACGGCCTTGGTCACACCCTGCTCCACGACCTCCAGCTGGCGCGCGGCCCGTGCACCCTCTGACGGTGACGGTGCCAGATCCACGCCCGCCTTGATGCCGAACGCCTCCAGAGAGAGGGAGGTCTGCAGCCCCTTTGCCCCCTGTGCCAGCCGGTCTCCAAGCCGTTCGACCGGCAGTTCGTTATTCTGCTTAAGGAAACGAACCAGCGCCTTGACTGAGTCGGGTTTCCTGCCGTGCATGTCCTTGGCATGGACCACAATTTGGCGGGCCGCGTGTACGGCGAGAACGTACCGCCAGATCAGCGCCTTCGCCGAGTCCCCCGGCAGCCCCTGCAGCTCAAACCGCCGGATCTCCTCCCCCGCCGCCTCGTCTGGGGTTACCAAGATCTTGCCGACGGTGTGCACGCGGTCAGCCATCAGCTGCATGCAGATGGCGCTCTTGCCGGAGCCCTTACGGCCGATGATCAGCATCTTGCGTCCGCTCACCGCCGCGCGGTACGCCGCGTTGGGCAGAAACCCACCGCGTAACAACAACCCTTCCGTTACGTCCCGTTCGGCATCCTCGCGCCCGAAGTGCAGGTCCGCGAGCACCGAGCCGTCGCCCATCTGTCCCCCTGTGTCCACTAATCGACCTTGCATGGGCCTGCAGTTCACACCGTATCCGTACCGGCTGGCGTTGGGAGTCAGGAACTCAGTGCAACGCCATGCGCTCAGGGGCCATTGCGTAATCGCGTTCTGTCTGGAGTGTCGCACTGGCCTGGACTTGATGGGGACGTCCTGGTTCGGGTCGGGCCAAACGTGGTGCAGGCACGGCCTCGGTGATCATGTGAGTGTCGAAGTCCCATGAACACTTGGCGAGTCCGTGCCTGCTCCTGCAGCCCTGCTCCAAACCCATTCTCGCTCGGCGCAGAGAGTCTCAGGTTCCGGATTGCCGCTCGCGTAGCCTCACAAGAATCTCCTGCGAACGCGCTCAGTTGCTCGGGAGGGCTTATGTTCACCGGGTCAGGATGACACCCGCCGCTGCCCGGAACCCGTACCGTCCCTCGGGCCGTCTGCGCCCGTGCGCTGCGACACACTGATCTGAGACAGGAGCGTTGGCCGCAGGCCCGCCCTCCAGTACAACCTTTCGCGAGGGCACATCCGGGGCACATGAGCCTGGAAAACGGCGTCGACCAGTGAGAACTATGCAGAACTGTCTCCGCAGGTCAACGCACTCCTAACCAAGAACGTCCAGGTCAGGCTCCCGCCCCTCCCATTCGCTGCACGAGTGGCAGGACTTCTCGCACCGGCTGCACGAGGCGGGGCATCAGGCCTACTGCCTGGTCTGGCCCTGAGCCGGGATTCGGGTGGCCGTGAGCGGGGTCTTCGAGCCTCGCCCATTTCCGTGCCGGAGAGGTGCCGTCGGGTGGCCGGGGCACGTTGGTTTCGCCGGGGGTGCTGATGTGCCCCGGGTGGTGGGCGGTCGTTGTCCGCCTCCGGACGTCGTGCGCCAAGCCATGGGCGAGGGCTGACTCCGCGTCCTGGGCCGGCTGTTTGTCCCCTGCCGTCGGGGGGACCCTCCGCCCATGAGCAAGAAGCCAGGTCGCCGCCGTATGGGCCAGAACCGGATGCTGTGGCTGCTCGACGCCCTGGAGCGTGATCCCAGGGCGGACGCGGCGATCGACAAGCTCACCAGGAGCGTGCGCACGCTCCTGCCAGGCCGGACGCGAGACGCGTTGCACGGCAGGTGGCTGGGGCATCCCGTACACCCCCTGATGGTCCAGGTGCCGATCGGCACCTGGATGTCCGCCGCCGTGCTCGACCTGTGTCCCGGCCGCAACCGGGAGGCCGGTCTCCTCGTGGGCGTCGGGCTGGCCGCGGCCGGCCCCGCCGCGTTGGCGGGCGCGGCCGACTGGGCCGAACTGCATCGTCAGCAGAAACGGGTGGGGCTGGTGCACGCCGTGACCAACACGGCGGCCGTGGGACTGTACGGCGCCTCGCTCCTCTGCCGCCTCACCGGACGGGCCGGAGCGGGCCGCGCGTACGGCTTCCTCGGGCTGACGGCGGTCGGCCTGGGAGGCATGCTGGGCGGCCACCTGGCATACCGGCAGGCTTCCGGCGCCAACCACGCCGAGGAGGTACCGCACGTCGTCAGCGAAGGCTGGCACAGGATCGGCACCGTGGACGAGTTCCCCGCCGGCCGGCCCGTGCGGCGCGCCGTGGACGACGTGCCGGTCCTGGTGGTGCGCGAGACCGGGGGGACCTTCCACGCCCTGGCCGAGCGGTGCAGTCACCTGGCGGGCCCCTTGTCCGAGGGCACGATCGCCGACGGGTGTGTCCAGTGCCCCTGGCACGGCAGCGTCTTCCGGCTCTCGGACGGCTGGAACGTCCGCGGACCCGCCACCGCGCCCCAGCCCGCCTTCGACACCCGCGTCGTCGACGGACACGTGGAGATCGGCCTGCGCCGTGCGGACGGGACGGAGAGCCCGGCCGAGGCACCGGAGCGGGCAGGAGGGGACGAAGGCCATGGGCCCGGCATCTGACGGCCGTATCGCGGAGCGCCTGAAGCGACGGCTGCGACGCGTCGAACGCACCTACTCGGCGGGAGAAGACCGCCCGCTGCGCGGCTATGCGGCGGCCATGACGGCTTTCGGCGTCTACACGGCGGGGTGGGCGACGGTGGTCAAGGTGCGCGGCCGTCCCGTGCCGGACCGGCCCGCGCCCTGGGACGTGGCACTGACCGCGGTGGCCACCTTCCGGCTGAGCCGACTGCTGAGCAAAGCGTCGGTGACCAGCCCGCTGAGGGCTCCCCTCACCACGTTTCAGGGCTCGCAGGGGCCGGCCGAGCTGCACGAGGAGGCGCGGTCCGAAGGCGCCAAGAACACGGCCGGCGAGCTGGTGACGTGCCCGTTCTGCATGAGCGTCTGGGTGGCCTCGACCCTCACCGCCGGACAGCTGCTCTGGCCGCGCGCCACCCGCACCGCCATGGGGGCGCTCACCGCGCTGGCCGGCGCGGATGCCCTGCAGCTGACGTACAGCGCGCTGGTGGCCAAGTCGACCGGCGAGTGACCACTTCTCACACGCCTGACCACCCCCGGGGCGGAGGTCCTACGTCGAAGTGACGGCCGGTGCGGACCGCCGCGTGGCGCTGTCCCGGGCCGGGACCCGAACGGGCTGCTGTGCACGGGGACGCTGACCGTCACCGCCCGCACGGGCACCGACTGGGGCGTGCCGTGGCTCGACCGGCCCGGCTCCTGCCCGGTGACGGTGCGCTGGTCGCGGGCGCCGGGCCTGCCCCGAGGGCTGCCGGACGGCCTGGGACCGGCCGTCCGCGTCGAGGACGCCGACGGACCGGGCAGCACGCTCGACCTGCTGTTCACGTCCAGCCGCCCGGCCGGTTCGGCCGCCATCCGCCTCTCCCCCCGGCCCGGCGCCCTGAAGGGACCGCACTCGGCCCTGCCGTCCTGCCGGGTGGGGGATCGAGAGCGCGTGCCGGCGGCTTTCCCGGTCACCGGCGGCCGCCGGGACGACGTGCGGCCGACGCTGCGGCAGGAGCTCGCCCGCGGGCCCGTCCGGTTCGCACCGCGGGCGACCGCCCCGGACGGGCACTGGTGCACCTTCGCCGACCTGAGCCCGCAAGCCGTGCGCACCGCTCCGTCCTCCCGCACCGTGTCCTGCGACCCGTACCGCCCACCACCTGACCGGTCTGCGCCCCACCGGGCGGCTGCGCCGGCTTCGCGACGCCGCGTACGCCGGTTCCCGCCACGGGCGGACCGGCGACGGTCGCGACGAGTGAGACGGGTTCTCCGACGGTGGGTGCCGACCGCCGGCGGATGACAGGAGGCCCGGCCGCCGGACGCGGCGGCATGGACGGCAGGGCTTCCTCGGACGTCAGTGGCGTCCCGGACGACGGATGGTACGAACCACGCAGAATACGACGGCCGCGGCTCCTACGGCGCCCAAGGCGACCGAGGAAGCGCGGCGGGCGACGGGGCCGCTGACCGGCGCGAGGTCACGCAGCCGGTCGAACACGCTGAGGGGGACGCCTCGCAGGGCGTTGCCCGGCGGGCGCCGCGGCACGCCGGGGTGGGGGCGGGTCGGAGCGGTCGCCCGCACCGTCTCCCACGCGGCGCCGATCCGCCGCAACCGACGGTCGCTGAACTCGTCCCGAAGACGGGGCAGCAGCTCGTCCTCCTCGTCCCGGATGTCCTGGCGGATGAGGCTGAACGCCTGCTGGATCCACTCGGCACGCCGGGGGTCGTCGGGCGACTTCTCGACCCGTGCCACCAGATCGTTGATCGCCTGGTGTTCCTCCTCCACGCGACCGGTGAGTTCCTCGCCGTGGGGGGCCGCACGGCGCAGGAGGGGCCACAGGACGGTCTCCTCCGCGAAGGCGTGGCTGAACACCAGCTGGACGATGTCCTGCCACAAGGCGTCGAGCTCGTCGTCCGCACCACCGGCCAGCCAGCGGTTCATCATCGTGTCGAGCCGGGCGTGGTCCCTGCGCTGGCGCATCAGGATGCTGCCGTTGCCTCCCAGCGCTGCGGAATCCCGGCGGGTGATCGAGATGGTCACGGCCGCTCCTGCCTCGCGGTGACGCCTGATACCCGGACCGGTGCCGTCCTCCGTGCCGGAGGGGCGGCCGGCCCGCGGAGTCCGGGTTCCCGTCACAGGCGCGCCCCACCCTCCGACACCGTTCCTTCTGCGGCCTTGGTCTGCGCGCCTCCTTCGCCCGTGCCGCCGGCGTGGTCCGTCGACGGAGCCTCCGTCTTCCGCCCTCGCCAGGTGCTGGAGGGGCCGTCAGGCGGCCAAAGCGCGTCGAGGGCGCACCGGTGTGTCCGAGGTCGGCGCCCCTGGGCGGCGGGCGGGTCACCGTCGTCTGCCGCCGGCTGCCGTGCCGTCCGGTCCGGTGAGGTTGCGGACACGCTCGCCGATGAGCACGGCGTCCGCCCGCTCGGTTGGCCCACCAGGGGGAATCACGCGGCCTGCGGACATGAGTGGTGGCTGGAAAGCGTCCGTCGTGAACAGACTGAGGACCACGTCTGTGCTCGTCGCCTGAAGCGGGGTACCCCGGCGGCGCGCGGATCCCCCCTCGTTCTCAGGAGGCACGGCCCATGACGTTCAATCCTCTGGAGCAGCGGGGCATCCCGCTGGACCGCCAGCTACGCAGCTGGCGTGAGCTGAACGTGGACCCGATCGACCCCGACCACTGCGACCCGTACACCCGGTGCCGGATCATCACGATGAACGGGATCGAGGTGGAGGCGATCCTGTTCAGCCACCAGCTCGCCCGGCACACGGTCGATCCCGAGATCAAGCGGCAGCTGGCGCGGGTGCGCTACATCGAGGCGCAGCAGCAGAAGGTCGTGAACTGGCTGCTCCCCGGGGTCTCCTCGGTGCTGGAGACGACGATCGCGTACGAGCAGGTGGCGGTGGACCTGACGGCGTGGGTGGCCCGGATGGAGCCGGACCCGTACCTGAAGCAGGCGTACCAGTTCGGTGTGCTGGAGGACTTCGACCATCTGTACCGGTACGCGAACCTGTACGAGATGATCGAGCACCGCAAGGCGGAGTCGATCGTCGACGGCCTGACCGAGGTCATGCCCGGCCGGCCCACGAGGTTCCACCACCGCAATCCGGTCGACAACGTCCGCGACCCCTACGCCAAGGACGAGACGAACCCGCTGTCCAAGCTGCACGCGCTGACGATCATGTCGGCGGAGCAGCAGACCATGAACTTCTACATGAACACCGGCCCCACCTACATGGAGCCGATCGCCCGCCAGCTCTACCAGGAGATCGGGCTGATCGAGGAGGAGCACGTCACCCACTACGAGTCCCTCGTGGACCCGGGCGAGACGTGGTGGGAGCAGCTCGTCAACCACGAGTACAACGAGTGCTACCTCTACCACTCCTTCATGGAGCAGGAGAGCGACCCCGAGGTCAAGGCGATCTGGGAGCTGCACCTCAACATGGAGCTGGAGCACCTGCACGCCGCCTGCGATCTGATGCGCCGCCACGACGGCCGCGACCCCGCCTCCGTGCTCGCGCCCGAACTGCCCAACGTGCTCACCTTCGAACCGAACAAGGGCTACCTGCGGGAGCTGCTCGACACCCAGATGGACCTCACGACACTGGGCGCGGGCTACGTGCGTGAGGCGCACGAGCGTTTCGAGCAGATGCAGGAGCAGATCCACGGCGGCGAGGCACCCCCCAGCGACCGGGTGATCCACGAGCACCAGGACATGTTCGGCCGCGAGTACCGCGTCCAGACCGAGGGTGAACACCCCGACCCCGCGCAGCGCGAGAAGTAGGGAGGCCGGGATGTCCGAGCTGAAGACCCCGCACGCCGGGGACGACAAGGCCGAGGACGACGACGTCGTCTCCCTGCTGATGCGCCAGCACGGCGACATCCGCAACCTCTTCGACGAGGTCGAGGCCACCAGGGGTGAGGAACGCCGCGACGCCTTCCGCCGCCTGGTGCGCCTGCTGGCCGTGCACGAGACCGCCGAGGAAGAGGTCGTCCACCCCTTCGCCCGCAAGGGCTTTCCCGGTGGCGAGCAGGTCGTGAAGGAACGCCTCGCCGAGGAGAAGGCCGCCAAGGAGACACTGGCCGCCCTCGACGAGCTGGACACCGACGACCCGAAGTTCATGCCCCAGCTGCTGAAGCTGCGCAAGGACGTCCAGGAGCACGCGCGGGCCGAGGAACGCTACGAGTTCACCCACATCCGCCGCAGCGCCGGCGCCGGCAGACTGGCCGCGATGGCGAAAGCGATCAAGGCCGCCGAGGCGATGGCACCCACCCGGCCCCACCCGGGCGTCGAGTCCGGAGCGGAGAACATGGCCCTGGGTCCCGTCGCCGCCCTCATGGACCGCACCAAGGACACCGTCCGCAAAGCCATGGGCAAGTAGGTCCGGGACAGCCGGCCGCGACCGGGGCCGGGCCCATGACCCGGCCCCGGTCGTCCCATCGCCTCGGTAGTCCGGCTCCTCGGCGCCTCCCCGGGATCCTGTACGCCGACTGCGTACGCTCGTGGTGTCAGTCCAGGAGTTCCCGTCCGGTGGCGCGGCCCACGATTCCCGCCAGGCGGCCGGTCCGGCGAGGAAGACCGGCGTCGGCACGAGCCGGGAGAAGTTCTCGGATGCGCCGAGTGCGGTGGCCCACGCGGCCTCCACGGCTCCGGAGACGATCAGGACGACCCATGCCACGGTTCTGTGCCTTCGGGCCGACGGGAACGGCGGGCGGGTCAGTCGGTGGTGGTGATGCCGCCGGTGACGGCGATGACCTCCCCCACGGTGAAGCTGGAGTCGGCTTCGGAGGCCAGGTACACGTACACCGGCGCGATCTCCTCCGGCTGCGCGACGCGTGCGAGCGGACCCTCACTGCCCAGGTGGGCCAGACCCTCCTGCGGCATGTTCGGGTCGGCGACGTTCAGCACCGTCCAGGTGGGACCGGGCGCGACCACGTTCGCGCGGATGCCGTCCTTGGCGAGGTGCTCGGCGATGGACTTGGTGAAGTTGACCAGCGCCGCCTTGGACGCCCCGTAGTCGATCATGGTGTCGCTGCCCCTGAGGGCTTCCTCCGAGGCGGTGGCGATGATCGCGTCGCCCGCCCGAAGGTGCGGGCGCGCGGCCTGCACCAGGTGGTAGTAGGCGTACACGTTGACCTTGAACGACCTGTCCCAGTCCTCGAAGCTGAGCTGCGAGAGGTCGGTCTGGCTGTTCAGGTGCGCCGCGTTGCTCACCAGGATGTTCAGCCCGCCCAGCTCTCGCACCGTCCGCTCGACCGTCTCCCGGCAGAACGAGCCGTCGGCGAGGTCGCCGGGCAGGAGCAGGCACCTTTGCCCTGTGGCCCGAACCGCGTCGCGGGTCTCCTCGGCGTCCGGCTGCTCCTCGGGGAGGTACACGATGGCCACGTCCGCGCCCTCGCGCGCGTACAGCAGCGCGACGGCGCGGCCGATGCCCGAGTCACCGCCGGTGATGAGCGCGACCTTGCCGCGGAGCTTGTCCGCCGCGCGGTAACGCTTCGCCTCGTAGCGCGGCCGTGGGCGCATGTCCCGCTCCAGCCCCGGGGCCTGCTGCCGCTGCTTGGGGTAGGGCGGCTTCGGCTCCGCGCCGTTCTGCGAGCCGGTGCTTTCGGTCCTGCCGTTGTCCTGCACGTTCGTGAGCCTCCTGAGGACGTGGGTCACGCTCGGCAGTCAGGTATCCCACGGGCGGCCCCGCACACACCCGGCCAGGCCCGTCGGCTGACGGACGACGGGCTCAAGGGCGTGCTGACCGACCGGCGACCTGCTCCGGGCCCTGTCCACCGACCGGGCCCGACACCGGCCCCCGGACCTCCTGGCCGCCGGGTACGGGAACACGTCGGATTGGCGGGCCCGGGCCCGGGGCACACGGGTCGGTGCATGACCCACGTGAGCGATGGTGACGAGGGAGGCTCCCGATGCTCTTGGCACACCCCGTCGTGCTGAAGAACCTCATCGAGCAGTACGAGACGCTGCGCGCCCTGCACGCCGAGGACGGCACCGAGGAGGCGCGTCGCCGTATGGAAGACGTCGCTTACACGCTGTGCGTGTCGACCGGGACCCGCGACGTCGACGCCGCCCTCGTCGCCGCCCGCCACCGGCTGCCCGGAGCGCGTACCGAAGACGACTCCCTCCTGACCACCTGACTGCCCCCGGCATCGCGCCCCACCACACCATGACCAAGACCGCCGACCTGCCGACGTTCAGCAGCCTCGATGAGCTCACCCGGCTCATCACCCGCCGCCGCGGCCTCTACGTGCGCTGGTCCCGCGGGCCGCAACGCGACCTGCCGAAGACGAGCAGCACGGACGACCTGACCGGGATCAAGCTGCCGGGTCTGTCGGCCAGCCCGCTGGACCTCGAAGACTGGTGGGGCGAGCGACCCGTGCGCGTCTGGGTCGCCCGTCGGCTGTACGACTACTGCCACCTGCCGCACGTCAAGGACGCCCGCGCCCGGCCCTGGGTCCTGCACGGCTCCGAGACGGCCCGCGGGCCGGACAACGAACCACTGGTGACGGAGATCGAACCCCTCGGCTGGATCGCCGACCAGGTGATCACGGACGCCTGCCACATCGTCACCGAACAGCCCGGGCGCTGGGGCCCGCTCGATCGGGACGAGCCTCCTGGGCGGCTCTCGCCCTCCCCGGGGAGGCCGCCGAGGTGGGACGGCCGTCAGTGACCCTCCGGCGGCGTCACCGCCTCCGGGCCCGGTCGCGAGGCACGGGGCCGACGTCCGCCTGTCGGCCGGTGCGGACCGCCGCGTGGCGCTGTCCCGGGCCGGGACCCGAACGGGCGGCCAAGGCGTCGGCGACGGCGCCGGTGGTGAAGGCGTACACCGTCTTGTGCAGCAGGTCGACGACCAGTTCACGACGCGGCCAGGTCTGGGGCGGAGCGCCGGCACCGGTGGCGTTCTCCAGGATCTGGTCACTGGTGATGCGGACGACGGCGAACTTCCCCGACGACCAGGGCCCGCGCAGCCCGGCGTGCGCCATCACCGACCGCAGCACGCCGAGGAGGGCGCCCTGCCCCACGTGCATGGCCAGGTTCACCGGCACGGGCTGACGGCCGGGATACTCCCGCATGCCGGTCAGACGTTCCAAAGTGCGGGCGGGCACGTGGGAGTCACGGCGACCCGTCAGCCGTTGCTCCGCCTTCTCGCCCAGCGTCATCACCAGCACCCCGGCCGTGCCGGCCACCAGCCCCTGCCACAGCGCGCGCTTCATCATGCCGCGGCGAGTACCCAAGGCTCCCCGGCCTACCTGCCGACGCCCCTCGCCATGTGCTGGAGGAGCCGCCCGGCGGGTGCGTTCGGCCTGACGGGGCCGCGGCGCGGTGTCGGGGTGGTTCCGGTGGTGACGTGGACCTTCGACAGGCTCATCGCCGTCCGGCCCGAGGGCCCGAGGGGGGGTGGGTGTCCTTCAGGTGGCGTGTCCGATGCCGTGGCTCTTGGGTGCGCCCTGTCCCTCACCTCGTGCCGGAGGGCCCGTACGATGAGCGCGTGACCAGGAGCACCCGATCCAGCAGCCGCCCGGCCGGGCGGCTGTTCGTGCTGCTGGTGATGGCGGTGCTGGCGGGTGTGCTGGGTATGCACGGACTCGCCCCCGGTGTGGCGGTGGCGGCGCGGGCGGGTGCCGGTCACGAGATGGTGACGGCCGCGGCGGACGGTGTTCCGCACGCGGGCGCGGGGTGCATGCACACGGACGGTGGATCGAGTCACCTCGATCATGCCGACGGGACGTGTGCGGCTGCCGGAATCGGGTCGGCGTACACGCCGCCCGTGCTGACCGGCGGGCTGCCGGCCGCGCCCTCGGCCCCCGTGTCCACCGCGGCGGCCATGAGGTCGTCCCATGACGGCCGGGCGCCGCCCGATCTTTCCGAGCTGCAACTCCTGCGGATATAGAGCGGCCCGCTCGGCACCCCTGTGCCCGGTGATCTCCGGTGACGGGTGCCGTGCTCTCGCACGCTCTGACATCCGTTCCGACCGCGCGCCGTGAACGGCGCGCGCCGAGGAGTTGCACCACCATGATCCACACGCGTTCACTCGTCCGCCGTACTGCCGCCGTCGTCGCCGCGGGTGCGGCAGCGCTCGTTCTCGCCGCCTGTGGCGGGGACGGCGACGGCGACGCCTCGGCCTCGGCCGGGCACGGCGGTCACAACGCCACCGCTTCCGCCTCCGCATCGGCTTCGGCTTCGGCTTCGGCTTCGGCGTCGCAGGGGCGGCACAATGCCGCCGACGTGGCCTTCGCGAAGGGGATGATCCCCCACCACCGTCAGGCGATCGAGATGGCCGACCTCGCGCCCGGCCGGGCGCAGTCGGCCGAGGTGAGGAAGCTCGCCGCGGACATCAAGAAGGCCCAGGGCCCGGAGATCAGGACGCTCTCCGGCTGGCTGGCCTCGTGGGGCGAGGAGGTGCCCGCCGAAGGCACCATGGACCACTCCGCGCACGGCATGGGCGGCATGATGACGGCCGAGGAGATGACCGGGCTCGGGAACGCCTCGGGCAAGGCGTTCGACACCGCCTTCATGGAGCTGATGATCAAGCACCACGAGGGCGCGGTCGAGATGGCGGAGACCGAGCGGTCCGACGGTGCCCACGGGCCGGCCAAGAAGATGGCCGGGGAGATCATCACCTCGCAGAGCGCGGAGATCGAGCAGATGAACGAGCTGCTCGGCGAGGACTGACCGCATCACGCTCCCGGGGAGCCGAAAGAAGGGGAGGGCGGGCCCGATGGCCCGCCCTCCCCCGTCGGGGAAGCGTCTCAGCTCGCGGCCTTGAAGCCGCGCAGCCGCAGGGAGTTGCCGACCACGAAGACCGAGGAGAAGGCCATGGCGGCTCCGGCGATCATCGGGTTGAGGAGTCCGGCGGCGGCGAGCGGCAGGGCGGCGATGTTGTAGGCGAAGGCCCAGAAGAGGTTGGACTTGATGGTGCCGAGCGTCTTGCGGGCGAGGCGGATGGCGTCGGCGGCGGCGCGCAGGTCGCCGCGGACCAGGGTGAGGTCGCCGGCCTCGATGGCGGCGTCGGTGCCGGTGCCCATGGCCAGCCCCAGGTCGGCCTGGGCGAGCGCGGCGGCGTCGTTGACGCCGTCGCCGACCATCGCGACCGAACGGCCCTCGCCCTGGAGGCGCTTGACGACGTCGACCTTGTCCTCGGGCATGACGTCGGCGATGACGTGCTCGGCGGCCACGCCGACCTCCGCGGCCACCGACTCGGCGACGGCCTTGTTGTCCCCGGTGAGGAGGATCGGGGTCAGGCCCAGGGCGCGCAGCCGGGTGATGGCTTCGGCGCTGGTGTCCTTGACGGCGTCGGCGACCTCGATGACCGCCCGTGCCTCGCCGTCCCAGGCGACCGCGATCGCGGTGCGGCCCGCCGCCTCGGCGTCGGCCTTGGCGCGTGCCAGGCCGGCGGGCAGGTCCATGGCCCACTCGGCGAGCAGCTTCTCGCGGCCGACGAGGACGGCGTGGCCGTCGACGATGCCCTGCACGCCGAGACCGGGGACATTGGCGAAGTCCTCGGGCACGGGCAGGGTGCCCACGCGGGCGGTGGCGCCCGCCGCCACCGCCTGGGCGATCGGGTGCTCGGAGGCGTGTTCCAGGGCGCCCGCGAGGCGCAGCACCTCGGCCTCGTCGGTGCCGTCGGCGGTGTGGACGGCGAGCAGGGTCATGCGGCCGGTGGTGACGGTGCCGGTCTTGTCGAGGACGATGGTGTCGACCTTGCGGGTGGACTCCAGGACCTCGGGGCCCTTGATGAGGATGCCGAGCTGGGCGCCGCGCCCGGTGCCGACCATCAGCGCGGTCGGCGTGGCGAGGCCCAGGGCGCAGGGGCAGGCGATGATCAGTACGGCGACGGCGGCGGTGAACGCGGCCGTCAGGCCCGCGCCGTTGCCGAGCCAGAAGCCCAGGGTGCCCAGCGCCAGGGCGATCACGACCGGGACGAAGACCGCGGAGATCCTGTCGGCGAGCCGCTGGGCGGCGGCCTTGCCGTTCTGCGCGTCCTCGACCAGCTTCGCCATCCGCGCGAGCTGGGTGTCCGCGCCGACCCGCGTCGCCTCGACCACGAGCCGGCCGCCCGCGTTCACGGTCGCGCCGGTGACCGCGTCCCCGACGCCGACCTCGACCGGCACCGACTCGCCGGTGAGCATGGAGGCGTCGACGGCCGAGGTGCCCTCGACGACCGTGCCGTCGGTCGCGATCTTCTCGCCCGGACGGACCAGGAAGCGGTCGCCGGCCTTCAGCTCGGCGACCGGGATCTGCTCCTCACGGCTGCCCACCCGTCTCCCACCACCGCCCTCAACCGAGAGCGCTTCGCGCTCGCCCCCGTCGTATCGCAGCACGGTGACGTCCTTGGCGCCCAGTTCCAGCAGGGCCTTCAGCGCGGCCCCGGCCTTGCGCTTGGAGCGGGCCTCGAAGTAGCGGCCGGCGAGGATGAAGGCGGTCACCCCGGCGGCGGCCTCCAGGTAGATGTTCCCGGCGCCGTCGCTGCGGGCGATGGTCAGCTCGAAGGGGTGGGTCATGCCGGGCGTGCCGGCGGTGCCGAAGAACAGCGCCCACAGCGACCACAGGAACGCCGCCGACGTGCCGACCGAGATCAGCGTGTCCATGGTGGCCGCGCCGTGCCGGGCGTTGGTGAAGGCGGCCTTGTGGAACGGCCAGGCGGCGTAGGTGACGACGGGTGCCGCCAGCGTCAGCGACAGCCACTGCCAGTACTCGAACTGCAGCGCCGGCACCATCGCCATCGCGATGACCGGGACGGCCAGCAGTACGGCGGTGATCAGCCGCTCCCGCAGCGGCCGGAGCTCGTCGGCGGGTCCGGCGCTCTCCGTGCCGGGCGCGGGCTCGGCACGTACCGGCTCGGGTTCGCGGGCGGTGTACCCGGTCGCCTCGACCGTGGCGATCAGCTCCGGGACGGACACGTCACCGCTGTAGTGGACCTTGGCCTTCTCCGTCGCGTAGTTGACGGTGGCGGTGACCCCGTCCATCTGGTTGAGCTTCTTCTCGATCCGGGCGGCGCACGAGGCGCAGGTCATGCCGCCGATGGCGAGTTCGACCTCGGCTGTGTCGGGGACCGTGGTGGCCATTGCTGCTCCTCGGGCTGATCAGGACGGAGGGAACGTGGGAGAAGGGGGCCGGGCCCTCGGGCGGGCCCGGCCGGGGCGCGGGCCCGTCAGGCCGCGCGGCCGGTGAGCTCGTAGCCGGCGTCGTCGACGACCTTGGCCAGCAGCGCGTCGTCGGGCTCGTCCGCCGTGGTGACGGTGACCTGGCCGGCCTCGAGGTCGACGTCGACCGCCAGGACACCGTCCAGGGCGCCGATCTCCTTGGTGAGCGTGGCCTTGCAGTGCCCGCAGGTCATCCCGGAGACGTCGTAGACGGTGGCGGTGCCCTTGGTCGCCGTGGTGGTGGCGGTGGCGGTGGAGCAGCTGCCGTCAGGGGTGCAGCAGGACATGGTTCCTCCTAGACGAGACGAAACGAGATGAGGGCGTACCCCTGGGGGGTACCGCCGACGCCAACCAGGTATACCCCCTCGGGGTATGTTTGGCAAACGTCGACGACCCGCTTGCACATACCCCCCAGGGGTATATAGTCGGAGTCCGGTCCAGCAGAAGCGGCGACCCGACACCCACACGAGAGGGCACGTCATGAACACCGGCGTAAAGATCACTGCTTTCGCCGCCGCGCTCGCGGCCACCTTCGGCACCGCCTACGGCGTCGGCACGGCGGTCGATCCCGCCGCCCCGGACCGGGAACCGGCGGCCCACGCGGAACACGAGAGCCCGGCGCCCTCCGGCCGCGGCGGACACGCGGACACGGCCCCCGCGGGCCTGCAGATCTCCGAGGCGGGATACACCCTGGACCTCGGGACGCCCCGCGTGACCGCGGGAGAGAAGAGCGAACTCCGCTTCACCATCCGCGACCGGGACGGACGGCGGGTGACCTCCTACCGGCGCGAGCACGGCAAGGAGCTCCACCTCGTCCTCGCCTCGCGCGACCTGGTCACCTACCGGCACCTGCACCCCACACGGGCGGCCGACGGCACCTGGAGCACCCCTGTCGACCTGCCCGCCGCCGGCACCTACCGGGTCTTCGCCGACTTCACCCCGGCCGCCGAAGGCGCCGACGGCCTCACCCTGGGCGCGGACCTCGCCGCCTCCGGCACGTACAAGGCCCCCGCCCTGCCCGAGCCCGCCGCCACCGCCTCGGTCGACGGCTACACCGTCGCACTCCGCGGTGACCTGCGCCCCGGCAAGGCCTCCGAGCTGACCCTGAGCGTCAGCCGCGACGGCCGCCCGGTCACCGACCTGGAGCCCTACCTCGGCGCCTACGGCCACCTGGTCGCCCTGCGCTCCGGCGACCTCGCCTACCTCCACGTCCACCCGAACGGCGAACCCGGCGACGGCACCACCGAGCCGGGACCCGACGTCTCCTTCACCGCCACCGCGCCCACCGCCGGGACGTACCGCCTCTTCCTCGACTTCCGGCACGACGGCACCGTCCGCACCGCGGCCTTCACCGTCCACGCCGGGAAGACCGCACCCGCCGGCACACCGGAGCCGACGGCCGGTGAGGAGCACGGCGAAGGCGACCACCGGCACTGACCCGAGCCCGGCTTCGCGACGCGGGACGGAACTTCCGGGAACGCCTCCGGCCCCGACCCCATACGATCAACACCGTGGCGGAACTGGTGCGGCCTCTGGGGACCGGCGATCCGGAACGGCTCGGGCCGTGGAGACTGCTGGGGGTGCTCGGGGCCGGCGGCATGGGCACCGTCTATCTGGGGCAGGCGGGACGGCGGCTGGCCGCGGTGAAGACCCTGCGGTCCGAGAACGCGGGCGACCCGCACTTCCTGGCGCGCTTCGAGCGCGAGATACGCGCGGCGGGCGCCGTGCGGAACCCGTGCATAGCGAAGGTGTACGACGCCGACCTCGACGGCCGTGTGCCGTGGTTCGCCGGAGAGTTCGTCCCCGGGCCCACGCTGGAGCGCACCGTCACCGACCGGGGGCCCCTGCCCCCGGAGGCGGTCCGGGTGCTGGGCGCCCTGCTCGCGCACGCGCTGCTGGCGCTGCACGCGGCCGGAGTCGTGCACCGGGACCTGAAGCCGTCCAATGTGCTGCTGACCGCCGACGGCGTGCGCGTCGTGGACTTCGGCATCGCGCGCGTGCCGGACGCGACGACCCTCACCCTGGCCGCGCAACGACCGGGCTCCGCGGGCTACATGTCACCGGAACAGGTCCTGGGCGGTGAACTCGGGCCCCCGAGCGACGTCTTCGTACTGGGAGCGCTGCTCACCTACGCGAGCACCGGCCACCACGCGTTCGGCGCCCAGGCCGCGCTGGTGGACTTCGCCATCGCCCACGAGGAACCCGACCTCACCTCCGTACCGGACGGGCTGCGCCAGGTGCTCGCCCGGTGCCTGGCCAAGGATCCCGCGCCGCGGCCGACGGCGGCGGAGCTCCAGGAGCTGTGGAGCGGGGGCGGCGGCCGTGCGCGGGCGGGCGCGGGCGCGGCGCTCCTCGGACGCGTACCCGCCCGTGTCCCGGTTCCGGTCCCTGTTCCGGCGGACTGGCTGCCGTCGGGCGTCCTGCTGGACATCGCCGCACGCGAGCGCCGCGCCGCCGAACTGGCCGGGCGCCCGGTCCCCGGGGAACGCCCGGGTGGCCGGCGGCCGCCGCGACGGCGCTCGGTGCTCGCCGCCGCCGGCGGGTCGCTGCTGCTCGCCGGCGCGGGCGCCGCGGCCTGGCGGTGGTACGCCGACGACGGCGCCCGCAACGACGCGGCCGCGGCTCCCGTGCCGCGCTGGACGGGCGCTCCCGGCACCCAGCCGGATCCCCTGTGGGAGGTCTCCGGCCTCGCGCCCGAGCCGCCGTTCCCGCCGACCGCGGCGGGAACACTGCTGCTGGCCGCGCTCCCCGGCGACGGCGTGGTGGCTCTCGACTCCCGTACGGGTGAGGAGCGTTGGCGGACGGAGGACATCCGCACCGTGGTGACCGCCGGGCGGCCCCTCGCCCTCGACGGGGACGGCGCGCCGGTCGCCCTCGCACCGGACACCGGGGACGTGCGATGGCGCGGCTCCGGCGGACTGCGTACGCTCCTGGCCGCCGACGGCGACACCGTGTACGGGCTCGACGGCTCCGGCGGGATCACGGCCGTACGCACCGGGGACGGCACCCGGCGCTGGCGGCGTGCGGCGCCCTCCGGCACCGGTACGGCCGCGCAGGCCACCGTCGCCCACGGGCTGCTCCTGCTCACCGGGGACGACGGCGTGGTGCACGCGCTGCGCACCCGGGACGGCGCGGAGGCCTGGCGGCAGGACACCGGCACCGACGCCGCGCTGCGGCCCGCCGCGGGCGACGGCGGCGTCTACCTGGGCGGCGCGCGGCTGCGCGCCCTGCGGCCGGCGGACGGCGAGCGGCTCTGGGAGCTGCCGAGCCAGGACTCCGCCGAGGGTTCCACCGGCTTCGGGCCGCCCACGGTGCGCGGCGGCCATCTGTACGCGGCGGACGGCGACGTCCTGCGCAGGGTGGCGCGCCGGGACCCCGCCTCCGGCGCGGAGTTCGACATGGGCGGGACGTGGGACCCGTTCGGCGGCCCGTCGGGGTCACGGGCCGGTGTCGCCCCCGTCGTCGCGGGCGACGGCGTCCACCTGACGCCGGCCGACCCGGCGGCCGGCGTCCTCGCCGTACGGATCAGCACGATGGAGGAGCAGTACCGCTTCGTCCCGCCGGGCGACCCGGCGGGCGCGTGGCTGGTGGCGGTGGTGCGCGGCATACCGGTCATGCAGTGCGGGGAGCGGCTGTTCGCCCTGCCTCCGCTGTGACTCCGTTGTGACGGCGTGCGGCGACGCGCACCTGCCGTGGTGGCTTAGGCTTTCTCACCGTCCTTGCACCAAAGGGGGGTTGGGGGACCATGAGGGCGCTGAACGGGGCAGACCCACGGCGGTTCGGCCCGTACCGGACACTCGCGGTGCTGCGGGGGGCGGGCACCACGCGCAGCTACCTGGCACGCGGGGGCGACGGACGCACCGTCACCGTCACCGCGGCAAAGCCACGGCTGGCGGCGGTCTCCGTCTTCCGCGGCCGCTTCCGCCAGGAACTCGCGGCGGCGGCACGGCTGGCGGGGCCGTGGGCGCAGCCCGTACTCGACTCCGCCCCGGACGACCCGGTGCCCTGGTTCGCTTCGCCGTTCACCCCTTCCCTCTCGCTCGCCGAGGCCGTGACCCTGGCGGGACCGCTGCCCGAACCGGTCGTACGGGCCTTGGGCGCGGCCCTCGCCGAGACGCTCGAGCGCACCCGCGCGGCGGCCGGCGGGGCGTTCCAGGGACTCGGCCCCGAGGTGGTGCTGCTGTCCGCCGACGGTCCTCGGATCAGCGCGTTCGGCCCGCTGGGCGCGGCCACGGCGGCGGCGGAGGGGCCGGGAGGCGGACTGGCCGTGACCCTCGGCTACCTGACACCGGAACAGGTCGCCGGCCACCGGCCGGGTCCGCCCGCCGACGTCTTCGTACTGGGCACGCTGCTGGCGTACGCGGCCACGGGCACGAACCCCTTCGACGCGGACCACGCCGACGCGCGTCCCGTCGCCGGGGACGTCGCCGGAGACGTCTCCGAGGACGTCCCCGGGAGCGCCGCACGCCATCGGGCCGCCGAACGCATCGCGCACCAGGAGCCCGATCTCGCCTCCGTCCCCGAGGAACTGCGCCCGGTGCTCGCCCGGTGCCTGGCCAATGACCCGGCACAGCGTCCGGAGCCGTCCGTGCTCGCGGCCGTCCTCGCCCCCTCCGGCGCGGCGGCGGCGGTGAGCGCGGGCCGGCTGCCGGCCCGGCTGACCGCCGCCCTGGCGGAGCAGGCGTCGGCCGTGCTCGGGCTGGAGGCGCGGGAGGACCGGGACGACCGGGACGACCGGGAGGAGGCCGTGCCCGCCGTCCCGGCCACGCCGACCGTGCCGGACGGGGGCCCGGCGTCCGAGGCCGGCCCGGCGGGCGAGCAGGACGTCCCACCGGCCCGGCCCGCCACGCGCCGTGCCGCGGGCCCCGACCGCAGGGCCCTGCTGACCGGGGTGCTGTCCGGCGCGGCGGGGCTGGCGCTCGGCGGCGGCGTCACGGCGTGGGCGACCGACGACCGCCCGCGCCCCGCCGCGGCGGGAGAACCGGCCGCGCGAAAGCCGCGCGCACCCGTCCCCGGAGCGCCCCCGGCGGCGCTGTGGGCGTACGACATGCCGGACACGACGTTCTACGGCAGCCCCGCCCTGCACGGTGACGTGCTGCTGCTGCCGGGGGACTCCCTCGTCGCCGTGGACGTCCGTACCGGCAAGGAGCTGTGGCGGCGCAAGGAACCGTCGGGCCTCGCCTCCCACCCCGTGCGGGTCGACGACGAACTGCTCGTGGTGCTGGATGTCCAGGGGCTGTTGTGGCGCTCCGTGAAGGACGGCGCCCGCCGGCACAAAGTCCCCTACGGGCAACTCCTCGAAGCCGGTGAGGACATGCACAGCGCCGAACTGGTGGCCCGGGACGGTGCGGTGGTCTGGTTCAAGGGCGATGTCGAGAAGGAGGCGGGCACCGGCACGAAGACCGGCGGCGCCGACGCGAAGACGCACACCCTGTTCGCGTACGACGTCGTACGGCGCGAACCGCTGTGGCGAAGACCCCTCGCGGAGAACGAGTACGCCTCCTGGACCGCACCGCACCGCGGCCTCCTGGTGTCGTCGCGGGACGCGCCCCGGCCCGAGGACGCGAAGGCACGGAAGAAGCAGCCCGAGGGGTTGCAGGAGTTCTTCGCGCTGGACCGCGCCTCGGGCAGGGAGGTGTGGGCGAGGACGATCGGCGATCTGACCATCGGCGCCTGGTTCACCCTGTCCGGCACGGGAACGCTGTACGCCGCGCAGGACCGCGAGCTGCGGGCGTACGAGCTGCGTACCGGCCGGGAGATCTGGCGGATGCGCCACCCGCGCCCGGACGGCGGGTACGGGGAGCCGGTCCTCGCCGGGGACACCCTGTACGTCGCGGACGCCGACCCGACCGTGTACGCCCTCGACCCGGTCAGCGGCCGGCAGCAGTGGAGCCGTGGGACCGGCTTCCTGGCCGGGACCGGCGCATCCCCCTCCGTGGCCGTCAGCGCGTCCGGCGCGGCCGTGCTGTCCCTCGACGCCGTCCAGGTCACCGCGTTCGCCGCGGCGAGCGGTGAGCGGCTGTGGAAGTTCCAGGCCGTGGGCGAGCAGGACACCGGCGGCCTCGAACCGTACGAGCTGCTGACCGCCGACGGGATCTGCGTGGTCCGGTACGGCAGGTCCTTCTACGGCGTCCCGGTGGAGTGAGCGTCACATGAGCACCGTTCGACCCCTCACCCACGACGACCCAGACCTCCTGGGCCGCTACCGGCTGATCGGCAGGCTGGGCAGCGGCGGCATGGGGACGGTCTTCCTGGCCCGTTCGCCCGGTGGGCGCACCGTCGCGCTCAAGACGGTGCACCCGCACTTCGCCGCCGAACCCGAGTTCCGCATCCGGTTCCGTCTGGAGGCGGAGGCGGCACGCGCGATCGGCGCCCGGCACGGCGCGACCGTGGTCGACTGCGACCCCGACGGGGCCGTGCCCTGGCTGGCCACCGAGTACCTGCTCGGACCCGCGCTCGACGAGGCGGTGCGCCTGGCGGGACCGCTGCCCGAACACACCGTGCGGGCCGTGGGCGCCCACCTGGCGGACGCGCTCGGCGAGATCCACCGTACGGGCATCGTGCACCGCGACCTCAAGCCGTCCAACGTCCTGCTCACCGCGGCCGGTCCGAAGATCATCGACTTCGGCATCGCCCGTGCGCTCGGCGCCCAGCGGCTCACCCGGACCGGACAGGTCGTGGGCACCCCGGCCTACATGTCACCGGAGCAGGCGACGGGGCACGACCACGGCCCCGAGGGCGACGTCTTCGCCCTCGGCGGCGTGCTGCTCTTCGCCGCGACCGGACGGCCGCCGTTCCCGGGGGACGGCGCGGCGGACATCCTGTACCGCGTCCGGTACGGGGAGCCGGACCTGACCCACGTACCCGACGGCCTGCGGGCGGTCATCGCGTCCTGCCTGCGCAAGGAGGCCGCGGACCGCCCGGCGCCGTCCCGGCTCTCCCCGCAACTCGGGGCGCCGGGGGGCACGTTCGCGGAGTCGCTGCCGGAGGCGGTCCTCGCCGACCTCGCCGACCGCACCACACGGCTGTGGGATCTGCACCCCGTCCGCTCACCGGCACCCGGCCCGGACGCCGGTGAGCGGACGCCGACCGCCGTGCCGCCGGACGCGCCGCCGCCACGGCGCCGGGCCCTGTTCGCGCTGGGCGGCGGTCTCCTCGCGGCCGGCGCCCTGACGGCGGGCGCCGTCGCGTACACCCGGCGGGACGCCGGGGACGGCGAGCGGACCGCGGCGGACGCCGCGGCGGGCCCGCCCGAGGCCGCCTGGACGTTCGAGGGGACCTTCGACAACAAGGTCCGGCCCGTGGCGGCGGGCGGTGTCGTCCTGGTCAGGGACGCGCTCCGGCCCCGCTACACCGCCGTGGACGCCGCCACCGGGCGGAAGAAGTGGACGCGGGACCCGCTGCGGGACGTCCTGGGCACGGACGGCGGGCTGCTCGCCGTCCTCGACGAGGACGAGATCACGGCGGGATCGTCCCCGGTCCGCCCCGCGCTCCTCCGGCTCGATCCGGAGACGGGCCGCACGAGCCCGCTGCACGACTCCCTGGGCGACCCCGCCCTCGAACCGACGGCCCTGCTGACGGCCGACCGGCGAACGGTCTACGTCCTGGCCGGACTGCCCGGCCGGGGCGGGGAGCCCGCGCGGCCGTTCCTGAGCGCGTACGACCTCGACAGCGGCGCGGAGCGCTGGCGCGAGGCACTGCCGGAGCAGGGGGTGGGGGCCGAACCGCTGAGCGCCGTCGTCGAGGGCGGGCGGCTGGTCTGCGTCACCCGGCTCGGGCTGACCGTCCGCGCCGCCGACACCGGCCGGACGCTGTACGACGAGCGGCTGGTCGACCCGGCCCGGTACGACGTGGACGAGGAGAGCGACCTGCCGTCGCCGAGCGCGGCCGTGGTACGGGACGGGCGGATCCACGTCAGCCAGGGCGAGGTGCTGGCACTCGACGCGCGCAGCGGTGAGACGCTCTGGCGCTGGGGGGCCGAGGAGCCCAGTACCTGGCCCGGCGGGCCGGTCTACGGTGCGCCGGCCGTCCAGGACGGCGTGGTGTACGTCGTGGCGGCTCCCGAGGACACCCGGGGCACGGCCGAGCAGACCGCCTGGCGGCTGATCGCGCTGGACGCCGCGACCGGCGAGTTCCGCTGGGACCACCGTGCCCCGCTGCGGCTGTGGCCCGGCGAGCCCCTGCTGCGCGACGGGCTGGCCCTGCTGAACCCCTTCGACGAGCGCCGCCTGCTGTACGCGGTGGACCTGCGTGACCACAGGACCGCGTGGACCTACTCCGGCCCCGCGCACGACACGGTCTCCAACTCCCTCGCGGCGACACCCGGACACGTCTACGTCCTCCGGGCGGGCACGCTCACGGCGCTGCCCCTGCGGGGGTGAGACCGGCCCGCACGAGCGGCGGGACCTCCCGCACCGGTCGCAGGAGGCGGGGCACCGGGCCCGCTGCCGGTCCCGGGACGCGGTGCTCGCGCGCTCAGGGCAGTTCGTCGTGCGGGAGGACCGGTGGGCCGGTGTGGTTGCGTACCGTGTGGCGGGTGCGGCGCAGGCGGAGGGCCAGTTGGACCTCGACGGCCTGGAGGGGTTCCTGCCAGCCGGGGCCGAGCAGGTCGGTGATGCGTTCCAGGCGGCGGGAGACGGTGTTCGGGTGGACGTGCAGGCTCTCCGCGGCGCGGCTCGGCGAGCCGCCGGAGGTGAAGTACGCCTCCAGGGTGCGGGTCAGTTCGGTGGTCTGCCGTTCGTCGTACTCCAGGACCGGGCCGATGGTGTTGGCGATGAACGCCGAGGTGTCCGGGGTGTCCGCGAGCAGCAGTCCGAGGAAGCCGAGTTCGCGCAGTGAGGCGGTGCCGCCCGTGCCGCCGAGGGCGGTGAGCGCGTCGAGGCAGCGCCGGGCCTCGGCGTAGGTGCGGTGGATGGCGCCGGGATGGGCGACCGGGCCGGCCGCGCCGACCGTCACCGGGTGGCCGATGACCGCGTTCAGCGTGTCGGAGGCGTGCCGTGCGGCGGTGGACGGGTCGGTGCCGGGCAGCACCAGGACGAGGCAGTCGTCGGCGGTGGTCTTCAGGCCTGCGTGGCGGTGGACGTAGGAGGAGGCCCAGACCAGGACCCTGCCCTGGGGGCCGTCCTCGGGACGGACCACCAGCACGACGTGCGGTTCGTCCAGGGCGACGCCCAGCCGGCGGGCGCGTAAAGCGAGTTGTTCGGGCGCGCGCGGGGAGTCGCCGAGCAGTTCGCGCAGCAGCTCGTCACGGCCCGCGCCCTCGGCCGCCGCCGCGGAGGCCTGCATCCGCAGCAGTACGGCCGTGGACTGGGCGGCGGCCTCCAGCAGCCGCACCCTGTCGGCGGCGGGCCGGGGGCCGGGGGCGAGGACCAGGGTGCCCAGGATCTCCTTGCCCGCGATGGCGGGGCACAGCCACAGGCCGCCGGAGGAGCGGATCGGGGCTCGCTCGGCGTGCACGTCCAGGGTGCGCTGGAACAGCTCGGACTCGTCGGCCTCGGGGAACCCTTCCGTCACCGTCAGGGTGGAGCCGACGGCGTCGCGCACCATGAGGGGGCTGCCGAGCTCGGCGGCGGCGTGGGCGACCAGTTCCTCCAGTTCGCAGCCGTGCAGCACCAGGTCGATCAGCCGGGAGTGGAACCGGTTCAGCCGCCGGGCCGCGGAGGAGGAGCCGAGGGCCCGGGAGGTGTCCCGCTCCAGCTCGCTTATCTCGTCGTGCGCCTGGGTCAGCAGCCGGGCCTTCTTGATGGCCAGGGCGGCCAGGTCGCCCAGGGACGACATCAGGGTGATCTCGTCCGGGGTGAAGTGGCGCACCCCGCGGTCGGCGACGTACAGCGCGCCGACGACGGAGTGCCCCTCCTTCAGCGGCACCGCCATCAGGGCGTGCAGGCCCTCCTCGCGCACCACCTCGTCGATGGCCGAGTCGTGCTCGAACCGCATGTCGGCGAGGTAGTCGGGGGTCCAGAACGGCGCGGAGCGGATCGCCGCCGCGTTGCCCACCCCGCCGATCGACGGCACCGCGAAGCCGACGGTGATGCTGCTGGCGTGTCCGTCGGCGCTCACCACGTAGGAGCGGCCGTCGGCCCGGTCGGTGAGGCTCACCCAGGCCATGTCGAAGCCCAGCAGCAGCCGGGCGCGCCTGGCGATGACCCGGAGCAGGGCGTCCACGTCGTAGGGGAGCGTGAGTTCGCGGGCGGTGTCCACGAGCGCCGACAGGCCCGCCTCGCGCTGCTGGCGGCGGGCGAACAGGCCGTGGATGTCCAGCGCGAGCCCGGCGGCCCGGTCGAGCACGGCCACCGCCTCGGTGGACGCGCCGGCGACCCGCGCCTGTTCCGTGAGGCCGTCGAACCGCTGCGGAGGCGCCTCCATGGCCAGCAGCTCGAGCAGCCTGAGCAACCCGTCGGAGACCAGATGGTCCGCGTCCGCCACCCTCACTCACCCCCCAAGCGAGCCCGGGAGAAGACGCGAGTGTCCACAAACGGGCCTTGGTGAACCTAAATTGTGTGCGCCGCCACCGTCAACAATGGCGGGAACGGGGTCGTCCGCCCCGCTCCGGCGGGCAGTCGCAGCAGGTCACCGAGGGGCCGGTGGCCCAGGCACCGCGCAGGTGCGCAAGGTGGTTGTCCGAACACCTTATGTGTGCGGCCCCCGTTGGACAGCATCGTCGTACGGCTGCCGCTCGGGAGGCCGCCGCGTCAGCTCCGTATCGACAGGGGGAACCGAGTGCCGTACGACCACAGTGACGCGTCGCCGATCTTGGAGCGGGACGTGTCCGAGTCCGATGGACAGGGGCGGTTACAGAGCTTCGAACGCTCCCTGGAACGCAGCCGCCGGTCGCTGCGCCGAAGCGACCGGCCGAAGGAGTTCGCTCTCGCGGGACGCGACTGGGACCTGGTGGACGAGGTGTTCGCGCCGGTCTACTCGCCGTCGACCGAGGTGGCGCTGGAGTTCCTGGGCCTCGTGGGGAACACGGGGAACGCGGGGCGTGACCAGGGGGGTTCGTTCCTGGAGATCGGCTGCGGGGCCGGCGTGGCGGCGGTGCTCGCCGCGCTGGCGGGCCGCTCCCCGGTGGTGGCGGCGGACATCAATCCGCGCGCGGTGGAGAACACCACGATCAACGCCGACCGGCACGGGGCGCGGGTGCGCGCCGTGCACAGCGACCTGTTCTCGGGGCTCGGCGACGAGCGGTTCGACACGATCTTCTGGAGCTCCAACTACGTACGGGCGCCGCAGGACTACCTCTACCGCTCGCTGCACGAGTACGCCTATGTCGACCCCGGGTACCGGACGCACCGCCGCTATCTGCTGCAGGCCCCGGAGCGGCTCGCTCCGGGCGGGGTGGCGCTGCTGCACTTCAGCAGCCGCGGCGACGTGGCGGAGCTGCACCGGCTCGCCGGGGCGTGCGGGCGGGAACTGCGCACGGCGCGGTCGATGACCGTACTGGAGGGCGAGTACGGGAACGACCTCGTCGAGCACCTGCTGCTGGAGATCCACTGAGGAGGAGGCGATGTCACTCTCCGGGTACGACGCCTACCGCGAGGAACTCACCGCCCTCGCCGCGCACGACGGTCGCGTGGTGTGCCTCGCGGCGACACCCGTCGGAGCGGGTCATCCCTTCGAACTGGCCCACCCGGACCGCTTCTTCGGGCTGCCGCGTGCCGCCTCCGCCATGGTGGACGTGGTGTCGGGTCTGGTCACCGCCGGGTTCCGGCCGTTCGTCTGCACCGGCCCCGCGCGGGCCGGCCTCGGTACGGCGGGCAGCCTCGGGCTGCTCACCCGCTATCTGGAGGCGGGCGCCACGGTGGTGACGCCGTACGCCGGTTTCCTGGAGGACTATCCGGTGCTGCGGCGGCTGGCGGGTGTGACGCTGGCGGTGCCCTGCGGTGACGCCGAGACGCGGGCGGTGGTGCGGGAGGCCGTCGGTGCGGAGCGGCCGTTCCACATCCGGGTGGGGACCGTCGTACGGCCGTACCGGTCGCGGGGGGATCTGGTGGCCGGGACTCCGGTTCCGGTCGTGAACTGGGAGTCTCCCGGGGCGTGCGAGGAGTCGGTGTGTCTGGTGTCGGTCGGGGAGGACGGGACGCGGCTGGCGCGGGAGGCCCGGGGGGTGGCGCCGTGGCTCGCGCACGCGCATCTGGTGTATCTGGATGACGCGCGGCTGCGGCTGGCCGCGGGGGAACTGGGGCGGCGGATGCGGCGGTTCGTCGTCACGGGGGCGCGGCATGGGGTCGACGGGGTGACGGAGACGTTGGCTCGGCTGCTGCCCGGGTGTGAGGTGGTCGGGGGGTCGCGGGAGGGTGATGCGGTGCTTGCGGTGGCCCAGCGGTTGAAGGCGCCTGTGTAGCGCGGTGGGCGGGTGGGCGGGTGGGGTTTGCGCAGCCCGGCGTTCGCGGGGTGCCGTCGCGCCCACCCGTGCCGCCATGGGGGCACCTCCCAGGCCTTTAAGGCACTGGGGGAGGCACGACTGCCCGCGGTTACGAGGGTGGGTCCTCTATGAGGGACGACTTGGCCAGTAGGTAGGCCAGTTGGGCTCTGCTGCGGCTGTTGAGGGACTCCGAGGCTTTTCTGATGTGGGTGGAGACGGTCCGGGTGCTGATGCCCAGGCGCTTGGAGATCGCGGCGTCCGTGTGGCCCTCCACCATCAGCCGGAGCACGGCCCTGCGGGTCTCGTCGGTCATCAGGGGCGGTCTGCTCAGCTCCTGGGAGATGCTGACCGGCTCGGCGCGCTGCCATGCCTGGTCGAAGACGGTGGCCAGGTAGGCGACGATCGCGGGGTGCTCGATCGCCAGGGCGGTGGTGTCCAGGTCGAGCAGCGGGTCGGGGATGAAGGCGATGCGCCGGTCGTAGATGATCAGCCGGTCGAAGACCTCGTTGAGGGTGCGGATCTGCGCCCCGGCCACCGTGACCTTCTCGATGTAGGCGAGCGTCGGCCCGTGGGTGCGCACGGTGTGCTGGTACAGCGTGCGCTGTCTGACCCCCCTGGCCAGCAGTTTCAGGTTGTCCGCGAGGACGCCGGCGAGGGTGTCCGAGGGTCTGGCGCCGCCCGGCTTGGCGGTGACCAGCTCCTCCCGGCAGTCGTCGCGGGCCTGTTGCAGGGCGGCCCGGATGACGTCGGTGCCGCGCAGCAGACGTACCGCCGTACCGGATACGCGGTGTTCCTCGCGGTAGACGTCCTCGGCGGCGGTGAGCGCCTCCTGGATGGCGGCGATGGTGTGCTGCTGCACCAGGACGGCGCGTTCGATGGGCCGCCGCAGCTCGTTGCTGGCGATGTCGGGAGGCACGGCGCCCAGCAGCGTCGGGTCCTCGGCCGACGGACGCAGCAAACCTAATTCGACCAGGCAGTCCGGAATGTCACCCGTTATCGGCCCCGTGGTGAGGGCCTCGCGGTAGCGCCGGAGGCCGTTCTCGCACAGCGCCACCACGTTGGGTTGCGGGCTTATGTCCGGGTTTCTGCACATACACACCCCCTTCTGGTTTCTGCACTGCGTGATCGCGATGCTACCCAGACGTCTGTCCGGCCGGTTTCCTGCGGCATAGTTCCAAGGGCGAAAACACCACAGCTTTTCGCCGAACGGAAGGGCGATCGTGAAATTATCGAAGCCGACCGCGAAGGAATTAGCAGGAATTCGCACGGCGACCTTGCCGACGGGATTCGCGGTCCAGATATCGGGCGCGCACAGCATGTCCGCCGCACCGGTCCGAGCCGCCGGAGCCGGACCGTGGCAGTCGGTCCCGGCCGACGACCCGCAGGACGACGGGTGGCCGTGACTCACCCCTGAGGACGCCGACACCGCCAGGGGAGCCGGGCAACTCACTCGACACACGGGGGCGCGTGATGAGCACGAAGGCAGAGACCATCGGCATCGTTCTCGCCGGCGGCCGAGGTGAACGGGCCAAACCGATCACCCTGGAGTCCGCCGACTACATCAGGAGCAAGGCGCTCATCCCGTTCGTCGGCCGACGCCTCATCGAATGGGTCCTGGAGTCCTGCCGGGTGCAGGGGATCCGCCGCTTCTACGTGGTGACCCACGGCCTGGAGAACCGCAACCAGATCAAGTTGCTGCTCGGCCACGGAGAACGCCACGGCGTACGGATCACGTACTCGCGCTCGCGCTTCGACCGCTACAACGTCGGATCCGCCGGCGCCACCCTCCACAACCTCGAACAGTGGGACCTGCAGGGACGCGCGCTGGTGCTGCCCGTCGACTCGCTCTTCGACTTCGACCTGGACGCCCTGCACGCCACCCACGACGCACAGGACGCGCTGGTCACGGTGGCGGCGGTCGCCCGCACCCCGGCCGAGATCGCCCACAAGTACGGGGTGATGCGCACCGACGAACGGGGCCTGGTCCAGGGCTTCGTGGAGAAACCCGGCCTGTCGGAGCTGGGCGAACTGTTCCCGCGGACCCTGGCGGAACCCGGCACCGGGCTCCCCACCAACGCCGGGATGTACCTGGTGGACTGCGGCCGGCTGCGGCTGCTCGCACGGGAGCCGGAGCTGTTCCGGCAGTCGCACCAGCGCCTGGACTGGGGCGGCGACCTGCTGCCCTGGCTGGTCCGTCACGGCCACCCGGTGGCCACCCACACCATCGGCCGCCTCGGCGACCTGGGCAACGTGCCCGACTACCTGGACACCGTGCGGCTCGTGCTCAACGGCGCGTACGAGCAGATGAACCGTCTGATGGACCAACCCGACGACACCGCCCGGCGGCGCTGGATCCACGAGTCCAGCCTGCAGACCAAGGACGACGTCACCGGCACCACCCTCGCCCAGAAGATCGACGAGGGCTCGGTGGTGATCGGGGCGGGCGTCCGGATCGGCCGGGACGTGGAGATAGGACCGGGAGTGCGCCTGGAGAACGCGGACGTCGGCGACGGGGCCGAGGTCCGCGAGGGCAGCACCCTGGTCCGCTCCACCGTGGGCGAATCCGCGGTGATCGGCTCGTACGCCGACATCGCCGACAGCTACATCGGCCCGATGGCCGAGGTCCGCTCCGAACGCATCCGGCCGATCCGGCTGGAACGCCACACGGCGGTCGGTGACGGCGCCGTGCTCTGGCCGGGCTCACGGCTGTGCGGGGTGACGGTCTACCCCCGCCTGCGTGTGCCCGCCCTGGCGGGGGTGCCCGCGCGGACCGAACTGAGGAGCGCCGAGGACGTCCTGCGCTGGGTGTGAGTCCGTCTCGCCCCGGCCCAGACTGACCAGGGAGGGCCCCATGCACAACCCCATCGCCGTCGTGGGCGGAGCAGGCCGGCTCGGCACGCTCGTCACGCGCCGGCTGACCGAGCAAGGCCACCGGGTGCGGGTGGTGAGCCGGCATCCGCAACGCGGCCGGCTGCCCCTCGGAGTGGAGCTCCACCGCGCGGACGTACGGTACGCGGACACGCTGGCCCCCGCCCTGCGGGACTGCTCCGCGATCGTGTTCGCCGTCGAACCCGGAACCGCCAACTCCGGCCCGGACAGTCCCGAGGCCACCATGTACGACGGAGTGCGCAACATGCTCTCCGCCGCCACCGAGCACGGCGAGCGCCCGCACGTGGTGCTGGTCAGCCAGATCTTCGTGACCCGCCGCGAGCACCCGATGAACGCCTACGGCCGGCTCCTCGACTGGCGGCTGCGCGGCGAGGACGCCGTACGCGCCTGCGGCCTTCCGTACACGGTGATCCGGCCGAGCTGGCTGACCGACGACGCGTTCGCCGGCGCCCGGGTCCGCTTCGAGCAGGACGACCGGGGCGACGGCTGGGTCTCCCGTACGGCGGTCGCGGAGGCGTGCGTGCAGGCGATCGGCGTGCCCGAGGCCTCGGGCAGGACCTTCGAGATCTACAACGAGCCCGGGGAGGCCCCGGCGGACTGGGCGCCGCTGTTCCGGCGGCTCACCCCGGACCGGATCCTCGCCTGGACGGGCGGCCGCACCTGACCCCTCCGGAACGACGCGGGCCGGTGCCCCACCACCGCCCTCGTCAGCGGCGCCCGCCGGCACATCCCCCGGGCCGGCGGGCGCCGGTGGGGCTCGGGCCCCGGGAAATCCTCCGAGGAATCCCCCGGTGAAATCCCCGGGAAATCCTCCTTCACGAAAAGCGCCAGCGAACGGCCGCGCCCGAAAACGCGAGAAAAACCTCGACCCGAAGACTCGAAGACTCGAATGATCGAAGGCTCGAAGAGAGGGCCCACCATGTCCGTGGAGCATCGGCAGCAGTTACCCGATGGCATTCCCGAGAGAATTCCCGAGGGAATCCTCTCCGAGGTTCTCTCCGGGGCGCTCGCATCGATTCCGCGCAGCGACCAGCGACGCCGGGGAGAACTCTACGTGCGGGGTCTGCTCACGGTCGCGGGAAAGAAGACCATGCGCGCCCTGGCCGACGGTGCCGGGAACAGCGTGGAGCAGAGCCTCTACCAGTTCATCACCAAGTCCACCTGGCGCAACGGCCCGGTGCGCCGGGCGATGGCCCGGCTGGTGGCGCAGCGGCTCGACCCCCGTGCCTGGGTGGTGCACCCGCTGGTCATCACCAAGGTCGGCCGGCACTCCGTGGGAGTGGAACGGCAGTGGGTCGCGGACCTGGGCCGGGTCGTCAACTGCCAGCAGGCCATGGGTGTGTGGCTGGTCTCCGAGCAGGGGAGCTGTCCGGTGGACTGGCGGCTCGCGCTGCCCGAGTGCTGGACGGACCACCCCGAGCGGCGCGACCGCGCCTCGATCCCGGAGCACGTCGCCTCCTGCCCGCCCGAGCAGTGCGCGATCGGCTCGGTGGCGCGCATGTCGTCGGGCTGGGAGCTGCCGGACCGGCCCGTGGTGATGGATCTGCGGGACGGTGACCCCTACGCCGTCAGCGCCGAACTCAGTGCCCGGCAGGTCCCGTTCGTCCTGCGCATCGACCCCGCCACCCGGTTCGCGCTGCCCGACCCGGTGCGGCCGCCCGCCGGTGACCACGCGGGCCCGGCCGACGCGCTGATCGCGGCGCTCAGCCGGAACTGCCTGCCCGTGGAGTGGTACGACCACACCGCGGACACCGTGCGGGCCACCTCCGTGGGCGCCACCCGCGTACGGCTGCGGCGGCGTTCGGGGCCCGCGCCGGCCGGTGAGCGCCGGGAGCTGGTGCTGCTCGGCGCGTGGACCGACCGGGGCAGGCGGGTCCCCGGCGAGTACTGGCTGTCCAACCTCTCCGGGGCCCAGCTCGGGACGGTGTACCGCACCGCGATGCTCATCCGGCGGGTGGTGCGCGACCAGGCCGAGGTCACCGACGGTCTGGGCGCCCGGGACTTCGAGGGACGGTCGTTCCGCGGCTGGCACCACCACATGACGATGGTGACCGTGGCCCACGCGGCGCACGCGCTGGCGTGGTCCGAGGAGGCCGCCGGGGCGCGTGCGGCCGTACGGGAACGGCGGCCGATGGTGCCGGTCGCATGAGCGCGCCCACCCGCACCGTCGACCTGACGCGCGTCGTCGCGGAGCTGCGGCGCTCCCTGCCGGGCTGGCTGGCCGGGCGCCGCTGGTACGCGGGCAAGCAGGGCGAGGGACAGCACCCGCCGCCCGTCGAACCGGTCCTCGCCGATCTGCTGCACCCGGGCGACCCGGCCCTGGTGCAGCTGGTGGTGCGGGCGGGGCGGCGCGGGCACGAGGAGTGGTACCAGGTCCTCGTCGGAGTCGGCCGGGAGACGGCCGGGGCGCCGGCCGGCGACACCCTCATCGGCCGGGTGCCGGGACCCGACGGTCCCGACCTGCTGCTGTACGAGGCCACCGCCGACCCGCGGCTGATGTCCCGGCTGCTGGCGCGGCTGGCCGCCCGGGACACCGACGGCCAGGTGGAGTGCCACCGGCCGGCCGGCGCGGAGTTCCCGCTCGGCCTGCCGGCCCGGGTGATCACCGCCGAGCAGTCCAACACCTCGGTGGCGTTCGGCGACCGGCTGATGCTCAAGGTGCTGCGCCGCCTGGTCCCGGGCCCGCATCCGGAGCTGGAGCTGCTCACCGCCCTGGAGCGGGACGGTGACGTACCGAGCGCCCGGCCGCTGGCGTGGATGCGGACCACCGACGCGTTCCCGGCCGGCCCCACCACGCTCGCGGTGCTCCAGGAGTTCGTGCCGTCGCGGGGCGACGGCTGGTCCCTGGCCACCGCGCAGGCCGCGGAGTGCGTCGGCGGCGACTGCGCCTCGGTGGCCCCGCTGGGCGGCTTCGCCGAGGAGTCCCGTGCGCTGGGCCGGGCCACCGCACGGGTGCACACGGCGCTGGCGCGGCAGCTCGGCAGCCGGGAGCTGGGCCCCGAGGAGGCCCGCGCGCTGGCCGCCGAGCTGACCGGGCGGCTGGAGCAGGCCCTGGAGGAGGTGCCCGAACTGCTGCCCTACGCACGGCAGTTGCGGACGCTGCACCAGGACCTTCCGGAGCTGGCGGGCCGCGGTCACCGGCCGCTCGTGCAGCGCGTCCACGGCGATCTGCACCTGGGCCAGGTGCTGCGCGCGCCGCACGGCTGGGTGCTCATCGACTTCGAGGGCGAGCCGGGGCATCCGCTGGAGGAGCGCAGACGGCCGCGGCCGGCGGTGCGCGACGTGGCGGCCATGCTGCGGTCCTTCGACTACGCCGCCCACCACGCGCTCTTCGAGGTGCTGGGCGGGCCGTCCGCACGGCGCGGCGGCAGACCCGCCCGCCGGGCCGCGGCCTGGGCGGTGCACAACCGGCGCGCGTTCAGCGAGGGGTACGCCGAGGCGGGCGGAGCCGACCCCCGGCGGTCCCCGGTGCTGCTGCGCGCCTTCGAGGCGGACAAGGCGGTCTACGAGGCGGTGTACGAGGCCCGTAACCGTCCCGACTGGCTGCCCATTCCGCTGGCCGCGATACGCCGCCTCGTCCATGAACGCCCGAGCGCGGCGTGAAATCCGCGACAGGTCAGGAAGTCGCCCGTATTTCATTGCCGCCCGACGGCCCCCATTGACACGATTTCACGAGTCCGGACCGGCGTGGAACAGGAGACAATTCGATGATCCACCAGTTCATTCTGGCCGCACCCAAGCCGGGTATGACGGCACAGGAATTCCAGGACTACTGGGTGAATGTGCACGCCGTGCGGTACGCGGCGAAGATTCCGCAGATCCGGAAGTACATGGTCGACACCGTCGTCGACATCGAGGGCAACCTCGGCTCGCCGGCCCTCCCCCACCAGGGCATCGCCGAGATCTGGCTGGCCAACGGCGAGGAGCAGCTCGCCTCGCTGCAGACCGACGAGTTCCTGAACGGCGCGCGGCTGGACGAGCCCAACTGGGCGGCGTTCTGGCTGACGATCGTGGTCGACACCACCGCGCACGAGATCGTGCCCGGTCCGGGGCCGGGCCGCGACCGGGACTGGGTCAAGCTCACCGTGCTGATGAAGCGCCGCCCCGGTCTCGACCTGGACGACTACCGCAAGCGGAGCCTGGACGGCTACGCCTCCGAGGTCCGCGACGTCCCCGGCCTGCGCCGCTACCTGCACGCGCACACCGTGGACGGCGCCTACGTCTTCGGCGAGGCGGCCTTCGACTCCGTCGAGCAGCTCTGGTTCGACGACGTCGAGGCGCTCCAGCAGGCCTTGAGCTCGCCCCACTTCACCGAGCGGGTCAAGGCGGCACGGGACGAGATCACGGACCCGAAGTACGTCTTCTCGCTCGCCGCGAAGGAGAACTGGATCATCGGCCCCGAGGCCCGCTGATCCCCCCGTTCAGGTGGCCGTGGCGCCGGCCCCTTCCGAGACGGCGCCCGGCCACCGACCCCGCACCGATTACCGAAGGAGCAGGCGTGGCCAGAAGGAACGCCAGGAAGATCCTCGTGATTCTGTCGGAGTACGGCTACTGGGGCGAGGAGCTCGTCGGGCCGCTGCACCACTTCGACCGGCAGGGCTACGAGGTCGTGTTCGCCACCCCGACCGGCAAGCGCGCGCACGCGCTGCCGCCGTCGATGGACCCCGGGTACCTCGATCCGCCGCTGGGCCGCTCGGTGACCTCGGAGAAGGTCGCCCGGCTCACCCAGGAGATCGACGCCTCCGACCGGCTGGACGACCCGGTCGACCTCTCGGCCTGGCTGCCGGAGCGTCCGTACACCGCCGACGACGACTACCTGCGCAAGCTGGAGGCGTACCACCGCGCGGTCGACGTGGTGGCGGAGGAGCTGGAGGAGTACGACGCCCTGCTGATCGTGGGCGGTTCGGGACCGATCGTGGACCTCGCCAACAACGAGCGGGTGCACGAGCTGATCCTGGCCTTCCTGCGCGCCGGCAAGCCGATCGCGGCCGAGTGCTACGGCGTCACCCCGCTCGCGTTCGCCCGCGACTGGGAGGACCGCAAGTCGATCATCTGGGGCAAGCACGTCACCGGGCACTGCAAGGAGTACGACTACAAGGACGGCACCGGCTTCCTGGGCACCGACTTCGTGATGGGCCCGCCGCCGTACCCGCTGGAGTACATCCTGCGCGACGCCACCGGCCCCGACGGCCGCTACCACGGGAACTTCGGCAAGGAGACCTCGGTCATCGTGGACTACCCGTTCATCACGGGCCGTTCCACGCCGGATTCCTATCTGACCGGCGAGAAGATCGTCGAGGTTCTCGAGGACGGGCTCCGCCGCTACGGCTGGTGACGGCCGGAAGAACCCACCGGCGTCTCAGGATTCCCAGAATTCTCAGGAGTCTCAGCGAGAAAAGGAAGAGACATGGCCAGGCAGGGCAATGCGGCGATCATCGAGCAGTTCATCGCCGATGGAATTCCTTACATGTTCGGAAATCCGGGAACGGTCGAGCAGGGTTTCCTGGACGCGTTGGAGAACTACGACGAGCTCCAGTACGTCCTGACGCTCCAGGAGACGGTCGCCGCCGGCATCGCGGACGGCTACGCCCGCGCGACCGGCCGCCCCGCCCTGCTCCAGCTGCACAGCGGCGTCGGCCTCGGCAACGCCGTCGGCATGCTCTACCAGGCGAAGCGCGGTCACTCGCCGCTCGTCGTCATCGCCGGTGAGGCGGGCGTCAAGTACGACGCGATGGACGCGCAGATGGCGGCCGACCTGGTCGCCATGGCCGAGCCGGTGACCAAGTACGCGACCCGGGTGACCGATCCGGGCTCGGTGCTGCGGGTGCTGCGCCGTGCCATGAAGACGGCGATGACGCCGCCGCGCGGCCCGGTCTTCGTCGCCCTCCCGCTGGACGTGCTGGACGCGGTCAACGGTGAACCGGTGGTCCCGAGCACCTTCCTGAGCACCGAGTCGCTGCCCGTGCCCTCGCTCGTGGAGCGGGCCGCGCGGCTGCTGTCGGGCGCCGAGCACCCGCTCGTCCTGGTGGGCGACGGCGTCTCGGCGTCCGGCGGCCAGGAGGAACTGGCGCGGGTGGCGGAGCAGTTGGGCGCCGATGTGTGGGGCGTGGACTTCTCCGAGGTCAACCTGGACGCCCGGCACCCGCTCTACCGCGGGCAGTTGGGCCATATGTTCGGCGAGGTCAGCACCGAGAAGGTGAAGGACGCCGACGCGGTGCTGATCGTGGGGACGTACGTCTTCCCCGAGGTGTTCCCGAACACCGGCAGCCCGTTCCGTGCGGACGCGCGGATCGTGCACATCGATCTCGACGGCTACGAGATCGCCAAGAACCACCCGGTCACCCTGGGGCTGGTCGCCGACCCGAAGGCCACGCTGGCCGCGCTGTCCGAGAAGCTGGAGGACAGCCTCTCCGACGTCGACCGGCTGCGCGCCGCCCGCCACCTGGAGCTGCGCCGCGGCGAGCAACCGGAGCGGCCGGCCGACGACGGCACCCTGCTCTCGGCGTTCCTGCGGGAACTGGCCGACCGGGCCCCCGAGGACCTGATGGTGTTCGACGAGGCGCTGACCGCGGCCGGGCCGCTCAACGCCCATCTGCCCGGCCGGCTCCCCGGCCACTGGTTCTCCACCCGCGGCGGCTCGCTCGGCGTCGGCATCCCGGGCGCCATCGGCATCAAGCTGGCCCACCCCGACAAGACGGTGATCGGCTTCACCGGGGACGGAGGGTCGATGTACACCTTCCAGGCCCTGTACACGGCCGTCCGACACGACGTCGGCGCCAAGTTCGTGATCTGCAACAACCGCAGCTACAAGCTGCTGGACCTGAACATCGAGCAGTACTGGCGCGAGCGCGGCGTCCCCCTGCACTCCCACCCGTCGCCCTTCGACCTGTCCCGCCCGGAGCTGGGGTTCACCGAGCTCGCCCGCGGCTTCGGCGTGGACGCGGTGCGGGTCGACGAGGCGGAGCAGGTGCCGTACGCGGTCAAGCGGATGCTCGCCGACGACAAGCCGTTCCTGGTCGACCTGCGCACCGTCGAGGGGGCCTGAGCCATGTCCGGAACACCGTCCCGCGACGGGGTGCTCTCCGGCCGCCGCATCGCGGTCCTGGCCGAGAGCGACTTCTACGAGCCCGAGATCGCCTACTACCAGCGCCGGTTCGCCGAGGAGGGCGCCCGGGTCGACTTCCTCACCCGGCTGTGGGGCAACAAGGCGATCACCTTCACCGGTCACGAGTACCGGGCGCCGCTGACCGTGACCGGCAGCCTGGAGGACCTCGACGACCGCCGGCTGCGCGAGTACAGCGCGCTGATCGTGCCGTCCGGCATGGTCGCCGACCGGCTGCGCTACACCGAGGACATCGAGCGGCTCGCGCCCGCGACCGACCTGCTGCGGCGGGCGTTCGCCCGCTCCGGGGTCGTCAAGGGGATCATCTGCCACGGCATGTGGCTGGCCTCGTCGATCCCCTACGTGGTCCGCGGCCGCAAGGTCGTCTGCCACAACAACCTCATCGGCGACGTGCGCAACATGGGCGCCAACTACGTGGACCAGGACGTCGTCGTCGACGGCGACCTGGTGACCGCGCGCACCGGCGACCACTGCCATCTGTTCGCCAGGACCATCATCGACGAACTCGTGCTGCGAGGTGCGTGAGACATGACCGGCAATCCCGGCACCCCCGACTTCACCTTCTCCGACACCGTCGCCGGCCGGGTCACCGGCTTCGACGCGGCCTCCCGCGAGGCCACCCTGGCCACCGCCGACGGGCAGGCCGTCACGATGTCCCTCGACGGCGGCCCGGCCGCGGAGCTGCTGCACAACCTGGGCGAGCCCTACCAGGACGCCTCGGGACACATCGACGACCTGCTGACCCCAGGCCGCTTCCTGCTGGCGTACGGCGTCTTCTACCCGAAGGGCGGCGGCCTGCGGTTCGAGGCGAAGCGGCTGATCTTCGTCGGGCGGGACACCGACGACTACCGCTTCGAGGAGAGCGGCTGGTGGATCCGGCAGATCCGGGAGATCGCCGCGTTCTACCGGCGGGCCCAGTTCGGCGACGGACCCGTCGACTTCACCGCCTACCGCACCGAGATACGCCTCGGCGGCGACAAGACCGCGAGCCACGTCCAGGAGACCGACACCATCTCCCGGCTGGTGTACGGCATGGCCTCGGCGTTCCTGCTCACCGGTGAGGACGAGTACCTGGAGGTCGCCGAGCGCGGCACCGAGTACCTGCGCGCCCACATGCGCTTCGTCGACACCGACGAGAACGTCGTGTACTGGTACCACGGCCTGAAGGTCGACGGCGACACCGAGACCAAGCTGTTCACCTCGGAGTTCTCCGACGACTACGACGCGCTGCCGGCCTACGAGCAGATCTACGCGCTGGCCGGCCCGGTGCAGACCTACCGGGTCACCGGCGACCCGCGGATCAAGGCCGACGCGGACGCCACGCTCCGGCTGTTCGACCGCTTCTACCTCGACCCGGAGCACGGCGGCTACTTCTCGCACATCGATCCGATCCTGCTGGACCCGGGGCACGACTCGCTGGGCCCCAACCAGTCCCGCAAGAACTGGAACTCCGTGGGCGACCACGCCCCGGCGTACCTGATCAACCTGTACCTGGCGACCGGTGAGAAGTCCTACGCCGACATGCTGGAGTACACCTTCGACACCATCGTCGAGCGGTTCCCCGACCCCGAGCACAGCCCCTTCGTGCAGGAACGTTTCCACCGTGACTGGTCGCACGACACCACCCACGGCTGGCAGCAGAACCGCGCGGTCGTCGGCCACAACCTGAAGATCGCCTGGAACCTGATGCGGATGCACTCGCTGCGTCCCAAGGCCCGCTACCTGGAGCTGGCCACCGGCATCGGCGAGACCATGCCCGCGGTCGGCAGCGACCGCCGGCGCGGCGGCTGGTACGACGTGGTCGAGCGGCTGAAGGCGGACGGGGAGGACGTCTTCCGCTTCGCCTGGCACGACCGCAAGGCGTGGTGGCAGCAGGAGCAGGCGATCCTGGCCTACCTGATCCTGCACGGCGTCACGGGCCGCGCGGAGTTCCGCACCGAGGCCCGCGACGCCCAGTCGTTCTACAACGCCTTCTTCCTCGACCACGACGAGGGCGCCGTCTACTTCAACACCCTGGCCAACGGCCTGCCGTACCTGCTCGGCGTGGAACGCCTCAAGGGCAGCCACTCGATGTCGATGTACCACGCGGCCGAGCTGTGCTACCTCGCCGCCGTCTACAACAACCTGCTGATCGACGGCCGGGCGATGGACTTCTGGTTCAAGCCCGACCCGGCGGTGCTGCCGGACCGGCTGCTGCGGGTGGCGCCCGACCTGCTGCCGGCCGGCTCGGTCCGCGTCGAGAGCGTGGAGATCGACGGCGAGCCGCACACCGACTTCGACGCCGAGGCCCTGACCGTGCGCCTGCCCGAGACCTCGGGCCGCGTCAAGGTCAAGGTCCGCCTCGCCCCCGGCTCCCCCACGGAGGTGACGGGATGACCGTCAAACTCACGTCCCGGACGGAAGGCGCGGCCTGCGTGGTCGCCCTGGAGGGGGAGATCAACTCCACCACCTCCGGCGGGCTGCAGGCCCAGCTCCTGCCGTTCATCGGCCAGGAGGGCAAGGTCCTGATCGACCTGAGCGGCGTCAGCTACATCTCCAGCGCCGGCCTGCGCACGCTGCTCATCGTGCACCGCCGGGCCCAGCAGGTACGGGCCCGGGTGACCCTGGTCGGCCTCTCCGAGGAGGTGCGGTTCGTGATGTCCGCGACCGGCTTCCTGGACTTCTTCGAGGTCACCGACGACCTCGACGACGCGCTGGAACGTGCGGGCCGATGACCGTCGAGGAGCTGCGCGAGCGCGTCGACGGCTTTCCGACGCGCCGGATCCACGGCTACCGGGTGCGCGCGGGGCGGCCCTTCCCGTACGGCGCCCACCGGGTGCCCGGCGGGATCACCTTCTCCGTGTACTCCGACCGCGCCACCGCGATGAGCCTGGTGCTCTTCGAGCGCGGCGCGAAGGAGCCCACCGCCGAGCTGCCGTTCCCGCCCGAGTTCCGGGTGGGCAGCGTGTACGCGATGACGGTGTTCGGCCTGGACGCCGAGAACCTGGAGTACGGATTCCGCGCCGACGGCCCCTTCGACCCTGCCGCCGGCGACCGGTTCGACGCCTCCAAGGTGCTCAGCGACCCGTACGCCCGGCTGGTGTCGGGCCGTGACGTGTGGGGCGCGGAACCCGACTGGGACGACGTCTACCCCTACCGGGCGCGGATCCCCGACGACGACTTCGACTGGGGCGACGACACCTCGCCGGGCATCCCCACCGAGGACCTCGTCATCTACGAGACGCACGTGCGCGGCTTCACCCGGCACCCCTCCTCGGGGGTGTCGGCGCCCGGCACGTACGCGGGACTGCGGGAGAAGATCCCGTACCTGCGGGAGCTCGGCGTCAACTGCGTGGAGCTGCTGCCGGTCTTCGAGTTCGACGAGCTGGACAACCCGCGCACCGACCCGCGCACCGGGGAACGGCTGCACAACTACTGGGGCTACAACACCGTCTCGTTCTTCGCGCCGAAGGCCGGCTACGCGGCCACGGGCCGTTTCGGGATGCAGGCCGACGAGTTCAAGTCGCTCGTGCGGGAGCTGCACCGGGCCGGCATCGAGATCGTCCTGGACGTGGTGTTCAACCACACCGCCGAGGGCAACGAGCAGGGGCCGACGATCTCGTTCCGCGGCCTCGACAACGCCACGTACTACATGCTCACGCCGCGCGGCGAGTACTACAACTTCAGCGGCACCGGGAACACGGTCAACTGCAACCACCCGGTGGTGCGCGACTTCGTGCTGTCCTGTCTGCGCTACTGGGTCTCCGAGTACCACATCGACGGCTTCCGGTTCGACCTCGCGGCGATCCTCGACCGCGCCCCGGACGGTACGCCGCTGCCCAACCCGCCGCTGCTGGAACAGCTCGCGTACGACCCGGTGCTGCGGCACACCAAGCTGATCGCCGAGGCCTGGGACGCGGCCGGCCTCTACCAGGTGGGCCACTTCCCCAACTACGGCCGCTGGTCGGAGTGGAACGGCCAGTTCCGTGACACGGTGCGGCGGTTCGTCAAGGGCGACGCCGGTCTCGTCGGGGAGCTGGCGACCCGGATGGCGGGCTCCCCCGACCTGTACCAGGGCCGCACCTCGTCCGCCTCCGTCAACTTCGTCACCGCGCACGACGGATTCACCCTCAACGACCTGGTCTCGTACAACGGCAAGCACAACGAGGCCAACGGCGAGGACAACAACGACGGCGCCGACGACAACCACAGCTGGAACTGCGGCGAGGAGGGCCCCAGCGCCTCCGCGCACGTGCGCGAACTGCGGACGCGGCAGATGAAGAACATGCTGACGATCCTGCTCACCAGCCAGGGCGTGCCGATGCTGCTGGCCGGCGACGAGGCCGGCCGCACCCAGCTCGGCAACAACAACACCTACTGCCAGGACAACGAACTCTCCTGGTTCGACTGGGGACTCGTCGAGGGCCCCACCGCAGAACGCGAACTCCTCGACTTCACCAGGTCGTTGATCGCCTTCCGGCACGCCCACCCGGTGCTGCGCAGCGCCGGCCACCCGATCGGCGCCGACCGGGTGGGCAGCGGCTACCCGGACATCAGCTGGCACGGCGTACGCGCCTGGTCGCCGGACTGGTCGGAGCACTCCCGGACCCTGGCCCTGATGCGCTGCGGCCGGCACGCCAAGGACGGCACCGTGCGCGACGACCACGTGTACATCGCGGTCAACGCCCACTGGGAGGGCCACGACCTGGAACTGCCGCACCTGCCGCCCGGCGACGCCTGGCACCTCTTCGCCGACACGACGATGACCGCCGCCCGGCCGCTGGGCGCCGAGACGCCGCTGGAACACCCCGGCCGCTACCACCTGGGACCGCACTCCGCGGTGGTCCTGGTGGGCCGGGCAGCGGACCCCCGCTGACCGCCGTACCACCCGACCGTCCCGCACCGCGACGCAGAAGGAAGGGGCCACCGTGTCCTTCGACATCAGGCTCAGGATCAACGAACGGATCGCCGTCATCGAGCTGACCGGCGAACTCGACGCGGCGGCCGCCGGCCGCTTCCACGACACCGTCGACGAGGCCGCCACGGCGGGCGCGATCGAGCTGGTGATCCACGCCGCGCACCTCTCCTACCTGTCCAGCGCGGGCCTGCGCTCCCTGGTCTTCGCCCGCCAGAAGATGGGCGACGAGGTGCGGATCGCCGTCGTCGGCGCGCCCGAACCGGTCGCCCGGACGATCCGCCTGGCCGGCTTCGACCACAGCATCAGCCTCGTCGACGCGTGAGGGGGCGGGCACCGTCATGGCGATCGACTACGGGCCGGCCTCCACCGGGGTCGCGCACGGCGCGCCGCCCCCCGGCGGCTTCCGCGTCGCCACCGACCCCGCGACGGCCGTGATCAGGATCCCGGCGGCACTGGGCGCCCTGGACCGGGTGGCGACGTTCGTCCTCGACCTGGGGGAACGCGCCGCACTGCCCGCCGGCGCCCTGTACCGGCTGCGGCTGGCCGCGGACGAGCTGACGACCAACATCGTCATGCACGGCTACCGGGGAGCCCCCGGCGAGATCACGGTGGACGGCGGGATCGACCCCGACCAGGTGTGGGTCCGCTTCCAGGACGACGCGCCCGCCTTCGACCCCCGGCAGGGCCTGCGACCGCCCGCCCTGGACCAGCCGCTCGCCGAGCGGCGGATCGGGGGCCTGGGCGTCTATCTCGCGTTCACCGCGGTGGACGGCTTCGCGTACGACCTGGTCGCGGGCCGCAACGTGAGCACCCTCGTGATGCTGCGCCGTGCCGAGCCACGCCCACCGGGCGGCACGGACGCCAGCGACGAGCCGACGGAGTAGACGAGGCGGAGATGGCGCAGACGAAGGTGCTGGTGCTGGACGAGCGGCGCGGCATGCCCCCGGGGCTGCGCGACGCCCTGGACCACGTGGGCGCCGAGGTGCACGTGCACAGCCCCGGCGAGGTGCTGGCCGCCCCGCCGGGGCGGCTGCCCGAGGTGACGGTGCTGCTGGCGTCCGCGGAGCTGGCCCCGCACACCGTACGGTCCGTGGCCCGCAGACTCGACGACGAGGGGCAGCGTCCCTCGGTGGTGGCGTTCGCGGAACACGACCTGCACCTGCTCGACCACCATGTGACCGCGGGCGCCGACTACCTCGCCCCGCCCTTCCACCCCGACCTGGTACGGGCCCGGCTGCGGGACTGCCACGAACGGGCCCAGTTCAGCCGGACCATGGAGGACGTCGCCGCGCACGCGGAACTGCTCAGCTACGAACGGGAGCTGGAGATCGGCCGGGAGATCCAGCTCGGCTTCCTGCCCGACTCCCTGCCCAGCCCGAAGGACTGGGAGATCCACGTACGGTTCCGGCCCGCCCGTACGGTCGCCGGCGACTTCTACGACGTGTTCGAGATCGTCAACCGGCGCCGGCTCGCGCTGGTCGTCGCCGACGTCTGCGACAAGGGCGTCGGGGCCGCGCTGTTCATGGCCCTGATCCGCTCGCTGCTGCGGCACACCGCCGAACAGAGCGGGCTGCAGAGCCTGATCGCCGCCGAGCTGATGGGCGAGGAGGCCGGCTGGGCGGAACACAGCCGCGCCATCCCGGTGGTGGGGGCGACCCCCCTGCTGAACGCGGTCGCGGGCACCAACAACTACCTGACCCGCAACCACATCAGACAGGGCTACTTCGCCACCATGTTCTTCGCCGTCCTCGACCCCGCGACCGGCAACCTGGTCTACATCAACGGCGGCCACAACCCGCCCGTGCTGCTCAGCGCCGACGGCGGCGAACCGGTCCTGCTGGAGCCCACCGGGCCCGCCGTCGGGGTCATCCCGGACGTCGACTTCTCCCTGGGCTACGCCCGCATCGGCCCCGGCGACACGCTCTTCATCTACACCGACGGGGTCACCGAGGCCCGCTCCGCCGACGGCGAGTTCTTCGGCGAGGAGCAGATGGTCGGGCAGCTCGGCGAGGCCGCGGTGCGGGGCGAGGAACTCCTCGACCACATGGACGGCGCGCTCAGCGAGTTCGTGGGCCGGGCCGAGCAGTCCGACGACATCACCATGATGGCCGTCCACTGGAACCCGCCCGGAGCACCCGCCGCCTGACCAGCCGCCGCGCCGGCGGATCCGACCCCTCAGCAACCGGTGGAGACCATGTCGCAGATCATCACCGTGCACTCCTATCGGGGAGGCACCGGCAAGTCGAGCACGGCCGCCAACCTCGGGCTGCTGCTGGCGGCCTCGGGCCACCGGGTGGCGCTGGTGGACACCGACATCCACACACCCGCCCTGGACGTGATGTTCGGCCGCACGGACACACGGCCGCGCCGCTCCCTGAGCGACTACCTGATCGGCCGCTGCGAGATCGAGGACGCGGTGTACCCCGCGGGCACGGACGCCGGACACGACGGCTTCTTCCTGGTGCCGGCCCGCAGCAGGTCCGCGGCGGCGGCCGAGATCCTCGGCCGCGGATACGACGTGGGGCTGCTGCGGGAGGGCTTCGACCGGCTCATCGACTCCCTCGCCCTGGACGTGCTGCTGCTCGACACCCACGCCGGGTTCAACAACGAGACGGTGACGGCGATCGCCGGCTCGGACGCCCTGGTGGTGGTGACCCGCGCGGACCGGCTCGACCTGGCCGGCGCCCGGGAGACCGTGTCGCTCGCGAACCGGCTCGGTGTCGCCCGGCTGGCCGTGGCCGTGAACATGGCGCCGGGCGGCACGGTCCACGACCGGCTGCACGAAGAGGTCGAACAGGCCTACGCCACCCGCGTGTCGGCCGTCCTGCCGTACGCCCCGGAGATGGTCTCGCTCGCCGGGGAGCGGCTGTTCTGCACCGCCTACCCGCACCACCCCGTGGTGGCGGGCTACCGCCGGATCATCTCGGACGTCAGCAACGGCACCACCGCGATCCGCCGCTGACCACCGCTCCAAGCGACCGCACCCGGGTGCGAGGAAGAGGCATGTGATGCAGGAGAAGCCCGCCGCAGGGCGGTTCGCGCCGTCCGTGGGACGCATCCCCGTGGTGGACGTGCGGCCCGTGGCCGACGGCGGACGCCGGCCCGTGCGCGCCGTGCCGGGCGAGGTCTTCGAGGTGTCGGCGACCGTGTTCCGCGAGGGCCACGACGCGGTCGCCGCGAACGTCGTGCTGACCGGCCCCGACGGCACCGAGGGCGAGTGGACCCCGATGCGGCTGCTCGCCCCCGGCACCGACCGGTACGCGGCCGGAGTGCGCGCCGACCGGGAGGGCGACTGGACGTTCCGGGTGGAGGCCTGGTCCGACCCGGTCGCGACCTGGCGGCGCACCGCCGACCTCAAGGTCCCGGCCGGCGTCGACGTGGAGCTGGTGTTCCAGGAGGGGGCGCTGCTGCTGGAGCGCGCCGCCGACGCCTTCACCGCCCGCGAACGCGTCCCGCTGACCACCGCCGCGCACACCCTGCGGGACACCCGGACGGCCCCCGAGAAGCGGCTCGCCGCCGCCTGCGACCCGGTGGTGACGGCCCTGCTGAACGCCCGCCCGCTGCGCGAACTGGTCACCCGCTCCCACGAGTTCCCGCTGCGGGTGGACCGGGAGCGGGCCCTGTACGGCGCCTGGTACGAGCTGTTCCCGCGCTCCGAGGGCGCCCTGCTGCCCGCCGCCCCCGGCACCGGCACGGCGGCCGAACCGCCGCGCTCCGGCACCCTGCGCACCGCCGCCAAACGGCTGGAGGCGGTCGCCGACATGGGCTTCGACGTGGTGTACCTGCCCCCGGTGCACCCCATCGGCACCACCCACCGCAAAGGAGCCGGCAACACGCTCGTCGCGGGCCCGTACGACCCCGGCTCGCCGTGGGCGATCGGCTCCGCCGACGGCGGGCACGACGCCGTCCACCCGGACCTGGGCACCCTCGACGACTTCGACCACTTCGTGGGCCGGGCCGGCGAACTGGGCCTGGAGGTCGCCCTGGACTTCGCCCTGCAGTGCTCCCCGGACCACCCGTGGGTCACCGAGCACCCCGAGTGGTTCCACCGCCGCGTGGACGGCTCCGTCGCGTACGCCGAGAACCCTCCCAAGAAGTACCAGGACATCTATCCCCTCGACTTCGACACCGACCCCGACGGGCTGCACGAGGAGTGCCTGCGGATCCTGCGGCACTGGATGGCGCACGGGGTGCGGATCTTCCGCGTCGACAACCCGCACACCAAACCGGTCGGCTTCTGGGAGCGGCTGATCGACGCCGTGCACGCCACCGACCCCGACGTGCTGTTCCTCGCCGAGGCGTTCACCCGCCCGGCGATGCTGCACACCCTGGCCCGGATCGGGTTCCACCAGTCGTACACGTACTTCACCTGGCGCAACTCCAAGGACGAGGTGGAGTCCTACCTGTCGGAGCTGGCCGGGCTCGGCGGGGAGGAGCAGGCCGCGTACCTGCGCCCGAACCTCTTCGTGAACACCCCCGACATCCTGCACGCCTACCTCCAGTACGGCGGCCGTCCGGCGTTCGCGGCGCGGGCCGTCCTGGCCGCCACGGCCGGACCCTCCTGGGGCATGTACGCCGGGTACGAGCTGTACGAGAACGTGCCGGCCGGTCCGGGCAGCGAGGAGTACCTGCACTCGGAGAAGTACCAGTACCGGCCGCGCGACTGGGAGGCGCACGAGGCGGCCGGCGACTCCCTGGCCCCGCTGGTACGCACCCTGAACACCCTGCGCCGCACCCACCCCGCCCTGCGCCAGTTGCGCAACCTGCGCTTCCACCACACCGACGACGACGCCGTCGTCTGCTTCTCCAAGCGCGACGACACCGACTGGGTCCTGGTCGTCCTCAACCTCGATCCGCACGGGGTGCGCGAGGCGACGGTCTCCCTGGACCTGCCCGCCCTCGGCCTGGACCGCTCCGACACCTTCGCGGTGTACGACGCGCTGTCCGGCGCGACCTGGCAGTGGGGCCGGGACAACTACGTACGCCTCGACCCGCAGCAGCACGTGGCCCACATCCTCACCGACGGGAACCCGCAGCCGTGACCACCGCACCCCACGCACCGGCCCTGCCCGCCACCGCCCGCAAACGCCTCGTCACCGGCGAGACCAGCGACCCGCACGCCCTGCTCGGCCCGCGCCCGGTCGAGGGCGGTGTGCTGTTCCGGGTGCTGCGTCCGCTCGCCCGCGCCGTGACGGTCACCGACCCCTCGGGCGGCACGCTGCTGGAGCTGCGGCACGAGGGCGAGGGCGTCTTCTCCGGTCTGCTGCCGGTGCCCGCCGTCCCCGACCACCGGCTCTCCGTCGACTACGGCGGGCACGTCCACACGTACGACGACCCGTACCGCTTCCTGCCCACGCTCGGCGAGCTGGACCTGCACCTGATCCGGGAGGGCCGGCACGAGGAGCTGTGGCGCGTGCTCGGCGCCCGGGTCCGCACCCACGACAGCGGCTGGGGGCCGGTGAGCGGCACGTCGTTCGCCGTGTGGGCGCCGAACGCCCGCGCCGTACGGCTGGTCGGCGACTTCAACGTGTGGGACGGCCGCGCGCACCCGATGCGCTCGCTCGGCGCCAGCGGGGTGTGGGAGCTGTTCGTGCCGGGCGTCGGCGAGGGCTGCCGCTACAAGTACGAGATCCTCGCCCCGGACGGACGCCGGTTCCTCAAGGCCGACCCGCTGGCCGCGCACGCCGAGGCCGCGCCCGGCACCGCGTCCCTCGTCCACGACTCCCGCCACCGCTGGGGCGACGCCGACTGGATGGCGCGGCGCGCCGCGTCGGCGGTGCACCGGGAGCCGATGAGCGTGTACGAGCTGCACCTCGGCTCCTGGCGGCCCGGCCTCGGCTACCGGCAGCTCGCCCGCGAACTGCCCGCGTACGTCAAGGCGCTGGGCTTCACCCACGTGGAGTTCCTGCCGGTCGCCGAGCACCCCTTCGGCGGCTCCTGGGGCTACCAGGTCACCTCCTACTACGCGCCCTCCTCCCGCCTCGGCTCCCCCGACGACTTCCGGTACCTGGTGGACGCGCTCCACCAGGCCGGCGTCGGCGTCATCGTCGACTGGGTGCCGGCCCACTTCCCCCGGGACGACTGGGCGCTGGCCCGCTTCGACGGCACCCCGCTGTACGAGCACCCCGACCCGCGCCGGGGCGAGCACCCCGACTGGGGCACCCTCGTCTTCGACTACGGACGGGCCGAGGTGCGCAACTTCCTGGTCGCCAACGCCCTGTACTGGTGCGAGGAGTTCCACGTCGACGGGCTGCGCGTGGACGCCGTCGCCTCGATGCTCTACCTGGACTACTCGCGCCCCGAGGGCCAGTGGCTGCCCAACGCCTACGGCGGCCGGGAGCACCTGGAGGCGGTGGAGTTCCTCCAGGAGGTCAACGCCACGGTGGCACGCCGCTGCCCCGGCGCGGTGACCATCGCCGAGGAGTCCACGGCGTGGGACGGGGTGACCCGGCGCACCGACGAGGGCGGGCTCGGCTTCCACCTGAAGTGGAACATGGGCTGGATGCACGACTCCCTGTCGTACATGGCCCAGGATCCCGTGCACCGGCAGTACCACCACCACGCGATGACCTTCGCGATGGTCTACGCGTACGCCGAGAACCATCTGCTGCCCGTCTCGCACGACGAGGTGGTGCACGGCAAGGGCTCACTGCTGACGAAGATGCCCGGGGACCGCTGGCGGCAACTGGCCGACCTGCGCGCCTACCTGGCCTTCATGTGGGCCTTCCCCGGCAAGCAACTGCTGTTCATGGGCCAGGAGTTCGCCCAGGACACCGAGTGGTCCCACGACCACGGCCCGGACTGGTCGCTGCTCCGGCACGGCGCGCACGCCGGGGTGCGCGACCTGGTGCGCGATCTGAACCGGGTCTATCTCGGCGACCCCGCGCTGTGGAGCCGGGACACCCGGCCGGAGGGGTTCCGCTGGATCGACGCCGACGCGGCGCAGGACAACGTGTACTCCTTCGTCCGTCACGGCGACTCGGGCGAACTCCTGGTCTGCGTCTTCCACTTCCAGCCCACCGTCCGCCACGGCCACCGGATCGCGCTGCCGCACGCCGGTGACTGGACCGAGGTGCTCAACACCGACGACACCGCCTACGGCGGCAGCGGGGTGGTCCGGCGCGATCCGGTCCGCGCCGTGGAGCGGCCGCTGCACGGCTTCCCGGCGAGCGCCGAGATCACGCTGCCGCCCCTGGGGGCGGTCTGGCTGCGGCCCCTTTGAATCCAGCTTCGAATCCCGCTTCGAATCCCGCGAGCGATCAGAAGGAGTGACGACCGTGCCTGCTCCACGTCTGAGGACCACCCCGCTGCCGGGGATCGGGGTGCAGTACGAGCTCACCACCCGGCGGCACGACACCCTGTCCGTCATCGCCCACCGCGACGGCGCCCGCACCCTCAACGTCCACCACGACGACGACCCCGACTCCTGCGCCCTGTCGATGAGACTGACCGGCGCCGAGGCCCTGTCCCTCACCGACGCCCTGCTGCCGAACCACAACAGCCCCAACCTGCTGCACACCAGCGACTTCGGGCTGCTCGCGGAACGGGTCACCATCACCGGCACCTCGCACTGGAACGGGCGCACGCTGGGCGAGACGCAGATGCGCACCCGCACCGGGGCGTCCATCGTCGCCGTGATGCGCCGGGCGCACGCCATCCCCTCACCGGGTCCCGAGTTCCGGCTGCGCGGCGGCGACACGGTGATCGTGATCGGCACCCGGGAGGGCGTCGACGGCGCGCACGACATCCTCGATCGGGCGTGATGACGTGCACTCGGCCGTGTTTCTGATGGAGTTCGGCGCCGTCGTGCTGGCGCTCGGCCTGCTGGGCCGGTTCGCCGTACGGATGCGTCTGTCGCCCATCCCGCTGTACCTGCTCGCCGGGCTCGCCTTCGGGCACGGCGGGCTGATCCCGCTGGGCGGCAGCGAGGAGTTCATCCAGGTCGGTGCCGAGATCGGCGTCGTCCTGCTGCTGCTCCTGCTGGGTCTCGAGTACTCCGCGGGCGATCTCGTGGGGCATCTGAAGGTGCACGCCCCCGCCGGGGCGGTCGACTTCCTGCTGAACGCCCTGCCGGGCGCGGCGGCGGCGCTGCTGCTGGGCTGGGGCCCGGTGGCGGCCGTGGTCCTCGCCGGCGTCACCTGGGTGTCGTCGTCCGGGGTGATCGCCAAGGTGCTCGGGGACCTCGGGCGGCTCGGCAACCGGGAGACGCCGGTGATCCTCAGCGTGCTGGTGCTGGAGGACCTGGCGATGGCCGTCTACCTGCCGATCCTCACCGCGATACTGGCCGGCGCGGGCTGGGCCGCGGGCGGGCTCACCCTCGCCGTCGCGCTCGCCGCGGTCGGCACGGTCCTGCTGGTCGCGGTCCGCTACGGCAGGGTGATCTCCCGGTTCATCTCCAGCGACGACCCGGAGAAGCTGCTGCTGGTGGTGCTGGGTCTGACCCTGCTGGTCGCGGGTGTGGCGCAGCGGCTGCAGGTGTCGGCGGCGGTGGGGGCGTTCCTGGTCGGCATCGCGCTGTCCGGGGAGGTCGCCGAACACACCCACCATCTGCTGATGCCGCTGCGGGACCTGTTCGCCGCGGTGTTCTTCGTCTTCTTCGGGCTGAGCACGAATCCCGCGACCATGCCGCCGGTGCTGCTGCCGGCGCTGGCGCTGGTCGTGGTGACCGTCGCGACGAAGGTGGCGACCGGGTACTGGGCGGCGCGGCGGGCCGGGGTCGGGGAGCGGGCGCGGTGGCGGGCGGGCGGGGCGCTGGTGGCGCGCGGGGAGTTCTCGATCGTCATCGCGGGGCTCGCGGTGTCCGCGGGCGTCGAGCCCGCGCTCGGGCCGTTGGCGACGGCGTACGTGCTGTTGCTGGTGGTCATCGGGCCGTTGGCCGCGCGTTTTGTGGAGCCGTTGGCCGGGCGGGTGTTGGGGCGTGGGGCGGAGGAGGCGCCGGCGGGGGGTCGGGCGTCGCGGGAGCCGGTGGCGGCGGTGGACTGAGCTTCTGGGGGTGGAGCGGGGGGTGTCGCGCGGCCCGGCGCCGACGGGGTGCCGTCGCGCCCACCCGTGCCGCTGGGGGTACCTCCCAGGCCCTTAAGGCACTGGGGGAGGCACGACTGCCCGCGGGAACGTCGTAGCTGCGGGCAGTCGTGCCGCTGGGGCGATGGGGGCACCTCCCGCTCGAGCGGAGCCGAGAGTGGGGGAGGGTGGGCGCAGCGGCACCCGGTGAGCGCCGGTGAGCGGGATCGGCTCCCGGGCGGCGGCGCGACTGTCCGCGGGGAGCGGAGAGCGGAAGGTCTCCTACCATTCGGAACGTCGTGAGCGACATACGGAAGTCGGCCGGTTCTGCGGGTGGATTCAGGCCGCCCCGGCCGGCCGGATTCCCCTGGCTCACCTGGTGACTTGCGCCGGCGGCGGCCCGTAGCGGTGTTTTCCGGTCCGCTTCACCGCAAGGGTTCGGCCATAGGTTCCTCGCACCCGAGGCGGCCGTGCGGTTCGGCGCAGGTGCCGCCTCCCGAGTCTCCGAGAGGAATCCGTATGCGCATCGCACGCAAGCCGGGCCGGCTGGCGGCCTTCGGGCTGGCCCTGGCCGGGCTGCTCGCCCTGTCCCCCGCCGGCCCCGCCGCCGCGGCACCCGAGACCGCCCGCGGGCTCACCGTGACCGACGCCATCACGCTGCCCGGCACCAAGGTCTACCCGGAGGGCGTCGCCCTCGACCCGCGGACCGGTGACACCTACATCACGTCCTTCGCCACCGGATCCGTCTACAGAGCCCCGCAGGGCCAGACCCAGGCCCAGGTCTTCCTCCCCGCGGGAACCGACGGCCGGGACACCGCCATGGGCACCGACGTGGACGAGCAGGGCAGGCTGTGGGTGAACGACCGGGACGCCGTCACCCTGTACGACACGGCCACCGGCGCCCGGCTGGCCCGCTTCGTGACGCCCACCCCGGGCCAGTCGGTCCTCAACGACCTGGACCTCACCCCGGACGGCACGGCCTACATCACCGACTCGCTGCGGCAGCTGGTCTACCGGATCACGCCCTGGCAGATCGCCGAGGCCGTGTCCGCGGGCGGGGCCGACCGCACCCTGTCCACGGGCTTCGACCTGAACTCCCTGGTCGCCCCGCACGCCGAGGGCACCATCACGCTCAACGGCATCGAGTCCGACCACACCGGCGGCTTCCTGATCACCGTGGACATGGCCACCGGTGACCTGTTCCGCCTCGACCCCGCCACCGGCGGGGCGGTCAAGGTGGCGGTGAAGGGCGGTGCCGGCCTCGCCACCGCGGACGGGCTGCTGCTGGAGAAGGACCAGCTGTGGATCGCCCACTTCGGCACCGACATGATCAGCAGGCTGACCCTGTCCCACGACGGCACGGCCGCCGTCGTCGAGAAGCAGCTGGGCAACCCGGCGCTCCAGCACCCGACCACGATGGTGCGCAAGGACGGCTCGATCCACGTGGTCCGCAGCCAGTTCGGCTCCGCCACGCTGGACCTGCCGTTCAACATCGGCCGGATATCCGGGATCTGACCGGCACACGACGGCCGCGAGGGCGCCGGCGGGTCCGGCGCCCTCGCGGTGTGGTCGGCGGGGTTCAGCTCAGTCGCGCGTACCGCCCGGAGACCACCGTCGACTTGTCGATGGCGGCCAGGAAGTCCTGTGTCTCCGGCGCGCCGAAGAAGCCCTGCATCGTCGCGTCGGCGTCCTCGGGGGTGGCCCAGTGCACGATCACCAGGAACTCACCCTCCTCGCTGCGGGTCACCTCCCGGCTGAGGAAACCCGGCCGCTTGGCCATGTAGCCGGTCTCGACCTTCTCGTCGAGCCGGGCGAACTCCTCGGCGTCCGTCCCGGGCGTCAGCTTGAACCGGACGGTCTCCACGGTGCTCATGTCGCTCTCTCCTTCGGTCTTCGGTCGTCGGTCGGTGTCGGGTGTCACGCGGACGGGCCGGGGCGCCGGAAGGCGCCGGCGTGGGCCGTCGCCCACTCGGTGAACGTGCGCGGCCGCCTGCCCAGCAGGTTGCGCACGGTCGGCCGCACCACCGAGTCGTCGAGGGTGCCGTCCGCGTAGTAGCGGAAGAAGGCGTCGATGTACTCCTGCGGGACCGAGCCCTCCATGGTGCGCCGCGCCTCGTCGTCGGACAGCCCGGTGAAACGCAGCGGACGGTCCAGGACCCGGGCGAGGACACGGACCCGGTCGGCGGGCCGCAGCGCCTCGGGCCCGCTGAGCGCGTGGGCCTGCCCGAAGTGGTCCGGGTCGAGCAGCACGCGGGCGGCGATGGCGGCGATGTCGTACGGGTCGACCATCGCCACGGACACGTCGGGGAAGGCTTCCCGCACCTCGTCACCGGCCGCCAACTGCCCGGTCCACTGGAGGGTGTTGGACATGAAGCCGCTGGGCCGCAGGATCGTCCAGGACACGCCCGAGGCGCGTACCGCCTCCTCGGAGCGGATCATGAAGCGGGAGATGGCGTTGTCCAGGTCGCCGTCGGGTGCGGCGATGCTGGACAGCAGCACCACGTGCTCCACTCCGGCCGCCCGCGCCTCGGCGAGCAGGCCCGGCATGTCCGCGTAGCCGGGCAGCAGGAACAGCCCGCGGGCCCCGTCGAGCGCGGACCGCAGGGAGGCGGGGCGGTCCAGGTCGCCGACCGCGGACTCGGCGCCGTCCGGCAGCGCGTCCGCGGCGGCGGGCTTGCGGAGCAGTGCCCGTACCGGCCGTCCGGCGCGGGCGAGTGCGGCGACCAGTTCGCCGCCGACGTGCCCGGTCGCCCCGGTCACGAGAATCATCGCGTCTCCTTTGCGTTCAGGCGGTGTCGAGGACGAGCCGGCCGCGGACATGGCCCTGTTCGCCGAGCGCGTGGGCCTCGGCCGCCTCGTCGAGCCGGAACACCCGCTCCACCGAGGGCCGCAGCCGCCCGGCCGTCAGCAGCGGGACGATCCGGTCGCCGAGCAGCGTGGCGTCCGGACGCACATACGTGAACCCGGCGCGCACACCGTGCTGTTCGGCGGCCTGGCGGTGCTCGGGGCCCTCGCCCTTGAGCGTGACGACGATCCCGCCCGGCCGGACGACGTCGAGCAGCCGGAAGAACTCCGCGCCGCCCACCGGGTCCACGGCCACGTCGACGTCCTTCACCTCGCGGACCATGTCGTGGCTGATGACGTCCGCGGCGCCCAGGCCCCGGACGAACTCCCGGTTGCGGGCCGAGGCGGTGCCGATGACCTCGGCGCCCGCGTCCGCCGCGAGCTGCACCGCGACGTGCCCCACGCCGCCCGCCGCGCCGGGCACCAGCACCCGCTGCCCGGCGCGCACACCACCGTGCTCGAAGAGGGTCTGCCAGGCGGTGAGCGCGACCATCGGCACCGCGGCCGCCGCCGTGTGGCCGAGCTCCGGTGGGGTGCGGGTGAGTTCGTCCTCGGGTGCGACGGCGTACTGGGCGTACGCGCCGGCCGGGCCGGGGAAGCGGGGCATGCCGAAGACGGCGTCGCCGACGGCGAACCGTCCGGCGCCGGGGCCGGTGGCGGCCACCGTGCCCGAGAGGTCCCAGCCGAGCACGGCGGGGAAACCGGGCACCCCGACGCCGTGCCCGGCACGGGTCGCCCAGTCGATGGCGTTGATCCCGGCCGCGTGGACCCGTACCAGGACCTCTCCGCGGCCCGGGACCGGCACGGGCAGATCACGCGTCCGCAGGGTGTCGGCCGGGCCGAAGCCCTCGATGACGGCGGCGCGCATGGTGGCCTGTTCTGTCATGCCGTCCGGCTTTCCTCTCGTACGTCGTCCGGGGTGCGGCTCAGGGAGCCAGCTGGAGGTCGTGGAGCGGTGCGAGGTCCACGATCATCTGCTTCTGTTCGGGCGTCAGCGGCAGGGGCGCCTCGCCGGCCCGCGCCTCCTGGCCTATCTCGGTGAAGAACTCCTCGAGGTAGGCCGGGGTGAACATGAAGAGCATGTGCGCGGTCTGCAGGCCGACGTTGCGGAAGCGGTGCCGGGTCCCGCGCGGCACGAACACGAAGTCGCCGGTGCCCGCGGTGAACGTCTTCTCGCCGTTCAGGAACTCGATGGTGCCGCTGAGGATGTAGAAGGCCTCGTCGGCCCGCGGGTGGATGTGCGGCGGCGGTCCGCCGCCCGGCGGCACGGTGGCCTCGGCCAGGGTCAGCGAGCCGCCGGTGTTCTCGCGGGTCGCCTTGAAGGTGTAGATGGCGTCACCGAACCAGAGGGCCGGGCCGGCGCCCGCCGGGTGGTGGACGACGGCGCCTTCCGGGTGGTCGCCGACCGGTGCCGTACCGGTCTCGGCCGTGGTCGTCATGAGGACTCCCGAGGGATGAGGGGGATGGGTCAGAGACGGAACAGGCCGGGGTCGTCGACGACGACGTCCAGCAGGACCGGACCGTCCGCGTGCAGGGCGTCCCGCAGCGCCGCCCGCAGGCCCTCGGGCGAGTCGATCCGCTCGCCGCGCACGCCGAAGCCGCGGGCGATCTGCGCCATGTCGACGCCGCTGAGGTCGTAGCCCGCCTCCCAGGACTTCTGGTCCTGCAGGTAGTACTTGAGGGACAGGTAGCCGGCGTTGTCGGGGATGACGTAGGTGACCGGCAGGTTGTGCCGCGCCGCGGTCCACAGGGAGTGCAGCGTGTACTGGGCCGAGCCCTCGCCGACGACGACCACGGCCCGGCGGTCGGGGCGGGCGAGCGCGTAGCCGACGGCGCCGGCGAACGGGAAGCCGAGGGCGCCGCTCGCGGTGGCGAAGTAGCCGTTGCCGGCGCCGAGCGGGATCTGCTCGTGGAAGTCCGCGCGGGCGATGGGCAGTTCCTCGAACAGTACGGCGTCGTCGGGGAGTTCCTTGGACAGCAGGTGGAAGAGGTACGCCTGGGTGAGCGGGGACGACGCCTCCGGCACCGCCACCGGCTCGCGCACCGGCGTCAGTTCGGCGCGGGGGCGCTGCCGCACCAGCGGTACGAGCCCCTTGACCACCGCGCCGGGCGGGGCGATGAAGGCGCGGTCGGCCAGGGTGGCCGCGGCTGCCTGCGGGTCGTCGGTGACGTGCAGGAACTCCACGTCCGCGGTGAGCGTCGGGCGGGGGCTGCGGTCCAGGTCGGCCGGTGCGGTGGAGAACAGGTCCCAGGCCGTGAACAGGGTGAACGCCGGCCCGCCGAGGACGACGACCACGTCGTGCTGGGCGGCCAGCCGCTCGTTGATCAGCTCGGGGATGGGCGGCAGCACACCGGCGAACAGCGGGTGGTCCTCGGGGAACGCGCCGCGGTTCCACACCGGGGCGCCCCACACGCGCGCGTTGAGCTTCTCGGCGAGGGCGATCAGGTCGGCGCGGGCGCCCTGCGCGTCCACCGGGCCGCCCGCGATCAGGCCGGGCCGCTCGGCGCCGTCGAGGGCCGCGGCGATCCGGTCGAGCGCCGCCGGGTCGGGGACGACGGCGCGTTCCACGCGCGCGACGCGCAGCGGCTCGGGGTCGGCGGGACGTACCCAGTCGTCCTCGGGCACGGAGACGAACACCGGCCCCTGCGGCGCCTGCCGGGCGATCTGGTACGCCTGGGCGATCATCGCCGGGACGTCCTGCGGCCGCGCGGGCTCGCCGGCCCACTTGATGTACGGCTTGGGGAGCTGGGTGGCGTCCTTGGCGACCAGGAAGGGCTCGCCGAGCAGCATCTTGCGGGCCTGCTGCCCGCCGAGGATCACCATCGGGGTCTTCGCGGACGCGGCGGTGTAGACGCTGCCCATCGCGTTGGCGAGGCCCGGCCCGCCGTTGATGATCACCAGCGCGGGCTCTCCGGTGGCCTGGGCGTAGCCGTCGGCCATACCGACGACGGCGGCCTCCTGCAGGCCCATCACGAACCGGAACTCGCCCTCCAGCCAGTTCTCGAAGAGCTTCATCTCACTGTGGCTCGGGTTGCTGAAGACGGTCGTCAGACCCAGCTTGCGCAACACGTCCAGCGTTGCGTCGCGTACGGTCCGGCCGCCGGCGTCGGTCACGGTCACGGTCTCTCTCCAGGGGGTTCGGCACGGTGGGAACGGAAGGGACGGCGCAGGGCCGGGCGGGGCCGGGGCCCACCCGGCCCCCGCGCCGGGGGACGCGGGGGCGAGGTGGGCGCCGGGGTCAACCGCGGGTGGTCAGGGGCGCGCCGGCCGCCGGATCGGCGACGGGCGCGGGGGCCGCCGGGTCGGCGACGGAGGCGGGGGCCGGGGCCTCGGGGAGCTTGAGGAAGCGGGTGCCCCATACGGCGGGCAGCGCGATCACCGCCGCGATCAGGGCGACCAGGGGCACGTCGGCGACACCGTAGGCGTCGAGCGCCCAGCCGCCGACGGCCGCGCCGGAGGCGACGCCGACGTTGGCCGCGGAGGCGCCCAGGGTCGCCGCCAGGTCACCGCCCTCACCGGCCAGCGAGATGACCCGGAGCTGGAGCGACGGGGTGACACCGAAGCCGACGATGCCCCAGCCGGCCAGGGCCAGGCCGACGAGGAGGGCGTTGCCGCCGAAGGTGTACAGGCCGAGCAGCGCCACGATCAGGACCAGGTTGCCGACGAAGAGCGTCATGGAGGCGTTGATGTCGGCGAACCGCCCTCCGGCGATCGTGCCGATCGCGCTGAACACACCGAAGACCAGCAGGAACGCGCTCACCGCGCCGCCGGAGATGCCGGTGACGTCCTCCAGGAAGGGCGCGAGGTAGGTGAAGGCGACGAACTGCGAGCCCATCAGCAGCACCCCGGCCGCCAGCATGGCCAGGACCCGCGGGTGGAAGGCGTGCCGGGCCTGGGCGGCGAGGCCGCCGGAGCCGCTGCCGTGCACGGACGGCACGAACGCCAGGATCGCGGCCAGCGCGAGGACACCCAGGACGACGACACCGGCGAAGGTGGCCTGCCAGCCGAGCCCCTGCCCGAGCAGCGTGCCGAGGGGGACACCGAGCACGGTCGACACGGAGATCCCGCCGAAGACCAGGCCGACGGCCTGCCCCCGGTGCTCCGGGGCGACCAGGCCGGTCGCCACCGCGGAGGCCGCGCCCAGGAACAGGCCGTGCAGCGCGCCGCACAGCGCGCGGGCGACGATCAGCAGCCCGAACGCCCCGGCGAAGACGGCCACCAGGTTGCCGAGGACGAACACGCCGAGGGCGGACCACAGCAGGACGCGCCGGGGCATGCGGATGGTCGCCGCGGTGATGAGCGGACCGCCGATGGAGATGCCGAGGGCGTAGGCGGTGACCAGCAGTCCGGCCGTGCTGAGGGACACGTCCAGGTCGTCGGCGATCAGACCGAGGACACCGACGATGACCAGTTCGGCGGTGCCGATGACGAACGCCCCCAGGCCCAGGGAGGCGAGTGCGAGCCTGCTGCGCCGCGCGCCGGGCTCGGTTGCGGTGGCGGTACTCATGGGTGAGCCCTTCCTTCGACTCGATGACGGGGTGGGGCGCCGGTCAGGCGTACTGCAGGTTGAGCTCGGCGATACGGCCGTCGCGCACGTCGAACTCGTAGTTGGCCTCGAAGCCGCCGGTCCCGCCGGGGGCGAAGCGGACGAGCAGGGTGGTGCCGCCCGGCTTGGGCGTGTTCTTCAGGACGGTGAGCCGCCCGCCGATCACCTCGTTGTCGGCCCAGTCCCGGATCTCGTCCCGGCCGTTGAACTCCCGGCCGACGTCGATGAGCCGGGCGTCCGGGTGGAAGGCGTCGACCAGGGCGTCCAGGTCCTCGGCGGCCACCGCGTCGACGTACGCCTGCGCGGCGGCGGGGACCTCCTCCGCACCGGCGGCGGCCTCCTGCGGCGACGGCGCGCCGTCGGCCGAGCGGCTGGTGGCCGGGGCCTCGGGGGTCTCCGAGGCGGCGGACCCGGTGTCCGAATCCGAACACGCCGTCAGCAGGGCGGCGGTCAGGGCGAGCGGGAGCAGTATGCGGTGCCTCACGGCACTCTCCTTGTCTGTAAGGGCTGGGGACGGCACCGGGTCACCACGGGATCCTCCGCCGGTTGCGGAAGAACCCGCCGGTGGGCCCGGAGTCGGGCAGCGTGGCCAGCCAGGTCACCGTGTCGGCGCCCTTCTCGACGCCGGTGGGCGCCCAGGACCCGCCCATGTCGGTGCGCACCCAGCCGGGGCAGACGGCGTTGACCTTCACCGCGGGCCCGGCGGCGGACGACACCACCAGCGTCAGCGCGTTGAGCGCGGCCTTGGAGACGCCGTACGCGGCGGGCGACGGCACGTTGTCGGTCATGGCCCCCAGCCCGGAGGAGACGTTCACCACGCGCCCCCAGCCACGCCGTGCCATCGCCGGCACGAAGACCTGGCAGGTGTGGAAGGCGCCCGTCAGGTTCACGTCGAGGGCCTCCCGCCAGGTGGCCTCGTCGAGCTCGAAGAACGAGTCCGTGGGATAGACGCCGGCGTTGTTGACCAGCACGTCGACCTCGACGCCCGCGTCGGTGAGCCGCCGCGCGCACGCGTCGACGCTCGCGCGGCTGGTGACGTCCAGCTCCTCGACGCGGATCCGGGCGCCGGCGCCCTTGATGCCCCGGGCCGCCTCCCGGCCGCGCGCGGTGTCGCGCGCGGCCAGGACGACGTCGAGGCCGGCCCGGAGGAGCTGGCGGCAGGTCTCCAGGCCGATGCCCCGGTTGCCGCCGGTGACGAGTGCGGTGCGGGTCGTGGTGCGGGTCATGGGGGGCCTGCTCAGACCTTGTAGCGCTGCTTGACGTCCTCGGCGAAGCCGAGGTAGTCGCGCAGCGGCCAGACCTCCTCGAACTCCAGGTACTCGCGCATCGGCAGCCGGCCCAGCGCGGTGCGGTCCAGCTCCTCGGCGTCGGGCGAGTCGATGATCGCGATGACCCGCTTCTGCGCGGCCACCTTCCAGATGCCCACGCAGAAGCCGGAGTCGACCGTCTCCTGGGCGTGCACGGCCTCGTCCTGTTCGAGCTCCCAGAGCTCGTCGAGGGTGATGCGGCCCTCGTGGTTCCACTTCATCTGGACGTAGAAGAGCATGGCGGACTCCCGTCGTACGGAGGGTCGGTGAACGGGGCGGACCTCAGCGCGCGGCGCGGTCGCGGATGAGTGCGGTCAGGGCGTGGTCGGCGCCGAAGACCTCGGCGGCCAGGTCGAGGGGGGTCTTGCCGTCGTGGCCGACCGCGTCGAGCCGGGCCCCCGCTTCGACGAGGGTGCGCGCGCAGTCCTCGTAGCCGTGCCACAGGGAGTCGTGCAGCGGGGTGTAGCCGTTGGTGGCGCCCTGGAAGTCCAGGTCGATGCCGTCCTGGCGGACCAGGTCGGCGGTGATGCCGGCGTGCCCGTTGTAGACGGCCTTGTGCAGCGGCACCGCGCCGAAGGTCGGCTCGACGGCGTTGACGTCGGCGCCCGCGGCGAGCAGCAGCCGCACGATCTCGGTGTGGCCGTCGCGGGAGGCGACCAGCAGCGGGGTGTGGCTGTCGTTGAAGCCGCCCAGGTTCGGGAAGCGCTCGTCGACCTCGGCACCGCCGTCGAGCAGCTTGCGGACCCGTTCCGTGTCGCCCTCGGTGACGGCGGCCATCAGCTCCTGGCGGCCCACGGCCTCCTCGTCGCCGCGGCGGCGGGCGTCGAGGTGCCGCTCGGCCTCCAGCAGCCGCTCCTTGCCGAAGGTGTTGACGTTCAGCTCGTACTCGAAGTGCTGCTCCAGCGAGAAGCCGTAGTGCGTGTACACCTTCAGGCTCGCGCCCCGGTCCAGCAGGTACCGGGCGATGTCCGGGAACTTGTACCAGAGCGCGTCCATCAGGGCGGTGTGCCCGGTGGTCGGGGCGACGGCGTCCACGAACGCGCCGGCCTCGACCAGGGCGCGCACCACGTCGAGGCTGCCGCCCTGGCAGGCCTTGTGCAGCGCGGTGGCGCCGGCCCGGCGGTCCGCGGCGAGCACGTCGGCCCCCGCCGCGATCAGGACCCGTACGGTCAGGACGTCGGCCTGGCCGGCGGCGATCATCAGCGCGGTGAGGCCGGAGGCGTCGTCGCGGGCGTTGGGGTCCGCGCCGGCGTCCAGCAGCCGTAAGGCCCCGGCGGTGTCCCGGCCGCGCACGGCGGTGATCAGTTCGGTGCTCATCAGGCGGCCGCCTTGTCCGTGGTGTCCCCGCGCAGCGCGCGGATGATCTGGGACGGGTCGGTGTACGACTTCCAGCGGACGATCTTTCCGCCGCGGACGGAGAGCAGCTGGACGAATTCGATCTCGAATTCGACGCCGGTCTCCCTGACCACCGAAACCTCGTGGATCACACCGGCGGCCTGCGTGCCGTCGACCACGAGGTTGGTCAGCTTCTCGAATTTCACCTCGACGGCCTCGGTGAAGATCTTCAGGGTGCCGAGCACGGCGTCCCGGCCCCGGTAGGAGCCGATCCACTTCATGTCGTCGTTGTAGCCGGGCACCGGCGCGTAGTTGATCCACTCGACGTCCTCGGCCAGCGTGTCGAGCGCGGTGTCGAAATCGCCGCCGGAAAGCGCGTCGAACCACCGCTGGGCGACTTTCCGGGTCTCTTCGGTGAGGTCACTCATCACGTCTCCTAGACGGGGCGTTCGGGAATCACCGGAAATGATTCGCGGACCGCTGTTCAAGCGGCAAGAAAAGGGGTGTCGACTTCCTGACCTCAGCCCCGCCCGGACTGCGCCTCGGCGGCCCGGGCGAGCAGGTGCTGGTTTCCGTCGGCCCAGGTGGCGGTCATCTCGACGCCGTTGATGCGCCAGCCCTCCCCGGTGCGCGCCAGGTCGAAGCGGTACCTGCCGCCGAGGATCCACAGCGGGCCGCCGTGCTCGTTCGGCATCCGGTGGGTGGCCTGGAACATGGCGGTGGCCACCGCCGTGTCGCCCTCGACGTCCACGAGGTAGTTGCTGAGCAGGTGCTGGGTGGTGGTGAAGCTGCCCAGCAGCCCCGACCAGGCGCCGATCAGCTCCTTGCGGCTGAGCACGGCGGGCTCGCCGCCGTTGAGGCTCGTGTAGTCGAGCCGGATCTCCTCGCTGAACACCTCCGCGAGCGCCTCCCAGGCGCCCGAGTCGATGTACCAGGCCATACGGGTGCAGGTGTCGATGACGTCCAGGCGGTCGGCCACGGAGCTCATGGGCGGGATACCTCCAGTTGTGCGGGTGTACGGACGGGGTCGGTGCGGTGGACGAGGTGGCCCATCCGGCGGGACCAGCGGTGCTCGCTGATCACGGCGCTGACGATGAGCAGTCCGAGCAGGGCCACTTCGACGACGGCGGCGAACAGATGGCCCACGGGAACGGCGGCGACGCCGAGCAGCGCGGCGGCGCAGTGGAAGCGCTGGGGTCCGATCTTGAGGATGCCGTGGAACCACGCGATGCCGGCGAGGTAGAGCGAGACCCCCAGGGCCAGCGCCGCTCCGGGGGCCAGGGCGAGCGGCTCGTAGGGGGCCGCGATGGTCTTCTTGACGGCCGCCGCGATGAGGATCAGCCCCAGCAGCATCGGCACATGGGCGTAGAAGAACGCGGACAGCGCCAGTCTCGACCGCTGGTGCGCGTCCTGGCACTCCAGGGCGTACTCGGCGCGCCGCGCCTTCTCCGACTCGTCGAAGTACACCCACCACAGGCAGGCGGGGATGACGAAGATCAGAACGGCGGTGGTGACCATGGACAGGCCGGCCTGCGCGCCGTCGCTGCCGATGCCGAGCGCCAGGAACGAGTCGCCCAGCGCGATGATCATCAGCAGTCCGTGCCGCTCGACGAAGTGGCTGGGCCGCAGCTCGAAGCCGGAGACCCCGGTCACCATCGGCGCCACGACCTCCAGCACCACGGCCCCGGCCCACAGCGCGTACACCACCGGCCCGTCCAGCAGCCCCGCCACGATGAGCAGCAGCGCGACCACGAGGTGGAACGGTGCGATGCTCAGCATGTTCCGGGCGGCCTTGGGGCCGCCGAACGCGAACAGCGCGGCGTGCACGGAGACGATCAGCAGGTAGCCGACCCCGAAGGCGACGCCGTCACCGTCGAAGGCGTTGGGGGTCGCCAGGCCGAGCACCAGGAACGAGGCCATGCCCAGCAGGAGCAGCAGCCGGTGGCGCTTGCGGTGCGGCGGCAGGTGGTTGGTCAGCCAGGCGTAGCCGCCGTACATCCACCACAGCAGCCAGAAGATCAACAGCACCTGCAGCAGACCCCGGGGGGTCATGTCCCGGCTCAGCAGCCGGGCGAGTTGGGTGAAGTTGAAGACGAAGGCGAGGTCGAAGAACAACTCGAGCGTGGTGACCCGGGTCCCGCCCTGCGGGTCCGCCGGGCCGCCCTTGGCGGCACCTTCGGTGCAAGAGGTTGAGGGCGCATCCGACATGCCGGCGAACGTAACGGCTGCCCGGGTACGCCGGTCAACGATCCCGCCTCGACTCCAAGAGGTCGACGACGGGCCCGCCGACGCCGGGCCCCGACGGGGCGGGGCCCGGCGGGGCGGGGCCCGGCGGGGCGGGGCCCGGCCGCCCCGTCATCCCGGGTCCCGACGGGGCGGGGCCCGGCCGCCCGGCCGACGCGGGGGCCGGGGGCCGAGGTCGGGGGCCGGGCCGGGAGCCGGTGGCCTGGGCCCGGAGCCGGGATGCTGCCGGCGCTCCCATCGTGCTGCCGGGACCGGCCCCGCCGGCACCGGGTCCCGGCGGGGCAGGGCCTGACCGCCCCGCCGCACGGGCCGGGGGCGAAGCACCAGAAAGGGCCGGAGCGCCGGAGGCAGAAGCCGGGGCCGCCCCGGCTCCTCAGGTGCCGAGTGCGTGCCGGTAGACGGTGTGCACCCGTTCGGCGACGCGGTCCCAGCCGAAGAACTTCTCGGCCCTGATCCGGCCCGCGACGCCCATCGCCGACGCCAGGTCCGGATCGGCGATCAGCCGGTTCACGGCGGCGGCCAGGTCCGAGGCGAACCGCTTGGGATCCAGCGGGGTCCCGGTGCCGTCCTGCTCCTGCTCGACCGGGACGAGCAGCCCGGTCTCGCCGTCCGCGACGACCTCGGGTATCCCCCCGGTGGCGGTGGCCACCACCGCCGTCCCGCAGGCCATCGCCTCCAGGTTGACGATGCCCATCGGCTCGTACAGCGAGGGGCAGACGAACACGTCGGCGTGGGTGAGCAGTTGACGCAGGGAGACCTGGTCGAGCATGCCGTCGATGCGGACGACCCCGCCCCGCGAGCGCCCCAGCGCCTCGACCAGCGCGGCCGTCTCGGCGGCGATCCCCGGCGTGTCCGGCCGGCCGCAGCACAGCACCAGTTGCGCCTCCGGGTCCATCTCGAAGGCAGCGCGCAGCAGTTGGGGCAGACCCTTCTGCCGCGTCACCCGCCCGACGAACAGCACGAGGGGACGCTCCGGGTCGATGCCGTGCCGCCGCAGGGCGGCGGTGCCGTGGTCGGGCCGGTGCACGGCGGTGTCGATGCCGTTGTGGACGACGTGCACCCTGTCCGGGTCGATGTCGGGGTGGACGCGCAGCACGTCCCCGCGCATCGCCTCCGAGACCGCGATCACCGCGTCGGCGTGCAGCAGCGCGGTGCGCTCCACCATCGAGGAGAGCGCGTAGCCGCCGCCCAACTGCTCGGCCTTCCACGGGCGCAGGGGCTCCAGGCTGTGCGTGGTGACGACGTGCGGGACGCCGTACAGGGTGCGGGCGAGATGACCGGCCCCGTTGGCGTACCAGGTGTGGCTGTGGACGAGTTCGGCGCCCGCGCAGCCCGCCGCCATCTCCACGTTCGCCCCGAGGGTGCGCAGCGCGGCGTTGGCGTCGTCGCCGAGCCGGGGCTCGCGGTACGCGGTCACCCCCTCCTCGTCCCGGGGGCCGCCGAGGCAGTGCACCCGCAGGTCCACCAACGACCTGAGCGAACGGGCGAGTTCGGCGACATGGACTCCGGCTCCGCCGTAGATCTCCGGCGGGTACTCCTTGGTGAGCAGATCGACGCGTGTCTTCATCTGACTTCCTGAGGTCGGCGGTCCTGGGCGACGCCGGCACGGCAGCCGCGGCGCGCACCGGAGGGCGGGCGTCGGCCGGCCGCGTGCCGGTCGCGGGGTGCCTGTACTGGCATGACCGGGCGCCCGTGGCCGCGCGACGGCGGGGGATCCACCGCACGGCCCCGGGCGCCCTCGGACGCACGGTAACCACATCCGCGCCCGCCTCACTTGGTCCCGACGGTCCGCAGCACCGTCAGCACCAGCGTCCGCGCGGCCTCCACCACCTCCCGCAGGGACACGTGTTCGCGCTCGCTGTGGGCCACCGCGATGTCCCCGGGGCCGTACTGCAGCGTCGGTATCCCGGCACCGGTGTAGTGCCGCAGGTCGCTGCCGTACGTGGCGCCGCGCCGCCTCGGCCGCGGGCCGCCCGTCGCGTCGGCGTACGCGGACCCGACCACGTCCGCGAGGACGTGCCCCTCGGGCAGCCGGCCGCTCGCGAACTGCCCGCCCGGCCAGCTCACCACGGCCGGACGGTCCCGCAGCCAGGGGTCGGCGGCGCACGCCTGCGCCACGCACCGCTCGAACTCGGCGCGCGCGTCGGCCGGTTCCTCACCGAGGCGTACGCCGAACCGCCCCTCGGCGACCAGCAGATCGGGCACGCTGCTCGCCCAGTCCCCGGCACGCACGGTGCCCACCGACAGGCCGTACGGGATCGGGTACTCGGCGAGCAGCGGGTCCGGGTCCCGGTTCCGCTCCGTCTCCAGCGCGGCCAGCGCCCGGTGCAGCGGCAGATACGCGTCGACGGCGCTGACCCCCCGCTCCCGCGAACTGCCGTGCGCCGCCCTGCCGGGCACGGCGAGACGGAACGTCAGCGCGCCCGCGTTCGCGGTGATCAGCGTGGAGGCGGTCGGCTCGGCGATCACGCACGCGTCGCCGCGGTGACCGCGCCGCAGGGTGGCGTAGGCGCCGAGTCCGCCGTCCTCCTCGCCGACGACGAAGTGCGCGGCGACCCGGCCGCGCAGCCGTATCCCGGCGGAACGTATCGCCGCGAGCGCGGCGAGGTGCGCCGCGAGCCCGGCCTTCATGTCGCAGGCCCCGCGCCCGTGCACGAGGTCCCCGGTCACCCGGGGCACGAACGGGTCGCCGTCCCACGCGGCGGGATCACCCGGCGGTACGACGTCGACGTGGCCGTTGAGAATCAGGGTGGGCCCGTCGCCCCCGTCCGGGGTGGTCCCGACCAGCCCCCACGCCTCCTCCCGCGGCGCCTCCGTCCCCGGGAAGTCCGGTTCGGCACGCAGCGCGGACAGATCCATCGACCACAGGTCGACATCCATCCCGAGCGACTCCAGCCGCCCGGCCAGCCGATGCTGAAGCTCCGACTCGGCCCCACTCCCCGTCACACTGGGCACAGCCACCAACTCCAACAACGACCGCCCCAACGCCCCCTCGTCAACCGCCGCCAACGCGGCAGCCTCCTCACCCGTCAGCACGCTCGCCCTCCCCTCACCGGGAGACGACACTCCGCCGCCCCCCCGCACACATACCTGCCCGGAATCGCGGGCAATCGTGCCGCAGGGCGGCACGGGTGGGCGCGACGGCACCCCGCAAGCGCCGGGCAGCGCGACCCACTCCCGCCGCACCGCAACACCGTTCACCCGTCCGACGGCTGCGCGGCCACACCCCCCACCGTGAACCCGGTCACCGTCCCCCCGCCCTCGCGGGAGAAGGCGTACGGCGCTCCCCCATGCGCAAGCGCGACCTCCCGCACGATGGAGAGCCCGAGCCCCGACCCCGGCAGGGACCGCGCATCAGCGGCACGGTAGAACCGGTCGAACACCCGCACCAGATCGTCATCGGCGATCCCCGGCCCCCGGTCCCGCACCTCCACCCGCACCACCCCCGCCCGAGCCGCCCCCGCCCGAGCCGCCCCCGCCCGAGCCGGCCCCGCGACCCGGATCTCCACGGGAGCACGACCCTCCCGGTCGAACTTCACCGCGTTCTCGACGAGATTGGACAGCGCCCGCGTCAGCATCCCCGGCCGCCCGTCGGTCGCGGTGTCACCACTCACCTCGACCACGATCTCCCGCCCGGTACGGCGCCGCGCAAGACCCGCCACCTCCTCCGCGACGTCCGCGAGGTCGACCCGCTGCGGCGGCTCGGTGTCGGACTGCCCGGCCGCGAGGTCGACGAGTTCGTTGACGAGGTCGGTCAGCTCGCGGGCCTCCTGCGTGAGATCGGCGACGAGTTCCTCACGGGTGCCGGGCGGCAGCTCGTCGATGCGGCGCAGCAGGGAGATGTTGGTGCGCAGCGAGGTGAGCGGCGTACGCAGCTCGTGCCCGGCGTCCTGGACCAGCCGCCGCTGGTCCTCCTCCGACTGGGCGAGCCGCCCCAGCATCCGGTCGAAGGCCCGGCCGAGCCGCCCCACCTCGTCGTAACCGGCCACCGGCACCTGGATGCCGAGCCGCCGCGTACGGGCGACGGCCTCGGCGGTGTTGGTGAGGACGACCAGGCGCCGGGTGATGCGCCGGGCCACCCACCAGCCGAGCAGCCCCGCCCCGACCACCACCGCCGCCATCAGGATCAGCGTGCGCCGCTGGAGCGCCCGCAGCAGGTCCTCGGTGTCGCTGAACTCCTGCGCGACCTGCACCGCGCCCCGCTCGCCGCCCAGCGCGACGGTCGCCACCCGGTAGACGTCGTCGCCGACGTCGACGTCCGCGTGCACGACCACCCGCCCCGCGGTCGCGGCTCCCGCGACCCGCCGGTCGGCGTCGACCACCGGCAGGCCGGGGTCGCCGGGGTCGAAGACACTGCCGTCAGGCCCGAGCACCTGCACATCGGTCCGCGCGGGCCGCACCAGATCATGACCGGGCGCGGCGGAGGAGAAGTCGAGCGGCGACATCCGGTTCTCCCGGACCTCGTCCCGCAGGTCCTGCACGACCTCGTCGAACACCGACTGCTGGTCCACCCGCACCAGCCGGGCCGCCGCGTTGTACGACAGGATCCCGACCAGCACGGTGACGGTGGCGGTCACCGCGGCGAACGCCACCGCGAACGTGGTCCCCAGCGACAGCAGCCGCAGCCGCCTCCGGGAGACCGGCCGCCCGTACGACACTCAGCCCTCCCGCAGCACGTAACCCACCCCGCGCACGGTGTGGATGAGCTGCGGCGCGCCGGGCTCGTCGAGTTTGCGGCGCAGGTAGCCGACGTAGACGGCGAGGTTCTTGGAGCCGGGGCCGAAGTCGTAGCCCCAGATGCGGTCGTAGATGGTGGAGTGGTTCAGGACGATGCCCGCGTGGCGGATCAGCAGCTCCAGCAGCTCGAACTCGGTGCGGGTCAGCTCCAGCTCCCGCCCGCCCCGCCAGGCCCGGCGCGCCTGCGGGTCCATGCGCAGCCCGGCCGCCTCCAGGAACCGGCCGGGGGGCTCCGGCCTCGTCTCCGCGACGGGCTCGGGCACCGGGGCCGGAGCCGGGGCAGGTGCCGGGGCCACCCGGCGCAGCAGCGCGCGCAGCCGGGCGAAGACCTCCTCGACGTCGAACGGCTTGACGACGTAGTCGTCGGCGCCCGCGTCCAGTCCCGCGATCCGGTCGGCGGTCTCCACCAGCGCGGTCAGCATCAGCACCGGCGTGCGGTCGCCCTCGGCGCGCAGCACCCGGCACACCTGGAGCCCGTCGATGCCGGGCATCATCACGTCCAGGACCAGCACGTCGGGCCGGCTGCGGTGGGCCTGCGCGAGGGCCTCGACGCCGTCGGCGACGGCCGTGACCCGGTAGCCCTCCAGGGTGAGGGCACGCTCCAGGGCGTTGCGGATGGCGCGGTCGTCTTCGGCGAGCAGAAGGGTGTGCGGCACGCCCCCAGTCTGCCAACCGCCGCCGTCCCGCGGCCCCGGTGGACGGCACCGGGGCCCGCTTCTTACTCCGCTCTCACCCGGCGGGCCGCAGCGCCGCGAGCCGCTCCTCGAACGGGGTGACCTCCTCGAAGGAGTCCCGCCGGGGCAGCGGGCGGGCGGTGGCCGCCCCGGTCGTCAGCGCCGCCAGCTCCCCGGCCGCCCGCTCGACACGCCCGTCCAGGCCCTCGGCGCCCCAGTCCTCGGAGGCGGCGTAGACGCCGGTGGGGACGACGACGGCCTTGAGGTAGGAGAAGAGCGGACGCAGCGCGTGGTCCAGCACCAGCGAGTGCCGGGCCGTACCGCCGGTCGCCGCGATCAGCACCGGCTTCCCGGCGAGGGCCTCGGGGTCGCCGACGCTCAGCGCGTCGAAGAACGACTTGAACAGCCCGCTGTACGACGCCGAGAACACCGGCGTGACCACGATCAGCCCGTCGGCCCCGGCCACCGCGTCGAACGCGGCGGCCAGCGCCCGGCCCGGGAAGCCGTTGGTGAAGTTGTGCGCGATCTCCACGGCGAGGTCGCGCAGCTCGATCACCTGGACGTCGGCCGGGGCCTGCGCGGCGGTCGCGGCGGCCAGCCGGTCGCCGAGCAGCCGGGTGGACGACGGGACGCTCAGCCCCGCCGAGACGACGACGAGCTTCATGCCCGCGCTCCTTCCTTCGCCTTGGCGGTGGCCAGCAGCGAACTGTGGGTGGGCGCGTCCGGCACGTCGGCCGGGCGGTTCTTGGCGAACTCCTCGCGCAGCACCGGCACGACCTCCTCGCCCAGCAGGTCGAGCTGTTCCAGCACGGTCTTCAGCGGCAGCCCCGCGTGGTCCATCAGGAAGAGCTGGCGCTGGTAGTCACCGGCGTACTCGCGGAAGGCGAGCGTCTTCTCGATGACCTGCTGCGGAGAGCCCACGGTCAGCGGGGTCTGCTCGGTGAACTCCTCCAGCGAGGGCCCGTGCCCGTAGACCGGCGCGACGTCGAAGTACGGCCGGAACTCGCGCACCGCGTCCTGGCTGTTCTTCCGCATGAACACCTGACCGCCGAGCCCGACGATCGCCTGCTCGGGCGTGCCGTGCCCGTAGTGGGCGTACCGGGCCCGGTACAGCTCGACCATCCGCCTGGTGTGGTCGGCCGGCCAGAAGATGTTGTTGTGGAAGAAGCCGTCACCGTAGTACGCGGCCTGCTCGGCGATCTCCGGCGAGCGGATCGAGCCGTGCCAGACGAACGGCGCCACACCGTCCAGCGGGCGGGGCGTGGAGGTGAAGCCCTGCAGCGGGGTGCGGAACTTCCCCTCCCAGTCGACGACGTCCTCGCGCCACAGCCGGTGCAGCAGGGCGTAGTTCTCGACGGCGAGGTTGATGCCCTGACGGATGTCCTTGCCGAACCAGGGATAGACCGGGCCGGTGTTCCCGCGCCCCATCATCAGGTCCACCCGGCCGTCGGCCAGGTGCTGGAGCATCGCGAAGTCCTCGGCGATCTTCACCGGGTCGTTGGTGGTGATCAGGGTGGTGGAGGTGGACAGGATCAGCTTCTCGGTGCGGGCCGCGATGTAGCCGAGCATGGTGGTCGGCGAGGACGGCACGAACGGCGGGTTGTGGTGCTCCCCGGTCGCGAACACGTCCAGGCCCACCTCCTCGGCCTTCAGCGCGATGGCGACCATGGCCTTGATCCGCTCCCGCTCGGTCGGCGTACGCCCCGTGGTCGGGTCGGGCGTGACATCCCCGACGCTGAAGATCCCGAACTGCATGGCCGCTCACCCTCCAGGTTGTTGACGGTTCAACTATACCTCTGGAACGACTCCCCACCCCCTCCTATTCCACCCCCGGCCGCACGCCCACGGCACCGGCACCGGCACCGGCCGCGCACGGGTCACCGAAGCACCTCGGTGCCACGACCGGCCGCGATCACACTGCGGAAGGGGAACGCCACGAGCAGCGCGATCACGACGAGCAGTCCACTCACCCAGAACGGCCCGAGGTCTCCGAGGGCGGTGTCGAGGGAGGCCGCGGCGATGAGCGGTCCGACCGCGGCGCCGATGTTGAAAGCCGCGGTCGCGTACGAGCCGGCCATGGTGGGGGCTCCCGTCGCCTCGTAGAGGACCCGCGTGATCAGGGTGCTGCCCAGCACGAACGACAGCGCGCCCTGCAGGAACACCAGGACGAACAGGGCGGCCGGCCGGTCGGCCAGCACGGCCAGGGCCGGCCAGCCGAGGAGAAGCAGCGGGCCGCCGAGAGCGACGACCGGGCCGGGGCGGTGGTCGGACACTCGTCCAGCGACGGTGATACCGACGAAAGCACCGAGACCGAAGAGCACCAGAACGACCGAGACCCACAGACCGCTCAGGCCGGCGACGTCGGTCACCACGGGGGCGAGGAAGGTGAAACTCGCGAAGGTCGCCGCGTTCACCAGGGCACCGAGCAGCATCACGAGGGCCAGGCGCGGGCTCTTGAGCCGTACGAGCTCCGCTCGCAGCGCCGGCCTGTGCGACTCGCCTCCCCGCACGGGACCGGCCGGGACGCCTTTGAGGATGCCGATGGCCGCGGGCAGGCAGAGGACGGCGACGGCCCAGAACGTGGCTCGCCAGCCGAGCACGGTGCCGAGCACCGATCCCGCCGGGACCCCGGCGATCGTGGCCACCGTCGTCCCGGACAGCAGCACCGCGAGCGCGCGTCCCTTCCTGTCCGCTGCCACCAGCTCGGCGGCGGTGGTCAGGGCCACGGCGAGGAATCCCGCGTTCGCGAGCGCCGCGACCACCCGGGTGGCGAACAGGACCGGGAAGTCCGCGGTGGCGGCGCCCAGGACGTGAGCCGCCGCGAAGACGAGGACGAACCCGAGGAGACCGGATCGTGCGGGCCAGTCGCGGGCAAGCCCGGCCATGAGCGGAGCCCCGACGACCATGCCGATCGCGAAGGCCGACGTGAGCGTGCCCGCCGTCCCGACCGTCACGTCGAGGTCGGAGGCGATACCGGGCAAGAGACCGGCGAGCATGAATTCGGAGGTGCCCATGGCGAAGACGGCCATGGCAAGCAGGTACAGCGCGAGAGGCATCGAGTGGCTCCGAGGCGATGAGAAGCAGGAGTGAAGGCGTTCTCGTCACCGCGGTCAGCACCCACGGGCACAGGCGTCCGGCCGCAGAACACGGCGGGACGGCAGAACTACGGACTCAGTGGTCCAGGGGGCTGACGGCGTGACCGAAAGCCCCCGCCCTGGATGCTTCGGGGCTCGACATGCCCCGCACGCTACCCGACCGATACCCGACGGCGCACACCGGTTCGCGCGCGCCGGCACCGCCGCCGGCGCCACGACCGGCCACGACTAGGCGCCCGGAACCTCCCCCGACCGCAGCCGGGCCGCCTGCTCCGCGCTGAACTCCGTCACACGCCTCATATGGCCGGTGAACAGGGCGAGCTGCGCGTCGTCGAGGTCCTCGAAGAGCGCGAACCAGCCACCGCCCAGCCGCTCCCACACCCGCCCGAACTCGGCCCCCCGCTCCGGCACCACCGCCACCAGCACCAGCCGCCGGTCCCCCGCGTCCCGCTCCCGCACCACGTACCCCGCCCGCTCCAGCCGGTCCACCAGCCGCGTCGCCGACCCGGTCGTCAGCCCCGTCAGCTCCGCGACCCGGCCCGTGGACACCGGACCGCCCTCCAACGTCAGCAGGTTCAAGCACTGCAGATCGGTGGGATGCAGGCCCAGATGATCGGCGAGCGCCTGGTTGAACAGGGCGTGGGCCGCCATGTACCGCCGGGACACCACGGCCAGCTCCGCCAGCAGCCCGGCCCGCGTGTCTCCCGTCATGCGCGGCTCCTCTCCGCTCCTGCGGATGTATCCCACCCCCGGCCCGCGCCAGGCGCCGTCCAACAGGTGATCCCCCGCGTGCGAGGCTGCCCGCATGCCGATCCTCCGCTCCGCCGCCCTGTTCGTCCTCGCCGCCGTACTGGAGATCGGCGGCGCCTGGCTGGTCTGGCAGGGCGTACGGGAACACCGCGGCTGGATGTGGGCGGCCGGCGGCGTCCTCGCCCTCGGCGCCTACGGCTTCGTCGCCACCTTCCAGCCCGACGCCCACTTCGGCCGCGTCCTCGCCGCGTACGGCGGGATCTTCGTCGCCGGTTCGATCCTGTGGGGCGTGATCGCCGACGGCTACCGCCCCGACCGCTGGGACATCACCGGCGCACTGGTCTGCCTCGCCGGCATGGCCGTGATCATGTGGGCCCCGCGCAACGGCTGACACCTCACCCACCGCCCCCGCTTATGCTGACCTGGACCGGCCCCGACCGCCCGAGGAGCAGCCCATGGCCACCGCCGTACCGCCCGCCGCGTCCCGTATCGCCGTCGTCACGGGTGCGAGCAGCGGGATCGGCGCCGCCACGGCCCGCCGACTCGCCGAGGCCGGCTACCGCGTCGTCCTCACCGCCCGCCGCAAGGACCGCATAGAGGCGCTCTCCGAGGAGATCACCGCGGCCGGACACCAGGCCACGGCCTACCCCCTCGACGTCACCGACCGCGCCGCCGTCGACGAGTTCGCCACCGCCTTCAAGACCGTCGGCGTCCTCGTCAACAACGCCGGCGGCGCACTCGGCGCCGACCCCGTCGCCACCGGCGACCCGGACCAGTGGCGCACCATGTACGAGACGAACGTCCTCGGCACCCTCAACCTCACCCAGGCCCTGCTCCCCAAGCTGGACGCCAGCGGCGACGGCACGGTCGTCGTCGTCTCCTCCACCGCCGGCCACGCCACCTACGAGGGCGGCGCGGGCTACGTCGCCGCCAAGCACGGCGCCCACGTCCTCGCCGAGACCCTCCGCCTGGAGATCGTCGGCCGCCCGGTGCGCGTCATCGAGATCGCGCCCGGCATGGTCAGGACCGACGAGTTCGCCCTCACCCGCTTCGGCGGCGACACGGAGAAGGCCGCCAAGGTCTACCAGGGCGTCGCCGACCCCCTCACCGCGGACGACGTCGCCGACACCATCGCCTGGGCGGTCACCCGCCCGCCCCACGTCAACATCGACCTGCTGGTCGTCCGCCCCCGCGCCCAGGCCTCCAACACCAAGGTCCACCGGGAGCCCTGATGCCCGAAGACAGCGAAAAGCGCCGCCTGGCCCTGGAGAAGAAGCGCGAACGCTACGTCTGGTACTACCTCGGCTACTTCCTCTTCGGCATCCACATCGTCGCCTTCGTCATGATCTACGCGGTGACCCACGCGAAGTGACCCGAACCGGAAACGGACCACGGGGTACCCCACCATCCGCACCGCAGACCCGGTGACGGCCGCAAGGAGCCTCCCCGTCTCCCTATCGCGGCCGCATGAGGTCCAGATCCTCGCCCCACGCGTCCAGCACCTCGCCATGTCCGGCTTCTCGGGCCGCCCTCTCCACAAGGGTGAACAGATGCCGCTGCAGGGCCACATCGCCAGTCGCCGAAATACGGTCCACAGCGCGGAGCAACACGTCGGCGTCCCAGCCCGGAAGCGGATACCGGGCAAGCTCCCACTCCAGGTACTTGTTGTAGGGGCGGGGGCGACGATCGAGAGCGAAAAGCAGCTCGAGCAGGAACCGAACGCTGTCGGCGGCGTCCAGACGAGCGGCGAGAGCCTGACCGTCCCGATGATTCTTGACCGACCGGTAGAGAGAGTTGACATAGGCGTCGAGCCGGCCACCGGCATCCTGGAACGCCTCATCGGCACCCAGGCGAGCCTTGTCGGCGAGGATCCGGGCGATGCCTCCGTCGAGCCGGTCGAGCACGATCAGGGCTCGGGCGAGGGCGTAGCGTTCAAATCCGGGCATCCCGGCGGCGCGGAACTCGGTGAGAGAGACGATGACGAGATCCAGCTCGGCGGTGCGGTGGCCCGCGAGCCGAGTGAGACCGGTCGTGACGTCATCGGCGAGGATCACGTACAGGTCGTGGTCGGAGTGCTGGGTGGTCATGCCGTCGTGGGCTCGGGAACCTTTGAGGACGAGACCGACGACGGCTGGATCGGCGGTGGCGAGTTCGACGAGCGCGTCGTAGGTGAGAGGCTGCTGAGCAGTCATGGCGTGGATCTCCACTGAGGCGATGACAGACATGCTGACCGAGAGCGACCCCTTCTCCGAGAGGCGCCCCGCACCGTCTGCGGCTGCTCGGGGCCGCCGCCCGGGAGATCAACGCACATCCGGACTCTACCTCCGGCCGACCCGGACATGCCGGCCCTCCTGACCACAGCCGCTCGTCGAGGACGGTGACCAGCACAGCCACCTGACAGCGACCGTGCGGATCCGGTTGATCAGGCGTCCGCGCGGCGCAGCCGCTCAGGTGCTTCTTCCGCCAGCCGAGCGACGGCGGAACCGTCCGGCCGGCCGACCGATGCCTTCTTGGCGTTGAAGGCCAGCACCCACAGCCCCGCGGCCCAGGCCACCTCGGACTCCTCACGCGTCCAGCGCCGTCCGCGGACCCGGGCGTATCCGTTCAGAAACCGCTCGGTCTCGGCGACGGTCGCAGGCCGGTCCTCGGGCCCGCCCGCGGGGAAGACCGCGGCCGCCAGCCCGGCGAGTGCCGCCTCGGGCCGGGCTACCACGCTGTCCCAGTCGTGCACCACGTGCAGCCTGTCACCGTTCCAGCGGATGTTCTGGGACTCGAAGTCACCGTGCCCGACCACCTCGGGCAGAGCCGCACGCCGCAGCCGGGCACGCACCCGACGGGCCGCCTCGTCCAGCCAGCCGGGACCGGAGCGGTCGTTGAGGTCCACGCCCATGTCGTCCGGCCACGGCCAGGGCCGCGGATCGGCATGGTCCCAGCCGTTCCACGGCGGCGCGGGAGCCAACGACGGCACGTCCGCGACCGACGGCGCCGCCGCCATCAGACGGGCCAGCGCCGCAGCGAACAGCTCGGGCGCATCCGGACGCGACGGCAACACGGTGCCACCGGGGACCAACGCCTCGGCCGTGACGACCTGGCCCCTCAACGGCCCCCGGCCGTCCACAGGCTCCGGCCCCGCCAGCACCTCCGGACACGGGAAGCCGGCTCGACGCATACGGCGTTGCACCTCCAGACAACCGACCAGCCGCTCCTCGAACGGCCTTGCCTTGACGACGACTTCGCGGCCGTCCGCCAGCCGCAGACCCACGACCGTGGACAGGTGCGCGCGTTCGAAGAGCGTCTCGACGGGCGGCGACCCCAGCCACTCGCCACACCACGTGGCCAGTCCCCCCACCACAAGAACCCCCGTTCTCGACATCACCGCGCCCGGACAAGGGCGATTGACCATCAACTTCATTAGCCCACAGGGGTGAATGACATCGATAGCACGGCCGAGACATGAACACCCGACCTAGGCTCGCCATCAAGTCAACAGAACGGCACTCGACCGGGATGCCCGTCCCGGCCGAGCGCCTCACCATCAGGAAGGCACAACTTCCCATGGCTGAACAGGACTTTAGCGCGCCCACCCGGCGTTTCATGGACCTCGAAGACCCCGAGTACGCCTACATGTTCGGCTTCCTCCAGGCCGACGGGCACCTCCACCAAGGCACAGGGCAGAAGGGACGCCTCTCGGTCGAAATCAATGCCCGGGACGCCCACATCCTCCACGAGTTCCAGCGGCTGACCCCGTACCACAGCTCCATCAGCGAGCGGACCCGCGCCACCAACTTCGCCGAACAGCACCACTCGGCCACCTGGACGGTGTGCTCGCTCGAAGCCCGCACCATCGTCAACGAACTCGGCATCCCGTACGGAAAGAAATCACTGCTCATCCGGCCGCCCCGCGTCGACTTCCGCCGCCGCGACTACCTCCGGGGAATCATCGACGCCGACGGTTCGCTCGGCTGGACGGCCGAGGGCCTCCCGTACCTCTCCCTGACGTCGGCCAGCACCGGCCTCGCCACGTACATGTGCCACTACGCGAAGAAGGTCACGGGCGCGGAACGCGTCCCCCGCCGCAACACCCGTGACCGGGTCTACGTCCTCACCTACTTCAAGGAGCAGGCACAGCGGCTCGCCGAACACCTCTACTACCCCGGCAGCCTCGCCCTGGACCACAAGAAGGCCAACGCCGCGTCGATCCAGACCTGGACCCGCCCCGCGGACATGAGAATCGCACCGTCCCGCCGCCGATGGACCCCGGCGGACGACCGCGAACTGCTCCGGCTCGGTGATCCCGCAGCCGCGGCCCTCACCCTCGACCGCACCCAGCAGAGTTGCTTCATGCGCCTGTGGCGAATCCGCACCGGCCAGGTCGCGATGCCCGCCGACTGACGCAAGGACCGGGGGCGCCGCCACCCCGGCGCCCCCAACCCCTCACCCCTTCACGCAGACGACCTGCTTCAGCTTCGCCACGACCTCCACGAGGTCCCGCTGCTGGTCGATGACCTGCTCGATCGGCTTGTAGGCGCCCGGGATCTCGTCCACGACGCCGGAGTCCTTACGGCACTCCACGCCCCGCGTCTGCTCCTCCAGGTCCTTCGTCGAGAAGCGCCGCTTCGCCGCATTGCGGCTCATCCGCCGACCGGCGCCGTGCGACGCCGAGTTGAAGGACTTGGCGTTCCCGAGGCCCTTGACGATGTACGAACCCGTGCCCATGGAGCCCGGGATGATCCCGTACTCGCCGGAACCCGCGCGGATCGCGCCCTTGCGGGTCACGAGCAGGTCCATGCCGTCGTAGCGCTCCTCGGCCACGTAGTTGTGGTGCGCGCTGATCTCCGGCTCGAAGACCGGCTTGGCCTTCTTGAACTCCTTGCGGACCACGTCCTTCAGGAGCGCCATCATGATCGAGCGGTTGTACTTCGCGTACTCCTGCGCCCAGAACAGGTCGTTGCGGTACGCCGCCATCTGCGGGGTGTCCGCGATGAAGACGGCGAGGTCGCGGTCGACCAGGTTCTGGTTGTGCGGGAGCTTCTGGGCTATGCCGATGTGGTGCTCGGCGAGCTCCTTGCCGATGTTCCGGGAACCGGAGTGCAGCATGAGCCATACCGAACCGGACATATCCACACAAACCTCACAGAAGTGGTTTCCTCCGCCCAGCGTCCCCATCTGCTTGACCGCGCGCTCCTCGCGGAACTTCACCGCGTCCGCCACCCCGCCGAACCGGCCCCAGAAGTCGTCCCAGCCTCCCGTCGCGAAGCCGTGCAGCCGTCCCGGGTCGACGGGGTCGTCATGCATCCCCCGGCCCACCGGAATGACCTGCTCAATCTTCGACCGCAGCCGCGACAGATCACCCGGCAGGTCGTTCGCCGTCAGGGACGTCTTCACCGCCGACATGCCGCATCCGATGTCGACACCCACCGCCGCCGGGCACACCGCGCCCCGCATCGCGATCACCGATCCGACCGTCGCGCCCTTGCCGTAGTGCACGTCCGGCATGACCGCCAGGCCCTTGATCCACGGCAGGGTGGCGACGTTCCGCAGCTGCTGGAGCGCGCCCTCCTCCACCGTCGCCGGATCCGTCCACATCCGGATCGGCACCTTCGCACCCGGCAGTTCCACGTACGACATAACGTCCCCATTCCCCCATAAAGCCAACAGAAGTCCTGTAATCGCAAAACCGGCGCCAAGGTCGGCGAAAAGGGATGACGGACCGGCGTCCACGGCAGTGCGTGCGATACACATTGTCTGCAGGGGGCGCCCCCGTGCGGCAAACGATTAACCAGCGGGGACACTGGGGAGACCCGGCGGGCACCGGCCCGCACCCACCGTCGAGAGGAGCCCGAACGTGCAGCGGAAGGCGTACGTACCCGGCGTCGCCGCGCTCCTGGCGGCCGTCCTGGCCGGCTGCACCGGCAGCTCGGACGACGGCGGCCAGTCGGACAACTCCAACCCGGGAAGCGCCGGTACGGCCACCCAGGCCGCCCAGCCCGGCAAGTACGCCACGCTCCCCGAGCCCTGCGGTGTGGTCGAGAACGCGACGCTCGACCAACTCCTGCCCGGCATCGAGGAGATGACCGACGAGGCGCAGCGCGAGAAGGCGTACGCGGGCGAGGCGACCCTCACGTACGACACCGACCGCAAGGTGGGCTGTCGCTGGAAGGTGGAGTCGGCGGAGGCGACCGACCATCTGCTGGTCGACTTCGAGCGGGTCGTCTCCTACGACAACGCCGTCAGCGACGACACTCAGGCCGAGGAACTCTTCGCCGAGAAGCGGGAGGCGGCGCACCTTCCGGAGCCGGCGGTGACGGCCTCGGAGTCCGGCACCCCGTCCATCGGCCCTTCCGCGAACCCGAGTTCGTCCCCCTCGTCCGGGTCGTCCGCCACCGCCTCGCCGTCCGCCGCCCCCTCCGACCTCCAGCCCCGTCTGCTGGAGGACCTGGGTGAGGAGGCGTTCCTCGACGACGAGCTGAACAGCTCCGGTTCGACCGCCGAGCAGCGCACGGTGACTGTGGCGTTCCGCACGTCCAATGTGATCGTGACCGTCGAGTACGCGGAGCAGCCGGTGACCGTCGGAGTCGTCCCGGACAGCAAGGAATTGCAGGACAGGGCACGGAAACTGGCCTCGGAGCTGGCCGATTCGCTGAGCGGCTGAGTACCGTCCGGGGTCCCTTCGCCCTCCTGCGCAAAGCACGCGAAGGACGGCCGCGCGGGTGGCTCACCGCGTACCGTGACCCCTCGGACCCGTTCCGACCGCAGGGAACACGAGCGTCATGAGTGAAGGAACCATGCAGCGACGAGTACAGCGAGACCCGCGATCACCGCGAGCGAAGCGCCTCACCCGCGTCCTTGTCTGCGCGGTCGCCGTCCCCCTGGTCGCCGCCGGCTGCTCCTCGGACTCCGGCTCCGACGAGGGCAAGGGCAAGGACAAGGGCGCCTCCGCCTCCGCCTCGCAGTCCGCGAGCCCGTCCCCGACGGTGCGGGCGGCGGCGTACAAGACGCTCCCGGAGCCGTGCACGGTGTTGTCCGAGAAGACCTTGGACGACCTGGCGCCGAAGGCGAAGCAGGGCAAGGAGGGCTCCTCGGACGACGTCTCCACCCGGGGGAGCTGCTCCTGGAGCAGTCTGGACAACAACGGTGTGAAGGGCTCGCAGTTCCGCTGGCTGAACGTGTCGCTGCTGCGCTTCGACTCGGACACCACCCGTGGTGCGGGTGACAAGCTCGCCCAGGAGTACTACGACAAGCAGGTGCGGGACGCGCAGTCGGCCGAGGGTGCGAAGGGCGCCAAGTCGGAGCCGGTCGAGGGGGCTGGTGACGAGGCGACCGCGGTGCGTTACGACCTGAAGAAGAAGGAAGGCGCCTTCAAGCAGCAGACGGTGGTGGCGCGCGTGGAGAACGTGGTCGTCACCCTCGACTACAACGGTGCCGGTCTCGCCGGTGACAAGACGCCGGACGCCGACGACCTGATGAAGGATGCGCAGAAGGCGGCCAAGGAGGCGGTGGCCTCGGTGACGAAGGCGAACGGCACGGGCGCCGCGCCGTCGGCGTCCTCGTCCCCCTCGGAGTCGGCCTCGAAGTCCGCTTCGAAGGCGTCGAGCAAGGGCTGATCCGGCCCTGAACGGGAACCGGCCACCCGTCTCCCGCACACATGTGCCACTCTGTTGCGCGCAACAACACGCACTGGGAGGGGAGTACGGGTGGCCGCGCCACTGCAGCTGACACGGATGCACCGGGTTCTCATCGGCGTGGTCGTCTTCGGTGCCGTGATCATCGCCGGAATCGGCTTCGCGGGTTCGTACGCGGCCGTCCGTGAGCTTGCCCTGCAGAAGGGCTTCGGGAACTTCAGTTACGTCTTCCCGATCGGCATCGACGCCGGTATCTGCGTCCTGCTGGCCCTGGATCTGCTGCTGACCTGGATCCGTATCCCGTTCCCGCTGCTGCGGCAGACGGCGTGGCTGCTGACGGCGGCGACGATCGCGTTCAACGGTGCGGCGGCGTGGCCCGATCCGCTCGGTGTGGGCATGCACGGCGTGATCCCGGTGCTGTTCGTGGTCTCCGTGGAGGCGGCCCGGCACGCGATCGGGCGCATCGCCGACATCACCGCCGACAAGCACATGGAGGGCGTCCGGCTGACCCGCTGGCTGTTGTCGCCGGTGCCGACGTTCCTGTTGTGGCGGCGGATGAAGCTGTGGGAGCTGCGTTCCTACGAGCAGGTGATCAAGCTGGAGCAGGAGCGTCTGGTCTACCAGGCCCGCCTGCGTTCCCGCTTCGGCCGCTCCTGGCGCCGCAAGGCCCCGGTCGAGGCCCTGATGCCGCTGCGCCTCGCCAAGTACGGCGTTCCCCTGGCCGAAACGGCCCCGTCGGGCCTGGCGGCGGCGGGCATAGAACCGGCCCTGATACCCCCGGCGTCCGAGGCGTCGGCACCAGCGGTGGCTGCGGGCGGTCGTGCCGACCTGGCTGCGGGCGGTCGTGCCGCCGGGGCGGCAGCGGCGCCTTCCGGCGAGCAGCGCCTGGAACTGGAGAGCAACCAGGATCCCGGGTCCCAGGAGGACACGGCCCCCGACCAGAACCAGTGGCTCCACGCCCGGGACCCCCGGACCGTCGAGTACCACGGCGGCTACGACCCCACGTACGACCCCGACGAGGAGTACGCCCGCTGGTACGCGGAGCAGCAGCAGGCCGAGCAGTACGAGGACCAGTACCAGGAGGAGCCTCCCCTCCAGGAGCCCTCCCCGGAGGAGACCGGCAGTTTCCCCATCCCGGTGGTCCCCGGCCGCACCCGTGAGCTGGGCGAGGGCGGCGGCACCCCTCTCTCGGACCCGGACGAGGAGGCGTACTACCAGGTGTTCCGCCAGTCGATAGACGGCAGCTACCCCACGCCCCGTGTCCTGGGTGACAACATCCAGGCGACCTACGGCACGACGCTGAATCCGAGCGAGCTGAAGACCCTCGCCGAACGCTTCCAGCAGCGCCACACGGCGGAGCTGGAGGAGGACCACATCGCGTGAGGCGCGAGTACGACGACAGGGGGCGCCCGGTACCGGCCGGGCGCCCCCTGTCGTCGTACGGGCGGAGAGGCGTACGGGCGGGGGCTACTCCCCGAGCAGCACCCGCACCCGCTCCTGCCCCACCGCGAGCAGCAGCGTGGGCAGTCGCGGTCCCGTGTCCCGCCCGACCAGCAGGTGGTACAGCAGTGCGAAGAACGACCGCTGGGCGGTCTTGATCTCGGCCGGCAGTTCCTTGGGCGTGGCGTCGGCGGAGAAGCCCGCCTGGACCTTGGGCACGCCGTAGACGAGGTGGGTGAGTCCGTCCAGCGACCAGTTGTCGGCGAGTCCGTCGAGCAGCAGCCGCAGCGACTGCCGTCCCTGTTCGTCGAGCGACTTCAGCAGTTCGGTGTCGGGTTCCGCGCGGACGATGGTGCGCTGGTCGGCGGGGACGTGGGTGTTGATCCACGCCTCGGCCTTGTCGTAGCGCGGCCGGGCCTCGTCCAGGGAGCCCAGCGGGTCGGTCGGGTCCAGCTCGCTCAGGATCCGCAGTGCCTGGTCCTCGTGTCCGGCGGTGATGTCGGCCACGGAGGCGAGCGTGCGGTACGGGAGCGGCCTGGTCGTCCGCGGCAGCTCACCGCTCGCGGTGCGCACCGCGCGGGAGTGTGCGGCGGCGTCGGCGGGCAGGGCGGAGCCGTCGGCGACCTTGGCGTCGAGGCGGTCCCACTCGTCGTAGAGGCGCTGGATCTCCTGGTCGAAGGCGATCTTGAAGGACTGGTTGGGGCGGCGGCGGGCGTAGAGCCAGCGCAGCAGCTGCGGCTCCATGATCTTCAGTGCGTCGGCGGGCGTGGGCACGCCGCCCCGCGACGACGACATCTTCGCCATGCCGCTGATGCCGACGAACGCGTACATCGGTCCGATCGGCTGCTTGCCGTCGAAGATCCCGACGATCTGCCCGCCGACCTGGAACGACGATCCGGGGGACGAGTGGTCGACCCCGCTCGGCTCGAAGATCACGCCTTCGTACGCCCAGCGCATGGGCCAGTCGACCTTCCAGACCAGCTTGCCGCGGTTGAACTCGTTGAGCCGGACGGTCTCGGAGAAGCCGCACTCCGTGCAGGCGTAGGTCAGCTCGGTGGAGTCGTCGTCGTAGGCGGTGACCGTCGTCAGGTCCTTCTCGCAGTTGCCGCAGTAAGGCTTGTACGGGAAGTATCCGGCGGCGCCGGAGCTGCCGTCGTCCTCGGCGGCGGCGCCGGAGCCCTCGGCGGCCTCCAGCTCGGCCTCGTCGACGGGCTTCTGCTGCTGCTTCTTCGCCGGGGCCTTCTTGGTGCGGTACTGGGCGAGGATCGCGTCGATGTCGGCGCGGTGCCGGACGGCGTGCAGGATCTGCTCGCGGTAGACGCCGGAGGTGTACTGCTCGGTCTGGCTGATCCCGTCGAACTCCACGCCCAGCTCGGCCAGCGACGCGGTCATCGCGGCCTTGAAGTGCTCGGCCCAGTTCGGGTGCGCGGAGCCCTTGGGGGCGGGGACGGAGGTCAGCGGCTTGCCGATGTGCTCGGCCCACGTCTCGTCGACGCCGGTGATGCCGGCCGGGACCTTGCGGTACCGGTCGTAGTCGTCCCAGGAGATCAGGTGCCGGACCTGGTGGCCGCGGCGGCGGATCTCGTCGGCGACGAGGTGGGGGGTCATGACCTCGCGGAGGTTGCCCAGGTGGATCGGGCCGGAGGGCGAGAGCCCGGACGCGACGACCACAGGTTTGCCCGGGGCCCGACGCTCCGACTCCTCGATGACCTCATCCGCGAAACGGGAGACCCAGTCGGTGGTCTCGGTGCTCTGAGCCACGATCGGCACGTCCTTCTTTCTGCTCGGGCAGCCGGTACGGTCGCACGGCTGACCGCTCCATTCTCCCAGTACGGCCCGCATCCGCGAAAACCGCTTTTCACCGCGTGGGATACTCGGCTTCGGTAGTAGTCCACGAACCCGAGCAGAACGGCAGCCTCCATGGCCTCGGTCACGTCCCTCACCGACTCCGTCCAGCAGCATCTCGCGTCCGCCCTCTCGGCCACCCGCCCCGAGGCCGCCGGCGCGGACCCGCTGCTGCGACGAAGCGACCGGGCGGACTTCCAGGCCAACGGCATCCTGGCGCTGGCGAAGAAGTCGAAGGCGAACCCGCGGGAGCTGGCGACCGAGGTCGTCTCGCACATCACCACCGGCGGCGACCTGATCGAGGACGTCGAGGTCTCCGGCCCCGGCTTCCTCAACATCACCCTCGCCGACCGGGCGATCACCCGGAACCTCGCCGCGCGGCACGCGGACGGCGAGCGCCTCGGCGTGCCGCTGAAGGAGGACGCGGGCGTCACGGTCGTCGACTACGCCCAGCCGAACGTGGCGAAGGAGATGCACGTCGGCCATCTGCGGTCGGCGGTCATCGGTGACGCCCTGCGCGGCATGCTCGACTTCACCGGCGAGCGGACGATCGGCCGGCACCACATCGGCGACTGGGGCACCCAGTTCGGCATGCTCATCCAGTACCTGTTCGAGCACCCCGGCGAGCTGGCCCCGCCGGAGGACGTCGACGGCGAGCAGGCCATGTCGAACCTGAACCGGGTCTACAAGGCGTCGCGTGCGCTCTTCGACTCGGACGAGGAGTTCAAGGAGCGGGCCCGTAAGCGGGTCGTCGCCCTGCAGTCCGGCGACAAGGAGACGCTGGAGCTGTGGCAGCAGTTCGTGGACGAGTCGAAGGTCTACTTCTACTCCGTCTTCGAGAAGCTCGACATGGAGATCCGCGACGAGGAGATCGTCGGCGAGTCCGCGTACAACGAGGGCATGCCCGAGACCGCCCGCCTCCTGGAGGAGATGGGTGTCGCGGAGCGTTCCGAGGGCGCGCTCGTGGTGTTCTTCGACGAGATCCGCGGCAAGGACGACCAGCGGGTGCCGCTGATCGTGCAGAAGGCCGACGGCGGCTTCGGCTACGCGGCGTCCGACCTGACCGCGATCCGCGACCGCGTCCAGGACCTGCACGCGACCACGCTGCTGTACGTCGTCGACGTGCGCCAGTCGCTGCACTTCAAGATGGTCTTCGAGACGGCCCGCCGGGCCGGCTGGCTGAACGAGGACGTCACCGCGCACAACATGGCCTACGGCACGGTGCTCGGCGCGGACGGCAAGCCCTTCAAGACGCGCGCGGGTGAGTCCGTGCGCCTCGAGGACCTGCTGGACGAGGCGGTGCAGCGGGCGGCGGAGGTCGTGCGGGAGAAGGCGCGGGACCTCACCGAGGACGAGATCCAGGAGCGGGCCGCGCAGGTCGGCATCGGGGCCGTGAAGTACGCGGACCTGTCGACGTCGCCGAACCGCGACTACAAGTTCGACCTGGACCAGATGGTCTCGCTCAACGGCGACACCAGCGTGTACCTCCAGTACGCCTACGCCCGTATCCAGTCCATCCTCCGCAAGGCCGGCGAGGTCCGCCCGGCGGCTCACCCGGAGCTGGAGCTGCACGAGGCGGAGCGGGCGCTGGGCCTGCACCTGGACGCGTTCGGGGACACGGTCTTCGAGGCGGCCGCGGAGTACGCCCCGCACAAGCTGGCCGCGTACCTGTACCAGTTGGCGTCGCTGTACACGTCGTTCTACGACAAGTGCCCGGTGCTGAAGGCCGATTCGCCGGAGCAGGTGGCCAACCGCCTGCTGCTGTGCGACCTCACGGCCCGCACGCTCCACCGGGGCATGGCCCTGCTGGGCATCCGGACTCCCGAGCGGCTCTGACGTCGCCGCCGGGGTCCGGCCCGGTCCCCGTCACCGCAGGAGCGTCAGGCCCGCCGGTGCGTCGATGCCGAACTCCTCGGCCAGCGCCCGGCGGGCCTCCGTCTCGTCGGACAGCTTCCTCTCGGTGACCGTGCCGTCGTCGGTGCGCGTCACGGTGAGGCGGTCGCCGTCGAGGAGCAGGTGGGTGTCCGGGGTGAGGCGCTGGACGTAGGGGCGCCGGGAGAACGGGGAACGCGGGTTCGTGGCGATGTGCCAGTTGATCATCTCGTAGTCGGACGGTTCGAACGGCTCCAGGGTGAAGGCGTACTGCGCCTGCCAGCCGCCCGCCACGTGCGCCTGGAGCACCCAGGTCTCCAGCGGTCCCCGGCGCGGTGCGTGCACCAGCCGGTGCCGGCGTCCGGCGTCGTGGAACTCGGTGTCCGCCGTGAGCGGCACCGGTTCCAGCAGCGAGCCGACGGCGCCGAAGCCGACGTCGGCCAGGTGGGGCCGCGGGTCGCCGGGCAGCTCGGCGAGGAGCGCCATGTGGGTGCGCGGGCGGTCCTCGAAGCGGTCGGCGCCGACGACGACCCGCGCGGTCAGCCGGGTCACCCGGACGCCGAGTGCCTCCAGGGCCGCCGCGAACAGGGTGTTGTGTTCGTAGCAGTAGCCGCCGCGCCGGCGGCCGTGGACCAGTTTGGCCATCAGGTCGGAGAGGTCGAGGGAGGGGGCACGGCCGCCCAGGGCGTCGAGGTTCTCGAAGGGGATGGCCCTCATGTGGGCGAGCTGCACGCCGCGGAGCGTGGCCGTGTCGGGGCGCCGCCCGCCCTCCCAGCCGATGCGTTCGAGGTAGGCGTCGAGGGAGAAGGGTGTCGTCGTCCGTGCGCTGTCAGACATGGCATCACCGTACGTGCGGCGGCGGCGCCCCCGCCCTCGTCCGTTGGTCCTACGCCGGGCCCGCCGCGGGCCCTAAGCCGTCCGGTGCGCCGCCGCCCGCAGCCCCTCGCCCAGCCTGCGCAGCCCTTCCGCGATCTCGTCCGGGGTCTGTGTGACGAAGCAGAGCCGCAGCGTGGCCCGGTCGGGGTCGTCGGCGTGGAAGGGCGCGCCGGGGACGTACGCCACGTCGTGCCGGACGACGTCGGGGAGGAGGGCGGTGGTGTCGTACGGGTCCGGCAGCCGGACCCACAGGAACATGCCGCCCTCGGGCCGGGTCCACGCCGCCCCCGCCGGAAGCGCGTCCGCGAGTCCCGCGAGCATGGCGTCCCGGCGTGCCCGGTAGGCGGCGGTGACGCGGGCGACGTGGGCGTCGAGGTCGTTGTCGGCGAGGTAGCGGGCGGCGGCGAGCTGGTTGACGGTGGGGGTGTGCAGGTCGGCGGCCTGCTTGGCGACGGCGCAGGCGCGGCGCAGCCCGTCGGGCGCCCGCAGCCAGCCCAGGCGCAGGCCGGGTGCCATGACCTTGGAGAAGGAGCCCAGCAGCACGGTCCGGTCCCGGGCGCCCTCGTAGGAGGCGATCCACGGCACCCGCTCGCCCTCGAAGCGCAGCTCCCCGTACGGGTCGTCCTCGACGATCCACAGCCCGTACCGCCCTGCGGCCTCGGCGACGGCGGCGCGGCGGGCGGCCGTCATGGTGCGGCCGGTGGGGTTGGAGAAGGTGGGGACCGTGTAGAGCAGCTTGGGGCGTTCGCGCACCACCAGTTCCTCCAGTGCCCCGGGGTCGATCCCGTCCTCGTCCCCCGGCACGGCCAGCACCCGGGCGCCCGCGAGGCCGAAGGCCTGGAGCGCGGCCAGGTAGCAGGGGCGCTCGACGAGGACGGTGTCACCGGGTTCGAGGAGGGCGGTGGCGAGGAGCGACAGGGCCTGCTGGGAGCCGGTGGTGACGAGGACGTCGTCGGCGTCGGTGGCCAGTCCGCGTGCCGAGGTGCGGGCGGCGAGCGCGGCCCGCAGGGTGGGCTCGCCCTCGGTGGTGGAGTACTGCAGGGCCCGCGCGGGTGTCTCGGCGAACACCGCGCGGTACGCCGCCGCTATGCCGTCGGTGTCGAACAGTTCGGGGGCCGGCAGCCCGCCCGCGAAGTTGATCACCTCGGGGCGGGCGGTGACGGCGAGGATGTCCCGTACGGGCGAACCGCCGGTCGACCGGGTCCGCGCGGCCAGTGGCGGCGGCGGAGCGGTCACGGCGGTGGCGGTGGAGGCGTTGTCGGTCACGGTCATGCGCGCACCCTAGAGAAGTACGTGCTGTCTACAAGGGAGTTTCCGCGATCCGGACGGCCGGGCCCGTCTCAGCCCTTCGTGGCGACGGCCCCGTAGACGTTGATGTCGGCGTCCGTCACGTCGTCGATGTCCTCGTAACTGACCCGTTCGACGGGGTCGAGGCCCTCCAGGCGGGAGGCCTCAGGGCGTTCGGGGACGGGGGCGGCGTGGCCGGGGCGCCAGTGGTGCACGGGGACCACGCCCGGGTCCACGACGTCCAGGGAGTTCCCGGTGAGGAACCGCTCCACGTCCGTCCGCGTGCGCAGCACGGACGTGAACCCCCGCTCGGTGTAGGTCCGTCGCACCGCCCGTACGTTCTCCGGGTTGAGGTCCTCGGTGAGGTGGCTGAGCACCACGCGGCTGCCGGAGGGCAGGGCGCCGACGAGTTCGCGCACGATCGGGTACGCCTCCTCGTCCTCGACGAAGTGCAGGACGGCGACCGGGCACAGCGCGATCGGCCGGTCGAGGTCCAGTGTCCTCGCCCCCGAGGAACACGTCGTAGACCCGGGCCGGATGCGCCTTGCCGCTGTCGATCCGCCGCTGCGGCTCGGCGGGATCCTGACTGAGCGCGTCACCGGTCATGGGCGTCTCCCCGGGGGCGGAATGCCGGTCGGCGTTCGACCACCCAACGCGCGGCCGGACTTGGTGGTGCCCGGCCGGCTCCGTCTATCCGATGTTCGTCGTGCCCTCCGGAACCCATTCCTCGCCGCCGAGCGGGAACTCGTACGCCGGGCGCCCGTTGTTGCCGCTGGTGCGGAAGGGGCGGCCCTTGTCGTCCACGGCGAGCGTGCCGCTGCGGGGGCCGCTGGACCACTTCAGCTCCAGGTACCAGCTCACGTCGTAGGCGGAGGCGTCGGCGGTGATGTAGTAGACCTCGGGGTCCGACTCGCTCACCGAGAACGGGAAGTCCCGCTGCCCGGACTCCGGGGTCACGACCGGGCGGGCGGCGTCGAGGGCGACCGTGAAGGAACGCGTGGGCACGTCGCCGCCGCAGCCCACGCCGGGGTAGCCCATCACGAAGTCGTTCCAGGCCAGCGGCGAACGCTTGCCCGCCACCCGCACGTTGAGCTCTTCCAGGACCACCGTCTCGTCCCCGGTCCCCTGCACGGTGAGCCGCACGTACTGCTTCTCCGACGAGACGGCCCCGAACGAGCTGACCCACGCCGTCGCGCCCGACTCCGTCGGCGGCGGTTTCACCTCGCTCGCCGGCCTGTTGACCAGGTACCGCTGCGAGCAGGGGCTCTCCCACGCGTACGGTTCGCTCCGCACGGTCAGCGGCACGGCGTTCCCGGCGCCGTCGTCCGCCGGGGCGGTGGAGGCGGTGGCCGGGGTGCGGGGTGCCTCCTTCCCGTCCTTCGCGGAGGGGGACGGGGACGCGGAGGGGGAGGGGGAGGAAGAGGCGGAGGTGGATGCGGAGGGTGACGCGGTGACGTCCTTGCCCTTGTCCGTATCGCTGCCGGCCGCGGCTCCCACCGGGCTCTTCCGGTCGCCCCCGCCCCCGTCGCCCGGCAGGCCCCCCAGGGCGAACGTGACCCCACCGAGCACGGCGGCCACGGCGATCCCCGCGAGGACGGCGGTACGGGTACGACGGCGGGGGCGGGGACGGACCCCGCCGGGGCCGGTGACCGCGGGGATCTCGGCCTCCGGGGTCCCTGCTTCCGGAGCCCCCGCTCCCGCGGTCCCCGCTCCCGGAGCCCCCGCTTCTGCGGCCCCCGTTTCTCCGGCCCCTGCTTCCGCGGTCCCCGTTTCTGCGGCCCCTGCTTCCGCGGTCCCCGTTTCCGGAGCCTCCGCTCCCAGGGTCCCTGCTTCCGGGGTCCCTGCTTCCGGGACCCCGGCCTCGGGCTGCCCGACCGTGGGCTGCCCGGCCACCGGACCGCCGTCCGCTTCCTGGTCCCGGACCGCCGCGTCCTCCGCCGGTTCACCGGTGCGCGCCGGTCCACCGGCGGGTGCCGGTGCGTCCGTGGACGCCGCTCCCCCGGCGGGCCCCGCCCCCTGCGAAGGCGCTCCCTTCCGCCCCCGGGTCACGTCCGCCAGCACCCACTTCCGGTGCAGCTCGACCAGTTCCTCGGGGCGCGCCTTGCACAACCGGGCCAGCCGTTCGACCGGCGCGTACTCCGTCGGCACCGCGTCCCCGTTGCAGTACCGGTGCAGGGTCGACGTACTCATGTGGAGCCGTTTGGCGAGCACCCCGTAGCTCAGCCCGGACCGCTCCTTCAAGATCCTCAACTGCGCGGCGAAATCCGCCGCGGCCGTGTTCTCCGACACTGTTCCTCCCGCCCCCGTGTCCCATTCCGCCGTTCCAGGGGACGGTCGTTTCCCCAGGTCACAGCGTTCCGCGCGTTCCAGTGTCCCGGATCCCCCGCCAGGTGTGGCGACCGGGACGGATCGGCGGACAAGCTCTGGTCATCCAAGCACGCCGCTCCCGGTTCCCGGTCGAGTGGCCACGCCGAACCCCTGAACCACGCAAAGGAATTCATCATGCGCACCTCTCGCATCCGCCTCGTCGCCGCCGCCGGAGCCGTCCTCGCCACCCTCGCCCTCACCGCCTGCGAGGACGGCACGGGCACGCAGGACGAGGGCGCCTCCCAGCCCGCGGGGGCGGCGGAGAGCGTCGAGACGACCCCCTCGGGCGGCTCCCAGGGCGACAAGGGCCAGAGCACCGGCGGCGGCACCGCGGAGCAGGACGCGGCCGGCGACAAGAGCGGCAACAAGACCGGCGACAAGGGAACGTCCGCCGGCACCGGCGGGAACTCCGGTGGCTCCGAGAACTCCCGCGTCATCTGCAACGGCACCAACACCACCGTCGACGCCCGGCCGGTCTCCCGCCCCGTCAACCACATGCTGATCACGGTCAAGAACTCGGGTTCGGGGACCTGCGACCTCCCCTACTACCCGGTGCTCCGCTTCGACGAGATGCAGTGGGTGCCGCAGCCCGTCGAGGCGTCGAAGCCGCAGGCCGTGGTCACCCTCGCCCCGGGGGAGACGGCGTACGCGGGCGTGCTCCTGTCGGCCGCCGACGGCAGCGGGGACGGCGGCACCACCGCCCACAAGCTCACCGTCGCCTTCCAGGGCACCACCCCGAACAGCGACGGCGGCCCGTCGGCCATCCCGGCCCTGCCCGCGGACGGCGTGTACTACGACAGCAGCATGGCGGTGACGTACTGGCAGCAGTCGATGGACGACGCCCTCACCTACTGAACCTGCTGAACCTGCTGAACCTGCTGAACCTACTGAACGGCACCCAGCTTCTGGGCCACCTCGGTGGCCCAGTAGGTGAGGATGTTGCGCGCACCGGCCCGCTTGATGCCGGTCAGCGCCTCCAGGATCGCCCGGTCCCGGTCGATCCAGCCCTTCTCGGCGGCGGCCTCGATCATCGAGTACTCACCGGAGATCTGGTACGCCGCCACCGGCACGTCCACCGAGTCCGCGACCCGGGCGAGGATGTCCAGATACGGGCCCGCCGGCTTCACCATCACCATGTCGGCGCCCTCCTCCAGGTCGAGCGCCAGTTCGCGCATCGACTCGCGGACGTTCGCCGGGTCCTGCTGGTACGTCTTGCGGTCACCCTGGAGCGAGGAGGCGACGGCCTCCCGGAACGGCCCGTAGAAGGCGGAGGCGTACTTGGCGGTGTAGGCGAGGATCGCGACGTCCTCCCGCCCGATCTGGTCGAGGGCGTCGCGGATGACGCCGATCTGCCCGTCCATCATCCCGCTCGGCCCGACGACGTGGGCGCCCGCGTCGGCCTGCACCTGGGCCATCTCGGCGTACCGTTCGAGCGTGGCGTCGTTGTCTACGCGCCCCTGCTCGTCGAGGACCCCGCAGTGCCCGTGATCGGTCGTCTCGTCGAGGCACAGGTCGGACATGACGAGCAGGTCGTCCCCGACCTCGGCCCGCACGTCCCGCAGGGCGACCTGGAGGATCCCGTCCGGGTCGGTGCCGGGCGTCCCGATCGCGTCCTTCCTGGACTCCTCCGGCACGCCGAACAGCATGATCCCGGAGACCCCTGCCGCCACGGCCTCCGCCGCCGCCTTCTTCAGGCTGTCCCGCGTGTGCTGCACGACACCGGGCATCGCCGCGATCGGCACCGGTTCGTCCGCGTCCTCGCGCACGAAGGCCGGGAGGATGAAGTCGGCGGGGTGCAGCCGGGTCTCGGCGACCATGCGCCGCATGGCGGGGGTGGTACGCAGACGCCGCGGCCGCGCGCCGGGGAAGGATCCGTACGTCGTCATACCACCTACGCTACGCCCGCCCCTCCCGTGCCTTTGCCGACGCGGAGTCGGCCCGGACCTCCGGGGCCGGTCACCGGCGGGATACGCTGCTCGTCACCCGTCATCACGCCGCCCGAGGGGGACCCGACCGTGCACAGCGCCGCCGTGACGGCCGAGGGCGACCGCATCCGCTGGGTCGAGCTGCCCGGCCGGGACCCGGCCCGCGTCTACGTGCACGGCCTCGGCGCCACCTCCCCCGCGTACTTCACCGCGACCGCGGTCCACCCGCTCCTCGCGGGGCACCGCTCGCTCCTGGTGGACCTGCTCGGCCACGGCCACAGCGACCGTCCCGTCTCGTTCGCCTACACCCTGGAGGACCACGCCGACGCGCTCGCCGCCGCCCTGCGCGCCGCCGGCGTCACGGGGGCCGACGTGGTCGCCCACAGCATGGGCGGTTCCGTCGCCGTCGTCCTCGCCGCCCGCCATCCGGAGCTGGTGTCGCGGCTGGTCCTGGTCGACGCCAACCTCGACCCGCTGCCCCGGGTGCCCGGCGCCCTCGGCAGCAGCGGCATCGCGGCGTACCCGGAGGAGGAGTTCGTGGCGGGCGGCTGGCGCGAGGTCCGTGACCGCGCGGGCGCGCACTGGTGGTCGACGATGCGGCTGGCGGGCCTGGAGGCCCTGCACCGCAGCGCGTCCCACCTGGTCGACGGCACCGACCCGACGATGCGCGAACTGCTGCTCGCCCTGCCGGTCCCCCGCACGTTCCTGTTCCCCGAGGCCGACGCCCCGTTCCCCGGCACGGACGGGCTGACGGCCGCGGGTGTTTCGGTGGTCCCGGTCCCCGACTGCGGCCACAACGTCATGCTGGACAATCCGGAGGCGTTCGCCCGAGCCGTGGCGGAGGCGCTGGCCCCTTAGGAAAGGACTTCCGTGCCGCTTCGCTGTGCCGTGCTCGACGACTTCCAGGACATCGCCACCACGATCGCCGACTGGAGCCCCCTCCACGGCCGCGTGGAGGTGACCGTCTTCACCGAGCACTTCGCCACGGAGGACGAACTGGCCGCGGCGCTCGCGGACTTCGACATCGCGGTGACACTGCGGGAACGCGTCCCGTTCCGCGCCTCCCTGCTGGACCGGCTCCCCCGGCTGAAGCTGATCGTCGCGTCCGGCATGCGCAACTCGGTCATCGACCACGCCGCCGCCGAACGCAACGGCGTCACGGTCTGCGGCACCCGGAGTTCCCCCACCCCGCCGGTGGAGCTGACCTGGGCGCTGCTGCTCGGACTGGCCCGCGGCATCGTCCCGGAGAACAACGCCCTGCGCACGGGCGGCCCTTGGCAGTCGACGGTCGGCGCGGACCTGCACGGCCGCCGCCTCGGCCTGCTCGGACTGGGCAAGATCGGCAGCAGGGTGGCGCGGGTGGGCCTCGCCTTCGGCATGGAGGTCACGGCGTGGAGCCCGCACCTCACCAAGGAGCGCACGGACGAGGTGGGCGTCGAACTGGCATCCTCGAAGGAGGAGTTGCTCCGCACCGGCGACTTCGTCTCGCTCCACCTCGTCCTGGGCGACACCACCCGGGGCATCCTGGGCGCCCCCGAACTGGCCCTGATGAAGCCGACCGCCCACCTGGTCAACACCTCCCGCTCGGCACTCGTCGACCAGGACGCGCTGCTCACCGCGCTGCACGAGGGCCGGATCGCGGGCGCGGCCGTCGACGTCTTCGACACGGAGCCCCTGCCCGCCGACCACCCGATGCGCACCGCCCCCCGCCTCCTGGCCACCCCGCACCTCGGCTACGTCTCCCGGCTCAACTACCGCACGTACTACGGCCAGGCGGTCGAGGACATCGAGGCCTACCTGTCCGGCACCCCGATCCGCCGTCTCGGCTGAGGCCGCGGGGCGCTAGAGTGTGCGTGTTGGCCTTCGACGCCCCCGCGGGAGCGTTCGAAGGCTTTTTTCATGCCTTCCGACACCTCCGAACCCACCACCACGTACCGCGCGTTGCTCGGCAACCGCGAGTTCGCCGGCCTGTACGCGAGCTTCACCCTCACGGTCGCCGCGAGCACGCTGTCGGGCTTCGCGCTCGCCACGCTGGTCGACCAACGAACCGGCTCCCCGTTCCTGACGGCCGTGAGCATGTACGGCGCCACCTTCGCGACCGTGCTCGGCGCGATGACGCTGATGTCGGTCGCGGACGGGAACCGCCCCCGCCGCACCCTCGTCGCGCTCCAGTGCGTCTCGCTGCTGGGCGTGGCCGCACAGGCGGTCCCCGGGCTGCCGCTGACCGCCCGCTTCGCCCTCCTCCTGGTGCTGGGCTTCTTCCAGTCCCTGGGCACCGGCACCCGGATGGGGCTGCTCGCCGAGGTGGTGCCCGCCTCCGCGTACGTCCCGGCGCGTTCGCTGATGAACATCACCTCGGGCGGCATGGCCGTCCTCGGCTACGCGCTCGGCGCCGTACTGCTGCGGTACCTGAGCCCGCAGGGCGTCTTCGTCACCGCGACGGCCCTGACCGGCGCCGGGCTGGTCGTGGTGGCGACGACCGTCCGGGAACGCTCGATCCGCCCGCCCCGCCGCCCCGGCCTCCGCCAGACCTGGACGACGAACACCGCGCTCCTCTCCCGCTCCGGCCCGCGTGCGCTGCTGCTGAACCTGTGGGTCCCCAACGGCCTGGTCGTCGGCTGCGAGGCCCTGTTCATCTCCTACGCCCCCGACCACGCCGGTGTCCTCCTGGCCGCCGGATCCGCGGGCATGCTCCTCGGCGACCTGGCCGTCGGACGGCTCCTGACCGCCGAACGGCGGCGCCGCTGCGCGTTCGCCCTGCGCCTGCTGCTCGCTGCCCCCTACCTGCTGTTCGTCCTCCACCCTCCCCTGCCGGTGGCGACGGCCGCCGTGTTCGTGGCCAGTGCCGGTTTCGCCGCCACCCTCCCCCTTCAGGAACGGCTCCTGGCGCTGACCCCCGATCCGGTCCTCGGCCAGGTCCAGGGCGTCGAGTCGGCCGGCCGCATGACGTGGCAGGGCATCGGCGCCGCGCTCGCGGGCGGCGCCGCCCAGTACCTCACCCCCGCCGTGACGATCACCGCTCTCGCCGCGGTCTCCGTCACCGTCACGGTCCTCTCCCGCCCCTTCGTGGCCCGCACCTGAGCCGCCGCCCGGCAGGGGGTGCCAGGTCGGTCGCCCCGCGCCTTTTGGACCGGTCGGACCGGCACCTTTTGGCTCTGCCCTTCGGACCATGGCCGCAGCAGGCTGGGAGGACCGTCGACCTCTCGGAGGGTTCCCTTGAGTCCCGCGTTCCTGCTGACCACCCTGGTCGTGGTGGTCACCCCCGGCACCGGCGTGGTGCACACCCTCGCCGCCGGGCTGCCCCACGGCCGCCGGACGAGCGTGGTGGCCGCGCTGCCACACACCGGCGCCGGCATGTGCGCCGCGGCCGTGCGCGACCGTCCGACGGCCCGCCCCCGGATCATGACCGGCGTCCGCCGGGTGTTCGCCGTCTGCTTCGTGGGCCTGAGCGCACGGATGGCGGTGGCGTGAGATGCGTTTCCGGCACACGGACGCGATCTGGTCCGACCACCCCCACCTCGCGGTGGGCGCGCTCCACGCCACCGGCGTCAGCCGGGCGACCGACGTCGGCCCGCGCGTCGCGGAGTACACCGCCCGCGCCCTGGCCCGGCTGGCCGACGCCCCCGAGGGCCGGTTCCCCGAAGTGCTGGCCTGGCGCCGGGCCTTCGCCCGGATGGGGCTGAAGCCGACCCAGTACCGGTGCGCCTCGGAGTCCCTGCTGCGGCGGCTGCGGAAGGAAGGGACACTGCCGCGCATCCACCCGGTGGTCGACCTGTGCAACGCGGTCTCCGTCGCGTACGCCGTCCCGGTCGCGGTGCTCGACGCCGACCGCGTCACCGGCCCGCTGCTCGAAGTGCGCCACGCCCGCGGTGACGAGGAGTACACGACCTTCGGCGGCGGTACGGAACACCCGGCACCCGGCGAGGTGACGTACGCCGACTCCGCCGGGCGGGCGCACGCCCGCCGCTGGACCAACCGGCAGAGCGGCCACTCCGCGGTCGGCGATCACACCAGCCGGGTCTTCGTGGTGGTGGAAGCCGTGCACGACGGCGGAACGGACACCGTCGCAAAGGCGCTGCGGACGATCGCGCGGGAACTCACCGAGCACTGGCGGGTCACCCCGGCGACGGCCCTTCTCACCTCCTCCGCGAGGGAGTTCACGTTCAGCGACGAGCCGCTGTCCGGCACTCGGGCGGCGCCGTAGCGGTGCGTGGCACCAGTGCCGCCGATGGCACCATGGGTGCGGTGAGCGAGAGGGAAGCACCGACGGGCGGTACGGCGGCGCACGGCTCCGACTTCCTGCAACTACGGCCCGAGGACGCGCCCTCGGGCGGCAAGGCGGACTGGCTGGCCGGGCGGCTGCGGCAGGCGATCACCGACCGCCGGCTGACCGTGGGCAGCAGACTGCCGGCCACCCGGGTGCTCGCCGCCGAGCTGCGCGTCTCCCGGGGCGTGGTCACCGAGGCGTACCGGCGGCTCGCCGAGGACGGCCACGTCGAGGGGCGCCGGCGCGGCGGCACGGTGGTGGTCGCGGCGCCCCCCGCCCGCGGGCCGAAGGTCCCGCACCCCGGTCGGACGGCGTCCCGCTCCCCCTTCACCGGCGAGCCCGGCGCCGACGTCTTCGACGCGCTGCGCGCCGCCGACGCCCGCGTCGACCTCACCCCCGGCCGCCCCGACCTCTCCGCGTTCCCCCGCACGGCCTGGCTGCGCGCCGAACGGGCCGTGCTCGCCGAACTGTCCACCGCGGACCTCGGGTACGGCGATCCCCGCGGTGCCCCACGGCTGCGCCGCGCCGTCGCCGACTGGCTGGCGCGCAGCCGCGGCATCCGGGTCGAGCCGGACGGGATCCTGATCGTCGCCGGCACCGCGCAGGCACTCACCCTGCTGCACCCCGTGCTGTCGGCGGACGGCGTCACCGGTGTCGCGGTGGAGGACCCCGGCTCGCTCGGCACCCGCCAGCACCTGCGCAACGGCGGTCTGGCCACCCCGCCGGTACCGGTCGACGACCAGGGCCCGCGCGTCGACGCGCTGCGCGCCACCGGCGCCCGCGCCGTACTCCTCACACCGGCCCACCAGTTCCCCACCGGGGTCGTGACGAGCGGCGAGCGCCGCCGCGAGCTGCTGCGCTGGGCCGCGGACGGCGGCCTGATCCTGGAGGACGACTACGACGCCGAGCACCGCTACGACCGTCCGCCCGTGCCCGCGCTGCGCTCCCTGCTCGCCGACCGCCTGTGCTACATGGGCAGCGTCTCCAAACTCCTCGCCCCCGCACTGCGGATCGGCTGGATGATCCCGCCGCCCCGCCACCTGCACGCGCTGACCGAAGCGAAACGCTTCACCGACCTGGGCAACGCCGCACTGCCGCAACTGGTCCTCGCCCGGCTGATGGAATCGGGCCAACTGGAGCGCCACCTACGGCTGCTCCGCGCCCGTCACATCCGCCGCCGCGACGCGATGATCGACGCCGTCACCGCACACCTGCCGGGCGCGGTCGTCCACGGCGCGGCGGCCGGCCTGCACCTGACGGTCACCTACGCGCCGGACGTGCCCGACACCGAACTGGCCGCCGCCGCCCTCGCCCGCGGCGTGAAGTGCCACCCCCTGTCCTGGCACCGCCAACTCCCCGGCCCCCAGGGCCTGGTCCTCGGTTACGCGGCCGACCCGCCCGGAGTCCTCACCGAGGGCGTACGGACCCTCGGCCAGGCCCTGCGCGAGCTGACCCGGCGTTCCCGATCCTCGTGTCACCGTCTCCCTCCATCTGTAACAGGGGTGTATTAGCGGGCGTTTGGGCGAAACGCGGGACCGGACCGGCCGCTCTTGGTGTGTGGAAACGCCGCCCGTACCGAGGGTCCGGCACCCCGACCGACACCGAGGAAGACACCATGCGCGTCAACAAGCTCACCATCGCAGCCCTGGCCGTCGTCGCGGGCCTCTCGCTCACCGCCTGCCAGAACGACGACCTCGCCGCGGACCAGGGCGACTCGTCCTCCTCCTCTTCCTCCTCGGCCGGCGGCTCGGCTCAGGGCTCCGCGAAGGACTCCGCGAAGGGCTCCACCGGAAAGGAAACGGGAGGGGGGCAGGGCACGTCCGCCGGAACCGGCTCCGGCGAGGACGGCGAGACCGGCAAGTGCCGCACCGACGAACTGGAGGTCACGGCGGTGGACCACTCCGCCGAGGGCGACCCGGAGGGCATGGTCGCGGTGGAGTTCACCAACGGCGGCGGCCGGGACTGCGCGATGTCGGGTTACGCGGGCGTCGACCTGAAGACCAGCGCGGGATCGCTGTCCGCGGAGCGCACCGGCGAAGAGGCCCCCTCGATCGTCCTCAAGGACGGCGATTCGGTGGCCTTCGCCGTCTCCTACCCGGTCAACGACTCGGGCGGCTCCGGCGTCCGCGTCACCGGGCTCGTGGTGACCCCGCCGAACGAGACGAAGTCGGTCACCCTCGACTGGCCGGGCGCCGCCTCGCTGCCCGTCACGGACGGCTCCGGCACCCCGGTGAAGGTCGGCCCGATCGGCAGCGCCGGCCAGGGCGGCTGACCCGCGCCACCGGTACCGGGGTCACCGTCAGTGGATGGTGTACTCGCACAGGTGCTTGCCCTCGACGCCGCCCTCGTCCTCGACGACCTTCTTCCCGTCGACGGTGACCGAGCAGGGAGCCGCGCCCAACCGGCCGTTGGACGTCTTCACCGGGCCCGGCACGACGGACACGATGGTCCCGACCTTGCGCTGGGTGGAGTTCAGGGTGAGTTCGCCCGACTTCTTCCACGGCAGCGTGACCTGCTCGGAGCGGTTGGTGTCGAGGTTGTAGTAGACACTGGTCCTGCCCTCGCCACCGACTTCGAGGGTGACCTCGTACGTCCTGTCCTCGCCCTCAAAGGCCGTCCCGGAGGACGAGGCGGCCGTGCTCTTGTCGTCGCGCCCCTTCTCGTCACCGTCACCGTCACCGCTGCCGCCGCCGCACGCCGTCATCAGCCCGGCCGCCGACGGACCGCTCAGCAGTACTTGTAGGAGGCGAAACGCTCCCCGCCGTTGGCCCAGACGATCCAGCGCCCGCTTGCATCGCGGTCGGCGAGATGGCGCAGCGAGGACTGGGGCGAGTCGTAGTTGATGATGTCCTCGCCGTAGATGTTCGTGCCGGAGGCCCTCAGGTACTGGCCCGCCTTGGTGAACGTCTTCGGCCCCGCCACCCCGTCGGCCACGAGGCCGTGGTCCCGCTGCCACTGCTTGGTGGCCGCCAGGGTGTTGGTGCCGAAGGAGCAGTCCACCGCGGCGGAGTGGTTGGTTCCCAGGTAGCCGTCGGCCCAGAGAATGGTCTGCCACACCGCGACGGCGCCGCTGTACTGCCCGTACTTCACCGGGCCCTCGTCGGTCAGGTCGTCCAGCACGGTTCCGGCACCCGAGATGTATCCCCCGGAGACAGTGGCGCCGGCCGGGGTGGCGATCGTCAGCGTGCCGGCGATCGCCAGGGCCACGGCGGTGGCGGTGAAGTACGACTTGCGTCTCATGCTGTGTCCGATCGTCCGTACGGTCGAGTCGTTGCGGCGGGTTGCCGGCGCCTTCAGCCCTGGAGATTAGGGGGCGACGGGGAGGCGGACTTTGTCGTGCGCGTGCGGGTGTTTGTCAGTCGTGCACGCCGGCCGCCGGCCCCGCCGCCCCGCCCCTTGTGCGCCGAACACCGGCGGCCCCATCCTGATCTTCGCGAGGGGCGGGACGACCGTGGGGAGAGGTGGCTCGTGGGGGGAGCGGATCGTCACGCCATCACGCCGGCACCCGGTCCGAGGCACGCGGCGCTGGACGTCTCGGCCGTACCGCCGCAGGAACGCGAGGACACGATCCGGCACGCCCTGTGGGAGTCCTTCTCCCGGGTCGACATCGCCCATCACTCCCCCGCGGGGAAGATCTGGGGGCGCATGAGACTCGGCACCGTGGGTCCCGTCAAGCTCTGTTCCGCGCAGGGACCCCCGGTGACCTTCCACCGTACGGAGCGGCTGGCCCGGGAGGACGACGAGCCGGCGGTGTTCCTCGGCCTTCAGGTGACGGGGACCAACCTGGTGGAACAGTACGGGCGCCAGTCCCTGGTCACTCCGGGAAACCTCGTGGTCTACGAAACGACCGCCCCGTACACGCTTCACTTCGGCAAGGGGGTCGGCTACCACTCCTTCCGCATCCCGCGCGAGGTGCTCGCGCTTCCGGAACGGTTACTGCGCGCCGTCGCCGCCACTCCCCTCGGCCCCGACAACCCCACCGCGCGCCTCGCCTTCACGTACTTCTCCCAGTTGGCGGTCAGCGAGGAGCTGCACGACGGGGCACACGCCGAAGCCGTCATGGAACCCAGCGTGGAACTCCTCCGCGCGGTCGTGGCCTCCCAGCTCGGCGGCACCGGCCCCGGCCGGGTGGCACCGGCGGAGGTACCGCTCAGCCTGCGGATCACCCGGTACGTCCGGACGCACCTGGCCGATCCCACCCTGTCGGCCGCGCGGATCGCCGCCGCGCACGGCATCTCGGTCCGCCACCTCTACACCGTGCTGTCCCGGTCGGGCATCAGCCTCGGAGACTGGATCCGCTCACACCGCCTGGCCGAGTGCAGGCGGGAACTGGCCGGACCGGGCGGCCGGACGCGGACCATCGCCGGAATCGGCCGGAGCTGGGGCTTCGTGGACGCGACCCACTTCAGCAAGGTGTTCAAGCAGGCCTACGGCGTCTCCCCACGAACCTGGCGGGACCAGCACCACCCCGCCCCCGCGCGAAAGAGCCGTACACGGGAGACGAGTCCGGGCCGCTGACGCGAACGGGGCGGGCGCAGCGTACGTACGCTGCGCCCGCCCCGCTGCTCGCCGGGATCAGGTCGTCGACCGCCGCCTCCGCGCCCCCGGCCGCCGCTCGCTCGGCCTCGTCACCGGGTCGCCCGCGTCCAGCGCGGCCAGTCGGCGGCGCGTGCCGAAGTCGGCCAGGGCCTCCGCCAGCTTGTGGACCGACGGCTCGGGGGCCATCACGTCGACGCGCAGGCCGTGTTCCTCGGCCGTCTTCGCCGTCGCCGGGCCGATGCAGGCGATCACCGTCACGTTGTGCGGCTTGCCCGCGATGCCGACCAGGTTCCGGACCGTCGAGGACGACGTGAAAAGCACCGCGTCGAAGCCGCCGCCCTTGATCGCCTCGCGGGTCTCCGCCGGGGGCGGCGACGCGCGGACCGTGCGGTAGGCGGTCACGTCGTCGACCTCCCAGCCCAGCTCGATCAGGCCCGCGACCAGCGTCTCCGTGGCGATGTCGGCGCGCGGCAGGAAGACGCGGTCGATCGGGTCGAAGACCGGGTCGTACGGAGGCCAGTCCTCCAGCAGACCCGCCGCCGACTGCTCGCCGCTCGGCACCAGGTCCGGCTTCACGCCGAAGGCGATCAGCGCGTTGGCCGTCTGCTCGCCCACCGCCGCGACCTTGATGCCCGCGAAGGCACGGGCGTCGAGGCCGTACTCCTCGAACTTCTCACGGACCGCCTTCACCGCGTTGACCGACGTGAACGCGATCCACTCGTAGCGGCCCGTCACCAGGCCCTTGACCGCCCGCTCCATCTGCTGCGGGGTGCGCGGGGGCTCCACGGCGATCGTCGGCACCTCGTGCGGCACGGCACCGTACGAGCGGAGCTGGTCGGAGAGCGACGCCGCCTGCTCCTTCGTGCGCGGGACGAGCACCTTCCAGCCGAACAGCGGCTTGGACTCGAACCACGACAGCTCGTCGCGCCGGGCGGGGGCGCTGCGCTCACCGACCACGGCTATCACCGGCCGGCCGCCGTCCGGCGACGGCAGCACCTTCGCCTGCTTCAGCGTCTGCGCGATCGTGCCGAGCGTCGCCGTCCAGGTGCGCTGCCGGGTCGTCGTACCGGCGACGGTCACCGTCAGCGGGGTGTCGGGCTTGCGTCCGGCGGACACCAGTTCGCCCGCCGCGGCGGCCACGGAGTCCAGCGTGGTGGAGACGACCACCGTGCCGTCCGACGCCCCGACCTCCGTCCAGCAGCGGTCCGAGGCCGTACGCGCGTCCACGAAACGGACGTCCGCGCCCTGCGCGTCCCGCAGCGGCACACCGGCGTACGCGGGTACGCCGACCGCCGCCGCGACACCGGGGACGACCTCGAACGGCACCCCGGCCGAGGCGCACGCCAGCATCTCCTCGGCGGCGTACGCGTCGAGCCCGGGATCACCGGACACCGCACGCACGACCCGCCTGCCGCCCCGCGCGGCCTCCATGACAAGATGTGCCGCATCCCGCATCGCGGGGACACCGGTGGTTGTTGACGTGCCGTCAACGACCGTCAGCTGGGGCGTGCCCGTGCCCGGATCCGACGTGTCGGAGTCCGTGTGCACCTCGGCGACGCCCTGCCTCGCGTGCGTGCGTACGACGTCGAGCACCTCGTGCTCGGCGACGAGGACGTCCGCGTTCGCCAGCGCCTCCACGGCGCGCAGAGTCAGCAGTCCCGGATCCCCGGGTCCGGCACCGAGGAAGGTGACGTGCCCGTGTTCCGGAGGGGCGGGAAGGGTGGTGGGGCTCACTGCGCTCGCTCCCCCATCAGACCGGCCGCGCCCTGCGCGAGCATCTCGGTGGCGAGTTCGCGACCGAGCGCCATCGCCGCCTCGTGCGTCTCGGGCACGGGACCGGTGGTGGACAGCTGCACCAGCGTCGAGCCGTCGGTCGAGCCGACGACGCCGCGCAGGCGCATTTCCTTGACAATCTGCCCGTCGGCCAAAAGGTCGGCCAGCGCGCCCACAGGGGCGGAGCAGCCGGCCTCCAGGGCGGCGAGCAGGGAACGCTCGGCCGTCACGGCGGCCCGCGTGAACGGGTCGTCGAGCTCGGCGAGCGCGGCGATCAGCTCCGCGTCGTCCGCGGCGCATTCGATCGCCAGTGCCCCCTGGCCGGGGGCGGGCAGCACCGTGTCGACCGACAGGAAGTCGGTCACCTCGTCACTGCGTCCGATCCGGTTCATTCCGGCGGCGGCCAGCACCACGGCATCCAGTTCGCCCTGCCGGACGTACCCGATGCGGGTGTCGACGTTGCCCCGGATCGGAACCGTCTCGATGTCCATGCCGTGGCTGCGCGCGTACGCGTTGAGCTGCGCCATGCGGCGCGGCGAACCCGTGCCGATGCGGGCTCCGCGCGGCAGGTCGGTGAGCTTCAGCGCGTCGCGCGTGACCATCACGTCGCGCGGGTCCTCGCGCACCGGGATGGCCGCCACGACCAGTTCGTCGGGCTGCGTGGTCGGCAGGTCCTTCAGCGAGTGCACCGCGAAGTCCACCTCGCCCCGCGCCAGCGCCTCGCGCAGCGCGGCCACGAACACGCCCGTGCCGCCGATCTGCGCGAGGTGCTCGCGCGAGACGTCGCCGTACGTGGTGATCTCGACGAGCTCGACGGGCCGTCCGGTCACCTGGCTCACGGCTTCCGCCACCTGCCCGGACTGGGCCATGGCGAGCTTGCTCCGCCTGGTCCCCAGCCTCAGTGCCTTCTCAGTCATGCCGGCCCTCGGTTCCTTGCGTTCTTCTCGGTGCTTTCCTCGGCTCGGGAGACGGAGGCCACCGTCTCGGGGTCGAGGTCGAACAGGGTGCGCAGCGCGTCCGCGTACCCGGCGCCGCCGGGCTCGGCCGCGAGCTGCTTGACCCGTACCGTCGGCGCGTGGAGCAGCTTGTCGACCACCCGCCGCACGGTCTGGGTGATCTCCGCGCGGTGCTTGTCGTCCAGGCCGGGAAGCCGCCCCTCCAGACGGGCGATCTCGCCGGCCACCACATCGGCCGCCATGGTGCGCAGGGCGACGACGGTCGGCGTGATGTGCGCCGCCCGCTGTGCCGCCCCGAACGCGGCGACCTCGTCGGAGACGATACGCCGCACCTGGTCCACATCGGCAGCCATCGGAGCGTCCGCGGAGGCTTCCGCGAGCGATTCGATGTCGACGAGGCGCACCCCGGCCAGCCGGTGCGCGGCCGCGTCGATGTCGCGCGGCATCGCCAGGTCCAGCAGGAACAGCACGGGCTCGGGGCGCGGCGGCTCGGCCACCGGCTCCGGGCGGCGCCGCTCGGGGATCCGGCCGGCGGTGGACGCGGTCGCGGCGAGCGCGCCGATCAGCTCGGCGTCGGCCTCCGGACCGCCGCGGCCGGTCCGGCCACGGTCGACGGTCGTGCCCGCGGCCCACGCCGCGTGCTGCTCCAGCGTCGCCGCGTCCATGCCGGCGACGGCGGCCTCGCCCATCACGGAGAAGCCGGGCCGTACGGCGGACAGGTCCAGCGGGCAGCCGTCCTCGGTGCCCACGGAGGTGGGCGGGAGCGGTGCCTCCTCGACCGGCGCCTCCTCGGCCGGGGCGGTCCCGACGGCTGGCTGCTCGCCGACCCGGCCCTCGACGCCGGCGGCGATCGCGCCGCCCGTGAGGACCAGTCCCGTCGCGCCGGTGCAGGAGACGACGACGTCGGCACGTGTCAGCTCCAGCGGCACCGATCCCATCGGGACCGCGCGGGCCAGCACGTCCGTGTCGTCGCCCTCGGTGAGACCCTGCCCGTGCTGCTCTTCGAGCAGGTGCGCGAGGCGCTCGGCGCGCTCGGGCGTGCGGTTGGCGATCACGATCTCGGCGACACCGGCCCGCGCGAGCGTGGCCGCGGCCAGCGAGGACATCGAACCGGCGCCGATGACCAGCGCCTTCTTCCCCCGCGCCCAGGTCTCGACGGGCGCGCCGACGGCGAGCTGCTCCAGGCCGAAGGTGACCAGGGACTGCCCGGCGCGGTCGATACCGGTCTCGGAGTGGGCGCGCTTGCCGACCCGCAGCGCCTGCTGGAACAGGTCGTTCAGCAGCCGTCCGGCGGTGTGCAGCTCCTGCGCGCGGGCGAGCGCGTCCTTGATCTGGCCGAGGATCTGGCCCTCGCCCACGACCATCGAGTCCAGCCCGCAGGCCACCGAGAACAGGTGGTGGACGGCCCGGTCCTCGTAGTGCACATAGAGATAAGGAGTGAGCTCCTCCAGGCCGACCCCGCTGTGCTGGGCGAGCAGCGTGGACAGCTCGGCGACACCGGCGTGGAACTTGTCCACGTCGGCGTAGAGCTCGATGCGGTTGCAGGTGGCGAGGACCGCGGCCTCGGCGGCGGGCTCCGCGGCGACCGTGTCCTGCAACAGCTTGACCTGCGCGTCCACGCTCAGCGAGGCCCGCTCCAGCACGCTGACCGGCGCGCTGCGGTGGCTCAGTCCGACGACGAGGAGACTCATGCCGGCATCACGGCGGGTACGTCCCCGTCGGGCCCCTGGTCGGTGGCGGACTGCTTGCGGGGGACGGCGGCCGGGGCGGCGACGGGCTCGGCCGTGGCCTCCTCGCCGGCCTTGCGCTGCTCGTGGAAGGCGAGGATCTGCAGCTCGATGGAGAGGTCCACCTTGCGCACGTCGACACCGTCCGGAACGGTCAGCACGGTCGGCGCGAAGTTCAGGATCGAGGTGACGCCGGCGGCCACGAGACGGTCGCAGACCTGCTGGGCGGCGCCGGCGGGGGTCGCGATCACGCCGATCGACACGCCGTTGTCCGTGATGATCGACTCGAGCTCGTCGGTGTGCTGCACCGGGATGCCGGCGACGGGCTTCCCGGCCATCGCGGGGTCGGCGTCGATCAGCGCGGCGACCCGGAAACCACGGGAGGCGAACCCGCCGTAGTTGGCGAGGGCGGCGCCGAGGTTGCCGATTCCCACGATCACAACCGGCCAGTCCTGGGTCAGGCCGAGTTCGCGGGAGATCTGGTACACGAGATACTCGACGTCGTAGCCGACGCCCCTGGTCCCGTACGAGCCCAGGTAGGAGAAGTCCTTGCGCAGCTTCGCGGAGTTGACCCCCGCGGCGGCGGCCAGCTCCTCCGAGGAGACCGTGGGCACCGAGCGCTCGGAGAGCGCGGTGAGGGCGCGGAGGTACAGCGGAAGGCGGGCGACGGTGGCCTCGGGAATCCCTCGGCTACGGGTCGCCGGTCGGTGAGTTCGGCCAGTTGCCACGGTGCTCCTGCGGGTAGAGCGGGGCTTCAGGCGGTCATACGTCAGGTCATACGTCCCCGGACCGCCCCGTCGCATGCAGGCTATGTCTTTGTGAACGCGTGCACAAAGATTGTGTCCGATTTGCCCGGCCAACGTGACCGGGGTCACGCGCCCCCGGCGCACTCGTGAGGAACCGGCGCACGAGCGCCACCGTTCCTTTTCTTCTGGGGGCAAAACCGCACACTCTCCTCTGTGAATCCCGCCCCCGAGACCAAGCCACCATCGATCCTAAGCGACTTTCCGGCCACTTTGGACTGGCCGGTCAGTCGGTGAGGGCCTTGCGGAGACGGTCCTCGTTCACGCGCCAGAAGGTGTGCTGGTCACCGTCGACGAGGACGACGGGGATCTGCTCCCAGTACCGGTCGTGCAGCTCCCGGTCCTGGGTGATGTCCTTGTGCTCCCACGGGACGCCGAGCTCCCCGCACACCTTCTCCACCACCACCTGCGCGTCGTCGCACAGATGGCAGCCGGGCTTGCGCACGAGGGTGACGAGCCGGTCCTGCGGGGCGGCCGGGGTGTTGCGGCGGAAGAGAGGGCTCATACGGGCCATTGTCCCGCGCGCCTTAACGCCCCGGACCCGGAGAGTTCACGACGCTCGAACCTCTCGGCTCCGGAACATCCGCGCCGACTGGCTATGCTCACGCCATGGCCGCTCTCGGATGGCTCACTCCCCGTAGGCGCTCCGCCACGGCACGAAGCGTGCTGGCAGGCGAGGCCTCGGCGGAGGCAGCGCGCAAGTCCACCCAGGAAGTTTCCGAACGCGAACCGGAGTTCCCGGTCGTCGGGGACGAACGGGCCGCCGCGTTCTTCGACCTGGACAACACGGTGATGCAGGGCGCCGCCCTGTTCCACTTCGGGCGGGGACTGTACAAGCGGAAGTTCTTCGAGACGCGCGAGCTGGCACGGTTCGCCTGGCAGCAGGCGTGGTTCCGGCTGGCCGGGGTCGAGGACCCCGAGCACATGCAGGAGGCCCGCGACTCGGCGCTCTCCATCGTCCAGGGCCACCGCGTCTCCGAGCTGCAGTCCATCGGCGAGGAGATCTACGACGAGTACATGGCCGAGCGGATCTGGCCGGGCACCCGGGCGCTGGCACAGGCGCACCTGGACGCCGGGCAGCGGGTGTGGCTGGTGACGGCGGCGCCGGTGGAGATCGCCCAGGTGATCGCGCGCCGGCTGGGGCTGACGGGCGCGCTCGGCACGGTGGCGGAGTCGGTCGACGGCGTGTACACGGGCAAACTGGTGGGCGAACCGCTGCACGGCCCCGCGAAGGCGGAGGCGGTACGCGCGCTGGCCCTGGCGGAAGAACTGGACCTCGGCCGCTGCGCGGCGTACAGCGACTCGCACAACGACATCCCGATGCTGTCCCTGGTGGGCCACCCCTACGCGATCAACCCGGACTCCAAGCTCCGCAAGCACGCCCGCCGCATGGACTGGCGCCTGCGCGACTACCGCACCGGCCGCAAGGCGGCCAAGGTCGGCATCCCGGCGGCGGCAGGCGTCGGCGCGGTGGCCGGCGGCACGGCAGCCGCCATCGCCCTCCACCGCAAACGCCGCTGAGCACCGACCACTGACGACACCCCGCCACCACCGCCCTCCACGGGCACCCGCGCCTCCCCCAGCACCTCAAGGGCCTGGGAGGTACCCCCAGGCCGGCACGGGCAGGCGCGACAACACCCCGCCACCACCGCCCACCGCGGGCAGTCGCGCCTCCCCCAGCGCCTCAAAGGCCTGGGAGGTACCCCCAGGCCGGCACGGGCGGGCGCGACAACACCCCGCCACCACCGCCCTCCGCGGGCAGTCGTGCCGCTGGGGCGACACGGGCGGGCGCGACAACACCCCGCCACCACCGCCCTCCGCGGGCAGTCGTGCCGCTGGGGCGGCACGGGTGGGCGCGACGGCACCCCGCCAGCGCCGGGCAGCGCGACAGACCCCCGCCCGGCCACAGCACCGCGCACCCGACAAACGCCGGGCCGCCCGGCCCCGGCACCGGCCCCCGGTCAACCCCGCCGCCGCACCGCGCCCCCGGTCAACCCCCATCCCCCCACCGAACCGCCCACCGCGGACCACTTCCGCCACCCCGTCCCCGACCCCGGCCAATCCAACTGCCGTACCCCACAACCCCCTTGCCCAGTCCTCTTGGCTGCACACGGCCACAACCCGCCCCACACCCACCCGAAACACGAACCATTCCGGTCAACAACCGATCACCACACCGCACCTGAACGCCCATCAACCGGTTACGGAAACGACGTAATCGACGATTTGAGCAACTCGGTGTAGCAGAGCCTGCACGAAGCGTTATTCTCCTCAGACGCAATCCGGTACCCCAACCCAGCTACCAGGGGTGAACGGTCCCGCACTGCACGTGATGGAAGCTCTGCCTCTGGGAGTCCCGTGTACCCACACGTCGGGGTTGACGCCTCGGGCCTGGCTACGCTGCGCGCGACAGTCGCGACAGCCCGAGACCTGCTGCGCGGCATCGTCCCCACCGCGCACACGGTCCCCGCGTTCGCCACCGCCCCCGCCGCCGGCCCGTGCTACGCCCTCGCCGACGGCAGCGCCGCGGTCGGCGGACGGGGGCGCCGCTCCACGGCGCCCTCCACAACCCCCGCCGCCACGGCCAGGGGCGCGGCCAGAGGAGCCGCCGCCAGGACGACCACCGGCACCCCCGCCGCCCGCCGCCCCGCCGCCGACAGCGACAGCGCCCGGATGATGGACCTCGTCGAGCGCGCCCAGGCCGGCGAGGCCGAGGCCTTCGGCCGGCTGTACGACCAGTACAGTGACACCGTCTACCGCTACATCTACTACCGCGTCGGCGGCAAGGCGACCGCCGAGGACCTCACCAGCGAGACCTTTCTGCGCGCACTGCGCCGCATCGGCACCTTCACCTGGCAGGGCCGCGACTTCGGCGCCTGGCTGGTGACCATCGCCCGCAACCTCGTCGCCGACCACTTCAAGTCCAGCCGCTTCCGCCTCGAGGTCACCACCGGGGAGATGCTCGACGCCAACGAGGTCGAGCGCTCTCCCGAGGATTCCGTTCTCGAGTCCCTGTCCAACGCCGCCCTCCTCGATGCCGTACGACGACTCAACCCCCAACAGCGGGAGTGCGTCACGCTCCGATTCCTCCAAGGTCTGTCCGTCGCGGAGACCGCCCGTGTGATGGGCAAGAACGAGGGTGCCATCAAGACCCTCCAGTACCGGGCCGTCCGCACCCTCGCCCGGCTCCTCCCGGACGACGCCCGCTGACCCGGCCCCGTCCGTACACCCGCCGACCGGAACACGCTCCGCGACATCCAACTCACGGTATGTGAAACCCGGTTGGCTTCCTCATTCGGCCATCCCGGGTCCGTAACCCAAGTGCCGCGCCGCTCGTTGTGCGGGATACAGGCTCCCTGTGGTCACCCCCTGACCGACTTCGATCACTCGATCGTGTGGCCCTGGTCAGGGCGGGAACCCTCAGGACCCCCTGGGGAGTCGACCGTGATGACGAGAGGAGGTGCCGCCAGTGATCGCGAACGTATCGGCGCACCGGCGGGCGAACGCCTTCGCCCAGGCCCTGGAGGAGCAGTCCGACCGGGGCACGGCGGCCGAGCAGTCCGAAGGATCGGCACCGGCCCCGGCCGCCGCCGTGGAAACCGAGCAGGCGAAACTGCTCGCGCTGACCTCCGGCCTCGGCGCACTGCCCAAGCCGGAACTGGACCCCGAGGTCAAGGTCGTCCAGCGGGCCCAGCTGGTGGCCGCGTTCGAGGCCATGCTCCAGGAGGGCACCGCCGCGGGCGAGGCGACGCACCAGGCCGTACCCGAACAGCGCTCGCGCCGGGCCCGGGGCACCCACCGGGCGACCCCGCTGGGCAAGCTGCGACCACGCTCACGGCTGGCCAAAGGGCTCACCGCGGGCGGACTCACCGTCGGCGTCGCCGCCGGCGCCCTCGGCGGAGTCGCCGTCGCCAGCTCCGACGCCCTGCCCGGTGACTCCCTCTACGGAGTCAAGCGCGGCATCGAGGACGTCAAGCTCGGCCTCGCCGACGGCAACGACGAGCGTGGCCGGGTCTACCTCGACCACGCCTCCACCCGCCTCGGCGAAGCCCGCCGGCTGATGGAGCGCGGCCGCGGCGGCCCCCTCGACCACGAGTCCCTGGGCGAGATCCGCCGCGCCCTGTCCGGGATGCGGCACGACGCCGCCGAGGGCCACCGGCTGCTGCGCGAGGCCTACGAGCGCGACCCGGACTCCCTGGACCCCATGCGGGCGCTCTCCTCCTTCTCCCGGACGCACCGCCAGAGCTGGGGCACCCTGCGCGACCGGCTGCCCGTGCAGCTCGGGGACGTGAGTGAGCAGGTCTCGTCGGTGCTCGACGCCATAGAGGAAGACGTCGCCCCGCTGCGGTCGCTGCTCCCCCAGCCCTCGACCGGCGAGGACGGCGACGGTGCGGAGCGGAGCGGCTCCGAGTCGGCGTCCGGCACCCCGTCGTCCGGCACGGACCCCTCACAGTCCCCCGACAAGGGCGACGGCACCTCCGGCGAGAGCGGCACCGGCAGCACCGGCCCCTCCGGTTCCGCCGACACCGGCCGCGAGAGCGACGGCCTGCTGGGCGGCAACACCGGCGGCCTGCTCGACCCGCCCAAGGAAAGCGGCACCGGCTCCACCCCTCCACCGGAGGAAGGCCACATCACCCCACCCCCCGCCCCCGACATCACCCTCCCGCCCCTCCTCCCCGGCCTCCTCCCGGGCCTGGGCATCGACGGCGAGGACGACGAGTAGAACAGAACACGCAGTTCCCCGCCCCCTTCAGGGTCGGGGAACTGCGCTTCCTCAGGAGCACGGGGAACTGCGCTCCTTCAGGGGCGCGGGGAACTGCGCGAACAACCACAACCGGCCCGCACCCGCCCCACAACCCACCGCACCGAGCTCTCCCGCGCCCCGCGCCCCGGGATCCAAAGGGGCGACCCCTTTAAAAGAACACCGACCGCCGCTGCACCAGCAACTTGTACAACGTGTGCTGAATCTGCTCCCTGACCTGATCGGTCAGATTGAACATCAGCATCGGATCATCCGCCGCCTCCAACGGATACCCATCCGTCAAAATCGGCTCACCGAACTGAATCGTCCACTTCGTCGGCAACGGAATCGCCCCCAACGGCCCCAGCCAAGGAAACGTCGGCGTCAGCGGGAAGTACGGAAAGCCCAGCACCCGCGCCAACGTCTTCGCGTTGCCGATCATCGGGTAGATCTCCTCCGCCCCGACGATCGAGCACGGAATGATCGGGACGCCCTGCCGCAGCGCGGTGGAGACGAACCCCCCGCGCCCGAACCGCTGCAACTTGTACCGCTCGCCGAACGGCTTCCCGATGCCCTTGAACCCCTCCGGCATCACCCCCACCAGCTCACCCTGCCCGAGCAGCTGCTCGGCATCCTCCGCGCACGCCAGGGTGTGCCCGAGCTTGCGGGCGAGTTCGTTGACCACGGGCAGCATGAACACCAGGTCCGCCGCGAGCAGCCGCAGATGCCGGCCGGCCGGATGGTGGTCGTGGACGGCGACCTGCATCATCAGCCCGTCCACCGGCACCGTCCCCGAGTGGTTGGCGACGATCAGCGCGCCGCCCTCCGAGGGGATGTTCTCGATGCCCTTCACCTCGACCCGGAAGTACTTCTCGTACACCGGCCGCAGCAGGGACATCAGGACCTGGTCGGTGAGTTCCTCGTCGTAACCGAAGTCGTCGACGTCGTAGTCCCCGGTGAGCCGGCGGCGCAGAAACGCCAGCCCGCTCGCGACCCGCCGCTCCAGACCGCCGGTGCCACCGGTGCCACCGTCGGCGGCCTCCGCGGCCGGCTCCTGGGGCTGCTCGTCCTCACCGGTCACCGGACCATCATCCTGCACGGACGCCACACCCGGCAGCGGCTGCACCTCCCCGGCCTCTCCGACCACCGCGGACCGCGCACCGCCCTGGCGCCGGCTCCCCGCGCCCCGGCGACGCGACGGGCGCTGCGCGGCGCCCCCACGCGAGCGGTGATCGTCGTCGAACGGAATGACCTTGGCGTCCGCCATCGTTGCTGCGCTCCTCAGTTGGCGCTCTGCGTCGGGGGGTGACCGCTGCCCGGCAGGGGCAGCGCGGCGATCCGGTCGACGGCCCTCGCGAGCCTCTCCGGCGGAAGCAGCCCGGGACCGCGACTGCGCACGAAGTCCGCAAACGTTTCAGCAGTCGAGTACTTCGGGGTGAAACCCAGGGTCTCCCGCATCTGGTCCGTCGCCACCACCCGCCCGTGCGTGAGCAGCCGGATCTGCTCGGGCGAGAAGTCCGTCATCCCCAGCGTACGCACCAGCGAGCCCGCCCAGGTGACCGCGGGAAGCAGCAGCGGCACGGTCGGCCTGCCCAGCCGCCGCGAGCACTGCGAGAGCAGCAGCACGCCGTCGCCGGCGATGTTGAAGGTCCCGCTGTTGAGCGTGGAGCGCCTCGGTTCGTGCGAGCCGATCCGCAGCACCTCGATCACGTCGTCCTCGTGCACGAACTGCAGCCGGGGGTCGTAGCCGAACACGGTCGGCAGCACCGGCAGCGAGAAGTACGAGGCGAGCGGGCTGTCCGCGGCCGGGCCCAGGATGTTGGCGAACCGCAGCACGCACACGGCGACGTCCGGTCGGCGCCGCGCGAAGCCGCGCACGTACCCCTCGACCTCGACCGTGTCCTTCGCGAAGCCACCGCTGGGCAGCGACTTGGGCGGGGTCGACTCGGTGAAGACCGCCGGATCGCGGGGCGCGGAACCGTAGACGTTCGTACTGGACTTCACGACCAGCCGCTTGACGTTCGGGGACTTCTGGCAGGCACCCAGCAACTGCATGGTGCCGATGACGTTGGTCTCCTTCAGCGCGGTCCGGCCGCCGCTGCCGAGCGGCGTGCCGGTCACGTCGAGGTGGACGACCGTGTCGGCGCCCGACTCGGCCAGCACCCGCGCGACGGTGGGCTGGCGGATGTCCGCCTGGACGAAGTCGGCGCCGCCCAGGTGGTGCTCGGGCGGGACCGCGTCCACGCCGACGACCCGGTCCACCTCCGGATCCCGCAGGATCCGCCGGACGAAACGGCCCCCCAGCTGACGGGCCACCCCGGTCACGAGCACGACCTTTCCCAAGATCAGCGCCTTCCTCTCGCCCTGCTCCCGACGGCCAACCTATCGGGTCGCCGTCGCTCCGGGGTGCCGACCGGATGCTTGAAGTGACGACAGCCCCGGACGTACGAACGCCGGAAGTCCGAATGGCAGTGGCCCCCCACCGGAGTGCGGTGGGGGGCCACTGGACACGCTCTCGCGCTGTCGCTTACTTCTTGTTGCGACGCTGAACGCGCGTGCGCTTGAGCAGCTTGCGGTGCTTCTTCTTGGCCATCCGCTTGCGCCGCTTCTTGATAACAGAGCCCACGACTACCCTCGCTCACTTCTCATCACTCGGTGTTTGGGCGCCATGGGCCCACACGACCTACGAGGGGCTAGCCTACCCGCCCGAGCGCTGAGACCGTAATCGAGGTGACCGGGGAGGCCCACGAGTGCCCGGTACGGACCTCCCCGGATCGCCGTCAGGCGGTTTCCACCCCCACGTAGCTCTCGCGGAGGTACTCGTGAACCGCTTGCTCCGGGACGCGGAAGGACCGCCCCACCCGGATCGCGGGCAGATGACCGCTGTGCACCAGCCGGTACACGGTCATCTTCGACACTCGCATCACCGAGGCGACTTCCGCCACGGTAAGGAACTGAACCTCGTTCAGAGGCCTCTCGCCAGCTGCAGCCATGACACACCTGCACCTTCCGCACTCGACGGCCACCGGCTTCCCCTTCCGGTGACTCTTCGTCGCTGCGTGCTCACTCCCCAATGTAGGGGCGGGTGATGCGAGTGGGGAAGAGGTGCACCCATCGGCGGCCTACTGTGACAGACACGCGCGATTGAGTACGTAGCGGGCCAGCGGCAGGTAGTGATCGGACCGCACGCCGTCATCAAGTGGAACGACGAGGGACACGGTCCCCTCGGCCTCGCCGACGAACGGCGCGGGGTCGTTCACATCGGCCGGCCCGACGGCCTCGAACCCCAGCTGACCTGCCCCGCAGACCCAGCCGTGGTCTCCGATCACCAACTCCGGAAGCGGCCCGCCGGCGTCGGCCGCCGCGGCGAGCGCGGCCCGAACCGGGAGGGGGGAGTGCGTGTGTGCGCCCGGCTCACAACCGGGGCGTTCCGCGGTCGCGCCCCGGACGAGCCCGACTCCTCGCACGTAGTCGAGATTGCACGTGCGTAGACCGAACCGGGTCGTTATGTCGACACAGCGACCCTGCGCGGGGGTGAGGACGGCACATCCCGCCGCCGACAATGCGTCTGCCAGAGCGGCGTAGAAGCCGAGCAGCCGGTGCGGATGACCGGTGCCGAGCAGCACAGGACCGCCACGCTCCGCAGCGGCCGCCAGCCGCTCGGCGAAGGCGTCCAGGGCGGCCAGGGTCCGCTCGGGGTCGATCACATCATGGCCGAAGGTGTGCGCGGGATCGGCCGAAACCCCGCACCGGTCCGCCATCAGAGCGAGCAATTCCCGCTCGCCCCATACCCGTTCCGGGTCCAACCCGATCAGCAGACGCGGATCCCGGGCGGCGAACAGCCGGTAGCTCCGCAGGCTCTCCTCCCGCGTGGTGCCCACGACCCCGGCGAGCCGGACGGCGAGGAGGTGCGCACGAAGCTCGGCGGTGGCGGTGGTCGGCACGCAAGCGATGGTGCGGGATACGGGGCCGAGGCGGGCCGGGAACGGCGGAACACCGCACGGGCGGCGTAACGGAACGCCCGTACGGCCGTCAGGCCAGCAGCCCCCGCAGCGGGAACACCGCGCGCCGCGCCGCCAGGATCGCCTGGTCCAGACGGTCCGCCGGGTCGTACCCCTCGTCCCACTCGGCCCAGGAGACCGGCCACCGCCCGTCCGTCATCCGCCGCGGCGCCGGCTGCCGGGTCCGGGCGTAGACCTCCTGCCGCCAGCCCTCGGGGATCACCGTCGTGGGCTCCACCGGCCGCTCGGCCGCGATGCCCACCAGATGGGTCCAGGACCGCGGCACGACCTCCACCACCGCGTAACCGCCACCGCCCAGCGCGACCCACCGCCCGTCGGCGTACTCGTGCGCCAGCTCGTGGCACGCCACCTGCACCGCCCGCTGCGCGTCCAGCGACACCGCCAGATGCGCCAGCGGATCCTCGAAGTGCGTGTCGGCCCCGTGCTGCGTCACCAGCACCTGCGGCCGGAAGTCCGCGATCAGCTCCGGCACGACGGAGTGGAACGCCCGCAGCCACCCCGCGTCCCCGGTCCCGGCCGGCAGCGCCACGTTGACCGCGCTGCCCTCCGCGCTGTCCGCCCCCGTCTCCTCCGGCCACCCGGTCTGCGGGAACAGCGTCCGCGGATGCTCGTGCAGCGAGATCGTCAGCACCCGCGGGTCCTCCCAGAACGCCGCCTGCACCCCGTCCCCGTGATGCACGTCGACGTCGACGTACGCGACCCGCTCCGCCCCCAGCTCCAGCAGCCGGGCGATCGCCAGCGCGGCGTCGTTGTACACGCAGAAGCCGGAGGCCGAGCCCGGCATGGCGTGGTGCAGTCCGCCCGCGAAGTTCACCGCGTGCGGCGCGTCCCCGCGCCACACCGCCTCCGCCGCGCCCACCGACTGCCCCGCGATCAGCGCCGACACCTCGTGCATCCCGGCGAACGCGGGGTCGTCCACCGTCCCCAGCCCGTACGACTGGTCCGCCGCCGCCGGATCGGCCGAGGCGGCCCGCACCGCCTCGATGTAGTCCTCCCGGTGGACGAGCCGCAGCGTCGACTCCCCGGCCGCCTTCGCGGCGACCACCTCCACCTCACGGTCGAGCCCGAGGGCACCGACCAGACTCCGGGTCAGCGCCAGCCGGACCGGGTCCATCGGATGGTCCCGGCCGAAGTCATAGCCCGTTACCGCCTCGTCCCACATCAGCTGTACGCGCCCGCTCATGCCCGACACCGTATCGGTCCGGTTCAGCGGCGAACGACCTGGCGTACACGAGCGTCACCAGTACCAACACCATCGGTACGAGCATCGCCCCCCGGTAGCTCCAGGCGTCGCCGAGCGCCCCGACCAACGGCGAACCGATCAGAAAGCCCACATAATTGAAGACGTTGAGCCGCGCGACGGCCGCGTCCGAAGCCCCGGGGCCCCCATGCTCGGCGGCCCGCCGCCCCGCCGCCGCGAAGGTCTGCGGCACCAGCACGCACAGCCCGAGCCCCAGCAGCGTGAACCCCAGCATCCCCACCCACGCACCCGGCGCCCCGGCCACCACGGCGAACCCCACCGCCGCCACCAGCGCCCCCGCCCGCACCACCGTCACGGCCCCGAACCGCCGCACCCCGACGTCCCCGATCGCCCGCCCCAGCAGCGTGGTGACCATATAGACGTTGTACGGAACGGTCGCGAGCTGCTCCGAACTCCCCAGCACGTCCTGGAGGTACTTCGCGCTCCAGTTGGAGACCGTCGAGTCCCCGATGTACGCCACCGTCATCACCAGGCACAGCGGCAACAGCCACTTGAGGCCGCCGGCCACGTGCCCGCTCTGCGTGGTCTCCCTCTTCGTGGTCTCCTGGGCCGCCTGCTCCCCACCCCCGTCGACGTACCACCGGCTGCCGACCAGCGCGGCCGGCAGCAGCACCAGCACCACCGGCAGATACGACACCCACAACGCCAGATCCCAGTGGGCCCCCACCCACGCGAGTGACGCCCCGACGATCCCGCCCGCGCTGTACGCGGCATGAAAGCTCAGCATGATGCTGCGCCCGTACGCCCGCTGCAGACTCACCCCGAGCATGTTCATCGACGCGTCCAGCGCACCGACGGCCAGCCCGAACGCGGCCAGCGCCACCGCGAGGGCCGCCATGTGCCCGCCCGCCCCGACCCCGAGGAGCGCCAGCAGCACGACGGGCTGCGACCACCGCAGCACCCGGCTCGGCGGCACCCGCCTCACCAGCCGCTCCGTGGTGACACTCCCGACGCCGGCCAGGACCGGCACGGCGGCGAGGAAGACCGGCAGCAGCGCGTCGGAGACCCCGTACCGGTCCTGGACGGCCGGGATCCGCGTCACGAGCAAAGCGAAGGCGACGCCCTGCACGAGGAAGCTGAACGCCAGCGAGGCCCTGCCGCGCCGCAGCACATCCGTCATGGCGGCGAGCGTAGGGCTCGGGGGTACCGGTGGGTAGATCCGGTCAAAGATGAGTTGTGTTCAGTTCCGGCTCGGGGCCCCGTCGAGCAGTGCGGTCAACTCCCGCATGTCACCGAAAAGTCCTGTGGCCCCGGAGAGCTTCCCGGCGGGCGTCATCGCGGTGAACCCGTACACGTCCATCCTGGCCGCGACCGCCGCCTGGACGCCCAGTGGACTGTCCTCGACGACCACGCACCGCTCGGGCGCCACACCCATCCGCTCGGCCGCGTACAGGAACAGATCCGGCGCCGGCTTCCCCCGCCCCACATCCTGCGAGCTGAAGATCCGCTCGTCGTCGAACCACCGGTCGAGCCCCGTCGTACGGTGCCCCACCCGGATCCGCTCATGGCTCCCGGACGAGGCCACGCAGTACGGCACCCCGTCGGCGGCCAGCTTCTCGAGTACGTCCATGGCGCCGACCACCGGCTTCAACTCCTGCTCGAACGCGGCGAAGACCCGGGCGTGGAACACGTCGTCGAAGTCCGCCGGCAACCGCCGACCGGTCCGTTCCTCGACGAGATCGTGCACGCGGTGCATGGCGGAGCCCATGTAGTCCCGGATGGAGTCCTCGTACGAGGTCGGGTGGCCGAGGTCGGTGAGATAGGCGGCCAGGAGCCGGTTGGAGATCGGCTCACTGTCGACGAGAACACCGTCGTTGTCGAAGAGGACCAGGTCATAGCGCATACCCCTGACCCTAAACGCAGAAAACCCCGCACCGATACGGTGCGGGGTTTTCCTCAATATTTGTTCGGCGGCGTCCTACTCTCCCACAGGGTCCCCCCTGCAGTACCATCGGCGCTGTAAGGCTTAGCTTCCGGGTTCGGAATGTAA